>NZ_BAAGPQ010000014.1:258266-407663 GCF_054783995.1 Actinocorallia aurea
GGGGGGGGGGGGGGGGGGGGGGGGGGGGGGGGGAGCCGAGAAGGTCGGCGGGGAGGCGTTCGGAGGGGGACGCGGTGTCCGGGGCGGACGGTCGCGGGGCGTCGGTGGAGAAGGCGAGGGGTGCGTCTGCGGGGGAGGTGAAGGGAGGGCGGGTGTCGGGGGTGATGGGGGGAAGGTCGGTGGTGGTCTCGTCGGAGACGGGAGTGGCGCCGAAGAGGCGGATGCGGGACGCGCGGGGGTCGGCCGAGTCCTGGACGGATCCTGAAATGTCGGCCTGAGTGGGCGGGGTCGCGGGGGCGTCGTCGGCGGGGGTGCGGGGGCCGAGCGCCTCGAAGAGGCCGTCGGGGGAAGCAGAGCCGTTCACGGCGCGCGGCGGGCCGGCGGACGCCGGGCCGAGGCCGTAGCGGATCTCGGCGTCGGGCAGCGGCGACGCGTGGCGTCCGAGGCCGGCGTCGCGGCGTGCGGACTCCGCGCCCGGAATGTCGGAGAAGGCCGCGGGCGGGAGCGTGCGGGTCGGGTCGGCGGCGGCGATGCCGCGCGGCTCACGCCCGGACGGCAGCGCGGGCGTGCCCGAACCGAGCACGAACGGCCGGGGGTCGCCCTCGGTGAGCTGGCGCAGCAGCCACGACGGCAGCAGCGCCTGGATGGACAGGCCCGCGTCGACCGCGAGCCACCAGCGCGGCTCGGGCCAGGCGGCGGCGACGTCGGTGAGCTTCAACCGCAGGTGGTGGCGGAACCCCGGGCCGAGCCGCGCGCGCATGGCCTCGGGCGAGGTGTAGACGAGCACGTGGGTGCGGTCGTCGAGTTCCTGGGTCGGCCAGGTCGGCTGGACGGCTTCAGCGAGCACATGCCCGGCCGTCTCGGGTGCGAGCGGGACGACCACCTCGGCGTCGGCGAGCAACCGGAAGTACCGCTCCGGATCGCCGAGCGCACCGGCCAGGCGCGTCTCCAGCTCGGTGGCGGGCTGCCATTCGTCGGCCACGTTATGCAACTCCTCAGACGTCCTGCGGACCCCCTTACGCTACCGGAGTGTGCGGCGCTGCTCCTCGCTGTCCGGGGGGCTGCGGGACCGGCGCGCGGAGCTCGGCGGGAGCCTCGCGGCGGAGATCCGTTTAGGGAATCATGTGGGCGTTCTCAAACATTTCGCACAAGGGGGTCGCATGCTTCGCGGGGTCTTGGCCGTCGTGCTGGTCACGGTGGCGGCGGTACCGGGCTGCTCGGTCGTCGAGGGGGCGTTCGGCAACCGCACCGAGGTGTGCGAGGAGACGCAGACCGCGGTGGAGGGGCTCGAGGCGCAGTTGAAGGGACTGCCGCCCAACGACAACGCCGCCTGGGCGAAGGCCGCGACGGACTTCGCGGGGACGCTCGACGGACTCGCCAAGAAGTCCGACGACAAGGAGCTCAGCGGGGTGCTCGGCACGCTCGCCGCCTCCTGGCGTGAAGCGGGTCCGGCGCTCGCCGACAAGGGCGACACCGCTCGGCTGAGCGCGCTCGTGCGCGACCAGCCCGAAAAGATCGGCGCGGCCTGCGGCAAGTGACGCGGGCGCGCACACGCGGACGGCCGCGGCGTTCACCGCCGCGGCCGTCCGCGCATCATGGCTCCGCGTTCCCGCCGTCCTCGGGTACCGGGCCGGGCTCCACGACGGGGTCGTCGGCCCCGTCGTCGCCGCCGTCCACGGCTCCGTCATCGGCGCCGTCGTCCTCGCCGGTGCCCGGATCGGCACCCGGGTCGGTCTGGCCGGGATCGTCCGGGTTCTCGCCGGTCGGTTCGCCGGTGCCCTCGTCCTCGGTCGGGGTGCCGGTGCCGCCGCCGCCGGGGCCCGTCGGGGTCGTGTCGGGGTTGTATTGGTACTGCGGGGTGTAATCGTAGGTGACGGGGTCGGGGAAGTCCTTGACCTCCATCCCCTGGGTGGCCGTCTCCATGTACTGCCGCCAGATCATCGCGGGGAGCACACCGCCGTACGCCGAGTACGGGGACAGGTCGAGGGACTTCGACATGTCCTTGCTCTGGAAGATGCCGACGGACGTCGACAGCTGCGGGATGTAGCCGTTGAACCAGACCGCGGCACCGCCGTCGGTGGTGCCGGTCTTGCCCGCGGCGTCGCGGTCGTACAGGTTCGCGGCGGTGCCGGTGCCGCTGCTGACGACCTGCTCCATCGCGTAGGTCGCGTCGGCCGCGGTGTCCTTGCTCATCACGCGGACACCCTCGTTCTGCACCTTGCGCTCGACGCCCTTGCGGCCGGTGATCGACTTGATGACGTGCGGCTTGTACCAGACGCCCTCGTTCGCGAAGGCCGCGTACGCGCCCGCCTGCTGGGCGGGGCTGACGTCGGAGACACCGAGCGGGAACGTCGGCGCGGTGTTCGCGCCGTTCGCGGTGAGCTGCGACTCGGGGATGCCGAGGCTCTCGGCCATCTTCGCCACCTTGTCCAGGCCCACCTCCTCGCCGAGCCGCACGTAGGCGGTGTTCGCCGAGTCCCGGGTCATCTGCACGAGGTTGAGGTAGCCGTAGCTGTGGCCCGAGGAGTTCTTGATGGACGAGCCGTTGACGACGAGGGGCGCCGCGCCGCTGTAGGTGTCCGACAGCCGGACGCCGGACTCCAGCGCGGCGGCCAGCACGAACGGCTTGAAGCCCGAGCCGGCCTGCGCCTTGAGGCCGAACGAGCTGCTCATCGCCTCCTTGAGGTAGTCGCGCCCGCCGTACATGGCGACGACCTCGCCGTTGGTCGGGTCGACGGAGGTGAGGCCGACGCGCTGCGCCTTCGGCATGTCCGCCGGGGCGTTGTCGGTGACTGCCTTGACGGCGGCGTCCATCAGCGGCTTGCGGAAGGTGGTGACGATGCGCAGGCCGCCCAGGGCGAGGTCCTCGTCGTTGATGCCGCGCTCCTCGCGCAGCTCCTTCTTCGCGACGTTGACCATGTAGCCGACCTGGCCCTTGTAGATGTTCTTCTGCTGCTCCTTGACGGGCGTCGGGAACTTCAGGGCGTCGGCCTCGGCCTGGGTGAGGTCGCCGGCCTTGACCATGCCGCTCACCACGTACCGCCAGCGCTCCTCGACGGCCGCGCGGTTGTCCTTGGTGACCTTGCTGAAGGGGGTGGGCTGCTGTATCGCCGCGGCGAGGAAGGCGCTCTGCGCGGGATCGAGGTCCTTGGCGTCGACCTTGAAGTAGGACTGGGCGGCGGCCTGGATGCCGTAGCTCTGCCTGCCGAAGTAGATGGTGTTGAGGTACCGCTGCATGATCCAGTCCTTGTCCTTGGACTGGCTCACCTTCAGCGACACCATCACCTCCTTCAGCTTCCGGAAGATCGACCGCTCCTGACTGAGGCCGCTGTAGTAGTTGCGGACCATCTGCTGGGTGATGGTCGAGCCGCCCTGCACCTGCTTGCCGGTGACGGTCGACCAGAGCGCGCGGAACGTTCCGGAGAAGGAGACGCCCGGGTCGCTCTGGAAGCTGCGGTTCTCGGCGGAGATGACGGCCTGCTGGACGGGCAGGGAGATCTCCGAGAGGTCGACGGGGCGCCGGTTGGTGCCCTCCTCGACGAGGACGGTCTTGCCGTCGGAGTAGTAGAAGACGTTGAGCTGCTCGCGGGCGCTGAACTGCTGGGTCTCGGGCACCGGGGTGAGCGTGTAGGCGATCGCGAACGCGATCACGCCGAGGCCGAGCAGGACCAGGACGCTCCAACTGACCCGCCGCACCCATCTGCCGCGCTTGCGGGGGAGACCGGGCTGGGGGGAGGCGGCGGAGGAGGAGGGCGGGCCGGGGTCGGAGGGACCGTCGTCGCCCGAGCCGGCGAGGGAGGCGAGGGCCGCGGTCGGGAACGCGGTGTCGATGCGGGTGACCTCGGCGGGGTCGACCCGGGTGACGTCCGCGGGGTCGTCGGGTTCCGCGGAAGGGGCGTCGTCGAGGAAGGGGGCGTAGAGGTCGTCGTCTTCCAGGGGGGAGAAGGCTCGGGTCGGCTCTTCGGTCTCGTGCGGCTCGGCCGGCTCGGGGGCCTCGGCCAGAGCCGCCTCGTTCGCGGGCGCATCGTCGGCTTCGGGCTCGTCGTCGAGGAAGGGGGTGTAGGCGGCGGTCGGCTCTTCCTCGGCCGCGGCCTTCTCCTGCGCGGGCTCCTCGTGCGACTCGTCCGCTTCGTCCGGCACCGGCAGGTCCTCGCCCGGCCCGTCGGCCTTCGCCTCTGCCGCGTCGGCCTCGGCCGTGCCGTTCTCGGCCGCGTCTCCGACCTCTCCGGGGGACTCGGCCGGATCGTCCGCTCCGGCGATCTCGGCAGCCTCTACGGGCTCAGGAGATTCGCCTTCCCCCTGCGCCTCAGTGCGCGCGTCGTCGCCATACTCGCTCACCATGCCCCCGTTACCCTTTCGTTACGGCAAGACGATACCGGAATGACGGTCCCATCACGCTGCCCGTCCTGTGGACAACTACAGGAGGGGCGGCGCGGCGAGAGCCGTCCGCGGGAATGCCGAGGCGGCCGGCCCCTGCCCCGGGGCCGGCCGCCCGTCACGTTCAGGCCGCGCCGAGAACGTCCACGACGAACACCAGCGTGTCGCCCTTCTCGATGCCCGCGTCCTTGTTCCCGTCGGCGTAGCCGTCCTCGGACGGGATCACCAGCAGGAGCCGGCTGCCGACGTTGACGCCGACCAGCGCCTTGTCCCAGCCGGCGATGACGCTGCCGTTGCCGATCGGGAAGTTGGCGGGAGAGCCGTTGGTCCAGCTGGAGTCGAACTCCTTGCCGGTGCGCCAGACCTTGCCCGCGTAGTTGGTGACGAGCGTCTGGCCCTTCTGGGTGACCGGTCCGGTGCCCTGGATCAGCGTCTTGACGACGAGTTCCTTCGGCGGGTCGGTCTTCGGGATCTCGACGGTCGGGGCGTCGCCGATCTTCTCGGCCGCGGTGACCTTGGGCAGGCTGTCGTCGTCCAGGTCGGTCTGCTCGCCGGTGATCTCGTACTGCTTGCTGACGACGTCGAGGACGAACACGACGTTGTCGCCCTTGGCCAGGTCGGTCTCGGCGGCGGTGTCGCCCAGCTCGGAGACCGGGATCGTCAGCAGGTAGCGGTCGCCGATCTTGGCGGTCTTGATCGCGTCGTCCAGGCGCTTGAAGCCGCTGCCCTCGCCGCCGACGGGAAGGGTCGTCGCGCTTCCGTCGGTGTAGCTGCTGGACTTCTCCTCGTGCTTCTCCTCGCCGGTCCACTGGTAGGTCTCGAAGTGGACGAAGGCGGTGTCGCCCTCTTTCAGCGCGTCGCCCGAGCCGGAGATCAGTTTCTGGGTCGTGCCCTTGGCGTACGGCGCCACTTCCGGCCAGGCGATCTTCGGGTCCTTGCCGAACGCGCCGCTGACGGTGAAGTCCTGCTCGGGCCGGGTCAGCGCCCAGGCCCCGCCGCCGACGCCCGCCACCACCGCGAGGACGAGGACGCCGATGCCGGTCTGCTTGATCCGCCGCTTGCGCAGCTCGGCCTTGTTGGCCGGACGCTTCAGCGACCCCTTGCCGCGGTTGATGCCGTGCGGGGTGAAGCTGGTCCGGCTGATGTCCCGGGCGTCCGGCAGCTTCACGCTGGGGGTCTTGTCACTGTCCGACATGGTCCTCAGATCTTCCGGTCGACGACGTCAGGCGAGGGGGGCGGCCCACACTCTGTCAGGCCCGTCCTAAGGACGGAGTGAAATCACCTCAAAATACCGGCAGGAGGGCCTTGCCCCCGCCGGTCGCTTCACACCCTCCCACGGGTGACCGCGGCCGTCTTCCCCCTGTGGGCGCTCATCCGGACCGTGTCAGGGATGAATCGGGCGGAAACCTGCTGTTGGTTGCGGCCCGCGTGCCCTAAACTCGCTTCCCAAAAACCAGCGCCCATAGCTCAGCTGGATAGAGCAACGGACTTCTAATCCGTCGGCCGGGGGTTCGAATCCCTCTGGGCGCGCTTTTCTCAGGCCCGTCGTGGCTGTCGATCTGTCACGGCGGGCCTTTGCATGGGCACCGTCATGTCCGAAAACCGCCGGTCAAGGGTCCGCCGATCACGCAGACTGGAGGGGTGGCGCAGACGGATGAGGCCCGCTACCAGGCGGTTTGCGGGCGAGACGGCAGATTCGACGGCGAGTTCTTCACCGGCGTGAGGACGACCGGTGTCTACTGCCGTCCGAGTTGCCCCGCGACCACGCCGAAGTTCGAGAACGTCGGCTTCTATCCGACGGCGGCGGCCGCCCAGGCCGCTGGCTTCCGCGCGTGCAAGCGGTGCCGGCCGGACGCGGTGCCCGGATCGGCGGCCTGGCAGATCCGCGCGGACGTGGTGGCGCGGGCGATGCGGCTGATCGGGGACGGCACGGTCGACAGGGAAGGCGTCCCGGGGCTCGCGGCCCGGCTCGGGTACAGCCCCCGGCAGCTCCAGCGGCAGCTCGTGGCCGAGGTCGGGGCCGGGCCGCTGGCCTTGGCCCGCGCCCAGCGCGCGCACACGGCCCGCATCCTCCTCCAGACGACAACGCTGAGTGTGACCGAGGTCGCCTTCGCGGCGGGCTTCGCCAGCGTGCGGCAGTTCAACGACACGATCCGCGCGGTCTACGCGGTGACGCCGAGCGCCTTGCGGGAGTCCGGGCGCCACGCCCTTACCGCGGCGGCCTCCGGCATCCCCCTGAGGCTCGCCTATCGGGGGAGATACGCGGCGGGCCCTGTGTTCTCGTTCCTGGCGGTGCGTGCGATCCCCGGGATCGAGGAGGTCACGGGCGAGCCGGGCAGGCGCTCCTACCGCCGGACCCTGGCCCTGCCCGGAGGTCCCGCCCTCGTCACCGTCCTGGAGCCCCGCAAGGAGACGGGCTGGCTCGACTGCACCGTGATGCTCGCCGATCTGCGCGACCTGTCTTCGGCGACGCAGCGGGTGCGGAGGCTGTTCGACCTGGACGCCGACCCCTATGCCGTCGCCGAGAGCTTCGCGGGCGACCCGCTCCTCGGGCCCCGGCTGTCGGAGGTCCCCGGCCTGCGCTCTCCCGGCGCCGCCGACGCCGACGAGCTGGCGTTCCGCGCCGTGCTCGGCCAGCAGGTCAGCGTGGCGGCGGCCAGGACGCTGGGCGGAAGGCTCGTCTCCGCCTACGGGACGCCTCTGGAAGCCCCTTCTGGCACGCTCACCCATCTGTTCCCCGCCTCCGCGGCGCTGGCCGAGGCGTCCATGGACGAGCTCGGCATGCCGGGCTCCCGCCGGGCGGCCCTGCGCGCGCTGGGCGCGGCTCTCGCGTCGCGGCAGGTCGAGCTCGATCCCGGGGCGGACCGCACCGAGGCCGAGAAGTCGCTGCTCGCGGTGCACGGCATCGGGGCCTGGACGGCCGCCTACATTCGCATGCGTGCCCTCGGCGACCCCGACGTGCTCCCGCCCGGCGACGTCGTCCTGCGCCGCGCCCTGGCCGCCGCGGGGGCCGACCCGACGTCCTGGGCCCCGTGGCGGAGCTACGCGACCCACCTCCTGTGGCACCCCGCCACAGCCAACCGAAGGAAGAGCTCATGACGGTCCACACGAAGGTCGCGAGCCCGATCGGCGAGATGCTGCTCGTCGGAGAGGCCACCGACGAGGGTGTGGCGCTGGCCTCGCTGACGCTCCAGGAGCACCGCTGGACCCCCGCGGAGCCCGGGTCCCGCGACGACGGCCCGTTCCGCGCCCTCCGCGACCAGCTCGACGCCTATTTCGCGGGGGAGCTCAAGGACTTCTCTTACACGCCGGTTCTTTGCGGCACGCCTTTCCAACGGCAGGTCTGGGCCGCTCTGGACGCCCTGCCTTACGGCGTCACGACCACCTACGGGCGCCTGAACGCGGGGCTCGGCGGGTCTCCCGCGAGGGCGCGGGCGGTGGGCGTGGCGATCGGCGCGAATCCGCTGTCGATCCTGCGTCCCTGCCACCGGGTGGTCGGGGCGAACGGATCGCTGACGGGCTATGCGGGAGGGCTCACGGCCAAGCGCGCGCTCCTGACTCTGGAGGGCGTTCTCTTGTAACGCCGCCCGCCCGCGCCCCGGATTGGGTATCACTCTCCGTAACCGAATGGAGAGGGGGCTGCGATGCGGGTGCTCGTCGCGGGGGCGTCAGGGGTCATCGGCGGGCGGCTGGTGCCGCTGCTGGCCGGGGCGGGCCACGAGGTGTTCGCGCTGTCGCGCACGCCCGTGCCGGACCAGGGGCCCGCGGTCTGGCCGCTCGCGGTCGACGCGCTGGAGGCCGACGAGTTGCGCAAGGCGGTCCGGGAGTCGCGGCCGGACGCGGTGGTGAACCTCCTCACCGCGATCCCGCCCGTGCTCGATCCGCGCCGGATGGAACGCGCGTTCGCCCAGACGAACCGGCTGCGCACCGAGGCGACCAGAACGCTCCTGGAGGCCGCCCGCGAGGCCGGGACGTCCCGGATCGTCGGCGAAGGCGTCGCGTTCGCCTACGACCCCGACGGCTCCGGCCCGGCCGACGAGGACGCGCCGCTCTGGCACGACCCGCCGAAGCAGTTCGCGACGACCCTGCGCGCCCTGGTGGAGATGGAGGCCCTCACCCACGCCGCCGACGGGCTCGTCCTGAGGTTCGGCCACCTGTACGGCCCGGGCACGGGGTTCGGCCCGGAGGGATGGATCACCGCGCAGGTCAGGGAGCGGAGGATCCCCCTCGTGGGGGAGGGCACCGCGGTCTTCTCCTTCGTGCACGCGGACGACGCGGCCCGGGCCGTCGCCGCCGCGCTCACCACGTCGGTGACGGGCTCCCTGAACGTCGTCGACGACGACCCGTCACCGGTGTCCGAGTGGCTGCCCGCCTTGGCGGGTCTCCTGCGCGCCGAGCCTCCGCACCGCGTGCCCACGCCCGTCGCACGTCTCGTCACGGGTGCGTGGGGTGTGGCGTTCTTCACCCGGTTGAGGGGCGCCGCCAATACGCGCGCCAAGCACGAGCTGCCGTGGCAGCCGCACTACGCCTCGTGGAGGGACGGCTTCGAGGCCGAGCTGGCGGCGGGCGGTTCCTGAGCCCGCCACTCTTCGGCGAGCAGGGCGTAGCCGTAGGAGTCGAGGAGCTCTCCGGAGGAGTGCAGGGAGTCCTGGCGCGCGTGCTGCTCGCGGCGCATCCCGAGCTTCTCCATGAGCCGCCAGGACGGTTCGTTGCCGGTGAAGCAGACCGCGGTGACACGGTGCAGGGACAGGTCCTCGAAGGCGATCCGCAGGAGTTCGCGGGCCGCTTCGGAGGCGTAGCCGTGCCCTTGGGCGGCGGGGGAGAGGCACCAGCCGACCTCCGCCTGGCCGAGCGGCTCCCGCGGGGCGGGGAGCTGCGCCCACACCTCGCCGAGGCGCAGCATGAGGTCGCCGATGATCTCCCCGTCCCGCTCGATGACGAGGAGGCCGGAGAGGCGCTCGGGGTCGCTGTACTTCTCCGCGAAGGCGGCGAAGTCGTTGTCGCCGCCCGAGAGCCACCACCGGATGGACTCCAGGTGCCGGTAGCCGTCCCAGAGGGGGCGGGTGTCGGCGGGGACGGCGCGGCGGATCAGGAGCCGCGAGGTGGTCACGGGCCAGGTGAGGTCGTCGAGGGAGGGCGCCATGGAAGTCATGTTTACCTTGTTCGTGACCATTCGCGGCGGTCAGGAGAAGATCACGCCGGGATTGAGCAGTCCGGCCGGGTCCAGCGCGGCCTTGACGGCCCGCAGCGCGGCGATCTCGGCCGGGGTGCGGGTGAGGCCCAGGTAGGCGGCCTTGGCGCGGCCCACGCCGTGCTCGGCGCTGATCGTGCCGCCCAGTTCGGCCACCCGGGCGAGGACGGCCGGGGACGGGTCCGCGCTACCGCCCAGGAGGTTGACGTGCACGTTCGCCTCCGCGAGGTGCCCGAACAGGACGGGGACGGAGTCTCCGGCGAGGCGCGGGACGTCGGCGAGGAAGCCGGGCAGGGCGGCCAGCGGGACGCCCACGTCGAGTTTGTGGGCCGGTCCCGAGGCCCGGATGGCCTCGGCGTGCGCCTCCCGGTAGGTCCACAGGCGGTGCCGGTCGGAAGGGTCGGCGGCCACTACGGTCTCGGGGGCGTCGATGTCGGCGAGCGCCTCGTGCAGTTCGTCGGACGGGTCCTGCAAGGCGGCGCACTCGGCCAGGACGTAGAAGGCGTGCTGCTCCCGGGTCGGCGAAGGCAGCCCGGTGTGGCGGCGCACCAGGGCGAGGCCCTCGGGGAGGAAGAACTCGGCGGACTCCAGGGAGTCGACGGCGCGGAGCCGTTCCAGGGCCGCCAGGGCCGCTTCGGCGCTGGGGAGGCCGAGCAGGGCGGTCGCCTTGCTCGTCAGATGGGGCACCAGGCGCAGGCGGGCCGCCGTGATGATCCCGAGGGTGCCCTCGCTGGCCGCGAACGGGAGGTCGAATCCGGTGTTGTCCTTGGGGAGCCCGTCCAGGCGAGAGACGATCGACCCGTCCGCGAGGACGGCCTCCAGCCCGACGACGCTCGCCTTGGTGGTGCCGTGGCGGAGCACCCGTTCACCGCCCGCGTTGGTGGCGATCATGCCGCCGATCGTCGCGGAGTCGCGGGGGGTGAGGTCCACGCCGAAGTCCAGGCCCGCGGCCCGCGCGTGCCGCTGGAGGTCGGCGAGGACGACGCCGGCCCCCGCCGTCACCTGCCGGGCCGCCTTGTCGACGGGTCCCAGCGTGTTCAGCCGCCGCAGCGAGACGACGACCTCGCCCCGCATCGGGACGCCGCCGCCGACGAGTCCGGTGTTCCCGCCCTGCGGGACCACCGGCACGCCCTCCCCGGCGCAGATGCGCATGACCTCGGCGACCTCGGCCGTGGAGCCGGGCCGCACGACGAGGCGGGCGTGGCCCCGCCACCTACCGGTGAAGTCCTCGGCGTACCCGGCCATGACGGACGGATCGGTCACCACCTGGGTCACTCGGGAGATGCGGTCCGCGAACATGCCCCCGATTGTCGTGCATTACGGTCGTGGCTTGTGGTGAGGACGGACATGAGAGCGCGAGCGGCGGGCCTGCTGCTCGGCGCGGGGCTCGACGCGCTGCTCGGCGACCCCCGGCGCGGGCACCCCGTGGCCGGGTTCGGCAGGGCCGCGGCGGCGCTGGAGAAGGCGATCTACCGGGACGGCAAAGCGCGGGGCGCGCTCTTCACCGGGATCAGCGCGGGCGCCGTGCTCGGCGCGGCGGTCCTGGCGGAGCGGGCCGGGCGGAACCGCCCCGTGGTCCGTTGCCTGACGACGGCGGCCACCACCTGGACCGTCCTGGGCGGCACCTCCCTGGGCCGCGAAGGCGAGATCATGGCCCGGCACCTGGAGGGCGGCCACCTGGGCGCGGCCCGCCTGCGCCTGTCGCACCTGTGCGCCAGGGACCCTTCCGGCCTCGACGGCCCGGCCCTCGCCCGCGCGACGGTCGAGTCCCTCGCCGAGAACACCGGCGACGCCGTGGTGTCCCCGCTCTTCTGGGGGGCCGTCGCGGGCGTTCCGGGGCTCGCCGCCTACCGCGCGGTGAACACGCTCGACGCGATGGTCGGCTACCGCAGCGCCCGGTACGCGAATTTCGGTTGGGCCTCGGCGAAGCTGGACGACGTCCTCAACTGGCTCCCCGCGCGCCTCACCGGGACGCTGACGGTCTTCGCGGCCCCGGCCGTCGCCCCGGCCCGGGGCGGCCGTCTGCGCGCCGTGCGCGAGGCGTGGCGGACCCTGCGCCGCGACGGCGCGCGGCACCCCAGCCCGAACGCGGGGCGCTGCGAGGCGGCCGCGGCGGGCGCGCTCGGCGTGCGGCTCGGCGGCGCCAACACCTACGCGGGCGAGGTCGAGACCCGGCCCGCGCTCGGCGACGGCAGGGAGCCCGAGATCGCCGACATCCGGCGGGCGGTGCGGCTGACGAAGGCGGTCTCGGTGTCCGCGGTCGCGGTCAGCGCCGCGCTGGCGCTCGCGCTCGGCCGGCGCCGGTGAGCGCGCCGCCGCGCGGCGCCCTGCTGGTCGCGGGCACCACCTCCGACGCGGGCAAGAGCGTCGTCGTCGCCGGGATCTGCCGCTGGCTGGCCCGGCGCGGGGTGCGGGTCGCGCCGTTCAAGGCGCAGAACATGTCGCTGAACTCGATGGTCACCGCCGACGGCGCGGAGATCGGCCGGGCGCAGGTCATGCAGGCCCAGGCCGCGGGCATCGAGCCGACCGCGCACCTGAACCCGATCCTGCTCAAGCCCGGCAGCGACCGGCGGAGCCAGGTCGTCGTACGGGGCCGTCCGATCGCCGACGTGGACGCGCTGGAGTACTACGCGTTCAAGGACCGCCTCAGAGAGGTCGCGCTGGAGAGCTACCGCTCCTTGCGCGACGAGTACGACGTCGTCATCTGCGAGGGGGCGGGCAGCCCCGCCGAGATCAACCTCCGCAGGGGCGACATCGCGAACATGGGCCTGGCCAGAGCCGCCGATCTGCCCGTCCTCGTCGTGGGCGACATCGACAGGGGCGGCGTCTTCGCCGCGCTTTACGGGACAGTCGGGCTGCTGGAGCCCGCCGACCAGGCGCTCGTCTCCGGGTTCGTCATCAACAAGTTCCGGGGCGCGCGCGAACTCCTCCAGCCCGGAATCGACCAGATCACGGCCCTCACCGGACGCCCCACCCTCGGCGTCCTGCCCTGGCTGGACGGCCTGTGGATCGACGTCGAGGACTCCCTCGGACTCGACGCGGCAAGGCCCGCCACGGGCACCCCGTACGGCGAGGAGTCTTTGCGGGTCGCCGTGCTGCGCTTCCCGCGCATCTCCAACTTCACCGACCTCGACGCCCTGTCCTGCGAGCCCGGAGTGTCCGTCCGCTTCGTGACAGGCCCGGGGGAACTCGCCGACGCCGACCTCATCGTCCTGCCCGGCAGCCGCGCCACCGTCGCGGACCTGGCCTGGCTGCGCGACCGCGGCTTCGCCGAGGTCCTCGCCGCGACGGACAAGCCGGTCCTCGGCGTCTGCGGGGGCTACCAGATGCTCGCCCGCGCCATCGAGGACGACGTGGAGTCCCGCCAGGGGAGCGTCGAAGGACTGGGCCTGCTCCCGACCACCGTCCGGTTCGAGAAGGACAAGGTCCTCGCCCGGCCGGAGGGCGAGCACTACGGCCATCCGGTGCGCGCCTACGAGATCCACCACGGCCGCGTCACGATCCACGGAGGCACCCCCTTCCTGGACGGGTGCAGGCAGGGACGCGTCTTCGGCACCACCTGGCACGGCGCCTTGGAGAACGACGCCTTCCGCCGCGCCTTCCTCGCCGAGGCGGCCGAACTGGCGGGCCGCCGTTTCGCGCCCGCGCCCGGCACGTCCTTCGCGGCCCTGCGCGAGGCCCAGCTCGACGCGCTCGCCGACCTCGTGGCCGACCACATGGACGGGGCCGCCCTCGACGCCCTCATCACCTCCGGAGCCCCCGCCGGGCTGCCCTTGCTTCCGCCGGGCGGCGCCCCCCACCAGCCGCTACCCTGAGCGCGAATCTCCAGCCGAAAAGGAACCCCCGATGACCGATCCGTATGACCTGATCGTCCCGATCCCGGGGGCACGGGTCCCGGTGGACGTCCGGCTGGACTTCCCTCCGCTCCCCGAGGACACCCCTGTCCGGGAGCCCTTCGCGGTCGGCATGTACCTGTCCTATGGCGTCGACCTGCCTCCGGGCGACGACGGCAGGCCCCGGGTCGAGCCGCTCACCCCGCGCCGCATCGCCGAGCGCGGCCTGCGCGCCGAACTGCTGCGCGAGCGCGCCGCGGGCAACCTGCGCGCGCGCCGCCCCGAACTCGCGCTCAACTGGTTCCCCGACGTGCGCGCGGTGACCGTCACCGTCGGCGGCGACCTGGAGGCCGGGCTGCTGCTCGACGGGGCGTTCCTCGACAAGCTCGCCGGAGAGGTCGACGGCGACCTCGTCGTCGGGGTCCCGGCCCGCGACGTCTTCACCGCCACGGGCTCCCGCGACGCCCAGGGCCTGGCCAAGCTCCGCTGGGTCGCCGACCGGGTGTGGGCCCGCGGCGACCACCTGCTGTCGCGCAGCCTCCTGCTCAGGACCGCGGAGGGCTGGGTTCCGCTGCCGGGCTGAGCGCCAGCGCCCGCAGTCCGGCGCGGAACAGGCCGAGGTCGCCGTCGCCGAAGACCGCGCGCTGGAGCATGAACCCGTGGATGAGCGCCACGAGCATCCGCACCACCGCGGGCGGCCGCACCTCGCGGGTGATCATCCCGGCGCGCTGGTACAGCTCGACGTACCACAGGAGCGCGCGGGCGAGCCCGGTGTAGGACGTGTCGGGCCGCTCGCGGCGCACCGAGGCCCGCACGATCGCGCCCCACACGCGCAGCGCCAGCAGCGGGAACCCGTCCTCGACGTGCGGGAACACCGCGACGGGGCTGGGCAGCGGGCCGAACGCGGCGGCGAAGGCGGCGGCCACCTCGCGCGCGGTCTCGGCGGCGAACCGCTCGATCACCTCGTCGGCCCCGGCTTCCGCGCACGGCCCTCGCTGCGTCGCGGGCGGGGGAGACGTGGTGTCGCTGCGGCTCTCGCGGGACATGCGGGTAGGTTTCCATACCGGTGGGTAGCGCGCACTAAAGTGCAGGTCGACAACACGTAGACTGCCGGAAAAGCGGAGCGGAGGAGAACCCGTGCCGTGTGGCCTGTGCGGGGACATCATCCCGCTCGAGGTGGTCCGCTGCCCGGCGTGCGGCGCCTGGTCGCGCCGCCGGGACTTCCGGGCCCTCGGCATCGGCCTGTTCATGCTGCTGGGGTTCAACGCCTTCCTCGCCATGGGCTCCTCGGTGAGCCTCCTGCGCCTCGCCTCGGAACTCGACGGGACGACGTCCCTGTCCTACGACCCGGGATCGGCCTCCCTCACCCTGGCCGGCTACCGCGACGTCTTCGTCGTCTCGCTGTTCCTCGCCGTCGTCACCGGCGTGCTCTTCCTCGCCTGGCTGTGGCAGGCGCACGGGCAGACCCTCAGCCCGGTGCGGACCCGCCGCCTGTGGACGGTCGGCTCCTGGTTCGTCCCGCTGGCCAACCTGTGGCTGCCGCCCCGCCTCGTCCTGGAGGTGTGGCTGGCCAGCGGCAGGTACGCGCTGCCGCGCAGGCACGGGGCGAGCGTGGTGGTGATGGCCTGGTGGTCGAACCTGCTCGCCGCGATAGGCCTCGCCCAGCTCTTCCCGTCGCTGGACGCCGCGACCCTCCACGACGCCGAGTTCGCCGTCCAGATCGGCACCGCCGCCGCGGCCACGCTGGGCCTCGCGGCGACGCTGGCGATGGCGGTCGTCTTCCACGTGACGCTGCTCCAGCTCCGGGTGCCGCCCGCCCCGGCCGTCCCGCGGGAGTGAGCGCTCAGCGCCAGACGCGGGACAGGGTCCACTCGTCGGTCTCCGGCGTGTGCCGCAGCTCGTAGACGCCGCTCTCGCGATCCGGGGACGCCTCGACCCGCCAGAACCGCCGCTCCGCGGGATCGGCGGACTCCGGATGCTGCTCGCGCCACCAGTCCCGGCTGACGATCCAGTGCTCAAGGATCCGGCGGACGACGAAGAGCCTGTCGCGCCACACGAAGCGGCGGGGCAGGCCGTCCGGCCCGGTCCACACGGTGACCGGCTCGCTCAACTGGCTCATCGTTCGAAAACTCTATCGAATGCGGGCGGGGATCGCCAAGCGGGCGGACACCGTCCGCCGCAGGTCGGGCCCCGGTCGGGACGGATTCCGGCCATGCTCGTGCCGTTCGACCCGGCGCCGATCGGTCCCGCGCGCCCTTACCATGACGGCGGTCGGAGGTTGCGCGAGGAGGGAGCTGCCGTGGCGGCGGTGACGGTGCCCGGAGGTCTCCGGGAGCTGAAGAAGCACCGGACGAGGCTCGCCCTCGTCGACGCCGCGCTCGACCTGTTCCTGAGCCGGGGCTACGAGAAGACGACGATCGACGAGATCGTCGCGGCGGTCCCGGTCTCCCAGCGGACGTTCTTTCGCTACTTCGCCGCCAAGGAGGACGTCATCCTCGGCGTCGTCGCCGACTTCGACGCCCGGACGATGGAGGCGGTCCGCGCCAGACCGGCGTGCGAGGGCCCCGTCGGGGCGCTGCGCGGGGCGCTGCGGGAGGTGCTGCGCCCCGCCGTGTGCGGCGAGACCGCCGAGCTGGAGCGGATGCGAAGGCTGCGCCAGGTGCTGGAGACCAACCCCGCGCTCATCGCCGCCCAGCACGCCCGCCACCAGGTCACCGCCCGGCTGCTCTCCGCCGAGCTCGCCTCCCGGCTGGGCCTGGAGAACGGGGTGTGCGGCCCGGTCGACCTGCGGCCCCGGCTGCTGGCCTCGATGTTCTACGCGGCGGTGCGGGTCGGTTTCGAGGACTGCGCCTGCCGCGAGATCTTCGATCCCGCCCAGGTCGTCGCGCGGGTGGAGGAGGCGGTGGACGAGGCCCTCGGTGGCCTCAGGGAAGATTGGGTGGGCGGCTCGGGTTGCTCCGGGCACGGCATTACCTGACGTCACTCCTGGAGGAACGATGCGCGCGATCGTCGTCGCCGAGCACGGCGGACCCGAGGCCCTTGTCGAGCGGGAGGTCCCCGTCCCGGTGCCGGGGCCGCGCGAGGTGCTGATCCGGGTGGCGGCGGCGGGCGTGAACTACATCGACACCTACTACCGCACCGGCCACTACCGCAGGGACCTTCCGTTCACGATCGGCGAGGAGGCGGCGGGGACGGTCGAGGCGGTCGGCGCGGAGGTCGCCGACTTCGAGATCGGCGACCCGGTCGTCACGTCCTCGGCGATCGGCGGCTACGCCGAGTTCGCGCTCGCCGACACCGACCGCACGGTGCCCGTGCCCGACGGCGTGACGCCGGAGCAGGCCGCCGCGGCGCTGCTCCAGGGCATGACGGCGCACTACCTCACCCACGACACGTTCCCGATCGGCGAGGGCGACACCGCGCTGCTGCACGCCGCGTCGGGCGGGGTCGGGCTGCTGGTCGCCCAGTTCGTCAAGCTGCGCGGCGGTCGGCTCATCGGCACGGTGTCGACACCGGAGAAGGAGAAGCTCGCCCGTGACGCGGGCGCCGACGAGGTCATCGGCTACGCGGACTTCCCAGCGCGCGTACGCGAACTGACGGACGGGCGGGGCGTCGACGTCGTCTACGACGGCGTCGGCAAGGACACCTTCGACGGCAGCCTCGCCTCGCTGCGCCCGCGCGGCCTGCTCGCGCTGTTCGGCGCGGCCAGCGGCGCGGTCACCGGCCTGGACACCGGGCGGCTGGCGAGCGCCGGCTCGGTCTTCCTCACCCGGCCGACCCTCGTGCACTACACGCTGACGGTCCAGGAACTGCGGGAGCGGGCGGCGGCGGTGTTCGGCCACGTGGCCGCGGGCACCCTCGACGTCCGCATCGGCCGGACATATCCCCTGTCCGATGCCCGAATCGCCCATGAAGATCTCGAAGGTCGGCGTACTACCGGTAAGTTGCTCCTCGTCCCCTGAGCCGACCCACGGCCCGCTCGCCCCCCGAGGAGCGCCCATGTCCCAGGATCCTCAACTGATCGGCCCCTACCGGCTGCTCGAACGGATCGGCAGGGGCGGTATGGGCACCGTCTACCTCGCCGAGGACGCCATGGGCATGCGCGTCGCCGTCAAGGTGATCAACACCGAGCTGGCCGGCGAGGCGTCCTTCCGGGAGCGGTTCCACCGCGAGGTGACGGCGGCGCGCAGCGTCCGCAGGTTCTGCACCGCGAGCGTGCTCGACGCGAACCTGGACGCCGACCCGCTCTACGTCGTCACCGAGTACGTCGACGGCCCGAACCTCGACGACCACATCAGGCTGTCGGGACCGATGCGCGGCTCGACGCTGGAGCACCTGGCCGTCGGGGTCGCGACCGCGCTGGCGGCGATCCACGGCGCGGGCATCGTGCACCGCGACCTCAAGCCGGGCAACGTGCTGCTGTCGCAGCTCGGACCGCGCGTCATCGACTTCGGCATCGCGCGCGCGCTCGACACGACCTCCAACGCGACCCGGACGGGCACGTTCGTCGGCACGCCCGCCTACATGGCGCCCGAGGTGATCCGGGGCGAGGAGGCAACTCCCGCCGCCGACATCTGGGCGTGGGGCTGCGTGGTGGCCTTCGCGGGCACCGGCGTCGCGCCCTACGCCGCGTCGAACGTCCCGGCGATCCTCTACCAGGTCACCCAGGGCGAGCCGAACCTCGACGGCCTCGACCCCGCGGTGCTGGAACTCGTCAGGCTCGCGCTGGACCCCGACCCGGCGAAGCGGCCGAGCGCCCAGCGGCTGCTGGAGATGCTCACGGGGCAGCAGGGCGCGGACCCCGCGCGGGTCGCGCCGACGGTCGAGGCGGCCGTGTGGCCGACCGGACCGACCGTGCACGACGCGCCCGCGGGGGCCCTCGCGACGGCTCCGCCGCAGGCTGAGCCGCAGCACGCGTGGTCGATGCTGCCGCCGCCGTCGCCCCCGCCCGTCGAGGGCGCGCCGCCAGGCACAACGGCGGTCAAGCGGCGGGGCCGCGGCCACCGCCGCTACCTCCTGGTCGGCGCGGGGACGGCCCTCGTCGCGGTGGCGGCCGGGGCGGTCCTGGTGAGCAGGGGAAGCGGCGTCCCGGAATCCGTCGAGGACTGGAGCGACGATTTCGCCGGGGTCACCAAGACCTGGAACGACGACTACGACAAGAATCGCGCCTACAACGACGGCGCCTACCGGATCCAGACCGACGAGTACGACCTGGTGCTCCAGTCGCTCGCGCCGGTGAAGGAGGTGCCCCAGCGCTCGCTGCTGGCGGTCGACCTCAAGACGTCCGGCAAGCCCAGCGCGCTGACCGGGCTCGTCTGCCTCGCGCCGAACACCACCCAGGTCGACGGCTACCAGTTCCTTCTGCGCACGGACGGCACACGAGCGGTGCTGCGCCGCGTCGTCTACCCGGACGGCGCGAGCGGGCCGAGCCCCAAGGAACTGGAGAGGTCCGACGACGTCCCGGGCTTCGACGTGGGCAAGACCAACCGGATCCAGGCCGCGTGCGAGGCCGACCCGGAGGCGGGCACCGTCCGGCTGCGCCTATGGGTCGACGGCGACCTCGTGCTGGAGCACCTCGACGAGGAGACCCCGCTCCTGACCGGCCAGGTGGGCCTGATCGCGATGCAGGACAACTGGGATGTGTCGGTTGTCGCGGACTTCGACAACTTCGAGATCCGCGAGATCCGCGATTAGGCGTTCCGGCACCGTCTCCGGAACCCTGGCTGCGGCCCGCGCGCGGAACGGGCCGGCACGACGAGGTCATGCGCCCGTTCCGCGCGCGGGCCGAGAAGTCCTAGGCGTCGACGAGGCCGCGGATGGCCTTGAGGGTCGGCTCGTCCTTGACGCCCGCGACGAGCAGGGTCGTCACGGGGCTGGCCTTCCACAGCTCAAGGCGTTCGGCGATGCGCTCCAGCGGGCCGAGCAGCGAGATCGAGTCGGCGAGTTCGTCGGGCACCGCCTTGATGGCCTCGTCTCGGCGGCCCGCCAGGAACAGCTTCTGGACGTGCGCGGCCTCCTCGGCGTAGCCGAGCCGGCCGATGAGGTCGAGGTGGAAGTTCTCGTCCTTGGCGCCCATGCCGCCGATGTAGAACGCCAGGGGCACCTTCGCCCACGCCAGGGCCTGCTCCAGCGGCGCCACCACCGTGGTGACGGTGGCGGTGATCTCGAATCCGGGCTTGCGGCCCGCCAGGGACGCCCCGAAGACGTCGTCGATCTTCTCGGGGTCGCAGAACAGGGGGAGCCACCCGTCGGCCAGTTCGGCGGCCAGAGCGACGTTCTTCGGGCCTTCGGCGCCCAGGTAGACGGGGATGTCGGGGCGCAGCGGCCGGGTGATGGACTTCAGCGGCTTGCCGAGGCCCGCACCGCCCGGATAAGGCAGCGGGTAGTGCGGGCCGTCGTTGACGACGGGTGCTTCGCGCGCCCAGATGTCGCGCACGATGCGCAGGTACTCGCGGGTCCGGGCCAGCGGCCGGGGGAACGGTACGCCGTACCATCCCTCCACGACCTGCGGGCCGGACGCCCCGAGGCCCAGGATCAGCCGACCGCCGGACAACGCGTCCAAGGTGAGCGCGTGCATGGCCGTCGCGGCGGGGGTCCGGGCGGACAACTGCACCACCGCGGTGCCCAGCTTGATGCGCGACGTGCGCGCGCCGTACCAGGCGAGGGCGGTGAAGGCGTCCGATCCGTACGCCTCGGCGGTGAACACCGAGTCGTACCCCTGCCGCTCCGCGGCGAGCACCGTCTCGGTGGCGTCCTCCGGGTCGCGCTGCCAGTAGCCGACGTTGATCCCGAGCTTCACGTGTCCTACCTCCAGATGACCCCGATGACCGCAGTCTGGAGACTAGAACACGTTCCAGTTATTCTGAAAGCCCCCGAAGGAGACCGGTGAATCCGGCGGGGGACAACGCCACGGTCGGGAGGCCTGGGTTCTTGGAGTCGCGGATCGCCCGCGCTCCGTCGGGGAGTGCGGCGACCTCGACGCACTGGTCTCCACTGCCGCTGTGCGAGGACTTGCGCCAGATGAGCTGAGCCACGGATTTACTCCTTAGCCGCCTCGGCCAGCAGCCGGACGGATTCTGCGGGGGAAAGCGCCTCGTCTTCGATGCGCTCGAACCGGGTTCTGTGTTGGGTTATTGCCTCTGCGCTCTCCACGTACACGTCACCCATGGTGCCTTCGACGTAGGCGATATCGGGGTCTGCGGCGTCCTGGAACGACAGAATGGTGAATCGGCCGTCGAGCCCGGCATGGGCCCCGGAGGCATACGGCATCACCTGGACCGTGACGTTCGGGCGGTCCGCCGCGGTCACGAGGGCGAGCAGTTGCTCCCGTATGACGGAGTCGCCGCCTATCGGCCGGCGTATCGCCGACTCGTCAAGGATGACGTGCAGATGCGGGGCGTCTTCCCGGTCCAGAAGGGCTTGGCGTTGCTTGCGCGCGTGGATCCTGCGGTCGATGTCGGCCTTCGACGGCAGGAACCGGCCCGCGGTGATCACCGCCCGCATGTAGTCCTCGGTCTGGAGCAATCCGTGGACGAGCTGGGAGTCCCAGTTGCGGATCTCCGAGGACTCGTCCTCCAAACCGACATAGGAACCGCTGAAGACGTCCACGTAGGCCGTCCACCAGCCCATCTGGCGGGCTTCGCGGGAAAGGGTGAGCAATGCGTCCCGATCGGGGCTGGACACCCCGTACAGGTCCAGGAGTTCGGCGACGTCGCGCGGCCGTGTCTGGCCGGTCTCGAGGCGGGACACGGTCGCGCGCGACCAGCCCAGCCGGTCGGCGACGTCTTGCAGGGTGAGGCCTTGGTTCTCGCGAAGGCGTCGGAGTTCGCGCGCCAAGCGGCGCCCTCGTACGGTCGGACGGTAAGTCATAGGGACGAGTCTGCTGTGGACTTGCGTTTACGTACATAAGAAACCAAGAATCTTCGCGAACTCTGTTGCAACGGTGAGATTCCCACGACAGCCTAACCATCGTGACTGTTCGGGAACGCCGAGTGTTCGGCGCTCCGCTGAGCCCCGGCGAAAGGGCGGTTGTGGAGCTGGCAAGGGACCTGGGACGCACCTGGGCATGGACGCTGCCGACGGACGCGACCTGCGCGAGGGCGGCCCGAAGACTGGTCCGGCAGACCCTGGCGGAGCTGGGCGTCGGCGACGAGGCGGTGGACGACGCGGGGCTCATGGTGAGCGAGTTGGCGACCAACGCGCACCAGCACGCGGCCGACCACGCGCCGCACGAACTCTGGATCTCCTGCCTCGACGAGTTCGAGTTCTCCTGCGCGGTGTTCGACGCCCTGCCGACCCGTGATCTTCCGCTGGAGGTCGGCCGCGCCGACTTCGGCAGAGGGCTCAGCATCGTCGCCGAGCTGAGCAAAGGCCGCTGGGGCACCGAGGCGGCGCGGGCGCGGCTCGATCCCCGGGTGGCGGGCAAGGCGATCTGGTTCAGCTGCCCCCGTTAATGCGAACTTTTTACGTGTAAGTGATCTTTCCGGCCTCCATGGTGTCGGGAGTCCGGTTCGGGGGCTTCTCGTGGTCGCTCGAGGCTTGTGGGATGCTCTTCCCGGCGTGTCCTTGAGGAACCCGGTGCGAATCCGGGGCTGTCCCGCAACTGTGACCGGCGTTCTCCGCCGGGAGCCAGGAACTCCGGCCGCCGTGCTCAGTTCACCCGATCGGGCGAGGAAACCCGAGGGAAGGACGCCGTGCCGTCACACCGGTTCGCCGCGTATCCGTTCAGCGCCGTCGTCGGCATGGCCGACCTCAAGCTCGCGCTGCTGCTCAACGCCGTCTCACCCGCCGTGGGCGGGGTCCTCGTCCGGGGGGAGAAGGGCACGGCCAAGTCGACCGTCGTGCGCGCGCTGGCCGCGCTGCTGCCCGGCCTGCCCGCCGTCGAAGGCTGCCGCTTCTCCTGCGATCCCGCGGCGCCCGACCCCGAATGCCCCGACGGCCCCCACGACGCGCCCGCCGCCGTGGAGCGCCCGGCCCGGCTCGTCGAACTGCCCGTCGGCGCCTCGGAGGACCGCCTCACCGGCTCGCTGGACCTGGAGCGCGCGCTCACCGAGGGCGTCCGGGCCTACGAGCCCGGCCTGCTCGCCGCCGCGCACCGGGGCGTGCTCTACGTCGACGAGGTCAACCTGCTGCACGACCACCTCGTGGACCTCCTCCTGGACGCCGCCGCGATGGGCCGCGCGTTCGTCGAGCGCGAAGGGGTCTCGGTGCGGCACGCCGCCAGGTTCCTCCTGGTCGGCACCATGAACCCCGAAGAGGGGGAACTGCGGCCGCAGCTCCTCGACAGGTTCGGGCTGACCGTCGAGGCCGCGGCCACCCGCGACCCCGCCGAGCGGGCCGAGGTGGTGCGGCGAAGGCTGGCCTACGAAGCCGACCCCGAAGGCTTCGCGCTGTCCTACCGGGAGCAGGAGGAGGCGCTCAGCGCGCGGGTCGCCGCCGCGCGGGCGCTGCTGCCCGAGGTGGTGCTCGGCGACGCCGCGCTCGGCGCGATCACCGCGATCTGCGCGGGCTTCGACGTCGACGGGCTGCGCGCCGACCTCGTCACCGCCCGGACGGCGCTGGCCCTCGCCGCCTGGGACGGGCGGCGCGAGGTCGGCGAGGACGACGTGCGCGCCGCCGTCCGGCTCGCCCTGCCGCACCGCCGCCGCCGCGACCCGTTCGACGTCCCCGGCCTCGACGAGCAGCGCCTTGAGGAACTGCTGGAGGAGAACTCCTTCACGCCCGACGACGATCCCGATCCGTCGGGTGGAGGCGCGCCGCCGGAGGCCGAAGGGCCGGAGCCGCAAGACGGGCCGGCCGGAGACGCCGAAGGGCAGGACGGACAGGGTGGGCAGGACGGACAGGGCGAAGGCGCTCCGGTGCCCGTCCCTCAGCAGTCGTCGGCGGGGCGGCCCTTCCGGCCGAAGCTCTTCACCGTGGACGGGGTCGGGGAAGGCGCGCCGGGGCGCAGGTCCAAGGCACGCGGTACCACCGGGCGCGTGACGGGCGCCGTACCGGAAGGCTCAGGGCCGATCCACCTGACGGCCACCCTGCGGGCCGCGGCTCCGCACCAGAAGGCGCGTGGCCGTAGCGGTCCCGGACTCACCGTGTCGGGACAGGACGTCAGGAAAGCCGTTCGGGAGGGCCGCGAAGGCAACCTCGTGCTCTTCGTCGTCGACGCCAGCGGCTCCATGGCGGCGCGCAAGCGCATGTCGGAGGTGAAGACCGCCGTGCTGTCCCTCCTGCTGGACGCCTACCAGCGGCGCGACAAGGTGGGGCTGGTGACCTTCCGGGGGACCGGCGCCGACCTCGCGCTGCCGCCCACGTCCTCGGTGGAGGCCGGGGCGCGGCGGCTGGAGCGGATGCCGACCGGCGGGCGCACCCCGCTGGCCGCGGGCCTGGACCGGGCCGCGCGGGTGCTGCGGACCGAGGCGCTGCGCGACCCGTCGCGGCGGCCCCTCGTCGTCGTCGTCACCGACGGCCGCGCCACGCACGGGCCCGACCCGCTGACGGTCGCGCCGGCCTTCGCCGGGGTGCGGACGGTCGTGGTGGACTGCGAAAGCGGCCCGGTAAGGCTCGGGCTCGCCTCCGAACTCGCCAGGGCCCTCGAAGCCGAACTCGTTCCTTTGACAGGCGTGGGATCCCTCGCCGGAGTCGTCCGAGAGATGCGGAGGGCGGGCTGATGCCGCAGGGCAACCCGGAGAACGTGCCCGAAGACGGCCTCACCACGCGGCAGCGCCGTACGCAGCCGCTGCTGATCGTGCACACCGGCCCAGGCAAGGGCAAGTCGACGGCTGCGTTCGGGCTGGCGCTGCGCGCCTGGAACCAGGGCTGGCCGATCGGGGTGTTCCAGTTCGTGAAGTCGGCCAAGTGGCGGATCGGCGAGGAGAAGGCGCTGCTCGCCCTCGGCGCCTCCGGCGAAGGCGCTCCCGTGGACTGGTTCAAGATGGGCGAGGGCTGGTCGTGGATCCAGCGGCCGGGCCGCGAGGCCGACCACGCCGCCGACGCGCGGGAGGGCTGGGCGCGGATCAAGGCCGACCTCGCCGCCGAGAAGTACGGGCTGTACGTCCTCGACGAGTTCACCTACCCGATGAAGTGGGGGTGGATCGACGTCGACGACGTCGTCGCGACGCTCGCCGCCCGGCCGGGCCGCCAGCACGTCGTCGTCACCGGCAGGGACGCCGACCCGCGCCTGGTGGAGGCCGCCGACCTCGTCACCGAGATGGCGAAGGTCAAGCACCCGATGGACCGGGGGCAGAAGGGGCAGAGGGGCATCGAATGGTGATCCCCAGGCTCGTCGTGGCCGCCGCGTCCTCGGGCGCGGGCAAGACGACGGTCGCGACCGGCCTCATGGCCGCGCTCAGCGCGCGCGGCCTCGCCGTCTCCCCGCACAAGGTGGGCCCCGACTACATCGACCCCGGCTACCACGCCCTCGCGACCGGGAGGCCGGGCCGCAACCTCGACCCGTTCCTCACCGCCGAGGAGGCCGTCGCGCCGCTGTTCCGGCACGCCGCCGACGGCTGCGACGTCGCGGTCGTCGAAGGGGTCATGGGGCTGTTCGACGGGGTGACGGGAGGCGGCGACTTCGCTTCCACCGCGCACGTGGCCCGGCTGCTCAAGGCGCCCGTGGTGCTCGTCGTGGACTGTGCCTCGGCGGGGCGGTCCGTCGCGGCGGTCGTGCACGGGTTCATGACGTTCGACTCCGGCGGGCCGGGAAGGGCCAGGATCGGCGGGGTCGTCCTCAACCGGATCGGCACCGACCGGCACGAGGAGATCTGCCGGGAGGCCATGGCGGAGCTGGGCGTGCCCGTCCTGGGCGTCCTGCGGCGCCGGGAGGACCTGGCGGCCCCGTCGCGGCATCTCGGCCTCATCCCGGTCGCCGAGCGGCGTCCGGACGCGCTGGACGCGGTCCGGCGCCTGGGCGCCGCCATCGAGGCGTCCTGCGACCTCGACGCGCTGCTCGCGCTCGCCCGGACCGCGCCGCCGCTGGACGCCGACGCGTGGGAGCCGGGCGCGGAGGTCGCGCGGGTGGCGGACGACGAGCCCGTCATCGCCGTCGCCGGAGGCTCCGCCTTCACCTTCGGGTACGCCGAGCAGAGCGAACTCCTGGAGGCGGCGGGCGCGCGCGTCGTCTCCTTCGACCCGCTGCGCGACCAGGACCTTCCCCCGGGCGCACGCGGGCTCGTCATCGGCGGCGGCTTCCCCGAGATGTACGCGGCAGAACTCGGCGGCAACAAACGGCTCATGGACACGATCGCCGCCTTCACCGGCCCGGTCTACGCCGAATGCGCGGGGATGCTCTACCTGGCCGGAGAACTGGACGGGGTCGCCATGTGCGGCGTGCTGGAGGCGACCGCGGCGATGACCCCGAAGCTGACCCTCGGCTACCGGCGTGCCGTCGCCGTCGCCGACTCGGCCCTCACACGGGTGGGGGAGCGGGTGCGCGGGCATGAGTTCCACCGGACCGCGATGACGCCCCCGCGAGGCGGTACCCCCGCCTGGCAGTGGACCGCCGAAGGCCCCGAGGGATTCGTCCAGGGACGCGTCTTCGCCTCCTACCTTCACCTGCACTGGGCGGGCAACCCCCGGATGGCGGAAAGGCTCGTGGCGGCATGCGCGTGACCGTGATCGGCCTGGACGGCGGCCCTCTCGACCCGGAGGCGCAGCGGCGCCTTGAGGAGGCGACCCTCGTCGTCGGAGGGGCCCGCAACATCGCCGACGCCCCTGGCGTCCCCTCCGAGGTGCCGACCCATGTCCTCGGCCCTCTGGAGCCGGCCTTGGACGCGATCGGCGCACACGAAGGCGACACCGTGGTCCTGGCCAGCGGTGATCCCGGATTCTTCGGGATCGTCCGGGCGCTGCGGGAGCGGGGACATGCCCTGGATGTCTTCCCTGCGCGTTCCTCCGTGACCCTCGCCTTCGCCCGAGCGGGCATGTCGTGGGACGACGCCCTCGTGGTGTCCGCGCACGGCAGGGACCTCCGCAGGGCGGTCAACGCCTGCCGGGCGCACCCCAAGGTCGCGGTGCTGACCGCGCCCGGAGCCGGGCCCGCCGAACTCGGCAGGGAACTGCATCCGCAGACACCGCGCGCGTTCGTCGTCTGCGAGAACCTCGGGAGCGCGCAGGAAAGGGTGGTGCGCGTCCGGCCCGCCGAAGCCACCACCCGGCCTTGGAACGACCCGAACGTCGTCATCGTCTACGACCCGCGCAGACCCGCCGGGCCGCCCGGATGGATCGCGGGGGCACGGCCGGGCCCGGACGGCTGGGGCCTGCCCGAGACGGAGTTCGAGCACCGGAACGGCCAGATCACCAAGGCCGAGGTGCGCGCCCACGTCCTCGGCAGGATCGGACCGCGCGTCGGCGACCTCGTCTGGGACATCGGCGCGGGCAGCGGTTCGGTCGGCATCGAGTGCGCCAGGCTCGGTGCGGCAGTGGTCGCGGTGGAGCGCGACGAGGAGTCCTGCGAGCGGATCCGCCGCAACGTGCGGCGGCACGGCGTGAAGGTCGCGGTGTCGCGCGGGACCGCGCCCGATGTGCTCGACCACCTCCCCGTGCCGGACGCGATCTTCGTCGGAGGAGGAGGCTTGGCGACGATCCAGGCGTGCGCCCCTCGCGCGTTGAGGGCCGTGGTCGTCTCCTTGGCCGCCGTCGAGCGGGTGGCCCCCGTCCTCGCGCTTCTGAAGGCCGAGGGGTACGCCGCCGAGGCCGTCCAGCTCTCGGCGGCCCGTTTCACGCCCCTCCCCGACGGGACCCACCGGCTCCAGCCCACGAACCCCGTCTTCGTCGTCTCCGGAGCCCGCTGAAGGTGACGGAACTCACGCCGACCGAAGGCGGCCCGGCGTACGTGCTCGGCGTAGGAGCACGCAGGGGAGTCTCCTTCCAAGAGGTCGACTCGCTGGTCCTCCAGGTTCTCGCCGAAGCCGGCGTGCGCGGGTCCCAGGTGATCGCGCTGGCGACCGTCGAAGCCAAGGCCCGCGAACCTGCCCTCCGCGCCCTCGCGGCGAACCGCGGCTGGAATATGTTGATCTTTCCGGCGGCTACCCTGGCCCGTGTGCACGATGCACAGACCTCGGAGACGGTTTTGAAGGCCGTCGGCACGCCCAGCGTCGCCGAAGCCGCCGCCCTGTTGGGCGCGGCGGGGCCCCACGTGCGGGACCCGTGCGGAGCGCCGCGGGCAGGGGAGCGCGGGAAGGGCCGGAAGGACCTCGGGGGCGGGGTGCTGGTCGTGCCCAAGAGGCGGTCGGTACGGGCTACGGTGGCATTGGCTCGGGTTAGGGAGGAAAAAGGATGAACGTGCGGCAGCCGCACCCGATCGAGGTCGCCTCGTACGAGATCCTCCGGTCCCGGGTTGACTTGTCGCCGATGCCGCCGCTGTGGCGCGCGGTGGCCGAGCGGGTCATCCACGCGAGCGCGGACCTGGAGTACGCGGTCGACCTCGTGACCGACGAGCGGCACCTGCGCCGCGGATACGACGCGCTGCGCGCGGGGGCCCCGATCGTCACGGATGTGCCCGCGGTCGCTGCGGGGATCACCGAGCGGCCGTCGGTCTGCCCCATCGACGACCCGGCCGCCGTCCGGATGGCCAAGGCCGCCGGGATCACCAGGTCGGCCGCCGCGGTGCGCCTCGCCTACTCCGAGGTCGGCCCCGGCGCGGTGTGGGTCATCGGCAGTGCCGCCAGCGCGCTTGAGGAGCTCATCCTTCGCGGGGTGCGGCCCAGCCTCGTCATCGGGCTGCCCGTCGGGTTCGTCGGCGCCGCCGAGGCCAAGGCGAAGCTGCGCGGCAGCGGCCTGCCCCAGGTCAGCAACGTGACCGAGAAGGGCGGCGCCGGCGTCGCCGCCGCAGCCGCCAACGCCCTGCTCTACTTCCAAGGCTGAGCGGTGCCCGAATCCCCCATCCCCGAGCCTCCCGAAATCCCCGAGCCGGATCTTTCGCATCATGGGGATGCGGAGGTGGGCGTCGGGCTTGTCGACTTCGCCGTCAATGTGCGGGCCGGGACGCCGCCGCCGTGGCTCGCCGAGATCGTCCGTGAGTCCCTCGGCGGGCTTGCCGCCTATCCCGATGGGAGGCGTGCCCGGGAGGCCGTCGCGCGGCGGCACGGGCGGCCCGTGCGCGAGGTGCTGCTGACCTCGGGCGCGGCCGAGGCGTTCGTGCTGTTCGCCCGGGTCCTGCGGCCGCGCCGCGCGGTCGTGGTGCACCCGCAGTTCACCGAGCCCGAGGCGGCGCTGCGCGCGGCCGGCCACCCCGTGGACCGGGTCGTCCTGGACGGCGCGTTCACGTTCGATCCGGAGGCCGTGCCCGCCGACGCGGACCTCGTCGTCATCGGCAACCCCACCAATCCGACCTCCGTGCTGCATCCCGCCGCGGCGATCCGCGCGCTGCTGCGGCCCGGCCGCACCGTCGTCGTGGACGAGGCGTTCATGGACTGCGTGCCCGGCGAGCCCGAGAGCCTCGCGGAGGACTCCCGCCTCGTCGTCCTGCGCAGCCTCACCAAGACGTGGGGGCTCGCGGGACTGCGCGCCGGATACGTGCTCGGCCCTGCGGAGCTGATCGCCGCGCTGGAGGCGGCGCAGCCCCTGTGGGCCGTCTCCACGCCCGCGCTCGCCGCGATCGAGGCCTGTATGGGAGAGCGCGCGCACGCGGAGGCCGACTCCTGGGCGAAGGACCTCACCCGACAGCGCGAGCACCTCGCGGACGGGTTGCGCGCCCTCGGCCTGCACGTGGTCCCTGGGGCCCGTGCCTCCTTCCTCTGCGTACGGGCGGGCGAAGGCGTCCGGGACGCTCTGCGTGAGCGCGGCATCGCCGTAAGGCGCGGCGACACCTTTCCGGGCCTCGGACCCGACTGGATCCGGATCGCCGTCCGGGACGCCGCCGCGACCCGCGGGCTGCTCGCCGCACTCGCCGAGGTGCTGCCGGACTCCCACGGGCTCGCCGAGCGGTCGGGCTCCGCCGCACCCTCCGGCGCGGTCCCTTCATTGCCGGATTCTTCCGAGAACGTCACGATCATGGGCTGACGGGCCCTTGTGGTGAGTCCGAGCACTCGGGCCGAGTACCTTTGTCCCAACGGATTGACCGGCCGATGGCCGCCGCAGCCGCCGACTTGATTTTCAGTAGATGGGAATGCCCGCCGGTGCCGCCTTATCTTCTGGGGCTACGCCTCGCAGGCCGCCGCGTCGTCGTCGTGGGTGGCGGCAGGGTGGCGCAGCGCCGCGTGCCCACCCTCCTGGCCGCCGGGGCCTCCGTCGTCCTCGTGGCCCCCGAGATCACCCCCTCGCTGGAAGGCCTCCGCGAGGAGCTGACCTGGCACGCGCGGACCTACCGGACCGGCGACCTCGACGGGGCCTGGCTCGTCCAGGCCTGCACCGACGACCACGCCGTCAACGGACGGGTCGCCGCGGACGCCGAGGCCGCCCACATCTGGTGCGTCCGCGCCGACGACGCCGAGGCCTCCGCCGCCTGGACCCCCGCCACCGGGTACGTCGGCGAGACGACCGTCGGCGTCACCAGCGACGGGGACCCGACCCGCTCGGCCGGCATCCGCGACGCGATCGTCGACGGCCTGCGCGACGCCACCCTGAAGGCCCGGCACTCCCGGCACAAGCCCGTGGGCGTGGCCCTCGTCGGCGGCGGCCCGGGCGACCCCGGACTGATCACCGTGCGCGGAAGGCAACTCCTCGCCCAGGCCGACGTGGTGGTCACCGACCGCCTCGGCCCCCGCACCCTCCTGGACGAGCTCGCCCCCGGCGTCGAGGTGATCGACGCCGCCAAGATCCCCTACGGCAGGGCGATCCTCCAGGAGAAGATCAACGAACTGCTCGTCGAGCACGCCAAGCAAGGCAAGTTCGTGGTCCGCCTCAAGGGAGGCGACAACTTCGTCTTCGGGCGCGGAGGCGAAGAGGCCATCTACTGCGCCCAGCACGGAGTGCCCGTCACGGTCGTCCCCGGCATCAGCAGCTCCATCGCCGCCCCGGCGTCCGTAGGCATCCCGGTCACCCACCGGGGCGTCTCCCAGGAGTTCCACGTCGTCTCCGCGCACGTGCCACCCGGGCACCCGGACTCGACCGTCGACTGGGAGGCCCTCGCGCGGAACGGGGGCACTCTCGTCCTGATGATGGCGGTCGAGCGGATGCGCCTGATAGCGGACGCTCTCATGCGCTATGGTCGATCGACTGACACACCCGTGGCCGTCGTCCAGGACGGCACACTCCCCGGCCAGCGAGCGGTCTTCGCCTCGCTCGGCACCGTGGCGGACGAGATGGCGGCGAGCGGGGTGCGGCCACCGGCGATCGTGGTCGTCGGAGACGTCGTACGCGTGGCAGCACAGATCGGCAATCTTTCGGCGGATATAGGGCGGGATCCGTGACCTCCCCGGCGGACCAGAGCGCATGGCGCGACGAGTTGATCTCCGCGCCGCCCGAAGGGCCGGTCCCCTTGGGCCGGGTTCTGGTCGATCTGCGCGACCAGATAGACGCCCTGCGGTTCACCCTCGACGTCCCCGGCGCCGCCGAGGCGGCGCTGGCCGCCCGGGAGATGCGCGACCAGCTCGAGGACTACGTCCTGCCCCGCGTGCGGGCCGCGGCGACGCCGCTCCTCGCGGTCTTGGGCGGCTCCACCGGCGCGGGCAAGTCGACCCTGGTGAACTCCCTGGTGGGCTCGCGGGTGTCCGGCACCGGCGTCCTGCGCCCCACCACGTCCAGCCCCATCCTGGTGTGCCATCCGGACAACTTCGACTGGTTCATGGGCACCGAGGAGCGGCCCCCAGGCGTCCTGCCGACCATGGGCCGGGTCGAGGGGCCCGCCCCCGACGCCGTCGTCGGCGACCAGCTCGTGGTGATCCGCACCGAGGCCGTCCCCCGCGGCCTGGCGGTGCTGGACAGCCCCGACTTCGACTCGCTGTTCGAGGACCACTTCGAGTTCGCGACCAAGCTCATGGCCGCGGCCGACCTGTGGATCTGCGTCACCACCGCCGCCCGCTACGCCGACGCCCAGGTCTGGAAGATGCTGGAGCGCGCGCGCGAGCAGGGCGCCACCCTCGGCGTCGTCCTCTCGCGGGTGGCCGGCGGCGGTGGGGAGGAGATCGCCGAGCACTTCGCGGAGATGCTCGACGACCGTGGCTTCGGCGCCGCGCCCCGGTTCACCATCCCCGAGACGGTGATCACCGAGTCGCGCCTCCCCGAGGAGGACATCGCGGAGATCCGGGCGTGGCTGATGGAGCTCGTCGACGACGTCGAGGCCCGCGACGAGGTCATCGCCGAGACCCTCGGCGGCGTCCTGGACAGCTTCCGCACCCGTGTCCCGCAGCTCGCCAAGCAGATCGAGGAGCAGGTCGACCGGCGCGACGTGCTCGCCCGCGAGGTCGAGTCCGCCTACTCCACCGCACTCGCCGAACTCGACGAGGCCACCCGCAACGGAGCCCTGCTCCAGGGCGAGGTCCTCGCGCGCTGGCAGGACTTCGCCGGGACCGGCGACCTCCTGCGCACCCTGCACCTGCGCGGCCGGGCCAAGGAGGCCAAGGGCTCCTCCCGGCGGCGCTACTCCGCGCCGCGTGTACGCGCGCTGAAGAGCGCGCTGCGCTCGGGCCTGGAGTCCCTCATCCTCGCCGGCGCCGAACAGGGCGCGGAGCAGGCCGTCGTCCGCTGGCAGGCCGACCCGGCGGGCGTGCACGTCCTCGGCGACGCGGCCGGGCAGCTCGGACACGTCTCGCCCGAGTTGTCGCGGCGGATCACCCGTGCGGTCAGCGGCTGGCAGGACCACGTCCTGGAGCTGGTGCGCACCCACGGGGTGATCAAGCGGTCCATCGCCAAGCTCGTCTCGTTCGACGAGGAGGCCCTGTCCGTCGTCCTGATGGTCGGGATCTTCGGTTACGGGACCAGCGACGTCGTGGTCGAGGGCGGTACCAGCGCGGTGCCGCAGCGACTGCTGAAGTCCCTGTTCGGGCCCGAGTCGCTGCGCGGGATGAGCGCCAAGGCCAAGGCCGATCTGCGCAGCCGCATCACCATGCTGTTCGACGAGGAGAGCCTGCGCTTCAGCCAGGCCCTCGACCAGGCCGACATCCCCGACGAGAGCCTGGCCGTCGCCCTCTACCAGGCCACCTACAACCTGGAGGTCGCCCGGTGACCGACCCGGACGAGGTCCGCGAGCCCGCTTCCCCGCAGCCCCCGCCCAAGGACGACCCCCTGACGAGCGCCGACTTCGGTCCCCGCGGTCTCAAGCTCGCCCAGGGCGAGGCCGCTCCGGAGGACGGGCCGCAGGTGCCGTCACCCGCGCCGGCCCCGGACGACGATCCGCTCACCACCGGCGACTTCGGTCCCGGGGGGCTCCGCTCGGCCTGGCCCGCGCCGCCCGGCGCGCAGCCCTCGGATGAGTCCGGGCCCGGCGACGGGCGGGAGCCGGAGGACGCCGCCACCGACGTCGACAGAGCGGACACCGAGGCCGAGGACTTCGCCGCACGGGCGCTGCGCGCTCCCGTCGCCGAGGAGGATCCGCTGGGCGCGACCGGACCGCGCGGCCGCCGAGGCAGGTCGGCCTCCCCGCGCCGAGCGCTTCCGGGCGACGACGACCCGCTGACGAGCGCCGAGTACCGGGTCCCCCGGGCGTCCGAGCTGGCCGCCCTGCTGGAGGTCAAGGCCGAGGACACCGCCGGACCCCGCTTCGAGGCCCCCGAGCCGGTCGGATCCGGACGTTCCACCCCGTCGACGACCCGGGACGACGAGCCCGTCGTCGGCTCGGAGACCACCAGGGACGACGAGCCTGTCGTCTCCGCTCCGGAAGGGGCCGAGGCCGAGGGCGAAGAGCCCCAGGACGATCTGCAGGACGAGGCCGCGGACGAACTCGCGGAGGACGTCCAGGTCGAGGACTCCGAGGTCGAGGACTCCGCGGAGACGGAGTCCGAGAAGACCGCGTCTGCGAAGACCGCGTCTGCGAAGACCGAGCCGAAGACGGCCGAGCCTGAGAAGGCGAAGTCCGGCAAGGCGAAGTCCGGGAAGCCGGATTCCGCGAAGGCCGCCAAGGCCGAGCCGGCCATCGCCGGGGAGCTGGGTGACCGCGTCACCGCGCTGGAGCGGCTGATCGAGCTGGGTGAGGGCCGCCTCGACGGGGCTCTGCTGGCCGAGGCCCTGGAGTTGATGGAGCGCGCGGGCGAGCGGATGCGCCTGTCCGGCGACCACACCGTCGTCACCCTCGCGGGCGGCACGGGAAGCGGCAAGTCGTCCCTGTTCAACGCCGTCTGCGGCCTTGAGCTGTCACCGACCGGTATGCGGCGGCCGATGACGTCGCTCGCGCACGCCTGCGTGTGGGGCATGGACGGCGCCGGACCCCTCCTGGACTGGCTGAACATCGACAAGAGGTTCCGCTACGCCCGCGCCAGCGCGCTGGACAGGTCCGGATCACGGGCCGAGGGATCGCTGCGCGGACTCGTCCTGATCGACCTGCCCGACCACGACTCGATCCAGGCCGCGCACCGCGCCGAGGTGGACCGCTTCACCGGCGTCGCCGACCTGCTGATCTGGGTGGTGGACCCGCAGAAGTACGCGGACGCGTCCCTGCACCACGACTACATCATCCCGTTCGCCCGGCACGCCGCCGTCACCCTGATCGTGCTCAACCAGGTGGACCGGCTCGACCCCGCCGAGGTGAAGGACTGCGTCACCGACCTGCGGCGCCTCCTGGAGGCCGAGGGGCTGAGCGACCCGCGGATCATCACCACGTCGGCCGTCGCGCGCGGCGGGGTGGACGAGCTGCGCGAGATCCTCGCCGAGACCGTCGCCGCGCAGGACGCCCGTGCGCAGCGGCTGGGCGCCGACATCGACAGGCTGATCGAGCGGTTCGAGCGGTTCGCCGGGCCCGCCGAGGCGGGGGAGATCCCCTCCGAGGTGGACGCCCCGCACGCCGAGGCGCTGCTGGACGCGCTGACGGTCGCGGCCGGTGTGCCCGCCGTCGCCGAGGCCATGCAGAGCGCGTTCGAGCTGCGCGCCGCCGACTACGTCGGCTGGCCGTTCGGGCGCTGGGCGAGCCGCTTCCGGCGGGACCCGCTGCGCATGATGCGGCTGTCGGAGCTGCGCGAGGAACTCCGCGACTCCTTCACCGGGCCGCTCGGCGCCCAGCAGGGCGGCGTGGACAGCGCGCTGCACGGTGTCACCGACGGTGTGACCGAGGACCTGCCCGGTCCGTGGCGCCTGTCGATGCGCGCCGCCGCGCGCAGCAACGCCGGACGCCTTCCCGACGCGCTCGGCTCGGCGCTGCGCGCCACAGTCCCGGAGTTCAACCAGGTGCCGCGCTGGTGGTGGCTGGTCAAGGTGTGGCAGCGGGTGCTGGTCGGCGGGACCGCTCTCGGCCTCGTGTGGACCGTGCTGCTGGCCCTCTACGGCGGCTTCGAGATCGGCGACTCGCCCAGCGCGCTGATCGGCGACCTGTCGATCCTGCCGTGGGTGCTGGTGCTCACCGGGTGCATGCTCGGAATGGGCGCGCTCACCGCGGCGGCCTGCCGGAACGTCGTGGCGCTGTCGGCCGCGCGGCACGGGGAGCGGATCGAGGCGGGCATGCGCGAGACGCTCGCGTCGGTCGCCGACGAGCTGGTGCTGCGTCCGGTGGCCGCGGAGCTCAAGGCCTACGCCGACTACCGCAGAACGGTCGAAGGCGTCCTGCGCTGACGGGCCGTGCCCGCGTTCTCGGCGGAGTTATCCACAGAACGTGATTCGGTGATCCCGGCGCGGGGTCGGCGGGTGCAGGCTGGTGTGGACGGGCCCGAGGAGCGGGCCCCGCACGCAGGGAGGCCGCAATGGACGAGGCGCTGACGACGGTGGTGGGCTGGGTGGCCAAACGCCCCCTGCTCACCCTCACCCGCAGCGGAATCCCCTTCCTGTCTTTACGGGTCGGCGTCACACCGGCCCGGTACGACCGCGCCACCGGCCGGTGGGTGAACGGCGAGCCCACGTTCTTCGGCGTCACCTGCTGGCGCGGCCTCGCCGAGAACGTCCACGCCTCCGACCTCGTGCCGGGCACCCCGGTGATCGTCCAGGGCCGCCTGCGCGTCCGCGAGTACGAGCGCGAAGGCGAACACCGCCTCTCGGTCATCCTTGAGGCCCTGGCCCTGGGCCATGACCTCAACCGAGGCACGGCCCACTTCCAACGGGTCCTGCGCACTCCGTCCACCCAGCCCGACCTCACTTTGGAGCAGGCCGCCCCACCCCACCGAGCAGATCAGGAGGACCACCCGAACGCCGCCTGACCCACCCGCCGCCCACCCGCTCCCGCCCCGCCCCGCCTCGATCCGATCCGATCCGATCCGATCCTGGCGCAGCCCGGCCAGCCCGGCCAGCCCGGCTGGGCGCGGAGGGGGCGGCGTGGGATCGGGTGGGGAGGAAGAGGGGGTGGGGTGGGGTGGGGTGGCTGGATGTGGTCAGGGGGTGGGGTCGTGGAGCGGTGGAAAGGGGGTGGGTGGGGCTGGGGAGGGAGTGGGGGTGGGCGGGGCGAGATGTGTCGAAGAACGTCACGCTTTCCGCCCCGCACAGCACGCCTTGCAACTATCGTGTTACCTAACGTGATAGGTGGCCGGGGTGGGGGAAGCATGACGGCAGTGCACCAGTCAGCCGCCGACGAGCATCGCCGCGACGGCGGGGAGCCCGGCCGGGGCCACGGGAGATCCGCCTTGCTGGGGCAGCCGCCGCAGCTGATCGCCTATGTCCTGCTGATCGTCGCCGCCTACCTCACGGTGGTGGTGTGGCAGTTCGCGACCACGGTGTTCCGGCCGTGGGACGCGCTGACCTGCGTCGCGCTCGCGCTGTGCTGCGCGGTCTGCATCGAGGCCTCCCGCCGGCTCGGGATGCCCGCGGGCGTCGCGCGCGACCTGCTCTCGGCGTGGTGGCTGCCCGCCGCCCTGCTGCTGCCGCCGATCTACGCGCTGCTGATGCCGGTGCCGATGCAGCTGCTGCTGCAGTACCGGGTGCGCCGGGCGCTCCCGCACCGCAGGGTGCTGGTCACCGCGGCGCTGGGCCTTTCGGGCGCGGCGGCGTCGGCGGTCTTCCACCGTTGGGTGCCCGAGCCGCTGGAGGCCGCGCCGCGCTGGATCGTCGACCACCAGGGGACGATCCTGGTCGCGGTCGGCTGCGCGGTGCTGTTCGCGGTGCTGAACCTGCTGATCGTGGCGGTCGCCGCGCGGGCGAGCACCCCGCGGGGCCGCTGGCGCGACGTGCTGTGGAACCGCGAGAACGTCGAACTCGACGTGGTGGAGCTGTGCCTGGGGGTGCTGGTCACGATCACCTGCGTGATCTCCCCGGCGCTGCTGCTGCTCGCGCTGCCACCCGTGGTGCTGCTCCAGCGCAGCCTCATGCACCAGCAGCTCCAGGCGGCGGCCCGCACCGACGCCAAGACGGGGCTGCTGAACGCGGGCGCCTGGCAGCGGGAGGCCGAGACGGAGCTCTCGCGGGCCGAGCGCTCGCAGGAGCCGCTCGCGGTGCTGCTGATCGACATCGACTACTTCAAGCGGGTCAACGACACCTTCGGCCACCTCACCGGCGACCAGGTCCTCGTGGCGGTCGCGACGACCCTGTGCCACCAGCTGCGGGACTACGACGTGATCGGCCGCTTCGGCGGCGAGGAGTTCGCCGTCCTGCTGCCCGGCGCCGACACGGTCGAGGCGTGCCGGGTCGCCGAGCGCCTGCGCGCCCGCGTCCGCCGCCTCGCCGTCCCCGCCGACGACACCACGGTCTCGGTGACGATCTCCGTGGGCGTCTCCCTCTACCGCACCCACGGCCAGGACCTCATAGAGCTCCTCGCCTCCGCCGACCTGGCCCTCTACCGCGCCAAGGAGTCCGGCCGCGACCGCGTCTGCCTCCCCGCCATCCGCAAATCCACCTGACACGGCGCAAGGGGGTCGGAATCATTTTGGTATGACTACCTTGAGCATCAGAATCCCCGATGAGATCCATGCGAAGGCGGCTGCGCTCGCGGCCGCAGAGCATGTCTCCATCAACTCCGTCATCGTGCAGGCGACCGAGCGCTATGTGAACGACCGTGCGCGCGAGCGGGTCGTCAACGCTGCCGTCGAGCGGGTTTTCGCCGAGAACGCCGAGCTCTTCCGAAGGCTGGCCGACACGTGATCTATCTGACGTCGGAGGAGCTGACCGCCATCAACGCCCGCCACTTGGGCAGTGGCGCGGTGCGGGACGCGGGGCTCGTCGCCTCGGCCGCGGCACGCCCGGCGACCGTCGTCTTCGGTGAGGACGCCTACCCATCGGTGGAGGAGAAGGCCGCGGCGCTGCTGCACTCCCTCATCTGCAACCACCCCTTCCTGGATGGCAACAGGCGGACGGCCTGGGCGGCCTGTCGCGTGTTCCTCTTGGTCAACGGCCATGACGGCACGCTTTCCGACGACGCGGTCTTCGACCTGGTTCTCAGGGTCGCCTCCTGCTGTTCGGAGATCGAGGCCAAGGTGCTGGCCCGTGATCTTCAGGTCGTCGCCTCCACGGCTCCCGTGTAGGCCCGGGAGACAGCAGGGTGGCTTTGAGGGCGGCGTGGGGAAGGCCTGGGACGCCATAAGGTAGAGGGCATGGCCGAGTACATCTACACGATGCAGCGTGTGCGCAAGGCGCACGGCGACAAGGTGATCCTGGACGACGTCACCTTGCACTTCCTGCCCGGGGCCAAGATCGGCGTGGTGGGTCCGAACGGTACCGGCAAGTCGACGCTCATGAAGATGATGGCCGGGATCGAGCAGCCGTCGAACGGGGACGCGCGGCTGATGCCGGGCTACACCGTCGGCATGCTCCAGCAGGAACCCCCGCTGAACGAGTCCAAGACGGTCCTGGAGAACGTCCAGGAAGGCGTCGCGGAGACCATGGGCATGCTCGCGCGGTTCAACGAGATCGCCGAGCAGATGGCGACCGACTACAGCGACGAGCTCCTCGCGGAGATGGGCAGGCTGCAGGAGCAGCTCGACCACCGCAACGCCTGGGACCTCGACTCCCAGCTGGAGCAGGCGATGGACGCCCTGCGCTGCCCGCCCGGGGACTCGCCCGTCACCGCCCTGTCCGGTGGTGAGCGCCGTCGCGTCGCGCTGTGCAAGCTGCTGCTGGAGGCGCCCGACCTCCTGCTCCTGGACGAGCCCACCAACCACCTGGACGCCGAGTCGGTGAACTGGCTGGAGTCCTACCTCGAGAAGTACGCCGGCACCGTGCTGGCGGTCACCCACGACCGGTACTTCCTGGACAACGTGGCGACCTGGATCCTGGAGCTGGACCGGGGCCGCTGCTTCCCCTACGAAGGCAACTACTCCACCTACCTCCAGAAGAAGGCCGAGCGCCTCAAGGTGGAGGGCAACAAGGACGTCAAGCGCAAGAAGCGCCTGGAGGACGAGCTGGAGTGGGTCCGCTCCAACGCCAAGGCCCGCCAGACCAAGAGCAAGGCCCGGCTCGCGCGGTACGAGGAGATGGCCTCCGAGGCCGCCAAGACCCGCAAGCTGGACTTCGAGGAGATCCAGATCCCGCCGGGCCCGCGCCTGGGCAGCACGGTGATCGTGGCCGAGCACCTGGAGAAGGCGTTCGGCGACAAGGTCCTCATGGACGACCTGACCTTCAACCTGCCGCCGAACGGCATCGTCGGCATCATCGGCCCGAACGGCGTCGGCAAGACGACCCTGTTCCGGATGATCACCGGTGAGCAGCAGCCCGACGGCGGCGCGCTGAAGATCGGCGAGACGGTCCAGATCTCCTACGTCGACCAGGGCCGCGGCGGTATCGACCCCGAGGCGAACGTGTGGCAGGTCGTCTCCGACGGCCTCGACCACATCAAGGTCGGCCAGGTCGAGATGCCGTCCCGCGCCTACGTCGCGGCGTTCGGGTTCAAGGGCCCGGACCAGCAGAAGAAGGCGGGCGTCCTGTCCGGCGGTGAGCGCAACCGCCTGAACCTGGCGCTCACCCTCAAGCAGGGCGGCAACGTGCTGCTGCTGGACGAGCCGACGAACGACCTGGACGTGGAGACCCTGTCGTCGTTGGAGAACGCGCTGCTGGAGTTCCCCGGCTGCGCCGTGATCACCTCGCACGACCGGTGGTTCCTGGACCGCATCGCCACCCACATCCTGGCGTGGGAGGGCGAGTCGCAGTGGTTCTGGTTCGAGGGCAACTTCGCCGATTACGAGAAGAACAAGATCCAGCGGATGGGCGCGGACGCGGCTCGTCCGCACCGGGTCACCTACCGCAGACTGACCCGCTAGCGACCGTGAGGGGGCCGTCCCGAGATGTCGGGGCGGCCCTTTCTGTACGATCATGCAGTTCCCGGCCCCGATACCCCCGAGGTAGGACATGGAAGACACAGCTACGCTTCCGGCAAGCGACACCTCGTACCGGCACATCTACGAGTTCCGCATTCGTTTCGGGGACATCGACTCCCAGATGCATGTGAACAACGTGAAGTTCCTCGGGTATCTGGAGGACGCGCGGCTGGAGATGTTCCACACCGACCCGGTGAAGGCCGGTCTGGAACCTGTCCGCGGCATGGTCGTCTCCCGCCACGAGATCGACTACAAGGTCCCGCTGACCGGGGTGATCCACCCCGTCCGGGTGGAGTCGTGGGTGACGGAGCTGCGGGCGGCGTCCTTCAAGCTCTCCTACGAGGTCCGCGACGACGCCAACGTCTACGCGACGGCGACCTCGACGCTGGTGGCCTTCGACGTCGAGAACGCGCGGCTGCGCCGGTACACCGCGGCCGAGCGCGAGTACATCGGCAGGTTCGTCCGCCCGTCCGGAGCCTGACGGACCGCCGGGATCCTTCCGGGAGCACCTCCGCTTCCCTTTTTTCCGGCCGGTAAAAGCGCCGGTATCGGCCGCGCCATGACGCCCGGGCCGCACCCCGGGCAGGCGTACCCTGTGGACCTCGCGATCTTGTTACTGGAGGTTCCTTGCGACGGATCATGCTGGCGCTCGCGGTGGGGTGCGGGCTCGTCCTGGGCGTGCAGGGGCAGGCCGCCGCGACCGGGTGCGTCACCCCGAACCCGCGGCCTTGCACGGGGGTGAAGGGCTGCTCTTTCGGCGGCGACCCTGAGGCCCTGTACGTCACGGTCAAGGCGGCCACCAAGAAGGGCGCTCTGGCGCGTGCGGACAAGGCGGTGGCGAACCTTCGCAAGGCCAAGGTGAAGCCCAGGGTGGTCGACGTGATCGCCCGCGCGGGCAAGCGGCAGGTCAGGTCCAAGACGTACCGGCTGCCCGGAAAGCACTGGCGGTTCTCCTACGCGAAGAACTGCTGGACGGTCGGCTGAGCGCGGCCGGGCCCCGTCGCGCGGTCGCGGGGCCCGGTCGGCGGGTCAGGTCCCGAGCCAGACCGCTCCTCCGCCCTGGATCTTGCCGTCCACGACGTCGCCCGCGGCCAGCAGCACCCGGCCGCGGAACGGCACGGGCTCGTCGCCGAAGTTGACGACGCAGGTCAGCGGCCCCCTGCGGAAGGCCAGGACGTCAGGAGAGGTGGTCTCCTCCCAGGTGACGTCGTGGGGCAGCGCGCCCCTCAGCTCCCTCCTCAGGGCCAGGGCGCGCCGGTAGAAGCCGAGCATCGAGGTGGGGTCCCCGGCCTGCTCCTCGACCGTCAGGGAGCCCCAGGAGTCCGGCTGGGGCAGCCACGACCCGCCGGGGCCGAACCCGTACGGTGGCTCCGTGCCCGCCCACGGCAGCGGCACCCGGCATCCGTCGCGGCCCTGGCCCTTGCCCTGGAAGAAGATCGGGTCCTGCCGCGCCTCGTCCGGCAGATCGAAGACCTCGGGCAGGCCCAGCTCCTCGCCCTGGTACAGGTAGGCCGAGCCGGGCAGCGCCAGGATGAACATCAGCGCGGCCCGGGACCGCTCCTCGGGCCCGTAGCGGCTGCGGTGCCGGATGACGTCGTGGTTCGACAGGACCCACGTGGGGGCCTGGCCGCTGGGGGAGGCGAGGCAGGTCTCGACGGTCTCCCGGAACGCCCGCGCCGACCAGGGCGCGAGCAGCAGGTGGAACTGGAACGCCTGGTGCAGCTCGTCCGGCCGGACGTACAGGGCGAGGTCGTCGGCCGACTCCGTCCAGACCTCGCCGACGGCCATTCGCTCGCCCGGGTAGGAGTCGAGGATCGCCCGCCAGTCCCGGTAGATCTCGTGCACCTCGGGTCGCCCGTACATGGGGCTGCCGACGGCGTGGGTGCCGAGTCCGCCGATGTCGGCGAGGCCCGGGTCCTTGAACAGCCCGGCCGCCACGTCGATGCGGAAGCCGTCGACGCCGCGGTCCAGCCAGAACCGGAGGATCCCCTCGAACTCCTTGCGGACCTCGGGGTGCCGCCAGTTCAGGTCGGGCTGGGCGGGGGTGTACAGGTGCAGATACCAGGAGCCGTCGTCGACGCGGGTCCAGGCGGGGCCGCCGAAGTTGGACCGCCAGTCGTTGGGCGGCTCGGCTCCCTCCCGGAAGATGTACCGGTCGCGGCCGCGGCCTTTCAGGGCCTCGACGAACCAGGGGTGGGCCGAGGAGGTGTGGTTGGGCACGATGTCGACGATCAGCCGGAGGCCCAGCCGGTGGGCGTCGGCGACGAGGGCGTCGAAGTCGGCGAGGGTGCCGAAGCGCGGGTCGACGTCGCGGTAGTCGGCGACGTCGTAGCCGCCGTCGGCGAGCGGCGAGGTGTAGAAGGGCGTCAGCCACAGGGCGTCGACGCCGAGTTCGGACAGGTAGGGAAGGCGGGAGCGCAGTCCTTGGAGGTCGCCCTCGCCGTCGCCGCCGGAGTCGGCGAAGCTGCGCGGGTAGACCTGGTAGACCACGGCGTCGTGCCACCAGGGGGTAGTCGTCGTCATGGGGATCGACCTACCCGCTCACCCCTCGGAGTTCACCAGGCTGTACGCGGCGCGGGACAGGTACTCCCACAGCATCCCGGCGGCCTGCGGATGGAGGTCGAGCGACTCCACCGCGGCGCGCATGTGGGTGAGCCAGGCGTCGCGCTCGCGCTCGCCGATCGTGAAGGGGTGGTGGCGCATCCGCAGCCGCGGGTGGCCGCGCTGCTCGTTGTAAGTGGTCGGCCCGCCCCAGTACTGCATGAGGAACAGGGCGAGGCGCTCCTCGGCGGGGCCGAGGTCCTCCTCGGGGTACATCGGGCGCAGCACCGGATCCTCGGCCACGCCCTCGTAGAACTTGTGGACGAGCCGGCGGAAGGTGTCCTCGCCGCCGACCGCCTCATAGAACGTCACCTGCTGCTCGCTCATCGGCTCCAGCCTATGGCACCAGTGAACCCAGTGCGATGCCCGCTTCGTCGAACGCCTTCTTGACCCGCACGCGCAGTTCGCGGGCGACCTCGGCCTGCCGGTTGGGCACGGTCTTGATCGTGACCCGGACGACCATGGCGTCGTTGGTGAGCGCCTGGACGCCCCAGACGGACGGCTTCTCCAGGACGAAGGCCTTCCAGTCCTCGTCGTCGGCGAGTTGCTCGGCGGCCTTCTGGATCAGGTCGCGGACCTCGTCGATGTCCTGGTCGGGCGCGACGGGCAGGTCGAGCAGGGCGCGGCCCCAGTTCTGGGACTCGTTGCCGAGCCGGGTGATCTCTCCGTTGCGGACGTACCAGACGACGCCGTTGACGTCCCGGAGCCGGGTGATCCGCAGGGAGACGGACTCGACGGTGCCCTTGGCCGTCCCGGTGTCGACGACGTCGCCGACCCCGTACTGGTCCTCGAGGAGCATGAACAGGCCGGCGAGGAGGTCCTTGATGGTGTTCTGCGCGCCGAAGCCGACCGCGGCGCCGACGACGGTGGCGCTGGCCAGGATGGGCGTGAGGTTCAGACCCATCTCGCCGAGGACGGTGAACAGCGCGGTTCCGAAGATCACGACGGACGCGATGCTGCGCAGGACCGACCCGAGGGTCTCCATGCGCTGCCTGCGCCGCTCGTGGACGAGGAGCTGGGTGCCCTCCAGCCGTTCGCGGAAGCGGCCGGGCACCGCGCCGTTGGCCATCCGCCCGGTGATCCGGGTGATCAGCCGGTGCACGAAGTGGCGGATGATCAGGGCGACGGAGAAGGCGAGGAACGCCCAGATGAGCGCGGTGACGATCCCGTCGAGCCAGGTGTGGAAGAACAGGGTGAGGTCTTCGCCGTGCGAGACGTTCCAGACCGTTCGGCAGGCGACGCTGGGTTTGGCGTCGCAGACGTCGTCGGGCATCGGCTGGTCTTTGAAGAACAGAGGAGGACCCTCCCCCCGGGATCGGCCTGCGGCACCGCCGTGGACGTGCGGCTTCGGACTTTACCGATCGTAGGGGACAGATTGGATCGGACCGTACCGAGCCACCGGGTGAGGCGGCCGGCCCCGCGGGGAGGGCCATTTTCGGCGGTTCGTCGGCGCTCCCCCCTCCGGAAGGCCGATGACCACCTGGGACGATTCACAACAATCGGGGCGAACAACTGCTGTGAATCGATAGGGCTTTTCCATGGTGCGGACGGATTCCGCGGGGCGTTTCCGGGCCACCGCGCCTGGCTCCCGGGCTTCCCCGCGGAACCCGTCCGGGCTTATCGGGTGCTGTGCGGCTCCAGCACGCGGGCGAGTTTGCGGGCTGCCGCGCCCGGGTCGTCGACCCGGTGCAGGCGCTCGCCCCAGCTCCACCAGAACCAAGGCTCCGGGGAGCCCGGCGCCGGCGCGCACGTGACGTTCTCGGTGAGGCTCGCGGCGTCCGGGTTGACGACGCGGAGGAACGCCGGTCCGGAGCGCGTCCTGACGACCCGGGCCATCAGGCCCCGTTCGGCGAGTTCGCCGACGAGCCCCTCCAGATGGCCGATCCGCTCGTCTCCCGTCACCCGCGCACCTCCTCGACGACTCAGGCACCTTCGGCCTCGATGCGAGAATTGCAACACGGCGACCGGCGGTCAAGGCGATCTACTCGCGGGTTCGACAGGGTTTGCCCCACCCCCGTAGGAGGATCTTTCTACTCCGGATGAGGATTGGGTCTTTCTGGAATCGGTGTTACTCCCGTTGCGCGGAGCAATCTCCCGAGGTGGGTTGGCCGTTCAAGGTGTCCGTCTTACCCTGCGTAGGGATATCAATTCCGAAACTGACCGAGAAAGCCGGTCGCCAGCGCTCGGGGGCGTGCACAGTAGTGACGAAGCACACAACCGGCGAGAGGTGAGGAGGCCGGCGCGGATGACGGAACCCCCCCGTAAGGAAGCCGACCGGGCACGCTGGATTCGCGCGCAAGGTCTGGCGCGCGGCCTCGCCGTCGCACAGATAGCGGCGGAGATCGCCGAGCAGTGCGGCCCGCTCTTCAGTACGAGCCGGATCAAAGCCCACCGCTTGGCCGGAGGGGTGGCTCTGTCGGATGTGGTGGCCCAGATGCGGGCTCTGTACGAACTGGACGGCAAGCCTCCGCCGAAGATCGGCGAGACCCTGCTCTCCGCGTACGAGAGTGGTTACAAAAGGCCTGGACCGGAGTATCTGCACTATCTCTGCCTGGTCTACCGCGTCGAGCCCGGCGATCTCGGTTACCCGAACCCCTGCGTTTGCGGGCGGACCCATGACCATCGGCCCGGCGGCGCGCAAGCCGCCGTCCGGGACGACGCGGACGCGCTGATCGGCTCGGTCATCGACCGGGCCTGGCTGGCCCGCCGGCATTCGGGTCAAGGTCTTCCCGGGATCGAGGGACCGGGGTCGTTGGACCTAGGAGAGGAGGACGTCGTGCTTCGCCGGACGCTACTTCAGCTGCTGGCCGGATCATCAGGCGTGGCCCTGGACGGCCAGTTCCTCGGGGCGGTCGACCAGCTCCGCAGGAAGATGGACGACACCCTCGTGAACGCCACGGTGTCGCCGACCATGCTCGACCAGTGGGAGGAGACGATCCTCGGGTACGGCCAGTCGTACCAGTCGACTCCCTCGCTGCGCATGCTCTGCGACGTCCTGCTGGACTTCAGCGAGGTCCGCAGGCTGTGCGACCAGCGCCAGCCGATCGAGCTCCAGGAGCGGCTGTGCCGGATCGCGGCGCAGCTCTCGGGGATCTCCGGGCTGATCATGATCAACCTCGGTGACCACAGGCTCGCCCGCTCGTTCTTCCGGACCGCCCGCACCGCCGCCGACGAGACCGGGGACCGGGGCCTGCGCGCCTGGGTCACGGTCCGGGAGTCCCTGCTGCCGCTGTACTACGGCGACCCCAGGGAGGCCCTGCACCTGGCCCGCAAGGCCCAGGACCTGGCCGGGCGGACCCCGAACGTCGCCGCCGCGATGGCTCCGGCCGTCGAGGCGCGGGCGCTCGGGCAGCTCGCGCTGCGCGGCCGCTCGGACGCCGCCCCGACGGCCCGGCGCGCCCTCGTGCGCGGCAGGGCCGTCTTCGACCAGCTCAGCAAGTCCCAGACGAACGACCTGGTGTTCGGCTTCACCGACCGCCAGATGTCGTTCTACGAGGGCGACACCTACACCAACCTCGGCGACCACGCCAAGGGCGAGGCGACGCTCCGCGACGCCCTCACCCTCTACTCGCCGACCGAGATCATCGACCGGACCCTCGTCAAGCTGGACCGCGCGCACTGCGCGATCCACGCGGGCGACGCCGACGCCGCGGCGGTAAGGGCCAAAGAGGCGATCACCGACCTGGACCCCGAGCACAGGTCCGACATCCTCATGCACCGGGCCCGCCAGCTCGCCACGGCGGCCCAGCAGCAGTTCGGGGACTACCCGCTGCTCCGCGACCTGCGCGAGACGCTGGCGACGGTGCAGTCCGTGCAGAGTCCGATGAACCCGGGGGAGACGCCTCCCTCGGAGCAGGTCTAGCCCGGCCGTGGTGGCCATCGGGAGCGGCGCCAGGACACTCCTCCGGCGCCCAGCCACCATGCCCGAGTGGACGTTCGGGGACCTGTCGATCCGCCGGTACACGGCGGCCGACAACCCCGCGGTGCTCTCGCTGCACCGCGAAGGGCTGGCCCGCATAGGGCTGCGCCCGGGAGACGGCGTCTACTACGAGACCGATCTGCACGACCTCGAAACCATCTACCTGGCCGACGGAACGGGCGGCGACTTCCTCGTCGGCGTCGATCCGGACGGCGTTCCCGTCGCCATGGGCGGCCTGCGCAGGGTGGACCGCCACACCGGTGAGATGGTCCGGCTGCGGGTCCGCAACGACCTGCACCGCCTCGGCTACGGGGCGGCGATGATCCAGGCCCTGGAGGCCCGCGCCCTGGAACTCGGCTACGTCCGCCTCATCGGCGACACCACCGAACTCCAGGGTCCGGCGCTGGAGCTGTACCGCTCCTTCGGCTGGGTGGAGCAGCGCCGCGAGATGATCAACGGCATCGTGAACATCTACGGCGAGAAGAAGATCAAGTGAGGCCGCCGTCCGGGCGGGGGCGCGCCCCCGCCCGGACGGCGCGCGTCACAGCGCCAGGCCCGTCTGGTGGGCCATGAAGGACATGGTGTCCACGGAGAGGTCCACGCTCCGGGAGACCGAGCGGGCGCCGTGGCCGACCTCGGCTTCGTTGCGCAGCAGGATCGGGCCGCCCTTGCCCGAGGTCGACGCCGCGTGCTGGAGGGCGGCGGCCATCTTGCGCGCGTGCAGCGGGTCGACGCGGCTGTCGCTCTCGAAGACGGTGAACAGGGTCGCCGGGTAGGCGGTGTCCTCGTCGACGTGGTGGTAGGGCGAGTAGCCGATCAGCCAGCCGAACTCCTCGGGGACCTCGGCGCTGCCGTACTCGACGTTCCAGGTCTGCCCGAGGCCGAACTTCTCGTACCGGATCATGTCGAGCAGCGGGGCCGAGCAGACGACCGCCTTGTACAGGTCGGGCCGCTGGGTGAGGGCGGCGCCGACGAGCAGGCCGCCGTTGGACCCGCCGGAGATCGCGAGCTGCCCGGAGGTGGTCCAGCCGTCGGCGATGAGCCGTTCGGCCGCGGCGTGGAAGTCGTCGAAGACGTTCTGCTTGTTTGCGAGCATGCCCGCCCGGTGCCACTCCTCGCCCTCCTCGGAGCCGCCGCGCAGGTTGGCGATCGCGTAGACGCCGCCGGCCTCCACCCAGGCGAGGATGCCCGCCGAGTAGGCGGGGGTCAGGGAGACGTTGAAGCCTCCGTACCCGTAGAGGATGGTCGGCTTCGGGCCGCCTTCGAGGCTGCCGAGGACGAGCATCCGCACGGTCGTGCCGTCGGCCGAGGTGTAGGCGATCTGCCGGGCCTCGACCTGCGGGACCTCGATCGATCCGGGCGGGGCCGCCCACAGGGTCGTCTCGCCGGTGCGGGCGTCGTAGTGCTGGATGCTCCCGGGCGTGATGTTGTCGGTGTAGCCGAACCACGCCTCGTGGCCGCCCTCGGGGCGCTCGACGATCCCGCCGATGGAGCCCAGGCCCGGCAGCGGGACCTCGCCGATCCGCTCGCCCGTCGCCAGGTCGTGGACGGTGATCTCGCTGACCGCGTGCCGGGTCCAGCCCGCGAGCAGGATCGGCCGGTCCAGCTCGTCGAGGATCGCGAAGTCGCTGAGCACGGCCTCGGGGTCCTCCGGCAGGAGGTCGCTCCAGCGCTCCGCGGCAAGGTCGGCCGGGTCGGCGACGGCCAGGCGGCCGCGCGGGGCACCGAGGTCGGTGAAGACGTAGGCGCGGCCGTCCCTGCCGAACCGGACGCCGGTCTGGGCGTCGACGCCGGTCTGGATCGGCTTGAGCTCCGGGGCCGCCAGATCGCCGGAGGTGAGGTCGGCGTACCAGAGGTCGTTGCGCGGGGCCGTGCCGACCGAGGCGCTGACGGTCAGGTAGTGCCCGTCGCGGCTCACCCCGACGCCGTAGTACTCGGTCTTCTCCCGGCCCTCGCCGAAGATCATGACGTCGGCGGTCTCGGGGTCGGTGCCGAGGCGGTGCAGGTAGACGCGGCGGTGGTACTGGTCCTCGCCTTCGGGGACCTGGTCCTTGGGAAGGCGGCGGACGTAGTAGAAGGACTCGCCGCCGGGCAGCCACGCGACGGCCGAGTAGCGGCACCTGTCGATCGGCCCCTCGACGGTGTCGCCGGTGGCCACGTCCATGATCGACAGCTGGGACTCCTCGTCGCCGCCGACGGAGAGCTGGTAGGCGAGCAGCCTGCCCTCCTTGTCGGGCTGCCAGGCGTCGAGGGTGGTCTTGCCCGAGGCGTCCAGCGCGATCGGGTCGATGAGGGCGCGCTCGGTCCCGTCCGGATCGACGGTGTAGAGCACCGCGAGTTCCTGCTCGGGGGTGCGGCGCATGAAGAAGCGGCGCTCGCCGCGCCACACGGGGGAGGAGACGTTGCCCGCGCCGAGCAGCTCGGTGATGCGGGCGCGCAGGCGGTCCCGGCCGGGAAGACCGTCGACCTCGGCGTGGAAGAGGTCGTCCTGGGCGGCGAGCCAGTCCTTGGTGTCCGTGCCGCTCGGATCCTCCAGCCACCGGTAGGGGTCGGCGACCCGGTGCCCGTGGATCTGCTCGACGATGTCCTGACGCTTTGCCACCGGATAGTCCATGACGATCAGCCTACGACCTGGCAGACCAGGACTGTGGCCCCCCGGATCGGGGCATAAAGGGGTAGCGCGAACCGCTTCCCATTGGTCACACTGTTGACAAGTTGGGGTTGACATCGCCCAGAGGAGGTCCTCGTGGCGGGTGCGACAGATTCGGCCGAGCCAGGGGCCCGGCCGCGGCACGCCTTGACGGGCGTGCCGGCAAGGCCGGGCAGACCGGGAGACAGGCACGGCCGCAGCCGCGAGGCGGGGGTCGGCTGATGAGGCAGGTTCTTCTCCTGAACGCCACGTACGAACCGCTCACCACGCTCCCGCTGCGGCGGGCAGTGTGCCTGGTGCTCCGGGAGAAGGCCGAAGTCGTCCACCACGACTCCTCCGGCTCCTCTGTACGTTCGGCGAACACGTCGATGCAGGTGCCGTCGGTGATCCGGCTGCGCAGGTACGTCCGGATCCCGTTCCGGACCCGGATCCCGCTGACCCGGGCCGCCCTCATGCGGCGCGACAACTACCGGTGCGTCTACTGCGGCAAGAAGGCCGAGACCATCGACCACGTCCACCCCCGCAGCCGCGGCGGCAAGCACGCGTGGGAGAACTGCGTGGCCTCCTGCACCCCGTGCAACCACCGCAAGGCCGACCGGCTCCTGGAGGAGCTCGGCTGGTCGCTCGACATCCCCCCGGCCGTTCCCCGGGGCGCCCACTGGCGCCTCATCGGCCTGATCGGCAACGACGGCGACCCCCAGTGGGCCGCCTACGTCACCGAACCCGCGGCATGAGCGGGGGCCCGGCTCGCCGGGCCCCCGCCTACACTCGGGGCATGCCTCGTTATGACTACCGGTGCCGCTCCTGCGGCGACACGTTCGAGATCTCCCGGCCGATGGCGCAGGCGTCGGATCCCGCCGCCTGCCCCCAGGGCCACGACGACACCGTCAAGCTGCTGTCGACCGTCGCGATGACCGGCGGCGCGGCTGCCCCGGTCCAGCGGCCCTCCGGCGGTGGCGGTGGCGGCTGCTGCGGTGGCGGCTGCTGCGGCTGACGCTTCCGAGGCGGGACGGGCCGCATCCGCAAAAGGTGTCGAATCCCACTGAACACTGTGGTTCGGGCGCCCCGGGGGGCTGCCCCGTAGGCCCCCAGGGGCCGGAGGGGCAGTCCCCGGGATCTCAAGCGCCCGAACCCGCGGCGACGAAGGAGCCGCAGACTACACGTGCCGGGTCAGCTGGCCGATGTCGCGGGCGGCGCCGGTGGAGGCCGAGGTGGCCATGGCGGCGTAGGCCTGGAGGGCCGCGCTGACCTTGCGCTCGCGGTCGACCGGGCGGTAGCCGCCGAGGTCGTGCAGGAGCTTCTCGCGGCGCTCGGCGAGCTCCTCGTAGGAGACGTCGAGCTCAAGGACGCGGCGCGGGATGTCGATGACGATCCGGTCGCCGTTCTGGACCAGGGCGATGACGCCGCCGGCCGCGGCCTCGGGGGAGGCGTGGCCGATCGACAGGCCGCTGGTGCCGCCGGAGAAGCGGCCGTCGGTGATCAGCGCGCAGGCCTTGCCCAGGCCCCGGCCCTTGAGGAAGGACGTCGGGTAGAGCATCTCCTGCATGCCGGGACCGCCGCGCGGGCCCTCGTAGCGGATGACGACGACGTCGCCCTCCTTGATCTTCTTGCCGAGGATGCCCTCGACCGCGTCGTCCTGGGACTCGAAGACGACGGCCGGGCCCTCGAAGGTCCACAGCTCCTCTTCGACGCCCGCGGTCTTCACGATCGCGCCGTCCGGGGCGATGTTGCCGTACAGGACGGCCAGGCCGCCGTCCTTGGTGTAGGCGTTCGGGACCGAGCGGATGCAGCCCTGCGCGTCGTCGGTGTCCAGGGACTCCCAGCGCGTGCTCTGGCTGTAGGCCTCGGTGGTGCGGACCCCGCCGGGCGCGGCGTGGAACAGCTCGACGGCCTCGGGCGTGACGTTCGGCGACTTGAGGTCCCACACGTCGAGGAACTCGCCGAGGGTGGACCCGTGGATCGTCGGGACGTCGCGGTGCAGCAGGCCCGCGCGGTCCAGTTCGCCCAGCAGGCGGGGGATGCCGCCCGCCCGGTGCACGTCCTCGATGTGGTACTTGTTCGTCGCCGGCGCGACCTTGCAGACGCACGGGACGCGCCGGGACAGCTCGTCGATCTCCTTCAGGCCGAAGTCGACCTGGGCCTCGTGCGCGGCGGCCAGCAAGTGCAGGATCGTGTTGGTCGACCCGCCCATGGCGACGTCCAGCGTCATGGCGTTCTCGAACGCGTCGCGCGAGGCGATGGAGCGCGGCAGGACCGAGGCGTCGCCGTCCTCGTAGTACCGGCGGGTGGCCTCCACGATGACCCGGCCGGCGCGCTGGAACAGCTCCTTGCGGGCGGCGTGGGTGGCCAGCGTGGTGCCGTTGCCCGGCAGCGACAGGCCGATCGCCTCGGTGAGGCAGTTCATGGAGTTGGCGGTGAACATGCCCGAGCACGACCCGCAGGTCGGGCAGGCGTTCTCCTCCATCTCGTCCAGCTCTTCCTGGGACACCGATTCGTCCGCGGCGGCGATCATCGGGTCGATGAGGTCGAGCTTGCGGATGGTCTTGGCGGCGCCGTCGACGACGGTGACCTTGCCGGCCTCCATCGGACCGCCGGACACGAAGACCGTGGGGATGTTCAGGCGCAGCGCGGCCAGCAGCATCCCGGGGGTGATCTTGTCGCAGTTCGACAGGGCGACGATCGCGTCGGCCCGGTGCGCCTCCACCATGTACTCGACGGCGTCGGCGATCAGCTCGCGGGACGGCAGCGAGTAGAGCATGCCGTCGTGGCCCATGGCGATGCCGTCGTCGACGGCGATGGTGTTGAACTCGCGCGGAATGCCGCCCGCCTCGCGCACGGCTTCGGCGACGACCTGGGCCACCTCGCGCAGGTGCACGTGGCCGGGGACGAACTGGGTGAAGCTGTTCGCGATCGCGATGATCGGCTTACCGAAGTCCTCGCGGGCGACGCCGGTGGCGCGCAGAAGGGCGCGGGCGCCCGCCATGTTGCGGCCGTGGGTGACTGTGCGTGACCTGAGCGGAGGCATGTCAGGGACTCTCCCAACCGTGGATCAAGAGGTGGGTGGCCCCGGGTAGGGGGCGGCATCGGATTCGGTGCCTGCCAGCCTACTACTCCCGCAAAGGCACCCCGGCTGCTCCGGCGGGGTGCCGTGCGATCACTCGGCGGTCCTGGTCAGTCGTACTTCGACGGGAAGACCCGCTCGGCCGCCTCGCCGATCCGCGCGACGTCCTCGGGCGTGAGCACCTTGGGACGCTTGCGGAGGTACTTCCCTGCCTGGTTCCCGGCGTAGACGTCGACGTTGCGCACCGACATCACGCGCCAGGGGACGGCCGGGCCGTAGATGGCCACCGACGGCTGGACGGGGATGTCCGTCGCCATCGCCTTGCTCAGGAGCCGGGCCGCCTGGTTGGCCTCCCAGCGGGCCTCGTCCAGCCGGTCCTTCATCTCGAAGGGGCCGTGGAAGAGGCGGGTGTGGGAGAGGGTGCGGACCGGCAGGCGCTTGTCCCACGATTCGGAGTCGATCGCGTAGACGCCGGTCGGGCCGATCACCAGGTGGTCGATCTTGCCGTCGCTGACCCCGTCGCCGTCGCGGGGGACGGCCCGCGCGTGCAGCACCCGCCAGCCGTCCTTGGCCAGCGCGCGGAGCTGCCGCTCGGTCCGGCGCTCGGCCGCCGAGACGGGGTAGCCGCGGTCTTCGCCGCCGCCCGCCCGCGCGTTCCGCACGGTGTCGGCGATCATCACCACCACCGCGAGCGTGAGGCCCACGCGGAGGTCGAACACGATCGCGAAGAGGACGCCGACGACGAGCGCGACGCCCACCCGGATCGCCCACAGCCGGGCGAGCGGATGTCTGGTCAGCGCGCGGAGGTCGGGGCGCTTGTCCTCGGGAGGCTGTCCGCGGGCACTGCCGGGATCACCGCGGTCGATGATGGCCATGCTTCAACCCCTTCACCGTTCTCGCCACTGGGCGCGTCATCGGTTTACCTTCCCGCTCCGGGGCGCGGAAATGCTTACCCGGAGGTAACTCGGCCGTCCTCACCCCGCCGGGGCCTCGGCTACTGTGCGGTCCGTGACCGAGATCCATGACCTGACGGCCCGGCGGCAGGCGGCCGCCGTGCGTTCCGGCGAGATCTCCCCGGTGGAGCTCACGGCGCATTATCTCGGGCGCGTGGACCGACTGGATCACCGTGTCGGGGCTTTCGTCACGCACCACCCGGAACATGCCCTTGATCAGGCACGGAAAGCCGAGCGGATCGTCGCCGAGGCGGTCTCCCCGCCGGTCCTGCTGGGGCTTCCGGTCCCGGTCAAGGACCTCCACACCGCCGCGGGACTGCCCACCGGGTACGGGAGCCTGGCCCGGCGCGAGCCTCCCGCGGCCGTCGACGGCCCGGTGGCCGCGCTGCTGCGGGCGGCGGGCGCGGTCGTGCTCGGCAAGACGGGGAGCCCGGAGTTCGGGCTGACCTGCTACACGGACTTCTCCCACGCGGGGGCGGGCGCGCCTCCCACCGTCCGCAACCCCTGGGCGCTCGGCCGGCTGGCCGGCGGGTCCAGCGGGGGAGCGGCGGCGGCCGTCGCGGCGGGGCTCGCGCCGCTGGCGCACGGCAGCGACGGCGGGGGCTCGATCCGCATCCCGGCGAGCGCCTGCGGGCTCGTCGGGATCAAGCCGGGCCGGGGCGTGGTCCCGGTCCCCGCGGACCGGTTCGGGCTCGCGGTGAGCGGGCCGATCGCCCGTGACGTGCGCGACGCCGCGCTCCTGCTGGACGCGCTGGCCGGGCACCCGGGGACCCCGTTCCTGGACGCGGCCGAGCGCCCGACCGGCCGGCTGCGCATCGCCAGGACGGCCCTGCCCGCTTCTCCGGGGACCCCGGTCCACCCCGAGTGCCTGGCCGCCTACGAGACCGCCTCACGGCTGCTGTCCGGCCTCGGCCACGAGATCGTCGAGCTGCCCCCGGTCCGCACCCCGGTCCTCGCCCGCCTCTTCGAGACGGCCTGGACGGCGCTGGCCGCGGCCGAACCCGTCCCGGAGGACCGCGAGCACCTGCTCCAGCCGCTCACCCGCTGGCTGCGCGAGCGAGGACGCCTGCTCGGGCCCGCCGCCCTCGCAGAACTGGGCGCGGCCCTCGCCGCCGAGGCCGACCGCGCGCTGGCGCTGATGGCGCCCTACGACGCCGTGCTCACCCCCGCGCTGGCCGAACTCCCCGCGCCGGTCGGGCACTTCACGTCGGGGACGCCGGAGGAGGACTTCGCCCGGCAGAACGCGCACACCCCGTTCGCGGCGCTGGCCAACATCACCGGCAGCCCCTCGATCGCGCTGCCCCTGCGCTGGACGGACGGCGGCCTGCCCGTCGGCGTCCTGCTGTCGGGACGGCCGGGCGGGGACGCCGCGCTGATCGCCCTCGCCGCCGGCCTGGAGGCCGCGGTCCCGCACCGGCCGCCCTTCCCGTTCGGCTGATCCGTCGGACGGCTGAGCCGCCGGACGGCGGGTCAGGCGTGCAGCAGCCCGATCAGATGGGCCGAGACGTCGGCGAGGAGGGTGTCGGGGGTGATCGGGACGCCCGCGACCGCCGAGAAGACGCGCGGCAGCCCGGGGATGGGGAAGTCGGGGCCCGCGGGCTCCTCGCGGAAGAGCGCGTGCTTGTCCAGCGACCGGCTGGACCGGGCCCAGGCGTCCAGGACCTCCTCCTCCGAGGGCACCCCGAAGCCGTGCCCGACGGGGGCGGCGTGCCGCAGCCGGACGAACGCCCCGTCGGCGTACTCGCGGGCCAGCCGGCACCGGGCGGCCAGCGCCGCCCGCGCGTCGCCGCGGAGGTTCTCGATCACCGAGCAGGGCGTGCGGCATTCGAACGCGCAGACGCTCAGCGCCTTGATGACCGTGGTGTGCTGCCGGTCGAGGTAGTTGCGCCAGCCCTCCGGCGGGTCCCCGGCGACGCGCAGCGATCGCTCGGCCGCCGCGACGAGGCCCCGGGTGTGGGCGCACCTGTCGTTCTCGGCGGCGACGCCGAACCGGCTGCCGGCGATCTTCATGTGGTCGGGCAGCCGCGCCGGGTCGGCCGCGTGGCCGAGGACGGGCTCCCAGGCGAGCACGGGCAGGTACTCGGCCGCGATGTGCGCGGCGGCGACCACCCCGCCCAGCTCGCGCCGCTCCCAGTGCACCGCGATGACCTCGAGCAGCAGCCGGAAACCGGCGTGCATGGACCCCAGCGCCCCCCGGTAGGCCTCCCCGGGCTCCTGCGGGACCCGGACGGCCAGCGCCCGGTCCACCAGCGCGCGGGGCACCGACGGATGGGCCACCCCGAAGTCCTCGGCGTCGAGCTGGAGGAGCTGATGGCCGAATTCCGCGATCCCCTCGATCCGGCGCGGGGCGTGCCCCGACCGGGCCAGGGCGGCAAGGTCGCCGAAGGCGCAGCGCCGCGCCAGTTCCTCCAGAACCGCCAAACGATCAGCCTCCTACCGCGAGGGCCGCCAGGTCGTCAGCGCCGCCACAGCAGGACGAGCGCGCAGTCGTCGTCGTGGGCCTGGGACATAGTCTGGACGATCTCCCGGGCGCCCTTGCGGAACCCCTGGGCGACCAGGCGGTCGGCCGAGCCCAGCAGCTCGTCGATGCCCTGGTCGAGGTCGCGGCCCGGCTGTTCGACCAGGCCGTCGGTGTAGAGCATGAGCGCGTCTCCCGGGCCGAGCCGCCCGGTCTCCGGCTCGCAGTTGAGGTCGGGTACCACGCCCAGCACAACGCCCTTGGCGGTCCCGACGTGCCAGGTTCCGGCACTCGCGTCGAACTTGACCGCCGGCGGGTGCCCCGCGGACTCCACGACGTAGTCCCCGCTGCCGAGGTCGAGCACCACGTGGACCGCGGTGACGAAGCCCTCGTCCCAGTACTGGCGGTGGAGGTAGGAGTTGCAGGCGGCGAGGTACTGGTCCGGGGGGACCGATCCAAGCAGGCCGCCGAACGCGCCGGACAGCATCAGCGCCCGGGTGCCCGCCGCGACGCCCTTGCCCGAGACGTCGACCAGCGCGACCTCGAGGAGATCGCGTTCGCCGTCCTCGGAGCGGTGCCGGCAGGAGACGACGAAGTCGCCGCCGAAGGAGGACCCGCCCGCCTGGGCGAGTTCCACGTTGCTCTCCCACGGGCCGGGCAGCTCGGGGATCTGGCCCTGCCGGTTCAGCCTGTCGCGCAGTTCGATCAGCATGGTCTCACCGCGCAGGCCCTGCACGCCGAGCTGCTGGCGGTTGCGCGACAGGGCGAGCGCCAGGACGGTGGTGAGCCCCACGGTGACGATGATGCCGGGGGAGAACCCCCGGTCGATGATCGCGGTGTCGGCGACGACGACCGCCGCGACGACCACGAGGAGCGCGGTCAGGGCGCGCACCCGCAGCAACAGGCCGCCCGCCAGGACGACCAGGACGAGGGCGCTCGGAGGGAACCACTGCTGGCCGACCCACTTGGTGCCCGCGCACATGCCGAGCGCGACCGCCGAAAGGAAGATCAGGACATACCGCTCACGGATCCGGCCACGCCGCAGCCAGCGGTAGAGCGCGACGAGCACCGGCACACGCCGGAGCTGGGCGCGCGCCGTCGGCGGCAGGAGGTGAACCAGGCGTTGCAGCATGTCGCGGCCACTGTACCGAGCAAAACCGCCCTGTGGCGTCAATCCGCCCGACCCTCACCCGGCGGACAGCGCTCGGCGATTGTTATTGCGAAGCTCTTGCAACAACATTTGGTGCGTTACAAAGTAGGATCTGTTGGTTCTACCAGGGAGGATTCGTCGTGCACGTACCCGATGGCTTCATCAACGCGCCGGTCTCGGCCGCGACGGCGGTCGTGGCCGCAATCGGCGTGGGTGCCGCCTTGCGCGGCGCCCGCCGAGAACTCGACGACGCCACGGCGCCCCTCGCGGGGGTGACCGCCGCCTTCGTCTTCGGCGCCCAGATGCTGAACTTCCCCGTCGCGGCAGGTACGAGCGGCCACCTCCTCGGCGGGGCGCTCGCCGCGATCCTCGTCGGCCCCTACACCGGCGTGCTCGTCGTGGCGGTGGTCCTCGCCGTGCAGGCGCTGCTGTTCGCCGACGGTGGGCTGACCGCGCTCGGGACGAACATCACGGTCATGTCCCTGGTGACCGTCCTCGCGGGCTACGGGGTCTTCAAGGGCGTGCTCGCGGTGCTGCCGAAGAAGAAGTCGAGCGTCCCGGTGGCGACCTTCCTGGGCGCAGCGCTCTCGGTGCCCTTCGCGGCGGTCGTCTTCACCGGCGTCTACGCCATCGGCGGCACCACCGACATCCCGCTCGGCTCCATGCTGACCGCGATGGTCGGGGTCCACCTCCTGATCGGCCTCGGCGAGGCGCTGATCACCACGCTGACCGTCTCCAGCGCCCTGGCCGTCCGGCCCGACCTGGTGTACGGGGCCCGCGGGCTGGCCAAGCCCCTCCGGATCATCCAGGCCGACACCGCCCAGGGAGCCGCCGCATGAGCGCCGTCAGGACCACGTCCCGAGTCGGCGTCAAGGCGTTCGCCGCCGCCGGCCTCCTGATCGCCCTCATCCTCGCAGGGTTCGTCAGCCACTACGCCTCGTCCAGTCCCGACGGCCTGGAGAAGGTCGCCGCGGACAAGGGCTTCGACGCGGGGGCCAAGGACCACCCAGCCGCCGGGTCCCCGCTCGCTGACTACGGAGTCTCCGGAGTGAAGGACGCCCGGCTTTCGGGCGGTCTGTCCGGCGTCATCGGCGTCGGGGTCGTCGTGGTGATCGGCGGCGGCCTCTTCTGGGGGCTGCGCCGCCGCACCGCCGCGGAGGGCCGGGACTGACATGGGAGCGGGGCACGCGCACGGCCTGTACCTGCACCGGGAGTCCCCGGTGCACGCGCTGCCGCCGCACTGCAAGATCGTCGCCACGGTCGGCTTCGTGTTCGCCGTCGCGGCGACCCCGAGGCACGAGGTCTGGGCCTTCGCCCTCTACGCCCTCCTGCTGGCGGCGGTGGCGGCGGTCGCCCGGATCCCGGGCGGCACCATCGCGCGCAGGATGGCGATCGAGGCGCCCTTCGTGGTCTTCGCGCTCTTCCTTCCCTTCGTGGCGCGCGGACCCGAGGTCGAGGTCCTCGGCGTCGGCCTCAGCGTCGACGGGCTCTGGGGCGCCTTCTCGATCCTCGCCAAGGGCACCCTCGGCGTGGTCGCGTCGATCCTGCTGGCCGCCAGCACGGAGCAGCGCGCCCTTCTGCTCGGGGTCGAGCGGCTCGGCCTGCCCCCGCTGCTCGCCCAGATCGCCACGTTCATGTTCCGGTACCTCGACGTCGTCACCGACGAGCTGCGCAGGATGAAGATCGCCCGCGCCGCCCGCGGCTTCGAGGCCCGCGACCTGCGCGACGCCAAGATCATCGCCCGCTCCCTCGGCGCGCTGTTCCTGCGTACCTATGAGCGGGGCGAGCGGGTGCACCTGGCGATGCTGAGCCGCGGCTACGACGGCCGGATGCCCGTCCTGGTCGAGACCGGCGCGACCCGCGGCCAGTGGGCGGCCAGCGCCGTCCTGCCCGCCGCCGCGGCGCTGGTCGCGACTGCTGCTTGGATGGTCGTGTGGACGCTTCACTGAAGGTCGAGGGCCTCGCCTACGCCTACCCCGACGGCACCCAGGCGCTGTTCGGCGTCACCACGTCGATAGCGCGCGGGGAGCGGGTCGCCCTTCTCGGACCGAACGGGGCGGGCAAGACGACGCTCGTGCTGCACCTGAACGGGATCCTGCACGGGGGCGCCGGGACGGTCCGCGTCGGCGGGCTGGAGGTGGACCCGTCGGACAAGAAGGCGCTGAAGGAGATCCGGCGCCGCGTCGGCGTCGTCTTCCAGGACCCCGACGACCAGCTCTTCATGCCCACGGTCCGGGAGGACGTCGCGTTCGGCCCGGCCAACCTGGGCCTGCGCGGGCACGAGCTGGACGAGCGCGTCACCGCGGCGCTGGAGCGGGTCGGGATGGAAGGGTTCGCCGACCGGGCGCCGCAGCACCTCAGCTTCGGCCAGCGCCGCAGGGTCGCGGTCGCGACGGTGCTGGCGATGGAGCCGGAGATCCTCGTGCTGGACGAGCCGTCGTCCAACCTCGACCCCGCCTCCCGCCGGGAGCTCGCCGAGATCCTGCTGTCCCTGGACGTCACCGTCCTCATGGTCACGCACGACCTGCCGTACGCCGCGCAGCTCTGCCCGCGCTCGCTGATCCTCTCCGGCGGGGTGATCGCCGCCGACGGCCCCACCCTCGACCTGCTCTCGGACTCCGAACTGATGGCCGCGCACCGGCTGGAACTCCCCTTCGGCTTCGTCCCCCAGGCCCTCTCTGGCAGGTGACCCCCCGGAACGGCTTCTCCGTCCAGGGGAAAGCGCGTTCCGGTTGCGCGTGGAGTGAGTGATCGGCGACACTTTGAAGTGACAACCGTTTTCATTTCCTCCACAACCAACTCCACCGGGGGCCATCGTGAAGGTAGCTTTCGTCGGCAAGGGCGGTAGCGGCAAGACCACCCTGTCCTCGCTGTTCATCCGTCATCTGCACGCCACAGGGCTGCCCGTCGTGGCCGTCGACGCCGACATCAACCAGCACCTCGGCACCGCCCTGGGCCTCGCCGACGACCGCGTCGCGCCGCCGCTGGGCGACCACCTGCCGGCGCTCAAGGACCACCTGCGCGGCGACAACCCGCGCATCGGCTCGGCCGCGAGCATGGTGAAGACCACCCCGCCCGGCCGGGGCTCGCGCCTGCTCCACCTGTTCGGCAAGGACCCGTTCCACACCGACCTGTCCCTCGACGTCGCCGACGGCCTGAAGCTGCTGGCCACCGGCCCCTTCACCGACGACGACCTCGGCGTGGCCTGCTACCACTCCAAGACCGGCGCGGTGGAGCTGTACCTCAACCACCTCGTCGACGGCCCCGGCGAGTACGTCGTCGTCGACATGACCGCGGGCGCCGACACCTTCGCGTCCGGCCTGTTCACCCGGTTCGACGTGCTGTTCCTCGTCGCCGAACCGACCCGCAAGGGCGTCAGCGTCTACCGCCAGTACACCGACTACGCCCGCGACTACGACGTCACCATCAAGGTCGTCGGCAACAAGGTCCACGACGAGCAGGACGTCGAGTACCTGCGCGAGCACGTCGGCGCCGATCTGCTGACCTGGTTCGGGCACTCCCCGGCCGTCCGCGCGATCGAGCAGGGCCGCGAGGGCGCCCACCTGGAGGAGGCCGGCACCGCCGCGATGGACGTGCTCCGCAAGACCGTCGACGAGCAGGTCAAGGACTGGCCGAAGTACCTGCGCCAGGCCGCGGAGTTCCATGTGAAGAACGCGCGGAGCTGGGCGAACCGGGCGACCGGGGAGGACCTCGCCGCACAGGTGGACCCGGAGTTCGCGTTTCCGGCCTGACCTGCGAGACTTGCGCCATGCGAGTTTTCCTGGGATCCGACCACGCCGGCTTCGAGCTGAAGGAGCACCTGGTCGGCTGGCTGAAGGCAGCGGGCCACGAGGTCGTCGACTGCGGACCCGAGGTCTACGACGCCGTCGACGACTACCCGCCGTTCGTGCTGCGCGCGGCCGAGGGCACGGCCGCCGAGTCGAAGTCCCTGGGCATCGTGCTCGGCGGCTCGGGCAACGGCGAGGCGATCGCGGCCAACAAGGTCAAGGGCATCCGCGCCGCGCTGGTGTGGAGCGAGGACACCGCCACCCTCGCCCGCGAGCACAACGACGCCAACGTCATCAGCATCGGCGCGCGCCAGCACACGCTGGAGGAGGCGACCCGCTTCGTCGAGCTGTTCCTGGCGACCCCGTACTCCGACGAGGCCCGCCACACCCGGCGCATCGACATGCTGAGCGAGTACGAGACCACCGGCCAGCTTCCGCCGCTGCCGTAAGCGCTGCCGTAAGCGCTTCCATAAGACCGTGCACGAGAAGACGCCTCCGTAGCCCTTGGGCACGGAGGCGTCTTGCGTTCTGGCGGGAAGCCCGCGTGCTTTCCGCCGGACTGCTCAGTCGAAGCTCGGCGGGGCCGTGCGGGTGCGCTTCAGCTCGTAGAAGCCCGGCACGGACGCGGCGAGCCGCAGCCCCTCGAAGAGGCGCAGGGCGTCGTCGCCGCGGGGGATCGGGGTGATGACCGGGCCGAAGAACGCGGCGCTGCCCTCGATCGCCACGACCGGGGTGCCGACCTCCTCGCCCACCTTGTCGATCCCGACCTTGTGGGAGGCGCGTACGTCGTCGTCGTGCTCATCGCTGGAAAGGGCCTCCAGCAGGGAGGCGTCCAGCCCGGTGGCGGCGATCGCCTCGGCGACGACCTCCTCGCTGATCCCGCGGCCCTCGTTGTGGATGCGGGTGCCGAGTTCGGTGTACAGCGGGCCGAGTACGTCGGAGCCGTACTTCTTCTCCGCGGCGATCGCGACGCGCACGGGGCCCCAGCCGCGCTGGATCATCTCGCGGTACTGCTCAGGCACGTCCTTGCCCTCGTTCAGCACCGAGAGCGACATCACATGCCAGTTCACCTGCAAAGGCCGCTGCGCGGCGACCTCGTGGATCCAGCGCGACGTGATCCAGGCCCACGGGCACAGCGGGTCGAACCAGAAGTCGACGGTGATCTTCTCGCTCTCCGACAAGGTTTACCTCCGAGTGACGGCATGAGTGTCCGTTAAGCGGAACCGGTCACCAGCTCCGTTGATTCCCCGGCTCAGGGTAGACATGAAAAGATCCGGAGAGAGCACACGCACACACATCGGGAGGGGCACGTGGCAGGCAACCTGACGCGCGACGAGGCGCGGGAACGGGCCCGGACACTGGCCGTCGAGGCGTACGAGGTGGCGTTGGACGTCACCGAGGGCAACGGCGCGGGAGCGGTGTCCACGGGGGAGGAGCGCTTCTCCTCGGTGACCACGGTCCGCTTCACGTCGAGCGAGCCGGGCGGCGACTCGTTCATCGACCTGCACGACGCGGTCGTCACGGAGGCGGTCCTCAACGGGACGTCGCTCGACGTGTCCGCCTACGACGCGGACAAGGGCAGGCTGCCCCTTCCGTCGCTGGCCGCGGCCAACGAGCTGACGGTCAAGGCCGACATCCTGTACTCCCGCACCGGCGAGGGTCTGCACCGCATGGTCGACCCGGTCGACGGAGGGGTGTACCTCTACACCCAGTTCGAGACCGCCGACGCGCACCGGATGTTCGCCTGCTTCGACCAGCCCGACCTGAAGTCGACGTACAAGTTCGACGTCACCGCGCCCGAAGGCTGGCAGGTCGTCTCCGGCACCGCGCCCGAGCAGGACGCCCCCGCCGACGGCAAGGCGGTGTGGCGCTTCCCGGCGACGGAGCGGATGTCCACCTACATCACCGCGCTCATCGCCGGCCCGTACCACGTCGTGCGCGACTCCTACGACGACGGCCGCATCCCGCTCGGCGTCTTCTGCCGCGCCTCGCTCGCCGAGTTCCTCGACGCCGAGGCGATCCTCGACGTCACCAAGCAGGGCTTCGCGTACTTCGAGCGCGTCTTCGACTTCCCGTACCCGTTCGGCAAGTACGACCAGCTCTTCGTGCCGGAGTTCAACGCGGGCGCGATGGAGAACGCGGGCGCCGTCACGTTCCTGGAGGACTACGTCTTCCGGTCGCGCGTCACCGACGCCGCCTACGAGCGCCGCGCCGAGACGATCCTGCACGAGATGGCGCACATGTGGTTCGGCGACCTCGTCACCATGCGCTGGTGGGACGACCTGTGGCTGAACGAGTCGTTCGCGACGTACATGTCGGTGCTGTGCCAGTCCGAGGCGACCCGCTGGAAGAGCGCGTGGACCACGTTCGCGAACGCCGAGAAGGCGTGGGCGTACCGGCAGGACCAGCTTCCGTCGACGCACCCGATCGCGGCCGACATCCCCGACATCCGGGCGGTCGAGGTCAACTTCGACGGCATCACCTACGCCAAGGGCGCCTCGGTGCTCAAGCAGCTCGTCGCCTACGTCGGGCTGGACAACTTCCTGGAGGGCGTCCGCCGGTACTTCCAGCGGCACCAGTGGGGCAACACCGTCCTGGCCGACCTCCTGGACGCCCTGGAGGAGACCTCGGGCCGCGAGCTGACCTCCTGGTCCAAGGAGTGGCTGGAGACGTCCTGGGTGAACACCCTGCGCCCGTCGTACGAGGTGGACTCCGCGGGGGTCTTCACCGAGTTCGCGGTGCTCCAGGAGGCCGTCCCGGACTACCCGACGCTGCGCTCGCACCGCGTCGCGATCGGCCTGTACGACAAGACCGGCGAGGGCCTCGTGCGCCGCAAGCGGGTCGAGCTCGACGTGGTCGGCGCCAAGACCGCGGTGCCTGAGCTCGTCGGCGAGCGCCGCCCCGACCTGGTGCTGGTCAACGACGACGACCTCACCTACGCCAAGATCCGCCTGGACGAGCACTCGCTGAGCACGCTGATCTCCTCGATCGGCGAGATCAAGGACAGCCTGCCGCGCGCGCTGGCCTGGTCGGCGGCCTGGGACATGACCCGCGACGCCGAGCTGGCCACCCGCGACTACGTCAAGCTGCTGCTGTCGGGCATCAGCGGGGTGAGCGACATCTCCGTCGCGCAGACCCTGCTGCGCCAGGCGCGCACCGCGGTCGCCCAGTACGCCGACCCGGGGTGGCGGGAGACGGGCCTCGGTCTCATGGCCGACGCGCTGTACGACCTGGCGAAGGCCGCCGAGCCGGGCTCGGACTTCCAGCTCGCCTACCTGCAGGCGTTCGCCGGTTCGGCGACCTCCGACGAGCACCTCGGCTTCCTCGCGGGCCTGCTCGACGGCTCGGCCGCGCTGGAGGGCCTGAACGTCGACACCGACCTGCGCTGGGGCCTGCTGCGCCGCCTCGTGGTGCGCGGCAAGGCGGGCGAGGCCGAGATCGCCGCCGAGCACCGGCGCGACGCGACGGCCGCGGGCGAGCGGCACGCGGCCGCGCTGCGCGCCGCGATCCCGACCCCGGAGGCCAAGGAGGCCGCCTGGCAGCGGATCCTCAGCGGGAAGCTGCCGAACGCGGTGTTCCGCGCCACGCTGGGAGGGTTCGTCGAGCCGGACCAGGCCGAGTTGCTGCTGCCCTACACGGAGAAGTACTTCGCCGAGGTCGGCCGGGTGTGGAAGGAGTGGAGCAGCGACATGTCCCAGACGTTCGCCGAGGTCGCCTACCCGTTCCTGAACATCACCCAGGAGACCGTCGACCGTACCGAGGCCTACATCGCGGCGGAGAACCCGCCGTCGGCGCTGGTCCGCATGCTGGTCGAGGGCCGTGACGGCGTCGCGCGGGCGCTGCGGGCGCGCGCGAAGGACGCGGCGGCCTCCTAGGGGCCGGCGGCGGCGTCGTCCGCCGCGGGAAAGCACGCGAGGGCCGTCCGGACGGGATCCGGGCGGCCCTTCTCCGTGGGCCGTATAGGCTGGGATGGAAGTTACTAAAGGGACGAAAAACTACTTATCGTTCCCTTGTCACGTACTGGGTGGATGGGGATGGATGGCTGAGCCTGCGCGTGCCGTGCTCTCCCGGGACGCCATCGTCCACGCCGCCATCGAGCTGATCGAGGCGGACGGCGTCGACAGCCTGTCCATGCGCAAGGTGGCCGCCCGCCTGGGCGTCGCGGCCATGTCGCTCTACCACCATGTGCCCAACAAGGCGGCCCTCCTCGACGCCGTCGTGGAGCGCCTGGTCGCCGACCTCGACCTCGCCGACGACCCCGGGGCCGACCCGCGCGAGCGCGCCCGCGGCATGATGCGGGCCTTCCGCGACATCGCCAGGGACCGGCCGCGGACCGCCAACCTCGTCATCACCCGCACCTTCGAGTCGCCCGCGACGCTGCGCCTGTTCGAGCACGCCATGGAGGTCGCCCGCGCCGCGGGGTTCTCCGGGGGCAGGGCGGCCCGGATCGCGTCGGTGTTCCTGTCGTACGTCGTCGGCTCGCTGCTGCGCGAAGGGCGGTTCGCCCGGGACGCCAGGGCGGGCGACCCGTTCATGCGCGGAGCCGACGGCATCGACCCCGAGCGGTACCCCAACGTCACCGGGCTGCTCGCCGAAGGTCACGCCTACGATCCCGACGCCGAGTTCGAGGTGGGCCTGGAGATGCTGCTCCGCGGCCTGCCCGAGCCCTAGCGAGCCGGGCCTACCCCGCCCGGCCGGGCCTACTTGCCCGGGCCGAAGAGCGTCTGCGCGACGTCGGCGACTTCCCGGGCGGAGCCCGCTCCGTCGCGGGCGCGGGCGCGGATCCACAGCGGGACGCGCCAGGGCCGCATCAGCACGACGCCGCCGGCCGTCATGCGGGAGTCGCCCGCCCGTCCGCCGTGCACGGCCACGACCACCGACGCCTTGACGGGCACGCCCATCTCCTGGGAGACGGCCTCGGACACGTCGCGGGCCAGCGCCTCCCAGGCAGCGACGATCTTGGGCTGGGAGTCCTTGCCGAAGAAGAGCCTGCCCTTCACGGCGGCCAGGTCGATGTCGGGCGGGTGGACGAGGTTCTGCACCAGCCAGAGGCGGCCGGGAGAGGCCACGATGTGGGCGACCGTCCCGTGGCCGGGGACGGCTCTTCGGTGCAGCACGGCGAACTCGCCGCGTCCTGCCAGCTCCAGCAGGCGCAGGGCGCGCGCGGTGTCCGCCGAGCCGTCTTCGCCGTGCCGCCAGACCCTCGACGCGGCACGCGTGCGGAAGTAGCGGACGGCGTCGTAGGCGAGGAACCCGACGGTGAAGGCGAGGGCCCAGTAGACGGCAAGGCCGCCCACGAAGAGGCCGACGACGTAGCCGGCGACGAACGCGACCACGGAACCCCGGATACGGGTGCGTCTCCGCTTGGCGGAATCGGCGCTCCAGAGCTGTTCGTACACCTGTTGGCGAGAACCACCGACAAGGGCGGGGTTCTCCTTTTGGTAGATGTTGTTGCCGAACACACCCCTATGGTGACTTGTTAACCTTCAAATGCAATATATCCGGTTGGTAACCGAAGGTAGTCGTATCCCCCTCGGTATCCAGACTGTTGACACATTTCCCCAGCATGTGGTCGTGTTTGCTCTTTAGGTAGATCGTTAGCCATGGGGGTATGTGTGAGGAAACTTGCCGTTGTGGCGCTGGCCGCGACGCTCGTCACCGGGCCGCTCGCCGGGGGAGCGCAGGCCGCCCCGTCCGAGACGCCGAATCTCGCGCTCGGCAGCAAGGGCACCGCGGTGAAGGAGCTCCAGAAGCGCCTCAAGCAGCTCAAGTACGACCCGGGCGCGGCCGACGGGAAGTTCGGCGGCACCACCCGCGCCGCCGTCTGGGCGTTCCAGAAGGTGAACGGCCTGGACACGACGTCGTCCGGCAAGGTCGGCAAGAAGACGTGGAAGGCCCTGGACGACCCGAAGCTCCCGCCCGTTCTCACCGCGAAGAAGAAGCGGGAGAAGAACCGGGTCGAGGTCGACGTCAAGCGCCAGCTCGTCACCGTCTACAAGAACGGGAAGATCGCGCTGATCAGCCACACCTCGACGGGCAGCGGCCGCTACGAGGACGGCGCCGTCTCGACGACCCCGCGCGGCTACTTCCGCGTCGAGCGCAAGATCAAGGGCGTCCGCCACGCGGCCCTGGGAACCCTCTACAACCCCATCTACTTCTACCGCGGCTACGCCCTGCACGGCTCACCGAACGTCCCCCTGTACCCGGACTCCCACGGCTGCGCCCGCATCCCCTTCGGCACCGACCTGAAGCTCTTCGACCTGATCCCCATCGGCTGGCAGGTCCGCGTCAAATAACCGCCCCCGAGCCCCAGGCCCGAGCCGCTTCCCCAGCACCCGGGCCAAGAGGTGAACCCTCCCGAATCTTCCCGCTCGGGCGCCCCTGGGCTGCCCCGTAGGCCCCCCGGGGCCGTAGGGGCGGCTCAGGGATCTCAAGCGCCCGAGCGCGTCGCGGCGGAGCCGCGACCAAAAAAAATGCCGGTGCCCGCGTGCGAGTACCTCCCACCCCTGGGGCTCTTGCACGCGGGTCACCGATCCGCCGCGCGTCCCGGGTGCACTCACCGTCGTCCGTCGAGGAGGAGCCGACGACGGTCATCGCTTCCGGTCCTGCGCGGCCCCGATCTCTCGGAGCTGACTTCAGCTTAGGAGCCGAGATCGCACGGGAGGCTACGCCCCGGTGACGTGTTTGTTTCGTGCCAACGAATCCGGTTCGCCCTGTCTCACCGTCTCCAGGAGGCGGCACGGGAACGGCGTGATGACGATTCGGCCGAGATGCCCGATACCGACCCGCGGATCGGGCACGCTTGGACGGCACGAGTGACGGCGCGACAGAACGGACGCAGGTGCAGGACACATTGCCCGGCGGCATACACCCGCTGGCGTTGGAAGACCCCAAGTCCGTTGGCGGCTACCCCCTGCTCGGCCGGATCGGCTCCGGCGGCATGGGCACCGTCTATCTCGCGGAGGGGGCGGACGGCGCGCGCGTCGCCGTCAAGACCATCCATCCGAGGCTCGCCGAGGACGCGGTGTTCCGCGCGCGCTTCGCCGACGAGGCCGCGCTGGCCGGCCGGGTCGCCTCCTTCTGCACGGCGGCGATCGTGGCGCACGGCGAGGACACCGCCCTGCATCCGAAGGGGCTGCCCTACATCATCAGCGAGTACATCGGCGGGGTGCCGCTCGCGCGGAGGGTGAACGAGAGCGGCCCGCTGCCCGTGTCGGACCTGCACGGGGTGGCGGTGGGGACGGCGACGGCGCTCGCGGCGATCCACGAGGCGGGGCTGGTGCACCGCGATCTCAAGCCGTCGAACGTGGTGCTGACGCTGTCGGGGCCGCGGGTGATCGACTTCGGCATCGCCCGCGCGCTGGATGCGTCGACGAGCCTGACCTCGACCGGGACTGTGCTCGGCACTCCGGGCTGGATGGCTCCGGAGGTGCTCGTCGGGGGGACGGCGACCCCGGCGGCGGACGTGTTCGCCTGGGGCCTGCTCATGGCGTACGCGGGCACGGGCCGGCCGGCGTTCGGAGAGGGACAGGCGCTGGACGTGGCCCGCAGGGTCGTCCAGGAGGAGCCCGATCTCGACGGTCTCGAGGAGGGGCAGCTCAAGGATCTGGTCAGGGCGGCGCTCGCCAAGAAGCCCGCGGACCGGCCGACGGCGCCGGAGCTGATGATGCGGCTCGTCGGCCGCGAGGAGGCGGCCCAGGCTCCCGAGCCGATGGTCGAGGGCCGTCCGGGCCGTCCGCTGCTGGTGCTGGCGATCATGGCGGCGATCGCGATGCTGGCGCTCGGGGTGGTCGCGGCGCTGTCGTGGGGGCCGGTGCCCGAGGGCTCGACGCGGGCGGAGGTGCCGCCGGCGCAGGCCCCGTCCGCAGGCGTGACAAGGACGGATGCGGAGTGATCTGCACGGTCTTATTTAAATAGGAAAGAAACCTGTTTAATATGCGGGATGTGGAACCGAACCTCATCCCCGTCCCGCGCTCGCTCGTGCCCGGGCAGGGCGTGCTCACGCTCGGCCCGGGCGCCACGCTGACGGCGCCGGACGGCCGCGCCGCCACCGCTCTGCGCGCCCTCCTGGACCGTGCCACGGGCCTGCCGTTCCCGGGGCCCGGGCCCGGCGCCCCCGCGACCCTCGCGCTCTTCCTCGACGGGCCGGCCTCCCTCGGCGACGAGGGCTACCTCCTCGACGTCACCGAGGAGGGCGCGGTGCTGCGCGCGCACACCGACGAAGGACTCTTCCGGGCCGTCCAGACGCTGCGCCAGCTGCTTCCCCCCGCGATCGAGTCCCCGGCGCCGGCGCCCGGGCCGTGGACGGTGCCGTGCGTCTCCGTCGAGGACGGCCCCCGGTACGCGTGGCGCGGCGTGATGCTGGACGTGGCCCGGCACTTCTTCGACGTGGCCGCGGTCAAGGCGTTCATCGACAGGGTGGTCCCGTACAAGTTCAACGTCCTGCACCTCCACCTCAGCGACGACCAAGGCTGGCGGCTGGAGGTGGACGGCTATCCCCGGCTCACCGAACACGGCGCCACCACGGCGGTCGGAGGACCGCCCGGAGGGTTCTTCAGCCAGGACGACTACAAGGAGATCGTCGCTTACGCGGGGGAGAGGTATCTGACGGTCGTCCCCGAGATCGACGTGCCCGGCCACACCCAGGCCGCGATGTCGAGCTACCCGTTCCTGTCGACGCAGGACGCGCCCGAGCTGTACGAGGGCGTCGAGGTCGGCTTCAGCGAGCTGGCCGTCCACCGCGACTCCACCTACGCGTTCCTCGACGAGGTCTTCGGGCAGGTCGCCGCCCTGAGTCCCGGCGGCCTCCTGCACATCGGCGGCGACGAGGCCCTGTCCACGACGGCCGAGGACTACGCCCACTTCATGGCGCGCGCTCTCCCCCTCGTGGGCGGGCGCGGCATGACCGCGGTCGCCTGGCAGGAGGCCGCCTCCGCGCCGGGGCTGCCCGCGGGCGTCCACCTGCAGTACTGGAGGCCGACGAGCGAGGAGGTGCCGGCGGCGCTGGTCGAGGCGGCGCGGGCCGGGGCGAGGCTCATCATGTCGCCGGCCGACCGGGTCTACCTCGACCAGAAGTACGCCGACGACACCGAGCTCGGGCTCCGGTGGGCCGGGACCGTGAGCGTCCGGCGGTCCTACGAGTGGGACCCCGAGGAGCTCGTGCCCGGCGCCGACGTCGCGGGCGTCGAGGCGCCGCTGTGGAGCGAGACGCTGCGGACCCTCGACGACATCGACCACATGCTGTTCCCCCGCCTGCCCGGTGTCGCCGACATCGCCTGGTCGGCCGCCCCCCGCGACTGGCCGTCCCACGTCCGCCGCCTCCGCGCGCACACCGCGCGCTGGGACGCCGCGGGGATCACCGCCTACTACCGGGCGCCCGAGCTGGAGGAGTAGCGGGCAAGGACCGGCGGAGCCCTGGTCAGTGGGCGTGGGTCCCGGAGTGGGAGAAGCCCACGACCGCCCACATGGCCAGGGCGCCCGCGACGGTGCACAGCAGGGTGAGCCGCGACGGGTGCCGCGCGTGCGCCTCGGGCAGGATGTCGGCGGTCGCCAGGTAGAGGAGGAAGCCCGCGAAGTAGCCCAGGTAGAGGCCGATGAGCTGCTCCGGGACGGGGAGCACGGTGCCGAGGGCCGCGCCGGCGATCGGGGCCGCCGCGTCGAGGCCGACCAGGATGAGCGGGAGCCGCCCCCGGGAGCCGTAGAGCGTCGCGAGCGTGAAGGTGTTGAACCCGTCGGCGAAGTCGTGCGCGATCACCGCGATCGCCACCGAGACGCCCACCGCGGTGCCCGCCTGGAAGCCGATCCCGATGCCGAAGCCGTCGAGCGCCGAGTGCAGGATCAGCCCGCCCGCGCTCAGCACGCCGACCTTCTGCAGGTCGTGTGCGTGCTGCCCGTACTCCGCCTCGTGCGCCCGGTGCAGCGCCAGCCCCCGCTCGACCACGTGGATCGTCAGGAATCCCGCCACCATCCCCACGCTCGCCGCCGGCACCCCGAGGACCTCGAACGATGCCTGCTCCATCGCCTCGGGCACCAGATCGAACCCCACGACGCCCAGCATCAGCCCCGCGGCGAATCCCAGCACCAGGTGCCGCCGGTCCCGCGTCCGCGCCGCCACCCACCCGCCGAACAGCGTGGCGAGCGCCGCAAGCGCGGCCACGAAGATCGGCATGGCTCCCTCGTCCGCATGATCACCGGATGTGATTCTCACTAGCTGCCCCGGGGCTGAGCTGCCGGAACCCCCGGGGAGCCCCCAACTTGGGAGCGCCGGAGGGAGAACGCGAAGTGGGAGGTTATGCCCGTGACCTGGGGCTTTGGGACGTTTCCTATTGACAGGGCGGCGGGGTTCTGTCGTAGTTGTCTGTTTAGTACGTGAGGCAGGTCACGTTTCGGGCGAGAGGGGCCCCCGTTGTTGTTTCGTGAGATGAAGGCGCAGGACGAGGCCGCCGCGGGACCCGGGCCGCTTGAGGGCTTCCGGGTGCTGGAAGTGGCCGGGCCGCACCCCGCGTCGTGGGCGGGCGCGGTGCTCGCCGGATGGGGCGCCGACCTCGTCGTGGTCGGCGGCGCCGGAAGCGGCGGGCACGGGACGGCCCGGGAAGGCCACCGCCTGGGCCTCGACCTGGAGACCGTCGGCGGCCGGGAGGTCTTCCACGACCTCCTGGTGCGCGCCGACGTCTTCCTCACCTGCCTCGCGCCCGCCGACCGGGCGCGCTGCGGCGTCGACCTCGCCGACGTCCGCCAGGACAACGCCCGGGTCGTCTACGCGGGAACGGGCGCCGGTCGACGCGCGGACGGCGAGGCCGACGCCCTTCCGGGCGTCCACCTCGCCGTCGGGATCGCGGCGGCCCTGCTGCGCAGGGAGCGGACCGGCGAGGTCCCCCCGCTCGACCTCGCCGCGCCCGCCAGGACCCTCGCCTGGTGGACCGAGGGCCACGCCGACGTCCGGGTGCTCGACCGGCCGGCCCGGGCGCTCTCGCACGCCGACGGGCCGACCGAGGAGATCCTCATGGACCTCGGGATGGGCTGGGACCGCATCATCGAACTGAAGGCCTCGGGGGCCGTCGAATGAACCCGTCAGACGGGCTCGGGCGCCCGCTCCGGCTCAGGGGTGCGGCCTCCGGCCTGGTGGCGGCCGGGAGACCGGCGGAGCAGCACGCCTCCGGCGATCAGCACCAGGCCGCCGAGGAGCAGGACGAGCGGGCCGGTGAGCTTCAGCAACTGGATCTTGGCGAGCGAGTCCTCGGTGCCGGAGACCAGGTCGGCCCGGCTCTCGTCGGTGAAGGTGAACTCGCCGGCCAGCGCGGACACCTCGGTGCCGTCGGCCACGTTCCGCAGGCGGGTGTCGATCTTCTGCACCTGGTTCACGGTGGACCCGGTGCGCGGCTCCACCCAGACGGTCACCTCGGAGTAGTAGACCTTCTCAGCGCTGACCGAGCCCTTGGCGCCCGCGCCGAAGAGGTAGGCCGGAACGTCCGACGGCGCGCCGAGCACCGCCCCGTCGATCTTCTGGGTGAACTTGTAGGCCTTGACGCCTTCGACGGTCTCCTCGCCGACGTACTCGGCCTTCCAGGTCCGCGCGGTCGAGGCGTCGAAGCGGGTGTAGTCCTTCTTCTCCAGCCGGTCGTTCGTCGGGAACATGAGCCCGAGGCCGGACTGCGAGATCGCCGTGTTGCCGTTCACGTGGGCGCTGCAGCAGGTCTTCAGCTCGGCGGTGCGCCGGTCGAAGGCCAGCCGCCACTCGCTCGCCGACATGACCTCCTCGTCCGACACCCGCTGGACCGCGGTGAAGGAGTCCCAGACGGCGATCTCGTCGGTGCTCTGGTCGGTGACGGACCGCGTGGTCGCAGTGATCATCATGGGGGCGCTGACCGGCCGGCCGGTGGCGAGGTCGAGGTACGTCGCGGAAGGGCCGGTCAACGTGGCCACGCCGTACCGGTCGTTGGGCGCTGCGATCAGCTTCGGGGCGACCTGGAAGCGCAGCAGCACCGCGAGCGCCACACCGAGGAAACCGAGCACCAGCAGCACGATGCCGATGGTTCTGCGCATGCGGGGGACCTCCGGGGGGACAGGGGCGATGAGTCTGAGTCCTGCGATCGTGACGGGGATCTCATTCGCTGCCATCGGCCCTGTTCCCAACCTTGCTTGTCTGCGCACACAACCGCGCTCTCACTACGGAGTGGTCATGGAGCCTGACACCCCCCGCGGGCTGCTGGGCGACCCGCAGCTCATGGCTTTCGTCGAGCACGGGCGCGAGGTCCTGTACCGGGAGGTCCCCGAGTACGCGGGCGTCCCGCAGGCCGATCTGCTCGCCGGGATGACCGAGGCGATCCGCGCCGCCGCCGCGGCGTTCGCCGAGAACCGCCCGCCGTCCGCGGCGGAGCTGGAGGTCGTCGCGCGGATCGGCGCGGCGCGCGCGAGGTCGGGCGTGCCGTTCCCGGCGCTCGTGCACGGCGCCCGCACCCTCGCGGTGCTGGCCCAGGAGTTCGTCCCGAACGAGCCGACCCAGTTGTGGTCGTGGGTCGTGCAGGCGCTGGAGGTCGCGAGCGAGGCGCACCGCCAGGTCGAGCAGGAGATCATGCGGGAGGACAGGTACCGCAGGGCCGCGTTCCTCACCGACCTGTTCGGCAGCCGGCTCGGCGGCGCGCGGCTGACGAAGCTCGCCGCGGAGTTCGGCCTCGACCCCGGCGAGCACTACGCGGCGTTCCGGGCGCGGATCCCGGCGGGCGAGGCGCGCCGCAGGTTCGAGTCGGGCGTCGACGGCGCCGGGCTGGCCGAGAGCCACCAGGGCGAACTCGTCGGCCTCATCGCGCACCGGCCGCGCCTGGACGGCGACGGGATCCTCGCGATGGGCCAGCGGATGCCGCTGGCGTCGGCGTCGTTCTCCTTCGCGCAGGCCTCGACGGTGCTGCGGGTCTCCTCGGCGTTCGGCATGACGGGCGTGGTGAACATCGAGGACGTGCCGCTGCTCGCCGCGGTGCTGGAGAGCCCCAACCTCACCGGCCTCGTCACCGACCGGTGCTTCGGGGCGATCCCGGCGGCGCAGCGAGAGCTGTTCACCGAGACGCTCACCGCCTACCTCGACCACGACCTCCACATCGCCGAGGCCGCCGCGAAGCTGCACGTCCACCCGAACACGCTGCGGTACCGGATCCGCAGGTTCGAGGAGCTGAGCGGCCTGCACCTGGAGCGGGTCGACGACCTCGTGACGGTCTGGTGGGCGCTGCAGTACGAACGGATCACCGACGCCTCGGCCCCCTCCCCGTGAGGGGGCGCGGGCCGACCGGAGGCCCGCGACGCGGCCGCTTGTCATCACGGACAAAGGAATTGGGACGCACGGCGATGCATGTCCGGCCGGGCCTTCCCTACGCTCGGGGGACCTGTCGGGACCGAGTGGGCGAGGAAGTCAATGACCACGTATCTGATTTCCGGGGTGGTAGGGATAGCCCTGGCTCTGGGCGCCACCACTGCGGTCGTCTACCAATCCGAGCGCGTCGAACCGCCGCGCTCGGAGCTCTACAACTACGGGACCCCCTGAGCCGCATCTGGCCGTACCTGCTGGGCACGGGCCTGGGCGTTCTCGCGCTCGGGCCCGCGCTCGCACCGGGGTTCACGCTCGCCTACGACATGGTGTTCGTGCCCCGGTGGCGGTTCGACGGTGCGCTGATCGGCCTCGCCGGAGCGCCGCCGCGCGCGGTGCCGAGCGATCTGCTGGCCGCCGTGCTCACCGCGCTCCTGCCCGGTTCGCTCGCGCAGAAGCTCGTCCTCCTGACGATCTTCGTGCTCGCCTGCGCGGGCGCCGTCCGGCTGACGCGCGGCCTGCCGCCCGGGGCCCGGGTGGCCGCCGCGGTCTTCTACTGCTGGAACCCCTTCGTCGCCGAGCGCCTGCTGCTGGGCCAGTGGGCTCTGCTGCTCGGCTACGCCGGGCTGCCCTGGGCGGTCGACGCGGCCCGGCGGGGGCGCCGCCGGGCGACGGTCGCGGCGCTGCTGCCGGCGGCGGCGGGCGGTTTCATGGCGATGATCGTCACCCTTCCCGCGGTGCTGGCGTGCGGGAAGCGGCGGCTGTTCACCGCCGCGGTCTGGACGGCCCTCAGCCTGCCCTGGCTGCTCCCGGCCCTGTTGCGCGACGTGCCCGCCGATCCCGTCGGCGCGCAGGTGTTCGCCTCCCGGGCGGACACCCCGTTCGGCGTGGTCGGCAGCCTGCTCTGCCTTTCGGGGGTCTGGAACGCCGAGGTGGTCCCGGCGGGCTACGAACTTCCCGTCTTCGCGGTGCCGCGGCTGGCGCTGGCCCTCGCGCTGACCTGGTTCGGCGCGCGGGCCTGCCGTCCGCTGGCCGTCGCCGCGGGCACGGGGCTCGCCGTGGCGCTGTGCGAGCCGCTCGCACCGGGCCTGCTGGGGTCGCTCATCGGGTTCTGGCCGGGCTTCGCGGTGCTGCGCGACGCCCAGCAGTTCGCGGCGCCGCTGGCCCTGCTCCAGGCGGTCGGGATGGCCGCCCTGGTCGGACGCCTCCGCGCGGGGCTGGCGCCGCTGGCCGTCGCCGCGCCGGTGGTGCTCCTGCCGGGGCTGCTGTTCGGCGGGCTCGGCAGGCTCGCGGCGGTCCCGTACCCGGCGGCCTTCGCCGAGGCGCGGGAGCTGATGGCGGCCGACCGCCTTCCCGGCGACGTCCTGCTGCTGCCGTGGCACGCCCACCGCTCCTATCCGTGGAACGGCGGGCGGGGCTCGCTCGACCCGCTCGTCCGCTACCTCCCGCGCGAGGTCGTGTTCAACGACGCGGTCCGGGTCGGCGCCACCACGGTCCCCGCCGAGGACCCGCGGGCGGCGGCGCTGACCCCGCTGGTGGAGTCCGCGGCCCCGCTGACGGACCCGCTGCGCGAGGCGGGCTTCCGTTATGTCGTCGTCGACGCCGAGACCGACGGGTTCGGCGACCGGTTCCCGGGGCTCGCCCCCGTCCTGGCCGGGCCCGACCTGACGCTGTACGTGCTGGACCCCGAGAAGGGCTGACCGAGTGAGCACCGAACCCGCGATCCCGGCGGCCGATCCGCCGCTGCGGCACCGCCTGCGCCTGTGCGCGGCGGGCCTCCTGCTGGTCACCCTGGTCTTCCTGACGCGTCCGGGCGAGCTGCTCGCCGACACCAAGATCGACTTCGCGCTGGACCCCGTGCACTTCGTCGCCAGGTCGCTGCACGCCTGGGACGTCAACCAGTTCGGCCAGGTCCAGAACCAGGCCAACGGCTACCTGTTCCCCATGGCCGAGTTCTTCCTCGGCGGCAGACTGCTCGGGCTCGAAGGCTGGGTGGTGCAGCGGCTGTGGATGGCGGTGCTCGCCGTCACCGCCTTCGCCGGGCTGTACCGGCTGGCCGGGCGGCTCGGCATCGGCACCCCGGACACCCGGATGATCGCCGCGCTCTCCTACGCGCTGGCCCCGCGCGTCCTGTCCGACCTCGGCGTGCTGTCCTCGGAGGTCCAGCCGATCGCGCTGCTGCCGTGGATCCTGCTGCCGCTGGCCACCGCCGCGCGCGGCGGCGGCCGGATCGGCTGCGCGGCGCGCTCCGCGCTCGCCGTGGCGCTGTGCGGCGGGGTGAACGCGGCATCGGTCGTCGCGGTCCTCGTCGTGCCGCTCGTCTTCATCGTGACGCGCGACGGTGAGGCCCGCCGCTGGCGGCTCCTGGGCTGGTGGACGGCCATGGTCGCGGCGGCCACCCTGTGGTGGACGGTCCCGCTCGTCGTCATGGGCCGGTACGGGTTCTCGTTCCTGCCCTACACCGAGAACGCCGAGACGATCACCCCCGTCACCTCCCTGCTCAACGTGCTGCGCGGCACTCCCGACTGGGTCGCCTGGCTGGCCGGCAGCGGCGGCCCGACCCTGCCCGTCGGCAACGTGCTGGCGGCCTCGCCGTGGATGATCCTGCTCACCGCGCTCGTCGCGGCGGCCGGGCTCGCGGGCCTCCTGCGGCGCGACGCCCCCGAGCGGTTCTTCCTCGCCATCACCCTGCTGATCGGGATCGCCGTGCTCACCGCGGGCCACATCGGCACGCTGGAGCCGGCCCTCGCGGGGCCCGTGCGCGACCTCCTGGACGGGCCGCTGGCCGCGCTGCGCAACCTCCGCAAGTTCGACCCGGTGCTGCGGTTGCCGCTCGCCCTCGGCCTCGCCCACCTGCTCGCGCACCTGCGGCCGAAGGCCGTCGCCGCCGTCGCCGTGGCGCTCGCCGCGACGGCCGCGCCCGCCGTCCAGATCGGGCTCGCCGGACCCGGCCCGGTCAGGCAGGTCCCCGCCTACTGGACCGACGCGGCGTCCTGGCTCAACGCCAGGACCGGGCAGCAGGCCGTGCTGTCGCTGCCCGGCTCGCGGTTCGCCGAATACCTGTGGGGCCGCCCCCTGGACGAGCCGCTCCAGCAGTTCTCGCACGTCCGCTGGGTGCAGCGGCAGATCGGCGCGGCCGGATCGACCGGACTGACCCGGCTGCTGGACGCCGTCGACCGGCGCGTCGCCACGGGACGCGGCGGCACTGGCCTCGCCGAGGTGCTCGGCCGCCTCGGCGTCCGCTTCGTGGTGGTCCGCAATGACCTGGACCGGGTCGAGCTGACCGGCGCCTGGCCCGCCCGCGTCCATCAGGCCCTTAACGACTCGCCGGGCCTGGCGAAGGTCGCCGAGTTCGGCCCGCCCACCACCGGCGGCTACAGCACCGACGACGCGGTCGGCGGCCTCGACCAGCCGTACCCGGCGCTGGAGGTCTACGAGGTGGCCGGGTACGCCCCGCCGGTCACCCTCCGGAGCGCCGACGACCTCCTGCGCGTCGCCGGGGCGCCCGAGGCCCTCCTCGACCTCGCCGACGAGGGCCTCCTGGACGACGACCGCCCGACCGTCCTCGGCGACGACGCCGAAGGCCTGCCCTCCGGGGAGCCCGCCGCGACCGTCGGCACGGACTCGCTGCGCTCCCGGCTGCGCCACTTCGGCCTGCTCCGGACCGGTCTGTCGCCCACCCTCACCGAGGACGAGGAGCCGTCGGACTACCTGGAGCCGTCGTGGACGGCCTACCGCACCACCGCGCGGTACACCGGGGTGCGCGGGGTGTCGGCGTCGACGTCGGCCTCCGATCCCGACGCGCTGGCCGCCCAGCAGCAGGCCGGGTCCCTGCCCTTCGCGGCCCTCGACGACGACCTGCGCACCTCCTGGCGGTCCGGCGGCTGGTCCGGCGCGGCCGGGCAGTGGTGGCGGGCCGACTTCGACGCGGCCCGCGACGTCACCGGCACCCGGGCCGTCTTCGTGCCGGACGACGCGCTCGGCCCCGCGCCCGTGCGGATCGCGGTCGAGACCGAGGCGGGGAGCCGCGAGCAGACCGTCCGCACCGACCGGGAGGAGCAGGTCCTGCTCACCCCGCCGGGCCTGACCTCGTGGCTGCGGATCCGGTTCGTCGGCTTCACCAAGGCCGAGGCCGCGGACCTCGGCGCGTCCGTCGCGCTGTCGGAGGTGCGGGTCCCCGGCGTCCAGGCCTCCCGCACGCTCAAGGCCCCCGACGTCGCCGCGACCTTCTGGGCGTTCTCCCGCGAGTCCGACGAGTCGTCGGCGTGCATGCGCGGCGCGGACCGGTGGATCTGCCACTGGTCGCTGGAGAAGGGCGGCGAGGAGGCCTACGGCTTCGACCGGACCTTCACCGCGGCGGCCGGGCGGGTGCGGCTGACCGGCCGCGCGGTGCTGCGCCAGACCGAGCTGGTCGACCACTACACGCGGCTCAAGCCGCTGCCCGAGGCCGGCGCGAGCAGCCAGGCCGTCGACGGGGCCGCGACCTGGGCCCGCGCAGCCTTCGACGACGACCCCTCCACCACCTGGCTTCCCGACCCGGACGACGACGAGCCGACCCTGACGCTCCGCTGGGCCGACCGCAAGAAGATCACCCGGATCGCGGTCGAGCGCCCGCCCGCGGCCGAGGTGCCGATGCAGGTGTACGTCACCGGCGGCGACGGCACGGTGCGCGGCGGCGTCCTCGACGACACCGGCGTGCTGCGCTTCGCGGCGCTGCGCACCGACAGCCTGCGGATCACCTTCGCCACGGCCGCCGAGAACGTCCAGATCACCGACGTCCGGGTGCCCGGCGTGCCGGAGATCCGCACCACGCCCGACGCCGACTTCGCGCTGCCGTGCGGGTTCGGCCCGGTCCTCGACGTCAACGGGGTCCAGGTGAACACCCGCGCCGAGGGCTCCTACGGCGACGTGCTGGCCGGACGGCCTCTGCGGTTCACCTCGTGCGGGAAGGCGGGTCTCGCGGAAGGCGTGAACCGCGTCACCGCCTCGCGCTACGGGCAGTACCGCGTCGACGGGCTCGTCGTCGGCGGCGAGGCGCTGCCCGAGCCGTCCGGAGAACCGGCGGGGACGGCCCGGGCCACGTCGTGGGAGGCGACCTCCCGGACCGTCGAGGTGAACGCCGACAAGGACGCGCTGCTCGTCTCCGGGGAGAACTTCAATCCCGGCTGGAAGGCCGTCGCCGGGGGCGCCGAACTCGTTCCGGTGCAGCTGGACGGCTGGCGTCAGGCGTGGTGGGTCCCGGCCGGGACGCAGGGCACGGTCACGCTGGAGTTCGTCCCGGACAAGGCCTATCGGGCGGCGCTCCTCGCGGGCGCGGCCGGACTCGTCCTGGTCGGCGCGATCGCGGTGCTCCGGCGGCGTCCGGCCCGGCGCGCGGGGACCTCGGCCGCCCCGGTCGCCCTTCCGGCGCTGGCCGCCGTGCCGCTCGGCGCGGCGGCGGGCTACTGGACGGCCTCCTGGCCCGGAGCCGTGATCGGGGCGCTCGCCGTCCTCCTGCCCCGGGTCGGCGTGCCCAGGCTCGGGCTCCCGCGGCTCGACCCGTCGAGCCTGGCCCCGTCCTGGGCCGCCGCCCTGCTACTGGGCCTTGCGGGGGCCTCCGCCGCTCTGGGCGGCCTCACGGGAGCGCGCGCGCCGGCGGAGACCGTTGCCCAGCTGCTGTGCTGCGCCGTGCTCGGCCTGCTGGTCGCCGCCGCGGCGCACCGTCCAGCGGGTGCCGAGCCGCCGGACCGGCTCCTCGAAGAACCGGTGGGACAGCCCGGCGGCCGGGAGGGTGACCAGCAGGGTGAGGACGAGCAGGACACCGAAGGCGAAGGGCAGCGTGTGCAGCCGGGGTCCAAGGATCCGGACGAGGACGAGCAGGAGGAGCGCGTGCCAGAGGTAGATCCCGTAGGAGACGCGTCCGATCCAGGCCATGGGGCGGCTGCCGAAGAAGACGGCGAGCCTATGGCGGTTGTCGGGACGCAGCGCCAGCGGGGCGACGACCAGGACTGAGACGGCCCCGTACAGCAGGACCCGGAAGACCGACGGCCAGAACATGTCGTAGCCGAAGTTCAGCCCGAACGGCCCCGTCAGCTCGGTGCAGGAGATGAGGTAGAACAGGCCCGCCGCCGTCCAGCACTCCGGGAGCGCCGCCCCGACGCCCTGGCACAGCCGCCGGGCGGGCCCGGAAGGCTCGGCGGCGGCCCACGCCGCGACCACGGCCAGCGCCATGCCCAGCGTGAACCACGGAAGGCTCCGCGGCAGCCACATGCTGAGCGTCGGCCGCCACTCCGGGAAGTACGTGAAGTACTGGTAGACGAGGTGCACCGGGTACAGGGCGGCCAGGCCCAGCAGGACCCTCCGCGCGCGGTCCGAGGGCGCGGCACGGCGTCCGGCGAAGGCGCCGAGGGCCGCCCCGAGCAGCGGCAGGACCAGGTAGAACGACATCTCCACCGAGATCGTCCACAGGTGGTAGATGCCGGTTGGGCCGGTGCCGGGCCACCAGGGCGAGAAGTCGTAGATGCTCACCATGCCGAGCAGCTCGGCCCACGTGCGCCACTCGCCGACGTGCTCGGGGTTGAACGCGAACAGGCCGATCGCGACCGCCAGCCAGAACGCCGGGACGATCCGCCAGAACCTGCGCCACAGGTACGGGACCGTGGCGGGCCGGGCGTTCCCCGCGAACAGCGCCTTCGCCCACGGCCGGTACAGCAGCATGCCGGAGAGCACGAAGAAGACCGCGACCCCGATGTCGCCGTGGCCCAGGAACCGGGGGACGAACGACAGCCCGGCCGTCTCGCCCGACTCGCCCGCGACGTGCAGCACCACCACCGTCAGCGCGGCGACCCCGCGCACGCCGTCGAGGGAGTCCTGATGGGTTGCGGAGACAGGTCCGGACGACATCAGCCCAGGGTGCCCCCGCCGGGCCGCCCGGCTCATTGGTGAGCCGACCAAAATTGCTCGTGATGCACCATAGTGACCTCGACGCCGCCGCGTGACTACGTTCAGGCTGCCCCCAGGGAAGAGAGTCCGCCGATGAGCCCGATCACGGTCGAAGTCGTCGTCCCGGCCTTCAACGAGGCCGAGCGGCTGCCGCGCGGGCTCGACCTGCTCTGCCGCAGGCTCGCCCAGCTCCCCGTGCGCGCCTCGGTCCTGGTCGTCGACAACGGCAGCACCGACGGGACCGCCGACATCGTCCGGGGCTGGCCGGCCGGGACCGTCGACGTCCGGCTCCTGCACTGCGCCGAGCGGGGCAAGGGCGCCGCCGTGCGGGCCGGTCTCCTCTCGTCGCGCGCCGGGATCGTCGGGTTCTGCGACGCCGACATGGCCACCGACCCCACCGTCCTGCGGACCTTCCTGGCGCTGCTGCGCACCCACCCCGTCGTCATCGCCTCCCGCACCCATCCGGGCTCGGACGTCCAGGCGAGGCACAGCAGGGTCCGCTCCAGCAGCGCGCTGCTCTTCCGGCGGCTCTCCCGGATCCTCGTCCCCGGCGTCGGCGACACCCAGTGCGGGTTCAAGTTCTTCCACGGCGACCTCGTGCGCGAGGCGGCCCGCACCCTGCACAGCCGGGGGTTCGCCTTCGACGTCGAACTCCTCGCCCGGTGCGCCCGCCTCGGCGCGGCCCCCCTGGAGGTGCCGGTCACCTGGCAGGACGTGCCGGGCTCGAAGTTCTCGGTGCTCCACCACGGCCTGCCCGTCCTCGCCGAACTGGCCCGGATGTGGATCGTGCTGCCCCGCCGGCCGAAGCCCGCCCGCACGAGCGCGCCGGACGAGCGCGCGGCGGCCCCGGCGCTGATCAGGCCCGCCGCGTGACCTCCCTACGGCCGCGGCGGATCGCCGTCGTGAACTGGCGCGACCCCTGGCACCGCGACGCCGGGGGCGCGGAGACCTACGCCTGGCAGGTCGCGACCCGGCTCGCCGCCGAAGGCGCCTCGGTCACCTACCTGACGGCCCGCGGCCCCGGCCAGACCCGCGGCGCCCACGCCGACGGGGTGCGCGTGGTGAGGCTGGGCGGCACCTTCGGCGTCTACCCCCGGGTCCTCGCCTGGCTCGCCCTCCGGCGCTTCTCCTTCGACGGCGTGGTCGACTGCCAGAACGGCATCCCGTTCTTCACCCCGTGGGTCATGCCCCGCAGGACGCCCGTCGTCTGCGTCGTCCACCACGTCCACGACCGGCAGTTCGGCGAGTACCTCCCCGCGCCCGTCGCGCGGCTCGGCCGGTTCCTGGAGGGACCCGCGGCCCGCCTGGCGTACCGGCGGCGGACCACCGCCGCCGTGTCCCCCTCGACGATCCTGGCGATGCGGGCGCGGCTCGGCTGGGAGGGCGAGATCCATCTCGTCCCGAACGGCACCGACCCCGTCGCGGGCGCGTCCGGCACGTCCGAGGGCCGGGAGCGCACCACGGAGCCGACGATCGTGTGCGTCGGGCGGCTGGTCCGGCACAAGCGGCTCGAACTCGTCGTGGAGGCCGCCGAGAGGCTGCGGGAGGAGTTCCCCGGCCTCGTCGTCCGGATCGTCGGCAAAGGGCCCGACCGGGAGCGCCTGGAGGCGCTGGCGGACGCGCGCGGCCTCGCCGGGACCGTCCACTTCGAGGGGTTCGTGAGCGACGAGCGCAAGACCGAACTCCTCGCCGAGGCGTGGCTCCACGTGGCCGCGTCGGCGGGCGAGGGCTGGGGCCTGGGCGTCGTGGAGGCCGCCGCGCACGGCGTTCCCACGGTCGCGCCCGACGTCGACGGGCTGCGCGACTCCGTCCGGGACGGGATCACCGGCTGGCTCGCCCCGAGCGCCGAGGCGTTCGCCGAGACCGTCCGCGCCGCCCTCAAGGAGATCGCCGACCCCGTCCGCAGGTCGGAGCTGGACATAGCCTGCAAGGAGTGGGCCGCGCGGTTCGACTGGGACTTCACCGCCCGCCGGATCGCCGCCCTCCTCGAACCGCCGAACCGCCCAGGAGCACCATGACCGCCGGTCCCGCCCTCGCCCGAGCCCTGCCCCGGCCCCTGCTCGGCCGGCTGGTCCGGGCGCTCTACCCGCGGCTGGAACCCGAACTCGCGCGGTTCGCCGAGTTCGTCCCGCGCGGGGGCACCGCCGTGGACGCGGGCGGCTGGTTCGGCCCCTGGACCCGGCGGCTGCTGGCCCACGCGGACAAGGTCGTGACGATCGAGGCGGACCCGTCGATGGCCCGGATGCTCGCCCGGACCTTCCCCCGGGCCGAGGTCGTCGCCGCGGCGGTCTCCGAGCACCCCGGCACCGCGTCCTTCGCCGCCACCCCCGGCAGCAGGCTGGCCGGGACGTCCAAGGTCACGAGCACGGCCCGCAGCGGCACCGCGGTCCTCGAAGCGCCCGAAGGGCAGCCGGTGCCCTGCGTCCGGATCGACGATCTCGGGCTCACCGACGTCCGGTTCCTCAAACTCGACATCGAGGGCCACGAACTGCCCGCGCTGCGCGGAGCGGCCGAGACCGTCCGGCGGGACCGCCCGGTGATCCTGCTGGAACTCGAGGCGCGCCACCAGCCGATCGCCCCGGTCGTCGACCTGCTCGCGTCCTGGGGCTACCGGGGAGAGGTCCTGGTCGCGGGGGAATGGACCCCGCTCGCGGACTTCGATCTGGAAGGCCACCAGCGCGCTCACGTCGGCGACCTCGACCGGGGCTTCCTGCGGCGGGCGCTGCGGCCCGAACCCCGCTACGTCAACTCGGTGCTCTTCCGCGCCTGAGCGGGCGCCAGCACCCCGGCCCCGGCCACCAGGACGTCGGCGAGGACCAGCGCGACCCGGACCGCCACGGCCACGGCCAGCGCCGCCGAGCCGCCCAACGCGGGCGTCAGGCCGAGCACGAGCGCCCCGTCCAGGACGCCGAGGCCCGCCGGGGCCAGCACGACCAGGATGCCGCCCGCCCACGCCAGCGCGTAGGCGCCGACGGCTACCGGCCACAGCGACCACGCGGTGCCGCCCGGCGCGACCGCGTCCGCCAGCACCCACACGGCGCTGCCCCACAGCAGCCAGCCCAGGACCGTCCAGGCGGCGGCGCGCAGCATCCCCGCCCCGCTCGCCCGGTGCTCGGGCGCCGGGCGCTTCAGCAGCCGCGACGGCACCGCGAGGGCCCACGCCAGCACCCGCGGATGCAGGCCGCACACGACGAGCGCCAGCACCGGCCAGAACACGCCGGGCAGCCGGGCCGCCGCGAGGGCGAGCGCGCAGCCGAGCGTCAGCGCCAGCGAGATCGTCGCGGAACCGACCGTCCGGGCGGGCGGCACGTCCCGGTCGCGGGCGAGATCGGCCATCCCGACCATCGCCCACACCGAGCCGGGCACGTACTTGCCGAGCTGCCCGATGAACATGATCCGCGCCGCGGCCGGGACCGGGAGCGGCGACCCGAGGTCGGCGAGCACGGTCCGCCACGCCAGCATCATCGCGACCAGCCCGAGCACGACCAGCGCCAGCGCCGCGCCGAACGCGGACAGGGACAGGGCGCCGAGGGCGGTCGCCAGATCGGCCCGGTCGAGGTAGATCCGGCGGGCCAGGAAGCCGACGGCGCACAGGCCGAGCACCGGCCGCAGGAACCGCCTCACGCGCTCCGCCTCCGCACTCGGCGGGCCGCGCGCGCGAGCACCGCGCCCGCCACCGCGAGGACGGCGCCCGCGCCCGCCGCCGAGGCGGGCCCGACGACCCGCACCAGGCGGACATGGGCGGCCTGGTCCTCGGCCCGGCGCAGGGCCGTGCGACGGTCGTCCCCGGTGAGCCGGACGTCGAAGTGGGAGAGGACCACGGGCTCGGCGCCCTGCGCGCGCAGCGTCACGGTCGTCTCCTCGGCGCGGTCGACGGGGATGCCCGTCCGGGGGTCCACCCAGACCGTGATCACCGCTGCGTAGGCTCTCTCGACGTCATACTTAGCGCCCTTCTTCAGCCCGAGGAAGGAGCCCGAGACACCCTTGAGCTCACCGACAGTGGTCGATGGTATGCGCTGGATGTACTTGAACGTCCGCATTCCGGAGAGGGTCGCCTCGCCGGCGAAGCCCGCGCCCCACGTCCTGCCGGTGACGGTGTCGAAGACCTGGTAGGTGGCGGCCCGCGCTCCGTCGAGCGGCCACAGGTAGCCGAGGCCCGTCTGGGGCACCCCGGTGTCCTTGGCGACGAACGCGCCGCAGCAGTTCGACAGCTCCGCCGTCCGCCGGTCGAACGCCAGCCGCCACGTCCCGGTCGAGAGGACGGTCCTGCGCCGGGCGTCGACGGTCTCGGTGAGGGAGTCCCAGACCGCGGTCCGGCTCGTGCTCAGCGAGGAGACCCCGGTGATCGACCTCTCGGTCCGCACCCGCGCTCCGGTGATCCGCCGCCCGTCCGCCAGGTTCAGGTACTCCCCGGTCCCGTCGAGCACCCACTCGTCCTCGACCCCGACCGGCGCCTTGACCATCCGCTCCCCGGCCCCGCCCCACACCAGCACAGCCGCGGACACCCCGAACGCCCCGGTGGCCATGAGTCCCGCGGACACCGCCCGCACCCGCTCCGACCTGCCCATCCTCCGATCTTCCCGGCCCCGCCGGGCCCCGACCACATCCCCGCCCCCAACGTCCTTTGTGCCACGGCACATGGGCGCAAAAGAAACGCCGGAGGCGAGCCGTCTTGCTCGTCTCCGGCGGTCTTCCTTCTCACTCGCCTTGGCCGTTTCCGATAGGGACCGTGGCGGCCCATCTCGGAGGTGCCTTGACGGGAATCGGAATTCGGGAGGGAACGTCGGATACTGCTTGATGTTCCGTTCCTTCATTTCGATTGCCTTCAGTCTATGGCGGGAGTGGCGGGTCGCGGGGTCGGTGAGGGTCTGGTTTGTGGTGATTGTTGGTGGTAGTTGCGGGGCGTGGGCAAAGGAAGGGTTTTGTCAGGGTCGGGCTTCGGGTGCGGGGCCCAGAGGGGTGAAGGCGCCCTGGTCGACGCGGTAGAGGTGGACGGCGGGGTCGCGGGGCTCGCCGTCGGGGGTGAAGCCGAGGGGGCCGCTGACTCCGGAGAGGTCGGTGGCGGCGAGTCGGGTGTTGACGTCTTCGGGAGTGGAGGCGCCTTCGCTGATCGCTCTGACGAAGAGCGTCGCGGCGTCGTAGGCCTCGGCCGTGTAGGCGGCGGAAGGCGGCAGCCCGTACGAGGAGCGGTAGGCCTCGACGAATTCGCCGGCCGGGGGTGAGGAGGTGCCTTCGGGGTCGACGAGGCAGGCGCAGGACACGTAGGCGCCTTCGGCGTCGCGTTCTGCGGTGTCGATCAGGGCCTGTCCGAAAACGCCGTCGCCGCCGACGAAGGGCACTTTCATCCCTTTGGCGCGCAGGGCCTTGAGGAGTCTTCCGGCCCCCGGATGGTGGCCCGCGACGAACACCGCGTCCGCCTTGAAGTCCCGGACTGCGTCGATCACGCCGCCGTAGCCGGTGTCGGAGAGCGAGTAGGCGAACGCCTTGGCCGCGCCCCCGTGGCCTTCGACGCCTTGGCGTACCCGTTCGGCGAGCGGCCGCCCGTCTTCGGTCCCGTCGTGCACGACCGCAACGCGGCGGGCCTTCAACCCCGTCCGGAGGAACACCTCTACGGCGTCGCCCTGCGCGTCGTCTCCTGCGACGAGCCGGTGCCAGTAGGCGAAGCCCCGGTCTCCGAGGTCCGCGACGGTCGTCCCGTAGGCGATGCTCGGAATACCCGACTCTTCCAGGACGGGCACGACGGCCTCGGCGTCGCTGGAGGTGCCCGGCCCGATCACGCCGACCGCCCCTTCGTCGAGCACCCGCCGCGTTACGGCCTCGATCCCTTCGGCGCTCGGCTCGTACACCCGCAGCTCGATCCGCGTGTCCGGCCCCGTGGCGTTGTAGGCGTCGACGGCGAGCCGCACCGCCTTGACGTCCTCCCCGTCGCCGACCGCGGTCATGTGGGCGAGGACGACCGACGAGCCCGCCGCCGGCGACACCGGAAGCGCGACCGCCGGGGAGGAGGGCCCGCCCGACGCCGGGGGGCCGAACGGCGACGCGGTGAGCACGTACGCCACGGCCGACGCGGCGGCGACACCGGCGACCGGCACCAGCCAGAGCGCACGGCTCCTGCGCCGCTTCGCAGGCGTGTCCCGTGTCGCGGGCGGCGGGGGAGGGGTCGCCGCGGCCGGCCGGTGGGGGGCTGCCGCGCGCAGCGGCTCCAACGCGTCGCGCATGGCGGCGGCGTCGGGGAAGCGGTCCTGCGGGCGTTTGGCCATGGCCCGCGCGAGCAGCGCGTCCCAGTGCGGCGAAAGGTCCGGCACCGCGTGCGACGGCGGCTCGGCGGTCCGGTGCACCTGCTGGTGCAGGACTCCCTGGACGTCGCCGCGGAACGGCGCCCGCCCGGTGAGCAGCCCGTACAGCAGGCACCCGACGGAGTAGACGTCGCCTTCGGGCCCGCCCGGCGCCACTTCCCCCACGGGGTTCCACGCGGCCCCGTCCGCGCCGCGCTCGGCCTCCTCCGGCGGCGTCCAGGCCGCCCCGCCGATCATCTCCCCGGACTGGGTGAACCGCGTCCCCGTCCCGGACAGGACCCGCACGAGCCCGTAGTCGGTCACCTTCACGCGCAGCCGTCCGCCCTGCCGCACCACGAGCACGTCGGAGGGCTTGAGATCCCCGTGCGTCATGCCCCGCGCGTGTCCTTCGGCCAAGACGGCCAGGAGCCCTTCGGCGACCTCCAGTACCGCGTCAGGATGCAGCGCCCCTTCAGCGAGTGAGTCGACGCGCTCCCCTTCCACGAACTCCGAGACCACACAGACGCCGCATTTCGGGTCGTTCCCCACGTCCCGGATCTCCGCGAGGCCCGGATGCCGCAGCTCCGCCAGCCCCCACACCTCGCGCACCACGGTCGCCGCCGACCCCAGCCCCCGCACCAGCCCGTCGTCCACCACCTTCACCGCCACGACCCGCCGGCTCTCCCGGTCCACCCCCCGGTAGACGACCCCCACGGCCCCCCTCCCCACCGCGTCCCCCAGTGCGTACCGCCCCGCCAGCACCCGAGACACGCCCACCCCGAACCTCCGTCCACCGACCCACCGAAACCGGCGTTCCACCCACGCCGCCCGCTCGCGACCGTACACCGCCGAACCCCACCGAACCATCCGATCAGCCCGCATCCCCCCACACCCCGCACCCGGCCGCGCGACCGGCCGGCCCCTTCGCCACGAAGGCGGCTCGGACGATTCCGCCCGAGCCGCCACAACCTGCGTCAGACGCGGGTTTCGAGGAGGAAACCACTGAGGCGGGCGGCCCACTCGGGCCGCTCGGCGAACGGCAGATGCCCTGTCGCGAAGTCGGCGCGGCGCGCGCCGGCGGCGTGCCGGGCGGGACCGAGGCCGCGGTCGCTTCAAGGGCCGCGTCGAGGTCGTCCGCCCGGAGCAGGTCGCGCCACAGCCGCGCCGCGAGGAGGAGCCGCGGGTTCGGGTGGGCGAAGCCCGCGGTGAGGACCAGGGCGGTCACCCGGTCGGGATGCCGGGTGGCGGCGCGCACGGCGACGGGGCAGCCGAGCGAGTAGCCGGAGATCGCGAAGGTCTCCACCCCCTCCTCCACGGCCGTGGCGACCAGCCCGTCGAGCGTCAGCGGGGTCTCCGCGCGCGGGGTGCGGCCGGTGCCGGGGTAGTCGGGCCCGACGACGGTGCGGTGCGCGGCGAGCACGTCCATGACGGCCCCGTAGTTGGGGTCGATCCCGCCGCCCGCGCCGTGCGCGAGCAGCAGTCCCGGCCCGGTGCCGCGCACGACCCGGCCGAGCCCGGAGCCGGCCTCACCGCCGGCACCACCGCCGAGGTCCTCCCCTGCGTCCGCGACGACGGCCCCACCCTCGCCCCGCGCTGCCCCGACCTCGTCGCCGAACTGCGCCGCGAACGCGACCGCACAGCCGAAGCGATCACCGCCCTGCACACCTCGCAGGCGATCCTCGACACAGTCATAGCCGCAGCCCCGAGCACCCCGGAGCACTCCGCCGGCACGCTTCAGAGGCCCACACCGGCTAGGCGGCCGGGAAAGGTCCGCGCGGGACGGCGCGATCGGTGAAGCCGCCGAGTCAGCGGCCCGTTCGCGCCTCATGCGTGCGGGCCTGCTTCCTGTAGCGGCCCGGCGATGTTCCCAGTTCGCGCTTGAAGGCGAGGGAGAAGGCGGCCTCGGAGCCGTAGCCGACGGCCCCGGCGATGGCGGCGATGGTCTGCGAGGTGGCGGCGAGCCGGTGGGCTCCCAACTCGAGGCGCCAGCGGGTGAGGTATTCCAGGGGGCCTCGCCCGACCGTCCTCTTGAACCGGGTGGCGAGGGTCGAGCGGGACACGTGCGCGGCGTCGGCGAGGAGCGCCACCGTCCAGCGGTGCGCGGGGTCGGCGTGGATGGCGTGCAGCGCCGCGGAGACGACGGGTTCGCTGAGACCGTGCAGCCACCCCGTCCCTTCTCGCTGATGGGCGAGGTGGCAGCGGATGAGGTCGATGAGCAGGACGACAGCCAGGTGCTCGGTGACCAGGTCCGCGCCGATTCCGCCCCGTGCGGTCTCGCGTTCGATCCGGCTCAGCAGGTGGGGGACCATGTCGGCCCCCTCGGCGTGGGCGGGCAGATGAATCAGCGGCGGCAGCGAGTCGAGCAGCAGTTCGCGGGCGCGTCGGTCGAAGGTGAAACTGCCGCCGATGAGCCGGGCGGTCACCGGCTGGTCGACGGGACCGACCTCCGCCGTCCTGCCCCCCGTCTCCCGGAAGAAGGGGGACGCCGACTGCACGGTGGCCTGCGGCGATGTGGACAGCACGAACCGTCGGGGCCGGGTGAGCAGGAACGCGTCACCGGCCCGCAGGGTGACCGGGTGGTCCAGGCCCTCCGCGTCGACCGTGCACGAGCAAGATCGTATTGCTGGGTCGCAGGCAGTCCCAGTGACAAATGAGTGACAAATGATCATGGTGCGAGGAGGGCTCTCACGGGCTTCACCCGAGAACGAGTCGGCAAGAGCGGCGTAAGCTTCCAAGCTTTGTACGACGACGCCTCGGGGGTCCGGCAGACCGCCGGGACCTTCAAGACGTTCAAGGAAGCCGAACGGGCATGGCAAGCCGCGGTGGCGAAGATCGCCGAAGGTCGAACATGGGACCCGCGGCGAGGCAGACAGAGATTCGGCAAGTACGTCATGGAGACGTGGCTGCCGAACCACCGGATCGAGCTCAGTACCAAGCAGGACTACCTGAGCGCACTGCGCACCCACATCCTCCCGTACTTCGAGAACATGCGGATGTGCGACATCAGCTCGGAGGACGTCCGCTCCTGGATCACCGAGCTCAAGCAGAAGGGAGTCGGCAAGCGCCGCATCGCCTACTGCAAGAGCTCGGTCCTCAACGCCATCTTCACCACGGCGGTGAACGACGGGGTCATCCTGCTGCACCCGAGCAGGGGCGTCCCGACCGACCCGGTCCCCGAAAAGCCGCTGCGCATCATCACGGCCGACGAGTTCGACCAGATCTACCTCGCCCTCCCCGACACGACCTCCCGGCTCCTCGTCGAGACGGCCATCGAGAGCGGCCTGCGCTGGGGTGAGCTGGCCGAACTCCGCGTCAAGGACCTCGACTTCCGCACGCACATCCTCACGGTCAGCCGCGTCGTCCTGTACCTGTCGCCCGAAGTCCACCCGGAGGGCAAGCGCCACTTCGTCAAGGACTACCCCAAGGGCCGCAAGTGGCGAAAGCTCAAACTCAGCGACCAGATCGTCACGAAGCTCAAGGCCCACGCCGACGACGAGAAGCTAGGCAAGGACGACCTCTTCTCCCGCCGCCTCGACTACAAGCCGGTCGTCGAGATCATCCCGGTCCCCAGGTCCCTCGGCTACACCGACCCCAACGAGAAGGGCCGCGTCTACCTCCACGGCACGAGCACGGCCTACGGCCTGGGCAAGTGCCGCTGCGAACACTGCCGCGCGGCGGTCGCCCAATACCGCGCCAACCGCAGAGCCGCCGGCAAGGACAGCCCCCGCAAGCCCCGCGTGGTCGACCTGGACCCCCACATGAACGCCACCTGGTTCCGCAACGGCACCTGGCACCCGTCCTGCGAAGCCGCAGCCCTGGGCTTCTTCCCCCGCTTCCAAGACCTCCGCCACGCCCACGCCTCCTGGCTCCTCGCAGGCGGCGCCGACCTCCAGATCGTCAAGGAACGCCTAGGCCACACCAAGATCACCACCACCGAGCGCTACCTCCACACCCTCCCCACCGCCGACGAAACCGCCCTCACAGCTCTCAAGAAGATCCGCAACATCGAAATCCCCGAAGACGCAACCGCAGACCTGAAGGCCCAACTCGAAGCCGCCAACGCCGAAATCGACAGACTCCGCGCCGTCCTAGCAACCCAACTCATCGAACAACACTTCGGCTCATCCACGGCCCGACCGCCGCATAGCCGCCGTGGCGGTTCGGCCACCCGCGAGGCCGGTCCCTGATCGCTCGGGACCGGCTTCCCTGTTGTGACCCTCGCAGGGGCGATGAGGACCTCTCGGACTGGTCTCCGTCGTCGGAGCCGCTCGTGTTGCGACCCCTCGCAGGGGCGATGAAGGACGACACGCCGTGCGGTGTCCCGAGACGCCTTGTTAGGTTGCGAGCCCTCGCAGGGGCGATGAGGACGAAGAACCAGGTCGGGTTCATCGGCCGCGTCGAGATGTTGCGACCCCTCGTAGGGGCGATGAGGACGAGGATGATGGGCTTGCGTCCATTGAGCGCCTTAAGGTTGCGACCCCTCGTAGGGGCGATGAGGACCCCAAGACGGCCCACACCGCCGTGCCGCACGCCCTGTTGCGACCCCTCGTAGGGGCGATGAGGACTTGAGGCCCCAGCGGAGGCCACCGATGGTCCAATAGGGTTGCGACCCCTCGTAGGGGCGATGAGGACTCGATCCCTGCACCCTCCGCCCAATCCGCGTCCACGTTGCGACCCCTCGTAGGGGCGATGAGGACCCCATGGTAAAGCCGCTGGTTGGAAGGGATGCCTGTCGGGTTTTGAGGCCGAGTTTTTCAGCGGACCCTCGGTTGTGCATGTGGGGCCGGTGTGGCGCTGAAATCCGGCGTTGTGGAGGTGTCAAGGAGCGGTTGGGCAAGGATATCCGTGGGAGCTGGTATCGCGTTTCCCCAAGTGCGGCGTTTGTGGTGATATCGGGTGTTTGGCGTAGAAGAGGGTGGTGTGCCAGGCCTTTCTGATCCAAGAGGGGTATTTCGGGATGGTCTGCGGTCATTTGCCATATTTACTGGGGCGGGCAGGATGGGGCTGTCCGGTCTCCGCTACCGTCTGCATCTCCTTTAGACCGCGCCCGGTCCGTTGAACCGCGCGGTTCAAGGCGTAAGCCAGGTTTATCTATCTCTTGCCCCGCGAAGCGGTCTTGTTCTGTGAATTGGTACCCGAAGGGAACTTCGGACCGGCCGGGCGGGCTCAGACTGCGCTGCTGAATCGGCTTCGCTCGAACGACGCCTCTCGCCCGACCCGCCGGGCTGGGAAAATCTGCCGGAACCGATCTTCGCTGGAGCCTGGCCTGCTCGGCCCGACCAAGCCGCGCGACCGGTCTATCGACCGTGCCGTGCACGTCCAGCTGCGGTCGTGACGTCGGCGACACGTCGCGATCGCTCGGATCCGGCCTGTGGCTACATTCGCCGTTCTGCAGTGTGAAGCGTCGCCCAGACGACGTGTCCGAGCCCCTGGAGCCTTGCCGCCCCGACGGATCTCGCCATCTGGCGGACGACGAAGAGCCCACGTCCGCCTTCGTCGAGGAGTTCTGAGTTGTTCCAGTTCAGCCCCTTCCCGTCGCCGAGGTCCGTGACGGACAGCTTGACGAGGGTGGCGTTCCTGGTGACCTCGACGCCGAACCAACCGCCGGCACCGGAGGGGGTGTGGCGGATGGCGTTGGTCGCGAGTTCTGCCACGATCGTCGAAGCCTCCGTCTCGCTTCCGCTTCCATCGAGCGTCTCGGAGACGAAGCGCCGCGCTTCTTTCACCTGGCAAGGGCTGCCGCGGAAGACTCGGCGCCAGCTGAGGTCCCCCTGTTCGTAGATCCAGCGCAGCGCAGTGTCATCGGACACGAGATCGGTGTCGGTCATGTCGGCCTCCGGGCCTTGTGCTTGACGGAGGTTCAGCGGCGCGGACGGCGAACTCCGAATTGCGGACTGTTTCTCGGCTTGCGCCTCGATAGACACCTAAAGCGAACAAGCTGCGACGCGGTGCTGTCAGGAGGAGACTGAGTGGGATCGCAGGAGATCAGCGGAGACCGTTGTCCGTCCGAGCCCAAGGTGAGCCGGTATGAGCGAGAATGCGTTCGGGGAAGAACTGTGGGCGGAGAGCATCCGAGCGAAGCGCCGCCGTCTGTGCTGGACCCAGAACGAGCTCGCCCGGCGGTTGGAACAGGCCGCGGATCCGAAAACCCGGGCATCTCTGCCGAGCAGGGCTTCGATCGTCCGGGAGATTCGCTATCACGAGAGTGGATCTCATCGCCCTGGTCCGGTCTATGAAGAGCTGTACCGGCGCGTGTGGTCGGCGGAGCTTTCGGGCCCGGCCGCAGCAGCCCCCGAAGTCTCGGACGACTGCCTCACGCTGGCCTGGATCGTAGGGAGGCTGAATCAGAGAGTGGATCGAAGGACTCTGCTCCAGCTCGCGGGAACCACGGCTGCCGGATTGTCGCTTGATCCGGTCGATCGTCTCGTTCGGGCTCTCTCGGGGACGCACAAGCCTGACGAGACGACGATCGCGCACTTGGAGGACAGGACTCGGGGACTTCATCGCTTGGAGGAGCATCGTCCGGCGAAGGCGCTTTACCCTGCGGTCCTTGAACACCTCAAAGAGGTGACCGTGCTGTTGGAGAGCGGCTTGTCCGACGAGAACCGGCGCCGCCTGGCCGTCGTAGCGGGGGAAAGCGCGGTCCTGGCCGCGTGGTTCGCGTGGGAGCAAGGCGACCGGCAGCCAGCGGTCTCGCACTCGCGGCTGGCGACGATAGCGGCACGGCACGCTTCAGATCCCGAGATCGCGGCGTGCATGAGCGGATACCGGTCCTTCATGACCGGCGGTGACACGATCAAATCCATCGGCTCCTTGCAGACCGCCCTCGCCGGCTTGAGCACGTCAGCCGACCCAGCCACCCGAGCGTGGTTGCTCGGCCGCCTGGCGGAGGAGTCAGCGAAGCTCAAGGACACGGGCACCGCGAAGCCCGCGATTCAGGCCGCCGAGGCGGCGTATGCGGCTGCCGACGTTTCGGCCCGTCCGTGGACGTGCTTCCTGGACCCGGGCCGGTTCGCCTCGATGCGGCTGACCGTCCACTCCCGGCTTCGCGACGAAGACGAGATCGTCAGAGCCGTCGACGAGATCGAGCTCTACCTCGGTCCGGAGACCGAGGTGAAGAAGCTCTGCGTCGTCAACGCGGAGCTGGCTCTCGCGCGCTACAGGCTCGGGGATGTCAACGAGGCGGTGGAGTGCGCGAGGTCGGCCTTCGCCGCCACCGCGGAGCTGAACGCACCGCTCGGCTGGGAACGCCTGGACACGGTCTTCGCGGAGTTCGCATCGTCCCCTGAGCAGGCGGCCCGGGACTTCCGCTCGGACTACGCGGCTAGCCGGCCTCAGGGCGAGCAGCTGTCTCTTCACTGATCCAGCCGAGGTAGTCGGCGAGACCGCCTTCGATCGGCACCGCGACGATCTCCGGTGTGTCGTAGGAGTGCGCCTCTTTCACGATGCGCACGAGATCGTCCAGCCGTGCCTTCGACGTCTTCATGAGAACGAGGAATTCCTCGCTCCGCTCGATCTTGCCCTGCCACCAGTAGGTGGATGAGATCGGTCCGCTGATCTGCGCGCCCGCAGCCGCCCTGCTGGTGACGGCGGCCTCCACGATCCGCTCGGCCTCCGCCCGGTCGCCTGCCGTCACATGGATCTCAAGCTGCTCTGCCATGCACTTGAGCGTATGCCGTGAGAGGGCGCGCCTTCTCAGAGAAGAACTTGGCTGCTCCTTCTGTCCGCCGTTGAGGGATCGGCGCCCATGCTCCACGCCCTAAGCGGAGTGAGGGGGCAGTCGGCGGCGGCGAAGCCTCCGGCTTGATCCCGAACAACGGCACTCTCTCGCTCGGAGTGGGCGAAGATCATTCTTGTGAAACCAGGTCCTGGAGGAAGGCCTGGTTGTCGTCGACGTCGTGGCCGAGGAGGACGGTGTGGCGGTCGAGGGCGTTGAGGGGTTTGAGGAGGTCTTCGGCGGGGGCGAGGTCGGTCGGGGTGAGGCCGAAGACGTCGGGGTAGCGGTCGTCTCCTGCTGCGGTGAACATGTCGGCGGTGTCGATGTCGCGGGCTCCTTTGAGCCTTGCGGGTGCTGTGTGAGGTTGGACGGTGGGGAAGAGGATGTGGCTGGCCGTTCCGGTGGTGGCGAGCGGCAGGCCGAGCCAGTCGCGGAGTTGGTCGGGCCAGAACTGGGGCTTGAGTTCGTGTCCGTTGGGCTTGCGGAGAGGGGTGCGGCTTCCGGCGATGAGGGCGTCGGTGACCTGCTGCTTCTGTGTCGGGTGCATCTGCTCGCCGCGTCGTGCCCGCTCACGGACGGCCTCGTACCAGCCGCACGCCTCCAGCAGCCCGAACCCGATGGCCGCGGCCGACGGCCAGGGCAGCACCTGGATCCGCCCCTGCGCATCGGGGCGGACGAAGACCCGGTCGTTCGCCAGGAGCGACCAGCCTTTGGAGCGGGAGAGGAGGAACGCGGTCGTCGTCTTGCCAGCGGCCTTGTCCCCGAGCGCGAGCACGGTCTGTCCGTCCGGTCCGACGGCGGCCGAGCATCCGTGAATTCGTCCAGGCTCCAGCGGGACGCGCACTCGACGCCCCACCGGTCCGCCGCGGCCTCACCAGCGGGGAATGAGCGCCGCCTCCTTCACCGGGTCGATTCCGTGTTCTGCCGTACGCCAATGCGCCGCGACCTCACCTCCGGCCCGCAGCCACTCCCACGTGCGCCGCACGGTCTCCTCGACCGGACGCAGCCGAAGGCCGAGCGACAGGGCCAAATCCACGCTCACCTGCCACGTGCCGGCGGCAGGACGCCACATCGGCAGCTCCGTCCAGTCCCGCACCCCGGCCGCCACGAGCGCCTCATCCGCGACCCAGCGGAAGTCAACGTCGCCCCCGGTCCTGTGCGCGCACGCCGCGAGCAACCGTCCCATCGTGGTGTGCCCAGGAGGAGCCGCCACATTGACGGCCCCCGCCCACGAGGACTCCGCCAGCCTCACCACGAACGCCGCGACATCGTCCACGTCGACCGGCTGGATGGGCCGCTCAGGATCCCCAGGCCCCAAGACCGATCCACCGCGCGCAACACGCCTCAACCACCACGGCAACCTGCCCTTCGGCTCCCTCGGCCCAAGGATCACCCCCGGCCGAACGACCAACAAGTCACCCGGCCACACCTGCCTCAGCAGCAACTCACATGCCGCCTTCCGATGCCCGTAGGGAGAGTTCTCGACATCGGCGACAGGAGAGTGAAGCGGCGACGACTCCGACACCGGGTACTCCGGCCACCCGTCATACGCATCGACCGTCGAGACAAAGAGAAGCCGCGGCGATACAGCCCCGAACACATCGGCGACCAGCCGCACCTCCTCCGGCAGATAGCCGGACGGATCAACGACAAGATCGAACGGCCCCGCGCCCGCGGCTTTTTCAAGATCCGCCCGCACAGCGCGATCTCCTCTGATCGCGGTGACCCCACGCACGTCTTCGTCCGTCACACCGCGGTTGAAAGTCCAGACCGGATGCCCCCGACTGAGAAGCTCCTCGACCACGGCGCGCCCGAGGAACCAAGTCCCACCGATCACCAGAACGCGCATGAACCCATTGTCACCGGGATGCGTGCTCCGTGCGATGGGAGATCTCGGAGAAACCGACCCACTCTTCCAGCTAGATGATCTTGCTGCGGTGGTCAAGGAAGGTGGTGCCGCTTCAACTGCGCATAGCCAAGCTGACCTGCCCGATGCCAGACAAGATCTTTGGTGCAGCTCTCGCTCTTGGCGCATAGCTGCGGCCCACGTAGAGATGAGGACCATCACCGCGCACCTCCCCGAGAACGTCAGCGATGAGGACACACGCCAAGGTCATGACGGTCATCGTCGTGCTCCGCAAGCCCTCATCGCCCCTTGGAGGGGTCGCAACACGGATCTGGCCCAGATTTCGTGATCGTCGCAGCCCCTCGGCTTGGTGGCTAGGTGTGAGATGCGCCGGCGGCGGCCTGGGATCTCTGGAGCTATCTGGCCGCTCGCCGGTCCGGAAGCAGTCGGCCGCCAGCCCACCCGAATCTGGCATCATGGCGGAATGACGATCAGAAAGGGCCATGCCGCGTAGGCACCCAAAAGACCTGCTGCATGTGCCATTGTTCGCCTGGCATGATCAGACGAGCACGATCCGAGGTGTCTCGGAGGCGACCCGCGCCGCGATCCGCCGTCTCGAGGCCGATCACCTGTGGCGTGGCGCGGTCGCTGATGCCCTGCTGCGCTCAAGAGCCATCCTGGAGCGGAGCGGTCGCTTCCTCGCGGCTTCCGAGGTCCACGAACCGGGGTTGGAGATCGAGGACCAGCTCGAAGTCCTCAATGAGGCGCTGCGGTGCCTTCCGCCGGAAGCGAGGAAGGATCTCCAACGGCAGGTGGTGCCGATTTTTGAGGAGTTCGAGCGCCGAACACTGCCCGATCCCGGTCCGCATAGCGCGTGGGTGGCGCAGGCGGGCTGGTGGTGGCGGCGCATCCGGGAGAGGTGAGGGCGGCCGCGCGGGGTCGGAATCGGGAATGTCCGAATCGGCCTCATCAGAGGGGCGCAACAACGTGGGATGCCAGGGTTGCCGTCAGCCCGGTTTGTCCTCGCCACCTATTCCAGGAGCTGAAACCCGGAGGTGGCGACGAGTTGGCGGGTGGCGATCGCGGGTTGTCATCGTCCCCTGCGAGGGCTACGGCGCGGCGGGGCGGGTGGAGGGCAGGCTGGACAAACAGTCTGTGGGCCCAAGATTTTTTTGCCGTGCGCTCGGAGAATCCTGTGTCCCGCCGACGCCGACCCATACCCGTTTGTGATGGGTGGTGACCGGCTGTGGTGGCGGGTCTCAGTGACAGATCAGTGACAAATGATCTTGGAGCCAGTGGTCACTTATTGTGATCATGGCTCTGAGCTGGGACAACGTTGGAGCGGATGACGGGAATCGAACCCGCGTAGCTAGTTTGGAAGACTAGGGCTCTACCATTGAGCTACATCCGCGTTGTGCGCCCGTGGAGGCGTACCGGGACAGAGTACAGGGTGTTGGTGGTTGGGTGGTAAGCGGAGGGGTCTTTGCTGGTGGGGGCTACCGGTGCGTTCGTTGTTGGGGGTGGACTCGGGGGCTGACTGGGGGGTTGCGGGCGGGTTGATTGTCGGGGGGTGATGAAAAAGCGGGGGAGGGCTTGGGGTGGGTGCGTGCAGTTCTGTCGGTGGGGTGTGTGAGCATGTGGCTACTTCTGGACCTCCTGAACCACCCCCATCGGAGGAACCGTGCAAGCTGTGCTGTTGGCGTGTGGTGCTCATGTGATCTACCTGATCGGGTTCTCGATCTTCAAGGCGACCGGTGGCGATCTGCCGCCGCTGACGGCGCGGCGGCCGTTCCAGGCGGCTGCGCGGTTGGTGACGAGCCTGCCGTGGCTGGTCGGCCTGGTGACGGTGCTGAGCGGGACGGTGGTGGCGGCGTTCGCCGTCGACACCTCGCCCGTGGCGGTGCTGCTGCCCACTTACGTGTGCGGGCTCGTGCTGCTGCTCGTCGTGGGCGTGTCCGGGTTCGGCGAGAGGGTCAGCGGGCGGGAAGGGCGGGTGCTCGCGCTTCTCGCGGGGACGCTGGCGCTGCTCGCGCTGCCGGTCTCCCAGGGCTTCGGGCCGCTCGCCTCGCGCGGGGCGTCGGCGCCGCCGAGCCCTGCGGCGTGGTCGTTCACGCTCGCGGTGCTGGTGTCGATCCTGGTGCCGCTGTGGCTGTTCTGCATGCGCGACCGCAAGGTCGAGGGGCGGCACACGCGGCGGACGACCGGGGTCGCCTACGGGATCGGCGCGGGAGTCCTGCTGGGCACCGCCGAGGTCATGGGCATCGGGATGATCCCCTACATCCCGGACGATCTACCCACCCTGTTGGCCACCCCGTACCCGTATCTGTTCGTCCTGTCCGGCGCGCTCGGGCTGGGCCTGCTGCACATCGGCCTCCAGGAGCGGAGGCTGCTCATCGTCGTCGCGGTGATGAACGTCGTCGGCAAGCTCCACCTCGTGGTGTGCGCGACGCTGCTGTTCGGCGAGCCGTGGCCGGGTGATCCTGTGTGGTTCGGCCTGCTGGCGGGCGGGATGCTGCTCGCGCTGTACACGGTGCTGCTGCTGCCCCGGCACGAGGGGCGGCGCGCCGCGGCCCCGCCCGAGCAGGCGGGGCCGCGTGGCGCGGGCGTCACCGCTCCTGGGCGGAACTCCGTCGCATCCGGAAGATCGCGATGAGCTTCTCCTCCGGGTGGTCGGCCACGGCGGTGATGAGCGGCTGGAGCATCTTGGCCGCGAGCGGTCCGAAGGCCGCGAGGATCAGGACGTAGCCCGCGGCGAGCGGGCCGAGGTCAGGGTGCGCCCCCGCGGCGACGGCGAGGCCCGCGATGACGATGTTGAACTCGCCTCGCGGGACGAGCGCGACACCGGCGCGGGCACGTCCGGCCCTGCCGATCCCGGCCCGCTTGGCCGCGTAGTGCCCGGTGAGCAGCTTGGTGATGATGCTGACGAACGCCAGCGCGATCGCGATGCCGGCCACCGGAAGGATCGTCGCCGGGTCGGTGTTCAGGCCGAAGAAGACGAAGAACACCGCGGCGAACAGATCGCGCAGCGGCGCCAGCAGGGCCTGCGCCTCGTGTGCGAGTTCGCCGGAAAGGGCGATCCCGACGAGGAACGCGCCGACCGCCGCCGACACCTGGAGCTGCTGGGCGATGCCCGCGACGAGCAGCGTCAGCCCGAACACCTTGAGCAGCAGCACCTCGGAGTTCGGGCTCCGCACGAACGCCTCGATGTACTTGCCGAACTTCAGCGACACCACGAGCACGACCGAGACGGTGCCGAGCGCGATCGCGACGGTCACCGCGCCGGTGGCGAAGGAGACGCCCGCGAGGATCGCGGTGAGGATCGGCAGGTACAGGGCCATCGTGAGGTCTTCGAAGACCAGCAGCGACAGCACCACGGGGGTTTCGCGGTTACCGATCCAGCCGAGGTCGGAGAGCACCTTCGCGGTGATGCCCGAAGACGTCGCGTAGGTGACGCCGGCCATGGCGACGGCCGCGACCCAGCCCCAGCCGAGCAGCAGCGCGACGATCGCGCCGGGCGCCGCGTTGAGCACGAGGTCGACGATGCCGCCGCGGGCGTTGCCCTTGAGGCTGGTGAGCAGTTCGTCGGCGTTGTACTCCAGGCCCAGGGTGAGCAGCAGGAGGATGACGCCGATCTCCGACGCCGTGTGGATGAACTCCTCGCTGGTGGCCAGCGGCACGAAGCCGCCGTGCCCGAAGCACAGGCCCGCGAGGAGGTACAGGGGGATGGGGGAGATGCCCGCCCGGAGGGCGAACGAGCCGATGATCCCGAGTCCCAGGATCACCGCTCCGAGTTCGAGGAAGAGTATTGCGATTTCGTGCACGCCGCTCCTATCCGCCGGCCAGGACGTGTCCGGCGGCCTCGGTGCTCTCCGGGCTGCCGACGACGACCACGACGTCCTGCGCGGCGAAGACGAAGTCCGGGGCGGGCGAGGCGTTCACCTGGCCCGACCGGACGATGGCCACAATGGACGCTCCGGTCTGCGTGCGCACCTGGGCGTCGCCCATGGCCCGGCCGGCCCACTGGGCGGACACCGGGACCTGGAGGCTGACGAGTCCCTCGACCTCGCGGTGCAGGGCGTTGAGGCGGGCGACGATCCTGGGCGCGCCGAGCAGTTCGACGAGCGCGTCGGCCTCCTCGTCGTTCAGCTTCACCGTCTCGCACACCCGGTCGGGGTCCTGCGGGTCGTAGACGACGAGGTCGCGCCTTCCGGTCCGGTAGGACACGACGCCGATCCGGCGGCCTGCCTGGGTGGTGAACTCGTGGCGCAGCCCGATGCCGGGCAGCGCTGTCTGTTCTACGTCCACTTCGCCTCTCCTCGCGGGGTTCTGCTCGGTCGTTCGCAGAGCTGAAAGGTTAGATTGGCGCAAGATCGGCCAGAGGACAAAGCGCCCCCGTCCCGAATCACGCCGCCCCCGCGCAGGGTTCCGGAGCGTCCGCAACCACCCTGCACGGCTTTCACAGCCATCGCTTCACACCCGTGTAACGGGACGGTTAAGCCCCACGCACGATCGGATCGCGGCCGACCCGAGGAGTTGACATCGCCGAGGAGCGGGGTGTGCGCGACAGGTAATCGGGGTTTGACGTTCCGGCAACAGCGGGCTTCTGCAGGCTACCTACCGTTCTGACCTGTACCGGAACATCCGGGTCACCCCCATCCGAGCAGCAGGGAGGCAGGGCATGTCCGCTCTGACCGCACAGAGGCCCGAGGCGGCGCCTACCGCCGGCGGGCGTTGGATCGAGCACTGGGCGCCCGACGACGAGGTCTTCTGGAACACCACGGGCAAGGCCGTCGCGCGCCGCAACCTCGCCTGGTCGATCGTGACCGAGCACCTGGGCTTCTGCGTCTGGCTGCTCTGGAGCATCGCCGTCATCAACCTCGGCACGATCGGCGTGACCCTGGACGTCGGCCAGCAGCTCTGGCTGACGACCATCCCGAACCTCGTCGGCGCCTTCATGCGGGTCCCCTACACGTTCGGCCCGGCCAGGTTCGGCGGCCGGAACTTCACGATCATCAGCGCGACGCTCCTGCTGATCCCCTGCGCGCTGTTCGTCTACGCGATCAGCAACCCGGACATCCCCTTCTGGGCGCTGCTGCTCATCGCGGCGACGACGGGCCTCGGCGGCGGCAACTTCGCGTCGTCGATGTCGAACATCACGCACTACTACCCGAGCCACAAGCAGGGTCTGCCGCTCGGCCTCAACGCCGCGGGCGGCAACATCGGCACCAGCGTCACCCAGCTGACGATGCCGCCGCTGATCGTCGCGTTCGGCCTCGTCGCGGTCGGCTGGGTGTGGATGCCGCTGGTCCTCGTGGCCGCCGCCGGCGCCTACTTCTTCATGAACAACCTGCGGACGGCGACCAGCGCCTACACGATCGGGGAGATGGGCCGGATCTCCCGCGAGCCGCACACGATCATCATGTCGATCCTCTACATCGGCACCTTCGGCTCCTTCATCGGCTACTCCTTCTCCTTCGGCGTGCTGATCAAGAACCAGTTCCCCGAGGTGCAGGCGTCACACTACATCTGGCTGGGCGCGCTCGTCGGCTCGGTGGCCCGCCCGATCGGCGGCCTGCTCGCCGACAGGCTCGGCGGCTCCCGGGTGACGTTCTTCAACTTCCTCGTCATGGCGTGCGGCATCGCCGCGGTCTGGTTCGCGGTCAACGAGGGCAGCTGGGGGCTGTTCCTCGCGGCCTTCCTGCTGGTCTTCGCCACGACGGGCATCGGCAACGGCTCGACCTACAAGATGATCCCGGCGATCTTCCGCAAGAAGGCGCTGGAGAAGGTCGACGGGCAGGACGCGAGCGCCGTCGAGTCGGCGGTCGCGCTGGCCCGCCGCAAGGCCGCCGCCGCGATCGGGATCTCCTCGGCGGTCGGCGCGCTGGGCGGCGTCCTGATCCAGCAGACCTTCCGGATCTCCCTGACCGAGGCCAAGTCGGTGGTCCCGGCGCTGCTGGTCCTCGCGGGCTTCTACACCGTCTGCGTGATCCTCACCTGGGCGGCTTACCTGCGCAGGACCGGCGCGGAGGGCCGCAGCCTCGCCGACGCGGGCGTCTGACACCCCGCAGGACGCGACAAGGCCCCCGGACCCTGCGGTCCGGGGGCCTTAACGTCGGGCTGGACGGATTTGAACCGACGACCCCTGCCACCCAAAGGCAGTGCGCTTCCAAGCTGCGCTACAGCCCGCCGCCGCCCGTTTCGGGCAGCAGACGTCAGTCTAGCCGTCTTGTGCGCCGTTCGGTGGGCCAATAAGCTCCGCGCGCCAGGCGACCTGCGGAGCCGGGCGGGGGCCACCACCTCCCTGTTACGTGCGGTGGTGTCCACCCTCTAGACTTGACGCCGCATAGGCATGTGTTGCCGCCCGAATCTATCGAGTGAGACCGGCGGCCGCTCGCGCCGCGCGGGGCTCGTCGAGCACGGCCCCCGGCGCGCCGAGCCGTGTGCATCCGCCGGATTCAAGGAGACCTGCCCCAGTGAAGACCGCTGTCGAGGAGCTGACCCCGACCCGGGTGAAGCTCACCATCGAAGTTCCGTTCGAAGAGCTCAAGCCGAGCCTCGACAAGGCTTACAAGGAGCTCGCCAAGCAGGTGCGGCTCAAGGGCTTCCGTCCTGGCAAGGCCCCGGCCGCCCTGATCGACCAGTACGTCGGTCGCGGCGCCGTCCTCCAGGAGGCCGTGAACGACGCTCTGCCCGGCCTGTACGGCGCGGCGATCGAGGAGAAGGAACTCTTCGTCCTCAGCCAGCCCGAGGTCGAGGTGACCCGTCTGGACGACGGCAAGGAGCTGGAGTTCACCGCCGAGGTCGACATCCGCCCGAGCTTCGAGGTCCCCGCCTACGACGGCCTGCCCGTCACCGTCGAGGAGGCCGTGGTCACCGACGAGGAGATCGCGCAGACCCTCGACAACCTGCGTGACCGCTTCGCCACCCTGACCGTCGCCGAGCGCGCCGCCGCCGAGAAGGACAGCGTCACCATCGACCTGTCGGCCGCCGTCGACGGCGAGGACGTCGAGGACGCCGCGACCAAGGGCTTCACCTACGAGGTGGGCTCCGAGGGCGCCATCGACGGTTTGAACGAAGCCGTCACCGGTCTGTCCGCGGGCGAGTCCGCCACCTTCAAGTCGACCCTCGTCGCGGGCTCCCGGGCCGGCGAGGAGGCGGACGTCACCGTCACCGTCTCCTCGGTGAAGGTCAAGGAGCTGCCCGAGGCCGACGACGAGTTCGCGCAGCTCGCCTCGGAGTTCGACACGATCGAGGAGCTGAAGGACGACGTCCGCAAGCGCCTTGAGCGGCAGAAGAAGCTGAACCAGATCTCCGAGGCGCGCGACAACGCGCTGGAGGCCCTGCTGGAGCAGGTCGAGATCCCGGTCCCCGAGTCCGTGGTCGGCACCGAGCTGCAGCGCCGCAACGAGCAGCTCGACCAGCAGCTCGGCTTCTCCGGCATGACCCGTGAGGCCTACCTCGAGGAAGAGGGCAAGACCGCCGAGGAGTTCGAGGCCGAGCTCGCCGAGGCCGCGGCCAAGGCGGTCCGGGGCGGCTTCATCCTCGACCAGCTCGCCGTGAACGAGGAGCTGGGCGTCGAGAACGAGGAGCTCAGCGAGTACGTGGTGAGCCAGGCCATGCAGATGGGCCTGCCGCCGCAGCAGCTCGCGCAGTTCCTGACCGAGAACAACCAGATCCCGGCGCTGGTCGCCGAGGTGCTGCGCTCCAAGGCGCTGAACCTCGTGGTCGAGCACGTCAAGATCACCGACTCGGCCGGCAACGAGCTCGACATCGAGCAGCTGCGCCGCGAGATCAACGGCGAGCCGGAGCAGGAGGAGGCCGCTGAGGCCGACGCCGCCGAGGCCCCCGCCGCCGAGGCCGCGGAGTCCACCGAGTCGGCTGAAGCCGCCGAGTCCACCGAGGGCAAGGCCGCCGAGCAGTAAAAGGCCGGAATCTTCACCGCCCGCCCCGTGTTCCGCTAATGGAGCACGGGGCGTCCGTATTGGTGGGCCCGTCGATGTTCAGCCGCTCCCATGGCTAAACACACGGACGGTAAAAGAGGCGTGGATACGCCGCCAGCGAAAAGGACGCCCGTATGGCGTGGCCCCCCTGCGGGGCGCGTTAGTGTCCAAGCATCCGAATGTTCAGGGACTGAACGCTAGACACCTACGGAGGAACAGGGTGAGCAAGCCTCCGACTTTCCACGAGCCGGTCGTCGCCCGCGAGGGCGGTATCGTCGCCCGCGAGGGCGGGGTGCCCGCGATGATGGCGCAGGAGGCGCTGCACCAGCAGCTCCTGCGCAAGCGGATCGTGGTGCTGGGCCAGCAGGTCGACGATGACATCGCCAACCGTCTGTGCGCCGAGCTGCTGCTGCTGTCGGCCGAGGACGGAAAGCGTGACATCACGCTCTACATCAACTCTCCGGGTGGCTCGGTGACCGCCGGCATGGCGCTCTACGACATCATGGAGTACGTGCCCAACGACATCGTGACGGTCGGCATGGGCCTCGCGGCGTCCATGGGCCAGTTCCTGCTGTGCGCGGGCACCCCGGGCAAGCGCTACGCCCTCCCGCACGCGCGCATCATGATGCACCAGCCGTCGGGCGGCATCGGCGGCACGGCCTCGGACATCAAGATCCAGGCCGAGCAGATGCTCTACGTGAAGAGCACGCTCGCCGAGCGGATCGCCTTCCACACCGGTCAGACCGTCGAGCAGATCACCACCGACTCCGACCGCGACCGCTGGTTCACCGCCGACGAGGCTCGCGCCTACGGCCTGGTGGACCACGTGATCACCAGCGCCAACGAGGTTCCCTCCGAGGGCCCGGTCTCTTGATGATGGAGAGGTATCGTCAGATGGACATCCGCGCAGGCGGCGTGCAGCCGGTCGACAGCCGGTACATCATCCCCTCCTTCGTCGAGCGCACCGCGTACGGCGTCAAGGAGATGAACCCGTACAACAAGCTCTTCGAGGAGCGCATCATCTTCCTCGGGGTGCAGATCGACGACGCCTCCGCCAACGACGTCATGGCGCAGCTGCTGACCCTCGAGTCCATCGACCCGGACCGGGACATCAGCATCTACATCAACTCGCCCGGCGGCTCGTTCACGGCGATGACGGCCATCTACGACACGATGCAGTTCGTCAAGCCGGACATCCAGACCGTCTGCATCGGCCAGGCCGCCTCCGCGGCCGCCGTGCTGCTCGCGGCGGGCACCGAGGGCAAGCGGGCGGCTCTGCCGCACTCGCGGATCCTCATCCACCAGCCGGCCACCGAGGGCACCTACGGCCAGGGCTCGGACATCGAGATCCAGGCGCGCGAGATCATGCGGATCCGCGAGCAGCTGGAGACCATCCTCGCCCGTCACAGCGGCAAGTCCGTCGAAGAGGTCCGCGGCGACATCGAGCGCGACAAGATCCTCACCGCGGACGAGGCCAAGGCCTACGGTCTGATCGACGACGTCTTCGTCAGCAAGAAGCGTCGAGTGGAGGTAGTGTCTTCGTAAGACGGCGCTAAGTTCGGGAACCCCCCGGCTTCGTGGTCACCGCCCCGGAGTCGGGGATGTGTCCCGGCGCCCCGGAGACGGTACCGTCGAAGCAGCCTCTCTCCCCGAGGGCCGTGGCCGAAAGGCCCGCGGCTCACCGGGACCCCAGGCGGCCCCATGTAAAGGAGACAACCGGGTGGCACGCATCGGTGACGGTGGCGACCTGCTGAAGTGTTCCTTCTGCGGCAAATCCCAGAAGCAGGTCAAGAAGCTCATCGCGGGCCCGGGTGTGTACATCTGCGACGAGTGCATCGATCTCTGCAACGAGATCATCGAGGAGGAGCTCTCGGAGAGCTCCGACCTCAAGTGGGACAGCCTGCCCAAGCCGCGTGAGATCTACGAGTTCCTCGACGGCTACGTCATCGGGCAGGAGAAGGCCAAGAAGGCGCTGAGCGTCGCGGTCTACAACCACTACAAGCGGATCCAGTCCGGCGAGTCCCGGGACGACGGGGTCGAGCTGGCCAAGTCGAACATCCTGCTTCTCGGCCCGACCGGATCCGGCAAGACGCTGCTCGCGCAGACGCTCGCCAAGCTGCTCAACGTGCCGTTCGCGATCGCGGACGCCACGGCCCTGACCGAGGCCGGCTATGTCGGCGAGGACGTCGAGAACATCCTGCTGAAGCTGATCCAGGCCGCGGACTACGACGTCAAGAAGGCCGAGACCGGCATCATCTACATCGACGAGGTCGACAAGATCGCCCGCAAGAGCGAGAACCCGTCGATCACGCGTGATGTCTCGGGCGAGGGCGTGCAGCAGGCCCTGCTGAAGATCCTGGAGGGCACCACCGCCTCGGTGCCGCCGCAGGGCGGGCGCAAGCACCCGCATCAGGAGTTCATCCAGATCGACACCACCAACGTGCTGTTCATCTGCGGTGGCGCTTTCTCCGGCCTGGAGAAGATCATCGAGGGCCGGGTCGGCAAGCAGGGCATGGGCTTCGGCGCGGTGATCCGCTCGAAGGTCGACTTCGCCAAGAACAGCGACGTGTTCTCCGAGGTCATGCCCGAGGACCTGCTGAAGTTCGGCATGATCCCCGAGTTCGTGGGACGCCTGCCGATCATCACCAGCGCCCACAACCTCGACCGCGAGGCGCTGATCAACATCCTGACCGAGCCGAAGAACGCGCTGATCAAGCAGTACCGGCGCCTGTTCGAGCTGGACGGGGTGGAGCTGGAGTTCACCGACGACGCCCTTGAGGCCGTCGCGGACCAGGCGATCCTGCGCGGCACCGGGGCCCGGGGCCTGCGGGCGATCCTGGAGGAGGTGCTGCTCTCGGTGATGTACGAGGTGCCGTCGCGTCAGGACGTCGCCCAGGTCATCATCAACCGCGAGTCGGTGCTGGAGCACGTCAACCCGACGCTGGTCCCGCGCGAGCGCGCCAAGCGCGAGCCGCGCGAGAAGAGCGCCTGAGGCGTCACGTCGCGAGCCCGGTCCCCGAGGGGCCGGGCTTCGTCGTTTCCCGCGGAGAATCCAGCGGTCGGGCAGGCGGGTCTTCGCTACAGTTGCCCGCTATGTCGCTAGATCAGTCGGGTGGACACACCTTCCAGGTCGACCTGCGCGGTCTGGTCGACCTGCTCTCCCATCACCTCTACTCCAGTCCGCGGGTCTACGTCCGCGAGCTGCTCCAGAACGCCGTCGACGCGGTCACCGCCCGCCGGCGCACCGAGCCGGACGCCCCGGCCGCGATCACGCTGACCGCCGACGGGGCGGGCCTGCGCGTCGACGACCCGGGCATCGGCCTGACCGAGGCCGACGTGCACCGCTTCCTGGCGACGATCGGCCGCTCGTCCAAGCGGGACGAGATCGAGGGCGCCCGCCGGGAGTTCCTCGGCCAGTTCGGCATCGGCCTGCTCGCCTGTTTCACGGTCGCCGAGGAGATCCGGGTGGTGACCCGGTCGGCGGCCGATCCGGCGGCGGGCGCGGTCGAGTGGCGGGCTGCATCGGACGGCACCTACGGGGTGCGCCCCGCCGAGCGGGCCGAGCCCGGCACGACGGTCTTCCTCACCCCGCGCAGGGGCGCCGAGGACTGGTTCGCGTTCGACCGGGTGGCCGAGCTGGCGCGCGACTACGGCTCGCTGCTGCCGTTCCCCGTCACGCTCGAAGGGCCGGGCCGCTCCGTGGCGATCACCGGCGGCGGCGCGGTCTGGGACCGCTCGTTCGCCTCGCCGGCCGAACGCAGGCAGGCGCTGCTAAAGTACGGCGCCGACACCCTGGGCTTCGCCCCGCTGGACGTCGTCGAACTCGACGTGGCGCTGGCGGGCGTGCGCGGCGCGGCCTACGTGCTGCCGAGCCCGGCGGGCCCTGCGGACACCGGACGGCACCGGGTCTACCTGAAGGGCATGCTGCTCGGCGACGCGGTCACCGGCCTCCTGCCGGACTGGGCGTTCTTCGTCCGGTGCGTCATCGACACCGACACGCTGCGCCCGACCGCGTCCCGCGAGGGCCTGTACGAGGACGAGACCCTCGCGGCGGTCCGGGACGCGCTCGGCGCGCGGCTGCGCGACTGGCTGACCGGCATGGCGGCCCAGGAGCCCGGCCGCCTAGCGCGGTTCCTCGGCGTGCACAGCCTCGGCGTCAAGGCGCTGGCCAGGCATGATGTCGAACTGCTGACGATCATGCTGCCGTTCCTGCGCTTCGAGACCACCGACGGGCCGGTGGCGCTGCCCGAGTTCGTCCGGGGCCGGGACGTGGTGCACGTCGCCCCGACCGTCGAGGAGTTCCGGCAGGTCGCCGCGATCGCCTCGGCGCAGGGCCTCGGCGTGGTCAACGGCGGCTACACCTACGACGATGAGCTCGTCGCGCTGCTGCCCCGGGTGCTGCCCGGCACCGTCGTGCGGGAGCTGGGCGCGGACGCGGTGACCGCTGCCCTCGACCCGGTGGACCCGGCCGACGAGCTGGCGCTCGCGCCGTTCCTGGCCGCGGCGCGGGCCGCGCTCGATCCGCTGGACTGCGACGTGGTGCTGCGGTCGTTCGCGCCCGTGTCGGTCTCCGCGCTGCACCTCGACTCGCGCGAGGCCCGCCGGGAGCGGGCCCGCGCCGGTGTCGAGGCCGAGTCCGACGACCTGTGGGCCGACATCCTCGGCGCGCTCAAGGACAGCGCGCCCCGGACCCGCCTGGTGCTCAACCACCGCAGCCCCGCCGTCCGCAGGCTTGCCGCGATCACCGAACCCGGTCTGCTCACCGCGGCCGTCGAGGCACTGTACGGGCAGGCCCTGCTGATGACGGGTCGGCCGCTGCGCCCCGCGGACATCGCGCTCGTGAACCGGGCGTTCGACGCCCTGCTGGGCTGGGCGGCCAGGACCGCGGGGCCTGAGGGAGGACACGCATGACCGTCGAGGAGATCGCCCGCGCGCTGGGCGAGGCCCGCTCCCTGCCACTGGAGGGCCGCCAGCGGCTGGAGCGGCTGGAGCGGCTCGCGGAGCACGCGCGGGCGTGCCCGTCGCGCAAGCTGGAGTCCGACGTCCTCGTCACGCTCGTCCACGCGCACGAGTACTCCGCCGAGCGGGCGAGGCTCCCGGTCCACATCGGCCGCCTGCTCCAGATCCTTGAGGCGCACGGCGCCGAGATCCCGGGCCTGGAGCGGACCGTCTACTGGGACCTCAAGTGGATGACGTCGGCGCTGATCAACAACCCTGCGGTGCCGGTCCCGACGGTCCTGCGGTGGATGGAGGAGCTGGAGCGCAGATACCGGGAGCGCGGCATCAGCCTCCGCCCGGCGCACGGCCTGCGCGGCCAGCTCGCTCAGACGGCCGGCGACCAGGAGGCGGCGGCCCGGCACTTCGAGGAGCTGGTCGCGGCGGTCCGCGACGGCTACGCCGACTGCCACGCCTGCGAGAGCAACGCCCTCGGGGACTGGCGGGCGTGGGCCGGTGACGACGCCGGGGCGCTGCGGTACTGGGCTCCGGTGCTGGACGGTGAGCAGACGTGCGCGTCCGAGCCGCACGCGACGCTCGGCCAGGCCCTGCTCCCGCTGGTGCGCGAGGGGAAGGCCGACGAGGCCCGCTCGGCGCACCTCAAGGGCTATCCGATGGTCCGCAGGATCGACAGCCTGCGCGGGCCGGTCGGCTGCCACATCGAGTTCTGCGCGCTGACCGGCAACGAGGGGCGCGGTCTGGAGATCCTCGCCGAGCACGCCGCGTGGCTGACCGCCGCGGGCGAGGATCCGCGGGTGCGCCTGGAGTTCCTGTCCGGCGCGGTGGTGCTGCTGCGCCGCCTCGCCGCGCTCGGCCTGGCCGACCTGCCGCTGGCCGAGGGGACCGTCGGGTCGGTCCTGGCCGCGGCCGAGCCCGAGGCGTTCGAGCTCGCGGGCCGCTTCGACACCCGGTTCGGCAACACCCACCGCACGGCCGCGCTCGCCGCCCGGTTCGACGCCGAACCGCTGCTGGAGCGCCTTCCGCTGGGCTCGCGGGGGAGCACGGTGCCGGTCGCGGTCCGCACTCCCGCGGCACCGGTCCCGCCGGACGCCTTCGAGGAACTGCTGGCCGAGGCGCGCGGGCTGAGCGAGCTGAACCACCCGGGCGCGGGACGGGCCTGGCGGCGGGTCGCGACGCGCGGCGGGCCGGAGCCGACGCCGGAGATCCGGCTGGAGCTCCTGCGCACCGACGATGAGTCGGCCCCCGAAGCGGTGGCCGAAGGGCTCGCCGCGCTGCTGCCCGACCTCGCGGAGTTGCCCGTGCTGCGGCTGAGGGCCCTCGCCACCCGGGCCATGGCGCTGCTGCGGGCGGGCGACCCCGAAGGCTCCGACGCCGCGCACGCGGTCGCCGCGGAGGCCGACGCCGCCTGGAAGGACGGCGTCCTGACCGCTCCGCTGTACCTGGAGGTCAGGCGAGCGGTGCCGTTCACGGCCTTCGTCGAGATGCGCGAGGAGGACCCCGAGTCCGTCGCGCGCGCGTCGGCCGCCGCCGAGGCCGAGAAGGCGCTCGCGGAGGAGCTGGCCGTCGCGGCGCGTGCCGCGCACTACGCGGAGCTGCTGGGCCGGATCCGCCTTCGGGCGGGCGACCACGACGGATCCGGGCCGCATCTGGCCGAGGCGCGGGAGCGGTACGTCGCGACCGGGCGGTACTGGCTGCTGCCGATGCCGACCCACTTCCTCGCGGGCCAGGCCGCGAACGCGGGCGACGCGGCGCGCGCCGAGGCGCTGCTCCGGGAGACGCTGCGGCTGGCGGGGCCCGCGCTCGGCCCCGATGAGCTCGCCCCGCTCGCATCCCATCTCGTGGAGATCCTGGCCCCGCAGCAGGGCCGCGCCGCCGATCTCGTGGACGCCGCGCTGGAGGCGGCCCGCCTGTGGGAGGGCGTGCACGAGCCCGACCATGTCCACAATGTCTGCAACGCCGCCCGCGGCTATCTGGCCCTCGACCGGTGCGGCGAGGCGGTCGGGCTGTTCGAGCAGGTCGCCGACAGGTTCGAGGTCTCCTACGAGGGCGGCTCTCTGGCGTTCACCCGGCGCCAGTACGGCCTGGCGCTGCGCGAGACCGGCGACCACCGGCGCGCCGCCGAGCAGTTCCTCGCGGGCGCCGCGACCGCCGCGGAGGCGGAGGACGGCACGGAGCTCCAGGCGGAGCTCGCCTGGTACGCGGGCGACGAGCTGGGCGGAGCCGGGCTCGTCGAGGAGTCCGGGGCCGCCTACCGGCGTGCGGCGGCGCTGTGGGAGGAGCTGGGCGCGCTCGGCCCGCGGGTGATGTGCCTGCGCGCCGCGGCCTGGGTCGACCACGAGCTGGACGGCTCGCCCGACCCGGGCGCGTCGGACGCGGTCGGGCCCGCCGCGATGCGCGCGGTCCTCGCCCTGGTCGAGGAGGTCGCCGCGGCCGAGCCTTCGGACGCGGTGGACGAGCTGCTCACGGGGACTCGCGAGCAGCTCGCCGCCATGCTCACGACGCCGGAAGGGGCAGCCGGGTAGTCAGCGTGGTGCCGGTGGTCGGGCGGGACGCGATCGTGAACGTCCCACCCAGCTCGGTCGCCCGCTCCCGCATCGAGGTCAGGCCGAGCCCGGAGTTCGGCTGGCGCGGCAGGCCCCGCCCGTCGTCGCTGATCACCAGTTCCAGATGGGTGGCGGTGCGGGTGAGCCGGATCTCGGCGCTGGTCGCGTGCGCGTGCCTGCGCACGTTCGTCAGCGCCTCCTGCACGATCCGGTAGACCGTCACCTCAAGGACGGGCGTCAGCTCGCCGAGGTCGTCGGCCGCCACGTCCACCCGCGGCTCGGGCAGGTCGGTGGCGAGGGCCCGGACCGCGCCGAGCAGGCCCAGCCGGTCCAGCGCGGGCGGGCGCAGGCCGTGCACCAGCTCGCGGATGTCGCCGATCGCCTCGGTCATCCGCTCCCGCAGGGCCGTCAGGGACGGCTCGACGGCCTCCGGGTCGGTCGTCAGCCTGACCCGGGCGGTGTCCACCGACAGGGCGAGCGCCGCGAGGGTGGGGCCGAGGCCGTCGTGCAGGTCGCGGCTGAGCCTCCGCCGCTCGGCCTCCCGGGTGTCGATCACCGTCTGCTGCGAGACCCGCAGCAGCCGCACGGTGTGCGCGAGGTCGGCGACATGCCTGGTGAGCACCCCGACGAGCCGGTGGTCGGAGCTGCCGCGCCCGTACAGCAGCAGCCGGCCGATGGGCTCGCCGTGCCAGACGAGCGGGACCTCCTTCGGCCCGCCTTCCAGGAGCCCGTCGGTGTGCGCCACGACCCCGTCGATCTCCACGGCGACGCCCGAGACGCCGAGGCCGCGCCGCACCGACCGGACGGCCGCCGCGAGCGCGGCCGACGGGTCCTCGGCGCGCTGGACGGATCTGCTCAGCCGGTCGGCGAGCCGGTACGGATCGCGTTCGATGCCGAGCATGAGGTCGACCGAGAGCTGGACGCGGCTGCGCACCGGCTGGAACAGCGCGCCCACGGTCAGCGCGCCGAACAGGCCCGCGGCCTGGGTGGCCACGAGCAGACTCACCACGAAGATCAGCCCGAAGTAGACGGCGCCGAGGATCACGGTGAGGGTGGCGTAGACGAGGGTCCGGTTGACGATCACGTCGAGGTCGTAGAGCCGGTACCGCAGGATCGCGACGGCCAGCGCGACGGGCACGAGGGTGACCGCCGTGCAGGTGAGGGTCGCGAACAGCCAGAACGGGATGTCCCGCCACAGCATGTCGGCGAACCCGGCGACCGCGGTGCCGAGCAGCGGATAGGCGATGAGCGCGATCTGCCGCCGCGCGACAGGGTCGCCTGCCTTGAACCGGGCGGCCAGCGAGCCGATCGCCAGGAACGCGACGGCGACGGTGATCGGCTCCATGACGTTCGGGTGGATCCAGTCGAGCCGCCCGACGGCCTCGATCCCGAACGGGTTCACCGCCCGGTACGGCCCCACGCCGAAGTCCACCGGCCGGACCCAGGCGTAGCCGACGTTGTAGGCGATGAACGCGACCGACAGCCACAGCACCGGCCGCCACCGGCGCGACGGCGGCTTGCCGTCGGGGAAGAGCAGCGACACGATCATGAGCAGCGGCAGGAACTCGACGAGGAACAGCCAGCTCGCCGTCCAGCGCAGCAGGACGGCGCCGGGCCACTCCTCGATGAGGGCGAGCCGCGACAGCGGGATGAGCATCCAGTAGGCCGCGGCGAACAGCCCGATCACCCACAGCAGGCGGCCGACGACGAGGCCGGGGCGCCTGCTCAGCAGGAACGCGCCGAACACCGGGTAGAGCACGCCCATGATCACTTCGGGTCGCCAGGACTGGCTCGTCCGGTACTCGGCGGGCGCCTCGAACCGGAACCAGTACGCGAGCAGCACGAACAGCGGGCCGGCGGCGGCGCCGGTCCACAGGAGCGTCCTACGTGCCAAGGCCGGCCTCGCGCGCCAGCACGATCGCCTGGGCACGGTCCGCCACGTGCAGCTTCATGAAGATGTTCGACACGTGGTTGCGGATGGTCTTGGGGGAAAGGAACAGGATGCCCGCGATCTCCCCGTTGTTGCGGCCCTGGGCGATGAGTTCGAGCACCTCCCGCTCCCGGTCCGTCAGCTCGGGGAAGGCCGACTTGCGCGGGTCGGGCATGTCGGTGAAGTAGGTGAGGACCCGGCGGGCGATCTCCGGGCCGTAGATGGCCTCGCCTGCCGCGACCGCCCGCACCGCGCGGGCGATCTCCTCGGCGCCGGACTCCTTCAGCAGGTAGCCGCGGGCGCCGGCGCGCATCGCGGCGAACACCGAGTCGTCGTCGCGGAACATGGTGAGCACGAGGACGCCGATGTGCGGGCTGGTGCGGGTGATCGTGCGGGTCGCCTCGATGCCGTTGCCGCCCGGCATGTGCAGGTCCATCACCACGACGTCGGGCTGGACGTCATGGGCGAGCTGGACCGCTGCCGGGCCGTTCTCGGCCTCGCCGACCACGCCGATCTCCAGTGCCTCCAGCAGGGCGCGCAGGCCCTGCCGGAACATGGGGTGATCGTCGGCGATGATCACGCGGATGTCATCGGACACGTGGTTCTTCCTCCGGGAGCTGGGTGAGGGGGAGCCGGGCGACCACGGCGGTGCCGCCGCCGGGCCGCGGACCGACGGTGCAGACGCCCCCGACCTCCGCCGCGCGTTCCCGCATCGCCGCGATCCCGGCGCCCTCCGAGCGACCGGGATGCAGGCCCCTTCCGGGGTCGGAAACGACGAGGTGGACGGCTTCGGGGCCGCGCTGCAACCGCACGGTGGCGGTGGGGGCCAGGGAGTGGCGCCGGACGTTCGTCAGCGCCTCCCGGACGATCAGATAGGCCGCGACCTCGACTGCGGCGGGGAGATGGCCGAGGTCTTCGTTGATCCGTACCCGCACCATGATCCCGTCGGCGCCGTCGGCGAGGCCGTGGATGGCGCCGGCGAGGCCGAGGTCGTCGAGTGCGGGCGGGCGCAGGTCGGCCACGAGGTCCCGGATGTCGCCGACGGCGCCGGCCAGCCGCCCGCGCAGGTCGGACAGCAGCGGCCCGACCTCCTCGGGTCGGCGGGCCAGCGTGATCCGCGCGGTGTCCAGGGCCATGGCGAGGCTGGCGAGGGTGGGTCCGAGATCGTCGTGCAGGCTCTGGCGCAGCCTGCGCCGCTCCTCCTGGGCGTCGGCGACGATGCGTTCGCGGGAGCGCTGCAGCGCCCCCGCGCGATCTTCGCCGGAGGAGGCCCGCAGCCGGGTCATGGTGACTCCGGCCGCGAGCCCCAGGAGGAACGCGCCGAGCGCGGTGAGGCCGACCATGGGGGAACTCTCCCGGATCGGGCGGGCACGCGACAGGGACGCGTGTCCCGGATCAGGCGGGCGTCTCCAGGTCGGGACGCATCTGGCGCATGATGTCCGACAGGTCGCTCCAGCCCATGAGCGGCGTTCCGCTGGCGATGGCGTTCGCGTCGGGCATGACGCTGACCATGCCGAGGGTGGTGCCGGTGGCCCAGTAGCAGAACGGCAGGGTGATGGTGGCGGCGGTCACCTCGGCGCAGCCCGCCGAGCCAGGGCCGCCCGAGTCCGTTTCGTGGATCGTCACGGCGGAGCCGCTGCTGGACATGCCGTTGGTGAAGTCGTCCTCGTGCAGGTTGGTGCCGGTGACGCCGGTGAAGACGACCTCGGTGCCGTTGACGTCGTAGGACGCCGAGACGACGGAGCCGGCACCGCCGAAGGCGGCTTCGTAGGGGTTGGCCTGCGACGACGTCGTCTTGGAGTAGCCGCCTGCGGAGTCGGGGGTGGACAGCGTGTACTTGGTGCCGCCGAGGCCGCTTCCGCCGTCGCCGCCGGACAGGGCCAGGACGCCGATGCCGAGCACGATGACCGCCGCGACGCAGGCCGCGATGATGATCACCACGCCCTTGCTGCTCACCCGCTTCGGCGGCCCGGGGGGAGCGCCGAAGGGCTGGGGCGTGCCGTACTGCTGCGGGGCGCCGAACGGGGGCGGCGTGCCGGGGGCGCCGAAGGGAGGCGGGGTGCCGTAGCCCTGGGGCTGCGGCTGCCCGTAAGGGCCGGGGGGAGGGGTGGGCTGCCCGTACGGCTGCGGCTGCCCGTAGGGGTTCTGGCCAGGCTGCTGCGGCGGCTGGGGCCCGCCGTAGCCCGGGCCCTGAGGCGGGGGGTTCCAACCACTCATGCTGCACTCCAGGGGGATATTCGGTGTTGTATCCGTAGACGCATTCTGTCGTATCGAGGTTCGGATGTGCCCCGACGGGGCACTTCCGCCCTGGGCAAGGGTTGACAACCCGTAGAATCGGGGTTCGTGACCGAGTCCCAGTTGCCCACCCAATACACCCCCGCCGATGTCGAGGGCAGGCTCTACGAGCGCTGGACCTCCGCGGGCCTGTTCGAGGCCGACGCGGCGCGCAGCCCCGAGGCCCCGGCGTACACCATCGTCATCCCGCCGCCGAACGTGACGGGATCGCTGCACATGGGCCATGCCCTGGACCACTCCATCCAGGACACCCTCGTACGGCGCAGGCGCATGCAGGGGTACGAGGCGCTGTGGCTGCCGGGCATGGACCACGCGGGCATCGCGACCCAGAACGTGGTCGAGCGCGAGCTGAAGAAGGAGGGCCTGTCCCGGCACGACCTCGGCCGGGAGGCGTTCCAGGAGCGCGTGTGGAAGTGGAAGGCCGAGTCCGGCGGCCGGATCCTCGGCCAGATGCGCCGCCTCGGCGACAGCGTCGACTGGTCCCGTGAGCGGTTCACCATGGACGAGGGACTGTCCCGCGCCGTCCTGACGATCTTCAAGCGGCTCTACGACGACGACCTCATCTACCGGGCCGAGCGGATCATCAACTGGTGCCCGCGCTGCCTCACCGCCCTGTCCGACATCGAGGTCGAGCACAGCGACCGCGAAGGCGAACTCGTCTCCATCCGCTACGGCGACGGCGACGCCTCGCTCGTGGTCGCCACCACGCGGGCCGAGACGATGCTCGGCGACACCGCCGTGGCCGTCCACCCCGAGGACGAGCGCTACGCCCACCTGGTCGGCACCGAGATCGAGCTGCCGCTGACCGGCCGGAAGATCCCGGTCGTCGCCGACGAGCACGTCGACCCCGAGTTCGGCACGGGCGCGGTGAAGGTCACGCCCGCGCACGACCCGAACGACTTCGAGATCGGCCGCCGCCACGGCCTGCCGACCCTCGTCGTGCTGGACGAGCACGCCACCGTCGTCGCCGAGGGCCCGTTCTCGGGCCTGGGCCGCTACGAGGCGCGCGCCGCGGTGGTCGAGGCGCTGCGCGAGCAGGGCCGGATCGTCAAGGAGGTCCGCCCCTACGAGCACTCCGTCGGCCACTGCCAGCGCTGCCAGACCGTGGTCGAGCCGCGCGTGTCGCTCCAGTGGTTCGTCAAGGTCGCCCCGCTGGCCAAGGCCGCGGGCGACGCCGTCCGCGACGGCCGCGTCGCGATCCAGCCGCCGGAGCTGTCCTCCCGCTACTTCGCGTGGGTCGACAACATGCACGACTGGTGCATCTCCCGGCAGCTGTGGTGGGGCCACCGCATCCCGGTCTGGTACGGCCCGGACGGCGAGGAGCGCTGCTTCGGCCCGGACGAGGAGATCCCCGCCGACTGGACCCAGGACGGCGACGTCCTTGACACCTGGTTCTCCAGCGCGCTGTGGCCGTTCTCCACGCTCGGCTGGCCCGATCGGACCGCCGACCTGAAGCGCTTCTACCCGACCTCCGTCCTGGTGACGGGCTACGACATCCTGTTCTTCTGGGTCGCCCGGATGATGATGTTCGGCCTGTACGCGATGGACGGCGTCGAGCCGTTCAAGGTCATCGCCCTGCACGGCATGGTGCGCGACCAGCACGGCAAGAAGATGTCGAAGTCCTTCGGCAACGTCGTCGACCCGCTGGACTGGATCGACCGCTACGGCGCCGACGCCACCCGCTTCACGCTGCTGCGCGGCGCGAACCCGGGCGGCGACGTGCCCGTCGCCGAGGAGTGGGCGCAGGGGTCGCGCAACTTCGTCAACAAGCTGTGGAACGCGACCCGCTTCGCGCTCATGAACGGCGCGAGCGTGACGGGCCCGCTGCCCCAGACCGTCTCCACGACCGACGCCTGGGTGCTGTCCCGCCTCCAGACCGTCATCGCCGACGTCGACAGGCACATCGAGTCCTTCGACTTCGCCAAGGCCTGCGAGACCCTCTACCACTTCGCCTGGGACGAGGTCTGCGACTGGTACCTGGAGCTGTCCAAGGTGCCGCTGGCCGAGGGCGGCCAGGCCGCCGAGGCCACCCGGCGCGTGCTGGGCGAGGTCTTCGACAAGCTGCTGCGCCTGCTGCACCCGATGGCCCCGTTCGTCACCGAAGAGCTGTGGACGGCCCTCACCGGGCAGGAGACCGTCGTGCGGGCCGCCTGGCCGGTCGCCGACCCCGCGCGGGTGAGCGCCGAGGCCGAGGGCGTCGTCGCCTCGCTCCAGCGGCTCGTCACCGAGGTCCGGCGCTTCCGCTCCGACCAGGGGCTCAAGTCCGGGCAGCGGGTCACCGCGGCGCTGGAGCTCGATGGCAGCCCGCTGGCCGCCTACGAGGAGCAGATCCGCTCGCTGCTGCGGCTGACCGTGCCCGAGGGCGCGTTCACCGCGACGGCGTCGCTGCCGGTCGAGGGCGTCGTGGTCAAGCTGGACACGGCGGGCGCGATCGACGTCGGCGCCGAGCGGGCCCGGCTCACCAAGGACCTCGCGGCCGCCCGCAAGGAGGTCGCGCAGACGTCCGGCAAGCTCGGCAACGCCGACTTCGTGGCCAAGGCCCCCGAGGCCGTCATCAACAAGAACAAGGCGCGGCTTGAGGCCGCCGAGGCCGACATCGTCCGGCTGGAGGCCCAGCTCGCGGCCCTGCCGAGCGCCTGACGCGGCATCCCCGAAGGCCCGGCCCCGCGACCTCCGCGGGGCCGGGCCTTCGGCGTCTCCGGGGCTTTTCAGGGCGCTCTCATGGAGCACTCAGCGTCGGCTCAGGGCGGGGTTGCACGGTGGACAGCGCCCTGGCAGAGGTCCCCGAACCGACGCCGGGCCGCAGACCACTTCTCCAGGGGGAATGACATGAGCGAGGAACGCCCCGTCCAGGCCGACCCGGACGCCGCGACCGAGATCCAGCCCGCGGCCGCCGTGCCAGGCGAGTCCGCCGAGCCCGTGCAGGCGGTCCGGCCAGAGCCGGTCGGCGGCACCGCCGCGGCGCAGGCGGGCCCGGACAATGTGCCGCAGGCGGGCCCGGACGACGCGCCGCAGGCCCACTTCGCGCAGCCGGGCCCCTACCCGCAGCCGCCCTACGCGCCCGGTTACGTCCTGCCGCCCGCGTCGGCGAAGGAGAACCTCGTGGTGCGGGTGCTGCGCCGGCCGTGGGCGCCCGCGCTCGGGGCGGGCCTCGTCGGCGGCCTGATCGGCGGTGTGATCATGGCCGGCGCGGTCGCCCTCCTCGACGACGGCGACGTCTCCCGTCCGGCGCAGGTCTCCCGGTTCGACGACCAGGGCGGCTTCCCCGGAGGGGGCGGCCAGGGCGGGTTCCCCTGGGGCGGCCAGGGCGGCCGACAGCAGGGAGGCGGCTGGCAGGTGCCCGGCCAGGACGGCACCCAGCAGGACGGCACCCAGCAGGACGGCACCCAGCAGGACGGCACGGTCCCGCAGGACGACTCGCGGCAGGACGTCCCGCAGGAGGGCGCCCAGCAGAGCGGCTGGAGCGCGGTCACCGGGGACGCGCAGGGCGCCTGACCCGGAACGCTCTGGTCCCGGACGCGGGATAGCCTCTCAGGGTGATGGATTATCGGGCCGCCGTAGCGGCGGTCATGGCGCGCGGGGTCGAATGGGAGTTCGATCCCACCCTGGACCGCATCCGGGACCTTCTGGACCTCCTCGGCGAGCCCCAGCGGGCCTGCCCGGTCATCCTCGTCGCGGGGACCAACGGCAAGTCCAGTGTCTCCCGCATGATCGACGCGCTGCTCACCGAGCGCGGCCTGCGGGTCGGCAGGTTCACCAGCCCGCACCTGTCCGCGCTGCGCGAGCGCATCGCCATCGACGGCGAGCCGCTGAGCGAGGAGCGCTTCGCCGAGGTCTACTCCGACATCGAGCCGTACCTCCAGATCATCGACGGCAAGCACCCGGTCCGCCTGTCGTTCTTCGAGACGCTGACGGCGATGGCCTACTCGGCGTTCGCCGACGCGCCCGTGGACGTCGCGGTCGTGGAGATCGGCATGGGCGGCGCCTGGGACGCCACCAACGTGGTCGACCCGGTCGTGGCCGTCGTCACCCCGATCGGCCTGGACCACACCGAGTACCTGGGCGACACGATCGAGGACATCGCCCAGGAGAAGGCCGGGATCATCAAGGCGGGCTCCGTCGCGGTGATCGCCCAGCAGCCCGTCGAGGCCGCCGAGGTGCTGCTGCGCCGGGTCGCCGAGACAGGGGCGCGGGTCGTCCGCGAGGGCCTGGAGTTCGGGGTGCTGCGCCGCGAGCTGGCCTTCGGCGGCCAGCTGCTGGACTTCCGCGGCATCCACGCGGGCTACGACGAGGTGTTCCTTCCGCTGTTCGGCGAGCACCAGGCCGCGAACGCCGCGGTCGCCCTCGCCGCGGTGGAGGTCTTCGCCAGCGGCGCGCCCACCAACGCCGTCCTCGACCCCGACGAGGTCACCCGCGGCTCGCTCCGGGAGTTCGCCGGGGCGTCCGCGAGCCAGGAGGGCGCGCTCGACCCCGAGCTGGTCCGCGCCGGGTTCGCCGCGGTCACCTCGCCGGGCCGCCTGGAGGTCGTCCGCACCAGCCCGACCGTCATCCTGGATGCCGCGCACAACCCGGCCGGGATGGCCGCGACGGTGCGCGCGCTGTCGGAGGCGTTCGGGTTCAACCGGCTCGTCGCGGTGATCGCCGCGGCGGCCGACAAGGACGTCGAGGGCATGCTGGAGGAGCTGGAGCCCGTGGTGTCGGAGGCGATCGTCACGGTCAACTCCTCGCCCCGGTCCATGCCGACGGCCGATCTCGCGGAGCTGGCCGGGAGCGTGCTGGGCGCCGAGCGGGTCAGGGCCGTGGCGCGCCTGGACGACGCGATCGACCAGGCCATCGCGCTCGCCGACGAGGAAGGCGAGTTCGGTGGCGCGGGAGTGGTCATCACAGGGTCGGTCGTGACGGCCGGCGACGCACGAGTGCTGTTGAGGGTGAAGTAGATGGTGCGACGGATGCTGGCCACGATCCTCACCTGTGAGGCGATCATCCTCGGCCTGTCGATCCCGGTGGCGATCTCCGTCGCCGACGTGGACGGCAAGGTCGCGGGGATCGTCGGCGGGGTCCTCGTCGTGCTGTCCCTCGCGCTGGCCGGGACGCTGGGGCGCCGCTGGGGGGTCCCGGTGGCCACGGGCTTCCAGATCGTGGTGATCGCGCTCGGCGCGATCGTGCCGACGATGTACATCCTCGGTGTCGTGTTCACCGCGCTGTGGCTTTATGCCATTTGGCTCGGACGGAAGTTCCAGGAGCCCTCGGTCGGCTAAATTCGTCGTTTCCGGCGGCGTCTCCGAGCGGTAAGAGAATGGCCCAGCTGTACACAATGACCGACAGTTCCTGAAATAACAGTTCGGTCCGATTTCCTCTGTCGGAGTCGCCGGTGCGATGCGACAGGAGCTGATGTGTCCCCTTCTGCCCGGGCGCGAAATGGCGCCGGGTCCGCCGTGGCCGCGGCGGCGGTCTGCCTCGCCGTCCCCGCCGCCGTCCTGACCGTCCCGAACGCCGTCGCGTTCGTCGCCGACCCCGCGCTCGCCGAACTCGGCGGCGGCCCCGTGGGACTCGTCCAGGCGGCCGGAGCGGCGCTGCCCGCCCTCGTCCTGGCCGTCCCCGGCGCTGCCGTGCTCGTCCGGCTGCGCCCTCCCGGACCGCTGCTCGCCGCGGGGCTCGCCGCGGTCCTGCTCGGCGGCCTGCTCGTCGCCCAGGCCGGCAACACCTGGGCGCTCGGCGCCGCGCGGGCGCTGGCCGGATGCGGCGCGGGCCTCGTGCTCGCCGCGGCCGCCGCCCTCGCCGGCCGGCGGCCCTCGCCCCTGCCGTCCGCGGTGTTCTCCGGGGCGCTCGTCGCCGGGCTGCTGCTGGCCATGCCCGCGGTGCTCCGCGCGATCCCCGACCGGCCGGACGCCTGGCGCGACCCGCTCACCGCGCACCCGTGGGCCGCGGCCGCCGCGCTCGTCGCCGCCCTTCCCGCGCTCGCCCTGCGCGGCTCGCGCGCCCCGGTCCCGCCGACCTCCGCCGAACGCGCCCAGTTGACCCTCCCGCTCGTGCCCGCGGCGGGCCTCGCGTTCCTCGCGGTGCTCGCCGTGGAGCGGGCGTGGTCGCCGGGCGTGAACCTGATCGTCGCCGCGCTGGGCCTCGCCGCGCTCACCGGCATGGCCCTGGCCGCCGGGCGCGACACCTCGGGCCCGCTCGCGCCAGGCCCGGTCCTGCTGCTCATCGGCACGCTCGTGCTGCCGGTGAGCGCCCCGCTCGCCGGGCTCACCGCCACCGCCCGCGGCGTCGGCCCGCACGAGCTGTGGCCGTTCGGCGCCGGCGCGTTCGCCGCCCTCGCCGCCGCGCTGTCCACGATCCCGCTGGACGCCAGGGGCGCGCGCACCGCGGTCGGCGCCGGCTGCGGGCTGATGGTCGCCGGAACCGGACTGCTGCTCGCCTACGACCCGCTGGCCGGAGGCCCGCTCCTCGGTCCCGCCCTCGTCGCGCTCGCCGGAGGCGCCGGACTCGCCCTGGCGTCCTCGCTGCGCGGGGCCCCGCCCGGCGCGCTCGGGTTCGGGCTCGCCCTGTGCTTCCCGGCGCTGCTGAGCGGCAGCCTCATCGCCGGCTCGCTCCAGCTCGCCGGGCTCGGCAACGCCGCCGCGGGGGACGGCCCGCTCGACGCCCTGGCCTCCGCCCAACGCGCCTGGACGGCGGCGGCCCTGGGCCTCGCCGTGGCCGCGACCTGCCTGGTCCCCGCCGTGCAGGCGACGGCCCGGCGCCGGGACACGCGCGGCACCGATAGGATTTCGCACCTGGTCACCTGATCAAAACAGCACATCGAGGCACCGCGTCGAAGCACCATGTCGAAGCACCGCATCGAATCACCACCGACGAACCACTGGAGAACACAGTCGTGTCCGAGCGCACCCTGATCCTGGTCAAGCCCGACGGCGTCCGCAAGGGCCTGGTCGGCGAGGTCCTCTCGCGCATCGAGAACAAGGGCCTGAAGCTGGTCGCGCTCGAGCTGCGCACCCTGACCCGCGAGGTCGCCGAGGACCACTACGGCGAGCACCGCGAGCGTCCGTTCTTCGGCGAGCTCGTCGAGTTCATCACCGGCGGCCCGCTCGTCGCGCTCGTCGCCGAGGGCCCCCGCGCCATCGAGGCGTTCCGCAGCCTCGCCGGCGCCACCGACCCCGTCAAGTCCGCCCCGGGCACCCTGCGCGGCGACTTCGCGCTGGAGATCGGCGAGAACATCGTGCACGGCTCCGACTCGCCTGAGTCCGCCGCGCGCGAGGTCAAGCTGTTCTTCCCCGAGCTGGGCTGAACGCGCTCCTGACCCTGGGTCGGCCCGCCCGACGAGGTAGTAGGCCAAGACCCGCACACGAACGCACCGTCCGCCGTATGATCGGCGCGCGGTGCGTTCGTGTTTCCGCCCGCGGGCTGTCGTTTCCCTGTGCAATAGTCGAATCACGCGCAGAATTTCCGGTGGCGCCCGCGGCCCGGTGACTGCCGTGGCGGTGGCTGCCGCGTTACGATGAACTCGCCGCTCCGACCGCCATCTCTGGTGTCACTGCCAGTCAGGAAGGGCCCCCTTTTCTCCATGGGTAACAAGCTGTCGTTCCTCGGCCGTGATATGGCGGTCGACCTCGGAACCGCCAACACACTCGTGTATCTGCGCGGCCGGGGGATCGTGCTGAACGAGCCGTCCGTGGTGGCCATCAACACGCACACGGGCAAGATCGTCGCGGTCGGGATCGAGGCGAAACGGATGATCGGCCGGACCCCCGGCAACATCGTCGCGGTCCGGCCGCTGAAGGACGGCGTCATCGCCGACTTCGACGTCACCGAACGGATGCTGCGGTACTTCATCCAGAAGGTGCACAAGCGCCGCCACTTCGCGAAGCCGCGGATCGTGGTCGCCGTCCCGTCCGGCATCACCGGGGTGGAGCAGCGCGCGGTCAAGGAGGCCGGCTACCAGGCCGGCGCCCGCCGCGTCTACATCATCGAGGAGCCCATGGCCGCGGCGATCGGCGCGGGCCTGCCCGTGTACGAGCCGACCGGCAACATGGTCGTCGACATCGGCGGCGGCACGACGGAGGTGGCCATCATCTCCCTCGGGGGCATCGTCACCAGCCAGTCCGTGCGCGTCGGCGGCGACGAGCTCGACCAGGCCGTCATCACCTTCGCCAAGAAGGAGTACTCGCTGATGCTCGGCGAGCGCAGCGCCGAGGAGATCAAGATCGCGATCGGCAGCGCGTTCCCGACCGGCGGGGAGGACGAGCCCAACTACGAGATCCGGGGCCGCGACCTGGTGTCGGGGCTGCCGAAGACCGTCGTCATCTCCTCCGAGGAGGTGCGCCGCGCGATCGAGGAGCCGGTCAACGCCATCGTCGACGCGGTGAAGACGACCCTCGACAAGTGCCCGCCCGAGCTGTCCGGCGACATCATGGACCGGGGCATCGCCCTGACCGGCGGCGGCGCCCTCCTCAAGCACCTGGACGAGCGCGTCCGGGAAGAGACGGGCATGCCGATCCATCTGGTCGACAATCCGCTCGACTCCGTCGTGCTCGGCACCGGCAAGTGCATCGAGGACTTCGAGTCGCTGCGCCAGGTCCTGGTGCCCGAGCCGCGGCGCTGATGCGGGACTCCGGCAAGAACCGGCTCGTGCTGGGCGTTCTGCTCGTCGCGTCGCTGGTGCTCATCACCCTGGACTTCCGGGGCGGGGAGAACTCGCCGCTGAACTGGATGCGCGGGGTCGGCGCCACGGTCTTCGGACCGCTGGAGCGGGTCGCGGCGAGCGTGGTGCGGCCCGTCGGCAACACCTTCGACGCGATCCGCGACGCGCCGGGCCAGCGCAACCGGGTCGAGGACCTCGTCAAGGAGAACCAGGAGCTGCGCGAGCAGCTGCGCTCGGGCACGATCGACAAGGACCGGGCCGCGCAGCTGGACAAGCTGCTCGGCAGCGCGGGCCTGGGCGGCTACAAGATCGTGGCCGCGAACGTCATCTCGGCGGGCCAGGGCTTCGAGGACACGGTCACCATCGACGTCGGCACCCTGAGCGGCGTCAAGCCCGACATGACCGTCATGACGGGTGATGGACTGGTCGGCCGCGTCACCAAGGCAGGACCCGCGTCCGCCACCGTCCTGCTGGCCACCGACTCCGCCTCGACCGTTGGCGCCCGCATGGAGACCTCCAAGGAGATCGGCTCCGTCACCGGCACCGGCCGCCGCGGATTCGGCGTCGGCGCCGCGACGCTCCGCCTGGAACTGCTCGCGGCGGACGCCCGCCTGTCTCCCGGCCAGCGGGTGGTCACCCTCGGCTCCAAGGACGACCGACCGTACGTGCCGGGCGTCCCGATCGGCGTCGTGGAGAAGGTCGAGCAGACCCCGGGAGCCCTCACCCGCACGGCCCTCATCCGGCCGTTCGTCCACTTCTCCGGACTCGACGTGGTCGGCGTCGTCGTCGCGCCGCCCGCCCGCGACCCGCATGACGCGGTGCTGCCGCCCCGGCCGTCCACCCCGTCCTCCTGAGAACCCGCAAGGGGAGCTAGAAGAAGCGTGCTGAACTCCGCAGAGGAGGCCCAAGGGGTCAAGCTCCGGGCCTTCGCCATCATCGTCGTCGCCATCCTCGTGCAGGTCACGGTGGCCAACCGGCTGCCGCTGCCCGGCGGGGTCACCCCCGACCTCGTCCTGCTCACCGTCCTCGCGCTCGCCCTCTTCAGCGGCGAGCGCGTCGGCATGGTCGCCGGGTTCTGCGCGGGCCTGGCCGTCGACATCGCGCCGCCCGCCGACCACACCATCGGCCGCTACGCCCTGGTGTACTGCCTCATCGGCTACGGCTGCGGCCTGCTGCGCCTCGACGTCCAGCGCTCGTCGGTGCTCCCGTTCTTCATGGTCGGCGCGGGCGCCCTCCTGGGCAACCTCGCCTACGCGCTGGTCGGCATGATGCTCGGCGACCCGCGCACGTCCTGGGAGTCGGTGACGCGCGTGGTGCCGCTCGCCGTGCTCTACGACCTGCTGGCCAGCCCGTTCGTCGTCTGGGCGGTGCTGCGCGTCTCCCGGCGCAGCGAGCGGATGGAGCCGCGCGGCGGCCTGTCCGTGCCCGGGTACGCGCGGCCGGCGAGGCAGTCGCGGTGAACGGGCGGACCCGGTCGCGGCTCGTGGTGCTGCACGTTCTGATCGCGGCACTGCTGCTGGTGCTCGCCGGGCGCATGTGGGTGCTCATGGTCGTCAACGGCGAGCACTACCGGACCGTCGCCGCCGAGAACCGCACGCGGGACATCATCGTCCCCGCCGTCCGCGGCTCCATCCTCGACGTCGAGGGACGCCCCCTCGTCCGCAACCGGACCGCGCTCGTGGTGTCGGTCGACCTCACCGTCCTCGGCCGGTTGCCGGACAGGGGGCAGAGCGTCGTCGCGGAACTCGCCGAGGTGCTCGGCACCACGCCTGAGGAACTCCAGCAGCGCACCCGCCTGTGCTCGCCCACCGTGCCGCGGCCGTGCTGGCCCGGCTCGCCCTACCAGCCGATCCCCGTCGACGACAGGGTGACCGCCAAGGAGGGGCTGCAGATCCTGGAGCGCCAGGAGGAGTTCCCCGGCGTCATCGCCCAGGTCCAGGCGGTGCGCGAGCATCCCGAGCCGGACGGGGCCAGCGCCGCGCAGACCCTCGGCTACCTCCAGCCCATCACCCAGGAGGAGATGGACGCGCGCGCGGGCCTGCGCGTCACCGGGTTCGCGGGCGTCGACCTCATCGGCCGCGACGGCCTGGAGGCCACCTACGACTCGGACCTGCGCGGCAGCCCCGGCGTCCGCAAGGTGAACGTGGACGCGCGCGGCAGGGTCACCGGGATCGCCGGCGAGCAGGCGCCGGTGGCGGGCTCGCACCTGGTCACCAGCATCGACTCGGGCGTCCAGGCCGCGGTCGAGGGCGCGATCGGCGAGCAGGTCGACAAGGTCAAGAAGGCGGGCGGCAAGCCGGCCGCGGCGGGCGTCGTCCTCGACGTGAACACCGGCCGGGTCGTCGCCCTCGCCAGCTACCCCACCTACGACCCCTCGATCTGGACCGGCGGCATCTCCCAGGACGAGTACGACGCGCTGCTCGGCAAGAAGCGGGGAGAGCCGCTCATCTCCCGGGCCATCTCGGGCCAGTTCCCGCCCGGCTCGACCTTCAAGATCTCCTCGGTGGCCGCGGCGGTCAACGACGGCAACCCGCTGAAGGGCACCTACGACTGCCCCGGCTCGTACATGGTCGGCTCCCGGGCCTTCCAGAACTTCGAGGGGCAGGGCCACGGCCCGATGAGCCTGCACACGGCCCTCGTGGTCTCGTGCGACACGATCTTCTACAAGTTCGCCTACGACGCCTGGCTGAAGGACGGGTCCACCAAGCCCGTCAAGAACCCGAAGGACCCGATGGTCGGCATGGCCCGCAAGTTCGGGTTCGGCAAGGAGACCGGGATCGACCTGCCGGGCGAGTCCTCAGGGCGCATCCCCGACCGGACCTGGAAGCAGAACTACTGGGCGGCGACGAAGGCCGAGAACTGCAAGCGGGCCAAGACCGGCTACCCGGAGGTCACGAGCGCCGCCAAGGCCGCCTACCTGACCGCCATCTCCAAGGAGAACTGCCTGGAGGGATTCGTCTGGAGGGCCGGCGACGCGGCGAACCTCTCCGTCGGCCAGGGCGACGTCCTGGTCACCCCGCTGCAGCTCGCCCGCGCCTACGCCGCGATCGCCAACGGCGGCACCCTGGTCACCCCGCACGTCGGCACGGCCGTCGTCCGCCCCGACGGCACCGTGGTGCGGCGGATCGAGCCGAAGCCCGGGGGCAAGCTGCCCGTCGACAGCGGGACCATCACCTACATCCGCAAGGCGCTCGCGGAGGTCACCACCCAGGGCACCGCGGCGGGCGCCTTCGGCGGCTTCCCGATGGACAAGGTCCACGTCGCGGGCAAGACCGGCACCGCGGAGGTCTACGGCTACGACGACACCGCGTGGTTCGCCTCCTTCGCACCCGCCGAGAAGCCCGAGTACGCGGTCGTCGTGATGGTCACCGACGCCGGTACCGGTGGCGCGTTCGCCGCCCCGGCCGTCCGCAAGATCTACGAGGCCATCTACGGGCTGGAGGGCCAGAAGGAGGCCCTGCCCGACGGCCATCTCCCGACCGGCCTGCCGGAGGTGACGCCGTGAGCGGCGTGTACGGATCGCGTCAGCCCTGGCCGCAGCGGCTGACCGAGCACGGGTCGGTGCTGCGCCGCCTCGACTGGGGTCTCATCCTGCCGGTGCTCGCGCTCGGCGTGATCAGCTCCCTGCTGGTGTACTCCGCGACCCGCGCCGGGCTGCGCGCCGACCCCCAGGCGTTCCTCAAGAAGCATGTGCTGAACCTGGCCATCGGCGCGGTCCTGTACGGGGCCGTCGCCTCCTGCGACTACCGGCTCCTGCGCGCCTACGCGCCGATCCTCTATGGGCTGTCCATCACCGGCCTGGTCCTCGTGCTGACGCCGCTGGGCGACACCGTCAACGGCTCGCACTCCTGGATCGTCATCGGCGGCGGGTTCCAGGTGCAGCCGTCGGAGTTCGCCAAGGTCGGCCTCGTAGTGCTGCTGGCGATGATCCTCGGCGAGCCGCGCGACGGCGAGGTCGGACCGGGCCGCAAGGACATCCTCATCGCCCTCGGCCTCGCGGGCGCGCCCGCCGCGCTGATCATGCTCCAGCCCGACCTCGGCACCACGATGGTGCTGTGCGTCGTGGTGATCGGGATGCTCGCGCTCTCGGGCGCCTCGAAGGTCTGGACGGTCGGGCTGGTCGGCGCGGGCGTCGCGCTGGCCGCGGGCGCGGTCATGGCCGGGGTGCTCAAGGCCTACCAGATCGCCCGGTTCACCGCGTTCGTCGACCCGAGCGCCGACCCGCGCGGGGCAGGCTACAACGCGGCCCAGGCCAAGATCGCGGTCGGCTCCGGCGGCATGCTCGGCAAGGGCCTGTTCCACGGCGAGCAGACGACCGGGCAGTTCGTGCCCGAACAGCAGACCGACTTCATCTTCACCGTCGCGGGAGAGGAAGTCGGCTATCTCGGCGCGCTGGTGATCGTCGCGCTGATCGGGATCATCCTGTTCCGCGGCCTGCGGATCGCCGCCCACGCCAGCGACCCCTTCGGCACCCTCGTGGCCGCCGGAGTCGTGTGCTGGCTGGGGTTCCAGACGTTCGAGAACATCGGCATGTGCATCGGGATCATGCCGATCACCGGGCTTCCGCTGCCGTTCGTCTCCTATGGCGGATCGGCGACGTTCGCGACGATGATCGCGCTCGGGCTGCTGCAGGGCGTCCACGTCCGGGGCAGGAGCGCCTGAACCCCGGTACCCTGGGGGTTTGACCGGGCGTCCCGGAGCATCCCCGCGATTCCCGCACCATTCGATCTTGCCCTGCCGATATCTGGAAGGTCCGTCATGTCTGTTGAGTCGGTGTTCGCGCGGCTTGAGCCGCTGCTGCCGTCGGTACAGAAGCCGATCCAGTATGTGGGCGGCGAGCTGAACTCCACGGTCAAGGACTGGGACTCGGCCGAAGTCCGCTGGGCGCTGATGTACCCCGACGCCTACGAGGTCGGCCTGCCCAACCAGGGCGTCCAGATCCTGTACGAGGTGCTCAACGAGCGCGACGGCGTGCTCGCCGAGCGCACCTACTCGGTCTGGCCCGACCTTGAGGCGATCATGCGGGAGCACAAGATCCCGCAGTTCACCGTGGACGGCCACCGCCCGGTCGGCGCGTTCGACATCCTCGGGGTGTCCTTCTCCACCGAGCTCGGCTACACCAACCTGCTGACCGCGCTCGACCTCGCCGGAATGCCCCTGCTCGCCGCCGACCGGCGCGAGGAGGACCCGATCGTCCTGGCCGGCGGCCACTCGGCGTTCAACCCCGAGCCGATCGCCGACTTCATCGACGCGGCGGTCCTCGGCGACGGCGAGGAGATCTCGCTCAAGATCACCGAGGTGATCCGGGAGTGGAAGCGCGAGGGCCGCCCCGAAGGCCGCGACGGCCTGCTGCACCGGCTCGCGGTGTCCGGCGGCGTCTACGTGCCGAAGTTCTACGACGTCGACTACCTGCCCGACGGCAAGATCCAGCGGGTCGCGCCGAACCGGCAGGGCGTGCCGTGGCAGATCGTCAAGCACACCGTCATGGACCTCGACGCCTGGCCGTACCCGAAGAAGCCGCTGGTGCCGCTGGCCGAGACCGTCCACGAGCGGTTCTCCGTGGAGATCTTCCGCGGCTGCACCCGCGGGTGCCGGTTCTGCCAGGCCGGCATGATCACCCGCCCGGTGCGCGAGCGCTCGATCACCACCATCGGCGACATGGTCCAGCAGGGCCTGGAGCAGTCCGGCTTCAACGAGGTCGGCCTGCTGTCGCTGTCGTCGGCCGACCACAGCGAGATCGGCGAGGTCGCCAAGGGCCTGGCCGACCGCTACGAGGGCACCCAGACCTCGCTGTCGCTGCCGTCCACCCGCGTGGACGCCTTCAACATCACCCTGGCCAACGAGTTCTCCCGCAACGGCCGCCGCTCCGGCCTCACCTTCGCGCCCGAAGGCGGCTCCGAGCGGATGCGCAAGGTGATCAACAAGATGGTGTCGGAGGAAGACCTCATCCGCACCGTCACCACCGCGTACGAGAACGGCTGGCGCCAGGTCAAGCTCTACTTCATGTGCGGCCTGCCCACCGAGGAGGACGAGGACGTCATGGCGATCGCCGACATGGCCCGCCGCGTCATCCAGGCCGGCCGCGACGCCACCGGCAGCCGCGACATCCGCTGCACCGTCTCCATCGGCGGGTTCGTGCCGAAGCCCCACACGCCCTTCCAGTGGGCCGCGCAGGCCGATCACGAGACCGTCGACCGGCGGCTGCGCGCGCTGCGCGACGAGCTGCGGAACGACAAGCGCTACGGCCGCGCCATCGGCATGCGCTACCACGACGGCAAGCCCTCGGTGATCGAGGGACTGCTTTCGCGCGGCGACCGCCGCGTCGGCGCGGTGATCCGCGCGGTCTGGGAGGACGGCGGCAGGTTCGACGGCTGGTCCGAGCACTTCTCCTACGAGCGCTGGATGTCCAAGGCCGCCGAGGTGTTCGAGGGCGGCCCCGTCGACCTCGACTGGTACACCGTCCGCGAGCGCGACGAGGTCGAGGTCCTGCCCTGGGACCACCTCGACGCCGGCCTCGACCGCGAATGGCTCTGGCAGGACTGGCGCGACGCCGTCGAGGACGGCGCCGACGTCGAGGACTGCCGCTGGACCCCCTGCTACGACTGCGGGGTCTGCCCGTCGATGGGCACCGAGATCCAGATCGGCCCGACCGGCCGGAAGCTGCTTCCGCTCAGCGTCGTCAACGGCTGAGGACCCGCCGCCCCCCGCGATCGGAGAAGATCGCGGGGGCGGACGGTTGAGATCCCCATCACAGGGGAAAGGCTCGGGTGAACCCCGTTCGGGGGCGCGCTGGACGAAGGCGTGCCGCGCGCACCGTACTCTGGGTTCAGACACTCGTGTATGACGGCGGTCGCATCGAGCGGCGGATCGAGGAAAATCGGTCTGATTCGAGGCACCCGGCCGCCGAAAGAGAACGTGCTAGTAGGAAGGACAGACCACTGGCCCCCATGCCGGACGGTCCAGCACCGGCCCCGGTGACCCAGAAGCTGCGGATCCGCTATGCCAAGCGCGGCCGCCTCAGGTTCACCAGCCACCGTGACATCTCCCGGGCCGTGGAACGCGCTGTGCGGCGCGCCGGGATTCCTGTCGCGTTCAGTGCCGGATTCACTCCGCACCCGAAGATCTCCTACGCGGGTGCGGCGGCGACGGGAACGGCCAGCGAGGCGGAGTACCTGGAGATCGGGCTGACCGAGGACCGCGACCCTGCGCGGATCCGGGCCGAGCTCGACGCGGCGCTGCCCGGCGGCCTCGACGTCATCGACGTCGTGCCCGCCCGGGCCGGCACGACCCTGGCCGACCGCCTTGAGGCGTCCGAGTGGCTCCTGCGGCTGGACGGTGTCCCGACGGACACCGCCGCATCGGCCGTGGCGGCCTTCCTGGACGCCGAAGTGATCGAGGTGGAACGCCTCACCAAGAAGGGCCGGCGCCGGTTCGACGCGCGCGGCGCGGTAGCCGCGCTGAGCGTCGATGACACGGACGCCGGCAGCGCGGCAACTCTGCGCATGGTCGTACGGCACGCGACACCCGCCGTACGTCCGGACGACGTCCTCACCGCCCTCCGCGCGGTGGCCGACCTCACGCCGCCGGCACCGCCCCTGGTGACCAGGCTGGCGCAGGGGCCCCTGACGGAGGACGGCGGCATCGGCGACCCGTTCGGTCCCGACCGCGACACCGGCCTTTCCGGTGCCTCGGTCGGATCGAACGCCGGGTCGTATCGCCTGGGCCCGGAATCCGAGCGCTCTGAGAACCCGGCTTCGCCGGGGCGCCCGGGATCCGGGCGGGACGCCGTCGGCGCCTGACCTCGTGGCCCGCGCCCGCACGGGCGAGGGCCTTCAGGGCAGGGTCGGGCGCGACCTGTCAAGCCGACCAGGCTCGACGAAAAGACTTCGTCGTGGCGACGCCACGACGCCGACAGAACGGAGCGCTCCTGTGCGGCGCACCCCGAGCCACGCCTGCGGCAAGGCCGCCGGCGCGCCGGGTGCTGCCCGGGAGCCTGACGGGAGACTGCCCGAATGCTCGACAACGACAACGAACCGATCGCTGATGTGACACAGGAAGCGGCCGGAGCACAGGCCGCCCGTCGCAGGGCGGCCCGCCCGGCCGGTCCGCCGCCGGAGGACGACACCCCCGCCGCGATCACCGCCCCGACGCGACCCGCCGTCGCGGCGGCGGCCGTGCCCGCGGCGCTGGCCGCGCCCACGGTGGACTCCGACGAGCCTGTCACCCAGGACGAGCCGCCGGCCGAGACCGACGCGGCGGACGCCGACGTGGCCGACGCCGACGCCGAAGAGGCCGAGGACGTCGAGGCCGCCGCTGAGGAGGCTGCGCCGGAGCAGACTGCGCCCGCGAAGGCCGCGTCGACGAAGGCCAAGAGCCGTCCGGCGCGCGCCGCGCGTCCCGCGGGCCCGCCGCCTGAGGTCGACGAGGAGCCGGTGCCCGTGGTGATCACGGTCGCCGCCAAGGACGCCGCCCCGGCCGCAGCGCCGGAGTCCCCGGCCGCCGTGCCGGAGCCCTCCGCTGCGCAGGAGCCCGCCGCCAAGCCCAAGCGGGCCGTGCGCGAGCGGCGCGCCGCCCGCCCCGCGGGCCCGCCGCCTGAGGTCGAGGAGGCGCCCGCCGCCGCCGAGCCCGCCGCCCCCGTCGAGCAGCCCGTCGAGCAGCCCGTCGCGGAGAGCGCCGAGGAGCCCGTCGAGGCGCCCGCGCCGCGCCGGAGGGCCCGGAGCCGGGCCGCCCGCGCCGCCGAGCCCGTCGCGGCTGACGTCGAGGCCGAGGCCGCCGCCGAGGTGGGGCCCGACACCGAGCTGGCCGAGCCGTCGGAGGACCTCGCCGAGGTCTCCGGAGAGGCCGCGGCGGTGCTGGAGTCCGCGGTGACGACCCCGGAGCCCAAGACGCCGGAGCCCAAGACCCCGGTGAAGCGCACCCGTACCCGGTCCCGCAAGCCCGCCGCTGAGGCGGTCCCCGTCGAGGCCGCCCCCGTCGAGGAGAGCGCCGAGGCCGTCGAGCAGGCCCCGGCCGCCGCCGAGCACGCCGAGCAGGCCCCGGCCGCCGCCGAGCACGCCGAGCAGGCCGAGCAGCCCGCCGTCGCGCAGACCGAGTCGGAGGCGCCGACCGAGGAGCCGCGCCGCCGCACCCGCCGTCGGCGTGCCGAGGAGGCCGCCCCGCTGGTCTCCGACCCGTTCTCGGTGACGCAGCCGTTCGCGACCCCGTTCGCCGCGCCCGCGCGGCCCGTGGCCGAGCCGGAGCCCGAGCAGGAGTCCGCCACCTTCGACGTGGTCTTCCAGCCGCCGATGGTCGTCTTCCAGCCCCCGTCCGAGGCCGAGCGCCGTGCCGAGCGCGCGGAGCGCGCCGAGCGCCCCGTTCCGGTGGCCGAGCCCGAGCCGGAGGAGGCCGACGAGGCCGAGACCGAGATCGAGGCGGAGGGCGAGGAGTCCGAGGACACCGATCGGCCGAGCCGCAGGCGCCGCCGCCGCGGTGGCCGCGGCCGTGGCCGCGCCCGCGACGAGGACGAGGAGCACGGCGAGGGCGAGGAGACCGAGCACGCCGCCGCCGAAGCCGTCGAAGACGCAGAGGCCGAAGAGGGCGAGCACGACGAGGACGAGGAACACGGCGAGGACGAGGCCCACGGCTCCAGCAGCCGCAGGCGCCGCCGCCGTCGCCGCCGCTCCGGCGGCGACGAGGACGAGCCGCAGCCCGACGACCCGCCGAACACCGTCGTGCGGGTCCGCACCCCGCGCGTCACCCGGCTGGAGGACGAGGTCCAGGCCGTGCGCGGCTCGACCCGTCTGGAGGCCAAGAAGCAGCGCCGCCGCGAAGGCCGCGAGCACGGCCGCCGCCGCCCGCCGATCATCACCGAGGCCGAGTTCCTGGCCCGGCGCGAGTCGGTCGAGCGCGTCATGGTCGTCCGCCAGGAGGGCGAGCGCACCCAGATCGGCGTGCTGGAGGACGGCGTCCTCGTCGAGCACTACGTCGACCGCGCCAGCCACCAGAGCTACGTCGGCAACGTCTACCTGGGCAAGGTCCAGAACGTGCTGCCCTCGATGGAGGCGGCGTTCGTCGACATCGGCAAGGGCCGCAACGCCGTGCTGTACGCGGGCGAGGTCAACTGGGACACCGCGGGCCTCATCGGCCAGCCGCGCCGGATCGAGGCCGCGCTGAAGTCCGGCCAGGCGGTGCTGGTCCAGGTGACCAAGGACCCGCTCGGCCACAAGGGCGCCCGGCTCACCAGCCAGGTCTCGCTGCCCGGCCGCTACCTCGTGTACGTGCCGGACGGCTCGATGACGGGCATCAGCCGCAAGCTCCCGGACAAGGAGCGGGCCCGCCTCAAGTCGATCCTGCGCAAGATCATGCCGGAGAACGCGGGCGTGATCGTGCGGACCGCGGCCGAGGGCGCCTCCGAGGAGGAGCTGGCCAACGACGTCGCGCGGCTGTCGGCGCAGTGGGAGCGGATCCAGAAGCAGGTCAAGACCGCGAGCGCGCCGTCGCTGCTGCACGGCGAGCCCGACCTGACCGTCCGGGTTATCCGCGACATCTTCAACGAGGACTTCGCGAAGCTCGTCGTGTCCGGCGGCGCCATCTGGGACCAGGTCCAGGAATACGTCGAGGGCGTCGCGCCGCACCTGGCCGACCGCACCGAGAAGTGGGACGGCGACGGCGACGCGTTCGCCCACTACCGGATCGACGAGCAGCTCGCCAAGGCGCTGGAGCGCAAGGTGTGGCTGCCCTCGGGCGGCTCCCTGGTGATCGACCGGACCGAGGCGATGACCGTCGTCGACGTCAACACCGGCAAGTTCACCGGGCAGGGCGGCAACCTCGAGGAGACCGTCACCCGCAACAACCTGGAGGCGGCCGAGGAGATCGTCCGGCAGCTCCGGCTGCGCGACCTCGGCGGCATCATCGTCATCGACTTCATCGACATGGTCCTGGAGTCCAACCGGGACCTCGTGCTGCGGCGGCTCCTGGAGTGCCTGGCCCGCGACCGGACCAAGCACCAGGTCGCCGAGGTCACCAGCCTGGGCCTGGTGCAGATGACCCGCAAGCGGGTCGGCAGCGGCCTGCTGGAGGCCTTCTCCGAGGTCTGCGAGTGCTGCAACGGGCGCGGCATCCACGTCCAGCTGACCCCGGTCGACGACAGCAGGCCCGCCGATGGGAACGGAAGCGGGCAGGGCGGGCGCAAGCGCAAGCGCAAGGGCGAGATCGAGCGGGTCGTCGAGGCCAAGGTCGCCAAGCACACCGCCGACGTGGACAAGCCGGACGCCGCCAAGGAGGCGGCGAAGGAGCCCGAGGTCGAAGAGACCGTCGCCGAGGCTCCGGCCGAGCCGAAGCCCAAGCAGCGGACCCGGACCCGCCGGACCCGTCCGGCAGGCCCGCCCCCGGAGGACTTCGAGGACGTCGGCACGGTCGCCGTCACCCTCGACAACGGGGAGACCGTCCGGGTGGAGGCCGTCGTCGGCGGCTCCGACGACGGCGAAGCCGCCGATGGTCCGGTCGAAGGCGCCGAGGCGGAGGCCGGCGAGGAGGCGCCCAAGCGTCGCCGCACCCGCAGGCCGACCCGCGCGGAGAAGATCGAGGCGGCCAAGGCGATGGAGTCGGACGAGCCCGCCGAGGCCCCCGCGCCCGCCGAAGCCGAGTAGTCCCGCACCGGAGAGCCTGATCACCGGGGCCGTGCGCCGCGAGGCGCACGGCCCCGGTCGCGTCTCCCCGGCGCGGGGCTGGGGCGCGGGGTTGATTCGCGTTCTGGTCCGGGGTTCGGTTACCCTGGCGTGGGACGTGTTCCAGCACGTCCGCCTTTTCGCGCTTCTAGCGCGGTTGCCTCATCCGAGGCGAGCAGAGAGCACCGCTGATCGGCGGTGTGCCGTCTCCAGACGCGATCGGCCTCCCGGCAGGGCGCGCGGAGACAGGCCCTCACGCAGGGGCTCTGGAAAGAACAAGCGAAAGGTACCGCTGTGTACGCGATCGTCCGTGCGGGCGGGCGTCAGGAGAAGGTCGCCGATGGCGACGTCCTGACCGTCGACAAGCTGGCCGCCGAAGTCGGCGCGACCGTCACCTTCCCGGCCGTGCTGGTCGTGGACGGCGACAACGTCGTCTCCGCCGCCGCCGAGCTGGCCAAGTACGAGATCACCGCCGAGGTCCTCGGCGCGATCAAGGGCCCCAAGATCAACATCATGCACTACCGGAACAAGACCGGGTACAAGCGCCGGCAGGGTCACCGCCAGCCGTACACCCAGGTCAAGATCACCGGCATCTCGGCGAAGTAAGGAGTCCCGGAAATGGCACATAAGAAGGGCGCATCGTCCAGCCGTAACGGCCGCGACTCCAACGCTCAGCGCCTCGGCGTCAAGCGCTACGGCGGTCAGCTGGTCAACGCGGGCGAGATCATCATCCGCCAGCGCGGCACCCACCACCACCCCGGCCTGAACGTCGGCATCGGCAAGGACGACACGCTGTTCGCGCTCGTCGCCGGCACCGTCGAGTTCGGCCGCTACCGCGGCCGGCGCGCCGTGAGCATCGTTCCGGCCGCGGAGTAGATCCGCACCGGCGCCTCGTTCGGCAGTTTTAGATGGAGCACCAAGGGCGGACCTGATCCCGGGTCCGCCCTTGTCCTTTGCCGGGGAAGTTCCCGGCACACCAACCGAAAGGGACCTTCCATGGCCGACTTCGTGGACCGCGTCGTCCTGCACATCGCGGCGGGCAACGGCGGGCACGGCTGTGCCTCGGTGCACCGCGAGAAGTTCAAGCCGCTGGGGGGCCCGGACGGAGCCAACGGCGGCAACGGCGGCGACGTCATCCTGGAGGTGGACTCCAACACCTCCAGCCTGCTGGAGTACCACCGCCGCCCGCACCGCAAGGCGGGCAACGGCAGGCCCGGCGCGGGCTCGCTGCGCAACGGCGCCAACGGCGAGGACATCCTGCTGAAGGTGCCGAACGGCACCGTGGTCAAGACCGCGCGCGGCGACGTCCTCGCCGACCTCGTGGGCGAGGGCACCCGGTTCGTGGCGGCGCAGGGCGGCCACGGCGGTCTCGGCAACGCCGCGCTGGCCTCGGCCAAGCGCAAGGCGCCCGGTTTCGCGCTGCTCGGCGAGCCCGGCGACGCCCTGGACGTCGTCCTGGAGCTGAAGACCGTCGCCGACGTCGCGCTCGTCGGCTTCCCCAGCGCGGGCAAGTCGTCGCTCATCGCGGCGCTCTCGGCCGCCAAGCCGAAGATCGCCGACTACCCGTTCACCACGCTGGTGCCCAACCTCGGCGTGGTCAGCGCGGGCGAGAACGTCTTCACCGTCGCCGACGTGCCCGGCCTGATCGAGGGCGCCAGCCAGGGCAAGGGCCTCGGCCTGGAGTTCCTGCGCCACATCGAGCGCTCCTCGACCCTCGCGCACGTGCTGGACTGCGCGACGCTGGAGCCCGGCCGCGACCCGATCACCGACTTCGAGATCATCGAGAGGGAACTCGCCGCCTACGACGAGCTGTTCGCCGGCGACGACACCGTCGCGCTGGGGGACCGGCCCCGGATCGTCGTCCTCAACAAGATCGACGTCCCCGACGGCAAGGACCTCGCCGAGATCGTCCGGCCGGACTTCGAGGCGCGCGGCCTGCGCGTGTTCGAGGTGTCGGCCGCGGCCCACACGGGCCTGAAGGAGCTGGCGTTCGCGATGGCCGAGATGGTCGCCGCGCACCGCGCCGCCCAGCCCGTGCAGGAGCCGACCCGGATCGTGCTGCGCCCCGCGCCGGTCGCCGGGCCGGAGTTCGAGGTCAAGAAGATCGGCGACAACGAGTTCCTGGTGACCGGCGTGAAGCCGGTGCGCTGGGTGCGGCAGACCGACTTCCAGAACGAGGAGGCCGTCGGCTACCTCGCCGACCGCCTGAACCGCCTCGGCATCGAAGAACAGCTGCGCAAGGCCGGCGCGCAGGAGGGCGCCACGGTCATGATCGGTACGCTCGACGAGTCAGTGGTCTTCGACTGGCACCCGGACATCTCTTCCTCGGGCGAGGTCAACATGGGTCCGCGCGGCACCGACCAGCGCCTTTCGGAATGGTGAGCGCGCGCTAGAGGCCGACCCCCACCCAGCGGCAACGAGGCAGGAGCAGACGCGGAGTATGGAAACGCTCAGGTCGGCGGTGGCCGACGCGCGCCGGATCGTGGTGAAGGTCGGCTCGTCCTCCCTCACCACGCCGGAGGGGACCATCGACGGCGACCGCATCGACGCGCTCGTCGACGTGCTCGCCGCGCGCCGCAAGGCCGGCAGCGAGGTCGTCTTCGTCTCCTCCGGCGCGATCGCCGCGGGACTCGGCCCGCTCGGGCTCAGCAGGCGTCCCCGGGACCTCGCGACGCAGCAGGCCGCGGCCTCGGTGGGCCAAGGCCTCCTCGTCGCGCGCTACAGCTCCTCGTTCCACCGGCACGGCCTAGGCGTCGGCCAAGTGCTGCTCACCGCCGACGACATGATGCGCCGCGCCCACCACGGCAACGCCCAGCGGACGCTGCGGGCGCTGCTGCGCCTCGGCGTCGTGCCGATCGTCAACGAGAACGACACCGTGGCGACCGACGAGATCAGGTTCGGCGACAACGACCGGCTCGCCGCCCTCGTCGCCCACCTCGTGGCGGCCGACGCGCTGGTCCTGCTGTCCGACGTCGACGCGCTCTACACCGGCGACCCGAAGCTGCCCGGCTCGCTGCGCATCAGCGACGTCCGCTCCGCCGCCGACCTCGCGGGCGTCCAGACGGGTTCGGCGGGCACGAAGGTCGGCACCGGAGGCATGGTCACCAAGGTGGAGGCCGCCAGGATCGCGACGGGCGCCGGCGTCCACACCGTCCTCACCAGCGCGGCCGCGGCCGGGCAGGCGCTCGCGGGCGAGACGGTCGGCACGTACTTCCACCCGAACGGGCAGCGCCCCCCGACCCGGATGCTGTGGCTCGCGCACGCCACGACAGGGCACGGCAAGATCATCCTCGACGACGGCGCCGTGCACGCGGTGGTCCACCGGCGCAAGTCGCTGCTCCCGGCGGGCGTCATCGGCGTCCAGGGGGAGTTCGCCGCAGGCGACCCGGTCGACCTGTGCGACGCCGAGGGCCGCACCGTCGCGCGCGGCCTCGTGCACTACGACGCCGCCGAGATCCCCGACCTCATGGGCCGGTCCACCCGCTGGCTGGCCCGCGAGCTCGGCCCCGAATACGAACGCGAGATCATCCATCGGGACGATCTGGTGATCCTGGACCCGCCGCGGTCCGAAGACACCCACTCGGCCGAAGAGCCGGAGAAGACAGGAGATGGGCGATGAGCGAAGGCACGCGCGAGCAGGTTCTGGAGGTGGCGGCGCGCGGGCGCGCCGCGGCGGCGGACCTCGCTCCGCTGCCGCGCGGAGTCAAGGACGCCGCGCTGCACGCCGTCGCGGACGCGCTCGTCGCGCGGACCGAGGAGATCCTCGCCGCGAACCGCGTGGACGTGGAGCGCGCCCGCGAGGCCGGCACCGAGGCGTACATGCTGGACCGACTCAGCCTCGACACCGGCCGCCTTGAGGCGATCGCCGCAGCCGTGCGCAACGTCGCGGGGCTGCCCGACCCGGTGGGCGAGGTCGTGCGCGGCTACACCCTGCCGAACGGGCTCGAACTGCGGCAGCTGCGGGTCCCGCTCGGCGTCGTCGGCATCATCTACGAGGGCCGCCCGAACGTCACCGTCGACGCCGCCGCGCTCACGCTGAAGAGCGGCAACGCGGTGCTGCTGCGCGGCTCGTCGTCGGCGTACGACTCCAACACGGCGCTCGTCGAGGTCATGCGGGACGCGCTGGAGGGCACGGGTGTGCCCGCCGACGCGATCCAGCTCGTGCCGGGCCGCGACCGCGAGTCCGTGAAGCACCTCATGCGGGCGCGCGGCCTCGTCGACGTGCTCATCCCGCGCGGCGGCGCCTCCCTCATCAACTCGGTGGTGGAGGACTCGACGGTCCCCGTCATCGAGACCGGCGTCGGCAACTGCTCCGTCTACGTGGACGCCGCGGCCGACCTGGAGATGGCACTGAGCATCCTCGTCAACGCCAAGACCCAGCGCCCGTCGGTGTGCAACGCCGCCGAGACGCTGCTCGTGCACGCCGACGTCGCCGACGTGTTCGTGCCGCGCGCGCTGGAGGCGCTGAAGGACAGGGGCGTCACGGTGCACGGCGACGAGCGGATCCAGGCGTTCTCCGCCGACGTCGTCCCGGCGACGGTCGAGGACTACCGGACCGAGTACCTGTCGCTGGACATCGCCGCCGCCGTCGTCGACTCCCTCGACGAGGCGGTCGCCCACATCCGCGCCTACGGCTCGGGCCACACCGAGGCGATCATCACCACCTCGCAGTCCGCGGCCCGCCGCTTCACCGCCATGGTGGACTCGGCCGCGGTCGCGGTGAACGCCTCGACCCGGTTCACCGACGGCGAGGAGTTCGGGTTCGGCGCCGAGATCGGCATCTCCACCCAGAAGCTGCACGCGCGCGGCCCGATGGGCCTGCCCGAGCTGACCTCGACGAAGTACGTGTTCACCGGAGAGGGACACGTGCGCGGCTGAGTTCCCGGGAGGCGCACGCGCCTCCTGAGTGACACTCAGGCCCTTGATGTCACAGTCGGGGGTGTGCTCTGATAAGGCGTTGTGACGCATGCCACGCGCCCTCAGGGCACCCCCCGCCCCCAGCCCCTCGGCCGCCGGACCCTCCTCAAAGGCCTCGCGCTCGGCGCGGTCGGCTCCGGGCTCGTCGCCTACCCCTCGCGGCTCGCGCTCGCCGCCCCAGGCCGCGTCGCCCCCGAGCTGGCGGGTCCCGTCGAGGGCACCACGCTCGCCGCGACCCTGCGCCTGGGCGCCGCCGGCGCGGGCGGCTACCGGCCCGTCGTCTCCGGGCCGGGCGAACCGCACGTCTTCCGCGACGACCTCGGCGGCGAGACCGGCCCGGACCGCGTCGCCCGCCGCACCGACGTCCTCACCTTCGCGCACTTCACCGACGTGCATCTCATCGACGCCCAGTCCCCGGCCAGGATCGAGTACCTCGACCGGCTGAGCGACCCGGGCGACCTCCTCGGCGCGAACCCCATCGCGGGCGCCTACCGGCCGCAGGAGATCCTGACGACCCAGGTCGCCGAGACGATGGTCCAGGCCGTCAACCGGCTCGGCCGCGGTCCGGCGCTCGGCGCGCGCCTCGCCTTCACCATCAACACCGGCGACGCCGCCGACAACGCCCAGTTCAACGAGGTCCGCTGGATGATCGACCTGCTGGACGGCGGCAGGACGATCCGGCCGGATTCCGGCGACCACTCGGTGTTCGACGGCGTCATGGCGTGGCCGGACGACAGGTACTGGCACCCCGAAGGCGGAGGCGACGTACCGACCGACAAGTACGGCTTCCCCAAGGTGCCAGGCCTGCTCGACGCGGCCCGCCGCCCGTTCGAGGCGACCGGCCTGGACACGCCCTGGCTCGCCGTCTTCGGCAACCACGACGGGCTCGTCCAGGGGAACCTGCCGACGTCGGTGCTGAGATCGATCGCGGTCGGCGACGTGAAGATCACCGCCCCCGCGTCGGAGGCCGAGCGCCGGGAACTCGCCGACGTCCTCGGCAAGGGCGGCGGGGCGGCGCTGAAGGCGATGGCCGACAGCAGGTCAGCCCTGTTCCGCAAGGTCGCCCCCGACCCGGACCGGCGGCTGCTCACCCGCGCCGAGATCGTCGCCGAGCACGGCCCCGGCCACGGGTTCACCGACGCCAACCGCAGGAACGGCACCGCCTACTACGGCTTCGACGCCGGGGTCGTCCGCGGCCTCGTCCTCGACACCGTCAACCCCTACGGGTACTCCGAGGGCTCCCTCGACCTCGTCCAGTTCACCTGGCTGAAGTCCGAGCTGATGCAGGGCTCCAGCCGCTACCTCGACGAGGACGGCAACACCGTCACCCGCAACGCGACCGACCGCCTGTTCGTCCTCTTCAGCCACCACACCATCGACACCCTGACGAACCCGATCGGGCTCGTCCGGATCCTCGGCGCGGAGGTGGCGGAACTGCTCCTGCGCTTCCCGAACGTCGTCCTGTGGGTGAACGGGCACACGCACGTCAACGAGGTGGTCCCGCACCGCAGGCAGACCGGGCCGGAGGGCGGCTTCTGGGAGGTCAGCACCGCCGCGCACATCGACTGGCCGCAGCAGAGCCGCGTCATCGAGATCGCCGACAACCGCGACGGCACGCTCTCGGTCTTCGGGACGATCATCGACGCGTACGCGCCCGCGTCGTCGGGCGGGCTGGGCGTCCGGGGCCTGGCGTCCCTGTCGCGCGAGCTGTCGGGCAACGACTGGCAGGAGAAGCACCTCGGCCCCGGCACGGCCGAGGACCGGAACGTCGAACTCCTCGTCCCGGCCCCCTTCTGAGCGGGTCTAGTCCGACGCCGAACGGCGGCCGATGCGGTCGAAGACCGCGCCCGCGAGGTCGGCGGCGCCGCCCGCCATGTCGCGGACCTTGCCGACCAGCGGGTCGCCGGACTGCTCCCAGGACTCCTTGTACGAGCGGGCGGCGTTCTTCATCTCCTCGGTGAAGGACGCCGAGCCGTCGTCGTCGCGGCGCGGGTACTCGCCGCCCATGACCGCGGTGTACTCGGCCGAGCGGTACCAGCGGTCCAACTCGCCGAAGCGGATCACCGCGAACGGGTGGCTCTGCCGCATCAGGTTGAGGAACTTCAGCACCCCGTCGCGCAGGTCGCCGGACTCCTCGTACTCGCGCGCCTGGGCGAGGAACGCCTCGGTGGACATCTCGTGCAGGCGGGACCCGCCCGCGAGCTTCATCAGCGCGCGCTTGGCCGCCTCGACGTCCTGCCCGGCGAGCAGCCCCGCCCGGTCGGCCGACAGCTCGGACTTGCGCTGCCACTCCTGGAGACCGATGAGAATCGCGCCGATCGCCACGTTGCCCAGCGGCAGCCAGGCCAGCCGGGAGCCGAGGCCGGTGAGGATCAGCGCCATCTGCCGGTACACCGCGTGCCCGGACAGGATGTGCCCCGCCTCGTGCGCGACGACGAACCGCAGCTCCTCGTCGTCCATCAGGTCGAGCAGCCCGGTGTTCACCACGATGAACGGGTTGTCGGTGCCCACCGCCATCGCGTTCGGCACCGGGTTCTGGGTGACGTACAGCTCCGGCACCTTGGGCATGTCGAGGATGTAGCAGGCGTCGCGCAGCACGTGGTGCAGATGCCGGAACTGATCCTCGCTCGCGCGCACCGAGCCGCTCAGGAACATCAGCCGCAGCTGGCGCTCGCTGATCAGCCCCGCGAGCTTGCGCAGGATCGTGTCGAACCCCGACAGCGACCGCAGCGCCACGAGCGCCGAACGGTCGAGCGGATGCTCGTACGCGCGGGAGGAGATGCCGGGGAATCTGCGACGGGCACGATCGGGTGTCTGCGTCATACCCGGCACCCTAGCCCGGTGTGGGGCCCTCTGACCGGCTCCGTCTAGTCTTGGTCACCATGAGCGAGCGGCGCGTGGGGATCATGGGCGGGACCTTCGACCCGATCCACCACGGGCACCTGGTCGCCGCCAGCGAGGCGGCGCACCTGTTCGGACTGGACGAGGTCGTGTTCGTCCCGACCGGGCAGCCCTGGCAGAAGGCCGACAAGAAGGTCACCGCGGCCGAGGACCGCTATCTCATGGCGGTCATCGCCACGGCGTCCAATCCGAGGTTCCGGGTCAGCCGGGTCGACATCGACCGCAGCGGACCCACCTACACCTACGACACGCTCCTCGACATGCGCGCGGAACTCGGGCCGGACACCGAGCTGTACTTCATCACCGGGGCGGACGCCCTGGCCCAGATGCTGACCTGGCGCAACGCCGAGCGGATGTTCGACCTCGCCCGGTTCGTCGGCTGCACCAGGCCCGGCCACGTCCTGGCCGACCCGGGGCTCCCCGAAGGCAGGGTCGACCTCGTCGAGGTGCCCGCGCTGGCGATCTCCTCCACGGAGGTCCGCGACCGGGTCCGCGCGGGCGAACCCGTCTGGTACCTCGTCCCGGACGGGATCGTGCAGTACATCAACAAGAACGCGCTCTACCGGGAGTGACCCACAACCCGATGGCGGGCTCCCCGGCGCAGCCGGGTTCTTGGAGAGCCTGCCATCGGGCCCCATGAACGCAGTTCTAGCTCGCGCCCTGGCCCTGGAACGGGTCGTGGGTGTGCCGGCGCGGGGAGCGGCCCGGCGGCTGGTGCGGCGGCGGCAGCGACGGGGTGATCTTGGGCGTGGTGAGCGTGATCTCCTTGTCCAGCAGGTACTCCTCGCCGTGGTGGCTGATCTTCACCGGATCGCCCTCGTACAGCGCGTACGTGGCCGCGTTGGGCCGGACCGTCACGCAGATCAGCGACCCCCGGTAGCGCAGCCGGAAGCTCAGCTTCCCCAGCGTCTCGGGCAGCCTGGGGGAGAAGCACAGCGTCCCGTGGTCGGGCCGCAGCCCGCCGAACCCCGACACCAGCGCGTTCCACGCCCCCGCCAGCGACGCGAGGTGCAGCCCGTTCGCGGTGTCGTGCCCGAGGTCGCGCAGGTCCATCAGCGCCGTCTCGGCGAGGTAGTCGTGCGCCAGCTCCAGGTACCCGACCTCGGCGGCCATGACGGCCTGGGTCTGCGCCGACAGCGACGAGTCCCGCACGGTGATCGCCTCGTAGTAGGCGAAGTTGCGCTCCTTCTCCTCCGGGCTGAACGCCTGCCCGCACAGCTGCATCGCCAGCACCAGGTCGGCCTGCTTCACCACCTGCTTGCGGTACAGGTCGAAGTACGGGTAGTGCAGCAGCAGCGGGTAGTCGCCGGGCGGCGTGTTGAGGAAGTCCCACGGCGCGTGGGCGGTGAATCCGGCGCTCTGCGGGTGCACCCCGAGCCGTTCGTCGAACGGGATCAGCATCTTGTCGGCTGCGTCCCGCCAGGAGGCCGCCTCCTCGGCCGTCACCCCCAGCCGGGCCGCCTCCTCGGGCATCGCCAGCGCCACGTCGGCCGCGTCCCGGAGGTTCGCCTGCGCCATGAGGTTCGTGTACACGTTGTTGTCGGCGACCGCGCTGTACTCGTCCGGGCCGGTGACGCCGTGGATGCGGAACTTGCCGTTCAGGTCGTGGTGGCCGATGCCCCGCCACAGCCGGGCCGTGTGCACGAGGAGGTCCACCCCGACCTCGCGGGCGAACGCCTCGTCCTCGGTCGCGTCCACATAGCGCGCGACGGCCTCGGCGATGTCGGCGTTGATGTGGAACGCCGCGGTGCCGGCCGGCCAGTAGCCCGAGCACTCCCGGCCGCTGATCGTCCGCCACGGGAACGACGCCCCCGGCAGGTTCAGCTGCGCCGCCCGCTCCAGCGCCTGCGGGATCGTCGAGTGCCGCCAGCGCAGCGCGTCGGCCGCCGCTTCCGGCAGCGCGTAGGTGAGGACGGGAAGGACGAACGTCTCGGTGTCCCAGAACGTGTGGCCGTCGTAGCCCGGACCGGTGAGGCCCTTCGCCGGGATCATCCGGCGCTCCGCGCGCGCCCCCGCCTGCAGGATGTGGAACAGGGCGAACCGGACGGCCTGCTGCACCTCCGGGTCGCCCTCGACCTGCACGTCGGCGCCCTTCCAGAACTCCTCAAGGTAGGCCCGCTGCTCCTCGACGAGGCCCTCCCAGCCCGTCAGCTCCGCGCCCGCCAGCGCCGCCGCCACCTGGTCGTGCAGCGCGGCGCGGGTCCGGTGGCTCGACCAGCCGTACGCGACGTACTTCACGATCGTGAGCTTCTGGCCCGCCCTGAGCCGGGTCGCGACGGTCACCCGCCCGATGTCCTCCTGGGCCTCGGCGTCCATCGACATCTTGCCGGGCGCCTCGATCTCGTGGCTCATCGCCGCGGCCATCCGCAGCCCGCTCGACCGCGTCTGGTGGACCAGGACCACCCGGTCGGCGTTGGCGAAGTGCTCCTCGGCCATCAGCGGCGCCTCCAGCACCGCCGACACCCGGGGGTCGGCCCGCCCCGGCCCCGGCAGCGGCTCGTTCGCCACGAGCTCGGACTGGACGACGAACTGGGTCTCCTCGTCCAGCGCCTCCACCTCGTAGTGGATCGCCATGATCGCCCGCTGCGTCAGCGAGACCATCCGGGTCGAGGTGAGCCCGATCCGGGCGCCCGCCGGGGACTTCCAGATCATCCGCCGTGTCAGCGTCCCGGCCCGCAGGTCCAGGACCCGCTCGTGCGACTCAAGGTCACCGAACCTGACGTCGAGGGGCTCGTCGTCCACCAGCAGCCGGATGATCTTGCCATTGGTGACGTTGATCACCGTCTCGCCCGACTCCGGATACCCGTACCCTGCCTCGGCGTGCGGCAGCGGGCGCTGCTCGTACAGGGAGTTCAGGTACGAGCCGGGAAGGCCGCTCGGCTCGCCCTCGTCCAGGTTGCCCCGGATCCCGATGTGCCCGTTCGACAACGCGAAAACCGACTCTGTCTGGGCGAGGCGGGCGAGATCCAGCTCGGTCTCCCGGATCCGCCAGGGGTCCACCTCATACGGCACGTTCATCGTCGCTCCACAAGCTCGCGCAGATCCGTCACCACGACATCGGCGCCGCTGTCGGTCAAGGCCGGGCCATGCGCTCCGTCCTTGACCCTGTCCACCCCCACCACTAGCGCGAAACCGCCCGCCCGTCCCGCCGCCACCCCGGCGAGGGCGTCCTCGAACGCCGCGCAGGCCGACGGCGGCAGCCCGACGGCCTCGGCGCCCGCCAAGAACATGTCAGGGGCGGGTTTGCCCGGCAGGCCGCGCTCCCGGGCCGTCACGCCGTCGATCCGGGCGTCGAACAGGCCCGTCAGGCCCGCAGACTCCAGGACGGCCTGGGCGTTCGCGCTCGACGACACCAGTGCCGTCCGGCCGCCCGCCGCCCGGACCCGCTCCAGAAGGGCCACCGCGTCCGGGAAGACGGCCACCCCGTCCTCGGCGATGAGCTTCAGGACCAGCGCGTTCTTGCGGTTGCCCAGGCCGAAGACCGTCTCGGCCTCCGGCGGATCATCTGGCTCGCCCTCGGGCAGGACCACCCCCCGGGAGGAGAGGAACGACCGCGTGCCGTCCTCCCGCTTCTTGCCGTCGACGAATCGCGTGTAATCGCCGGGAAGGGCGAAAGGGGCGAGATTTCGCGAGGCGAGAAAATCATCGAACATCCGCTTCCAGGCGGCCGCGTGGACCGCCGCGGTATCCGTCACGACCCCGTCCAGGTCGAAGAGGAAACCACTGATCTCTTCGGGGAGTTCCAGCATGGGGAGGCCCCTACCCCGGCCCGGGCCGGTTAAGTCGTTCGGCGATCTCCGAGGGGACGGATACGCTGAGAGCGGCAGTACTCGGCTACGAGAGGGACCACGACTCAGTGTCCGCATCCGAAAGGGCCGTCCAGCTCATCACCCTCGCCGCCCAGGCGGCGGCGGACAAGCTGGCCGACGACATCATCGCCTACGACGTGAGCGAGCAACTGGTCATCACCGATGCCTTCCTGCTGTGCTCCGGAACCAACGACCGGCAGATCCACGCGATCGTCGACGGGATCGAGGACCGCCTCCGCGAAGAGGCCGGCGCCAAACCCGTCCGCCGCGAAGGACAGCGCGAAGGCCGCTGGATCCTCCTCGACTACATCGACGTGATCATCCACGTCCAGCACGAGGAAGAGCGCAGCTTCTACGCCCTTGAGCGGCTCTGGAAGGACTGCCCGCCGGTGGAACTGCCCGCCGACATCAACGCGCACATGGCCCAGCGCGCGCGAGGCACCGCGTGAAGCGGAAGATCGTTCTGTGGCGGCACGGCCGCACCACGTGGAACCTGGAGAACCGCTTCCAGGGCAAGACCGACATCCCGCTCGACGAGGTGGGCGTCGCCCAGGCCCAGCGGGCCGCCCGCCTCCTCGCCGCCCTCGGTCCCACCGCGATCATCGCCTCCCCCCTCCAGCGGGCCGCCCGCACCGGGCAGGCCCTCGCCGACCTCGCCGGCCTCCCCATCGCCTACGACGAAGACCTCGTCGAACGCGACGGCGGCCTCTGGGAAGGCCTCACCGGACACGAGATCCGCGCCCGCTACCCCGCCGAACACGCCGTCTGGGAGCCCCCCGGCGGCGAGACCGGCGCCCAGGTCGCCAAACGCGTCTCCGGGGCCCTTGAGCGCGCCATAGCCGCCGTCCCCGACGGAGGCCTCCTCGTCGCCGCCTCCCACGGCGCCGCCCTCCGCCTCGGCATGCTCCACCTCATGGGCATGCCCGAAGCCACCTGGGACCGCTTCGGCGGCCTCTCCAACTGCTGCTGGTCCGTCCTCGCCGAAGGCCGCTCCGGCTGGCGGCTCGTCGACCACAACGCGGGCACCCTCCCCGAACCCGTCCTCAGCGACGACAAGGCCGCCGTCACCGACCAGCCCTGACGGTCGGCCGCCCCGGCGGACCCGGCCCGACCGCGGCGGAACACAAAGCGTTCGAACCGCCCCCCGGGGTCCGATACACTGGTCAAGCGCCGAGGGGCGAAAACCCACCGGTTGCGGGGCTATAGCGCAGTTGGTAGCGCGCCTCCATGGCATGGAGGAGGTCTGGGGTTCGAATCCCCATAGCTCCACGGTCAGCGTGTTCAGAGGCCCCGGACTTCGTCCGGGGCCTCTTTCCCGTTTTGGGAGCCAGGGACTGTCGGGGGGCGACCCCCCGGGCCCCGCCGGGGGGCGGCCTACGGGTGGGTGTGGTGTCCCTGTGAGGGGCGGCATTCCTGTGGGTGGGGTCCTTCTTGGCGGTGGGGTCCTTCTTGGCGGTGGGGACTTCTTGTTAGGGGAGTTCGCGGGTGGGGGGCTTTTTGTTGGGGGTCGGTGGGTGTTTCTGATTTGTGTCCTTTGGGTGGGTGGTTTGTCGGG
>NZ_BAAGPQ010000015.1:0-460786 GCF_054783995.1 Actinocorallia aurea
GAACCGGAAACCGCGGCCATGCTGTGATCAGCCCACCCGAACCAGGGATGAAAAAGGCTCAATGATGCCTTGTCGCGCTGCCTGACGACACAGACGGCCATCACCTACAGCTACCACCGATTACGAGACAGGGCCGCGCCCTCCACATGACTCCACGGGTTGCGCCACGGACCCCTCCGTCTAACAAATGATCTTACGAGCGGGTGGATCCCTGGTGCTAACGACTTTATGAAGGGACTGGTCAGGGCTACAATCCGAGGTCCCTGGAGATGATCATTTTCATGATTTCGTTACTGCCGGCCCAAATGGATCATGGCCTTTTTAGGCTACACGAGAATCCATGAAACAGCAGGTCGAAAGCATGGGAATTGTTGCCCAGTGGAGTCCATACCACTGCTATGGTCTCGCGTGCTCTAACAAATGATCTTACGAGAAGACTACTGCGCGACAGCGACGGCTGCGCAGCTATTGTCGCCCACCTCTCGCGACCAACCACCGTAACGGTCACACAGTGTAAGCAATAAAGACGCCTGAGAGAACGTCCCACAACCTCGGCCAGGTCTCCATTGTGGCCAGCAGAGAAGCCGAACTCGACCTGGGCCATCCACCAGCGATGCCGCCACAGCATCCACTACGACCTCGTCATGCAGGAAGATCCCACCGAGCCCCTCGACCAGCGACCGCTGCTTGACGAACCCCATTGAGACGCCCCTCGTAGCTGGGTATCCCCCTTAATTGCGGCCAGCCGTCAGCACAGGTGCGCCGGGACACCGACAGCGAAGCGCTGTTTAGAATTGTGTCGCAGTGTTCACTACCGCAGACCTTCGCAATCCGTCAGCAGAAATCCCGATTACTCCAGTGAGAATTGCTCCGCATAGATTCGCGGAATAAACGTTAGCGCCGGCCAGGTTCGCTTCAACTAGGTTCGCCTCGACCAGACAGGCGACGCCTAGGTTGGCATCGACCAGTACAGCACGGGCGAGAATGGCACGGCTTAGGTTAGCGTCGCCCGGGTCTGTTTAGCGAATGGTGGGACAGGTTGTTGTTGCTGTTCAGTGATGGTTGCGGGTGAGGCGGCCGTCGAAGGCGAGGTCGAAGGCGCCCAGGGCGGCTTTCCAGCGCCGTCCCCAGCGGGCCTGGCCCGTGCCGGTCGGGTCCAGGCTCATCAGGGCGAGATAGACGCATTTGAGTGCGGCTTGCTCGTTGGGGAAGTGCCCTCGCGCCCGGACGGCCCTGCGGATTCGGGCGTTGACCGATTCGATGGCGTTCGTCGAGCAGATGACCTTCCGGATTTCGACGTCGAAGGCGAGGAACGGCACGAATTCGGACCAGGCGTTGTCCCACAAACGCACGATTGCCGGGTAGCGACCGCCCCAGGTTTCGGCGACTTCGCACCAGCGCTCGAGTGCGGCGGCTTCGGTCGGGGCGGTGTAGACGGGCCGCAGGGCTTCGGCGAGCTTGGGCCAGTGCTGGCGGGGCACGTACCGGAACGTGTTGCGCAGCAGGTGAACGATGCAGACCTGCACGACGGTCTGCGGCCAGGTGCCGTTGATCGCCTCGGGCAGGCCTTTCAGCCCGTCGCAGACGGCCATGAGCACGTCACCGACGCCGCGGTTCTTCAACTCGGTCAGGACGTGCGCCCGGAATTTGGCGCCTTCGCCTCCGTCGCCGGCCCAGATTCCGAGAATGTCCCGGAATCCGTCGGCGGTGACCCCGATGACGAGGTAGATGGGCCGGTTCGCGACTTTGCCGTCCCGGATCTTCACGTGGATCGCGTCGATGAACAGAACGGCGTAAACCGGGTCGAGGGGCCGGTTCTGCCATTCGGTCATGCCTTCAAGAACACGGTCGGTGATCGTCGTGATGGTCGCTTTCGACACTTCCGTCCCATAGATCTCGGCGAGATGAGCGGAGATTTCTCCGTGGGTGAGGCCTTTGGCCGAAAGGGACAGGACCATGTCGTCGACCCCGCCCAGACGCCGCTGCCGCTTGCGGACGATCTTCGGCTCGAACGAGGCGTCGCGGTCCCGCGGCACCTGGATTTCTACCGGTCCGACGTCGGTGACGACCGTTTTGGGCCGGGCTCCGTTGCGGTGGTTGACCGTTTCGCCCGGGTCGGTGATCTCGCCGTGGCCGCGGCCGAGATGGGCGTCCATCTCGCCCTGCAACGCGGTCTCCAGCACGAGCTTCACCAGCCCGGCCAGCATCCCGCCGGGCCCGACGAGCTCCCGGCCTTCGGCTTGCGCCGCCTCGACCAGCCGGCCCACCAGCGCCCGCTGCTCATCCTGCTTCTTCTGCTTGTCCTGCCGTGAACCGGACAGACCGGCCTCCACGATCTCGGGGGAATCCTCGCTCACAGTGTCTCCTCAGATTCTCTGAGTCACACCCTTCGCGGAACAGTCCCTTGTTGCGCGCGGGCCTGCGCGGTCTGGCCGGCACCAGTAGCGTTCTGGCGTGACCATGGAGGCTGAGCCCGCCAACGGCGGCGCGGTGCGTTTATCGGTGGAACTGCGCGTCGCGCTGCGCGCGCTAGGTCCCGCTAGTGAGCGCGTGGCGAACATGCTGGACTCCGCCGCAATCCTGCTCACGTTACCGGAGCTGCTCCCAGGAAGCAGCGAGATTGTCCAGGCCTGTGCACGCAGTGCAGTCGACAGCATTCTGAAGCTGGCTAGTGGCGCGTCACGCAACCTTGCTGGGGTAACTGGTCCAGGAGCGGATCGGGGAGCTGGCGGCGAAGCTGGTCTTGGGCCGGGCGTGCTGGTTGTGCCAGCGGATGTAGGCGGCGATGGCGGTGTTCTGCTCTTCCTGGGTGCGGTGGTCGGTGCCGTTGAGGGCGAAGTAGCGCAGGGGCGGCGAATTCGGATTCGATCCAGTTGAGCCACGATCCGTAGGTCGGCAGGAACACCAGGTCGACGTCATGTGCCCATGCCCTGACCTCGGGGTGCTTGTGCGGCGAGTAGTTGTCGCAGATCACGTGCAGGTGCTCGCCCGGCCATCGTGCGCGCAGGCTCTTGAGGAAGGACAGGAACTCCCGCCACCGCTTCCGGTGCCGGATCCGGTAGTAGATCTTGCCGGTGGCCAGGTCGAGTGCACCGAGCATGTGCCGGACTCCGTCGTTGCGGTTGAACGTGGCCCGCAGCCTGGCAGGGTGCCCGCTCGGCCGCCAGGTCTTGCCCTTGCGCGGCTGGAGGTTGAGGGGGCCGAACTCGTCGACGCAGATCACCCGCCCGCCCTCGGGAAGGGTGTCGTAGAGGGCGAGAACTGCGTGCATCTTGGCGATGAAGTCCGGATCATTCGAGCTCTTCCACGTGGTCGTGGTCTGCCACGACACCCCGCCGGTCTTCAGGATCTGCGCCAGATGCGTGCGGCTGAGCGAGGTGACCAGGCCGACGTTCTCCAGGTGGGCGGCGAGCTTGGCCAGGCTCCAGGTCGAGAACGCGGTGATGCCCCACTCGGCGGGGGTCGTCCGGGCGATCAGGCAGATGCGCTCACGCACCCACTCACCGATCCTCCGCGGACGGCCCCCGCTCCATTTTGGGTCCAAAGCGTCGAACCCCCGCCCATTGAACGCATGGATGACGGTCCGCACGTAGTCGTCGCTGACCTGCATCAACGACCGGATCGCCGACGCCGACTGGCGCTGGGCGGACATCAGCACCACGATCGCCCGCCGCAGCTTCACCGGATCCTTCGCCCGCCGGGTGATGCCCTGGAGCTTCCGGCCTTCCTCCATCGACAACGCCCGCACGAACACCTCGGGTTTGCGTGCCACGACCACCTCCCAGAACGAGCCTGGGACAAGGCTGCCGGGCCTACCCGCCTAGATCAAATAGCCCAGGAACGTTCAGGGACGAGCCACTAGGTTGCCATGGCGAAACTGGAGACATTCAAGACCTGCGAGCGGCACCGCTGACCCAGTGCGCTATTCGTCGGCGGCGAACGGCATGGACCGGCCGAACGCGCAGTCCAGAGCGAATTGGGAGTAGGACCACGCGTTGCAGAGCGCGAGGCTCGCGTCCATGTTCTGGTAACTCCAGGTTCCGGGCCTGGTCTGGTCCTTAATGATCTGGTTGTTCTGCCAGTGGGCGCCTTCATGTACCAAGACCTCGGCCTGCTTAAACGGTCCGAGGCCTGCGTATATCGGCTTGAAAAATATTCCGTCGGGCCACAATGGTCCAGGCTTTGGTTCCTGCTTGGAGCGCTCGCCCCGCAGGGTGAAGGCAATCGTGTCCGAATCAAACCAATCTACCTGCGGGTCGCGGAAAATCGCGTTCGCGTTCGCGTCCGCGAGTGTGTTTTCGGCGCCCCGGTATATGGAGTCGATCGATTCCAGAAAGCTCCGGAGAGTAGTGATCTCCGGGAACAGATCGAACGTGCTGCCGATGGGCATAACCGGTTGTTTGAAGTGGAACCAGACCTTATCGAAGTTACGCAGCACCTTGGGGGGAATCGGCAGGCTTTTGACCCGGAATTCGATCAGCTCGCGGAGCACGGCGCGGGTCTGCGTAACGATAGACCTGGCGCGCGGCAACCCGTCGATGGCTGCATCTCGTGACGACATGAGGACCTCCGTGGAGCCGGGTGGACTCAGGTGTTGGCTTCGTTCTTGCTCCCGCAGTAGTCCCACGGGGCGGTCTCCGCGATCGTCGACTGTTTCTGCGCTAGTTCGGCGTCGAGCGCTGCCACTGTCCGTTTCCCTACGATGTTGTCGGGGCTGGCCTGCCCAGGCCCGAGGATGGTTCGGGCCGTCTTGAAGGCGAGTACTGCGGCTGCGGTCGAAGCTCCATAGTTCTGGGCGTCGATCTCAGCGGGGTCGATCGCGAGTCCATCGGTCATCAGCAACGCGAGCTGGATCTTGGCGACATGGGAGCCGGACGACCCTGTCGTCACATGGTCGCTGTCCTGGACGAGGCACGCGTTAAGGCGCGCGTCGTCCATGAAGAGCGGGGACTGCAGTGGCACGGCGCCTCCTAGGAGTAGTTGTCGAAAGACTTAATACTTTGGCCCAGGCTACGTGACTCAATGTCCCGCCGCCGAATGTATGATTTTCCCTCTCTGGCATGGAAACGGGACCCTCGAGCGACCTGTTACTATTTAAAGCTATCGCGAAGATGGCGTTGCACAAGGGTGTTCCTCCTCTGGCTCCAATCCATACCAATGTGAAAGTAAAAAATTATTATCCGACTTGATCCGCTTGGGTCATGCTTTAATTGAATACATTGTGGGTATTCGATGATACCCCCCTCACCCTCCGGCACCTCCCCTATATCCGGGTCGCCCATGAATTGTATAATATTTTGGCTAGGTCTATTTTTGTCAGCAAGTTGCTTGGGTATTCGTCGATCTAAGTGGTCGGTCGATGGGATGAATGGTGATTGCGCCTGGCGATCGCTGGGATCCATCGGGAAGGACGATGGGGAGTTCGGATGGCCATGAACGTGCTGGATTTTCTGGGAAAGCTGCTGCCCGGTTTCGGCAGGATTGTCTTTCCTGAGGAGATCAGGCAGTTGCTCGGTCATCTGTCGCCGGATGTCGATCTTCCCTCGAAGCCGGTGACCGTGCCGGTGTCGGGGCGGGTGCAGGTGATGGGGGATGACTCTGCGGGCGGGTTCGCGCAGTTGCAGATCGATCCGCTCGGGCCGGAGATCCCGTTCACGCTCCGGCTGACCGGGCCGGAGGCCGCGCCGACCGGGTTTCAGTTCGACATCGAACCGGCGTCGGGGCTGCTGAAGCTTCCTTCGGCGTGTGTGCCTGCGGCGGTCAAGACGGACTCGCAAGGCAAGCGGGCCCTCACCGCTATCCCCGGCGGCGGGCGCGTCGTCCTCACCCTTAATGGTGCGGATCCGCTGGCGATCCGGGTCGAGGGGTCCATCGACAGCCCGGCGCGGCAGGGCATCGTCGCGCTCGACGCCGCAGACCAAGGCGTGCTGACCGTCGGCACGGCTCCTGACGCGTTCCTGCTGGGCGGGCAGGGCTTCGGCATCCGCCTTTCCGGCGGGCTGACCGTCGATTCCTCGGAGACGCACGCGCCTGTTCCGGCCCCTGCGCACACCACGGCGCCCGCCCATGTCACGGCGCCGGGCTGGAAGGGGGTCGCGATCCGTGATGCGGAACTCTTCTTGCCGGAGACAACTCCGCTGATCGGCGCGGGCCCGATCCCCGTCGACTTCTATCTCGGGACTCCGAACGGCCTCTATGGCAGGACCGAGGTCAGCGTTCCCGCGTCGCAATCCCGCCCTGCCTTCGACGCCACGGTCATCTGGGACGATCCGGGCGCCGTCTCGCTCGGCTCGGCACTCCCAACATCGATCGAAGTGCGGACCACCTGGAACCCGACGACGGTGGACGGCCCCAAGAAGGTCGGTGCCATCGAGGTTCTCGGCGGCCGTCCGCTCCGTGTGACCGGGCGGTTCGCCCGCAAGCCCGGGACCGGGGACTTCGACTTCGGTCTCGTCGTCGAGGCCGGTGGGGACGAGGGTCTGCTTGCGGTGAAAGGCGAGGGTCTCGCGGGCAAGGTCGTGGTCACCGCCGCGGCGCTCGCGACCGCGTTCATCGCTGACGCCGACCCGCCCACGCCGGACCAGACTGAGTACGACGGTTTCGGAGCGACCCTGCACATGCTTCTCGTCGCGGCGTCCGGGATCAGCGCGTTCCTAGAGGACGGGCAGGCCGTCGTGCACGCGGTGGAGCTGGACGCGGGCCTCGGCTCAGCAGGCACCAAGCTGACTTTGAGGGTCGACTACAGCGTCGACGTTCAGATCACGAAGATCGATTTCGGCTTCGGGCACATCGGGATGGCGGACGGCGTTCCAATGCGCCTGCGGTATCGCAATGTGCGGCTGCTCGTCGACTTCAGCCAGTCCGGCATGGACCGTTTCCATCTCTCCTTCGGCGAGGCCGACGTCGAGGTCGAGGACCCCGGAGGCTGGCAGGTCCACTCTCCCACGTCGGTGCCGGACCTGTTCGACGTGCTGGGCAGCCGCTCGGGCCACGGCTCCCAGTGGTTCGAGATCGATCTGCGGTTCGCGCTTGACCTCGGCCCGGTGAAGGTCAGCGGCGCGACGATCCGCGTCACGCTCGATGTGGACGGCGGCGCCCTCAATCCGGAACTGCGGGGGCTTGACGCCTCCATCGATATGCCCGGGCTGGTCGAGGGCAGGGGCAAGGCGTCCCTTGGCGAATCCGGGCTCGACCTCGCGCTGGCCGCTGAGATCGTGCCACTGAACGTCGGCGCGCGAGCCTCCCTCAGCTACAAGGATTGCCCCGACGGTCCGCGCAAGCTCGTCTTCTCACTGGCGGCCGACCTGCCCGGGGCGATCCCCCTCGCGAACAGCGGCCTCGGCCTCTACGGGCTCGGAGGCATCTTCGGAGTCAACGCGGCGCTACCCTTCCCGGAGCCAGGCAAGGACCCGGTCAAGGCCCAGCTCGACCTAGATCCGTTCGACACCGCGAGGTACGAATGCGCGGACGGGAGCGTCTTCGGCCTCGGGATCGCCATCGGTACTCTGCCGGACCTGGGGTTCACCTTCAGCGCCAAGGGAGTCGCGGTCATCGCCCTGCCCGACATCGCTGTCAGGGCGAGCCTGCAAGGACGCGTGCTGGCCGACCGGGTCAAGATGACCGAAAAGCTGGAGTCGTCTGAGGCAGGTGGCAGCTTTCTCGGCGCGCTCACCGTCAGTGACAGTGGTGTGATGATCGCGGCGCGGGCGGGCTATACGGTGCCGGTCCTGTTCACGTTCGAGGCGCCCTTCGCTGCTTCGTTTCCCAGCGTCGGCGAGGACTGGTATGTCCGGTTGGGCTCTGATGGTCAGCCTGGTCGAGGGCCTGGTCCCATTAGGGCGACGGTTCTCCCGGACCTGCTGGGTATCGAGGCCTGGGCGTTCATGATGGCTGAAGGCAACGGCATCACCGCGCTCGGCGGAAAGCCGGAACTCTCCACAGGACGGGGTTTCGCGCTCGGTTTCGGCGCGGGCTTCAGTAACCAGTTCGGTGTGCCGCCCATCTACGCCAAGGTGAGTGCCAGAGCCTTGATGCCGCTCGGTACCAACCCGCTCACGCTTGGCGGAAACGGCGATCTTTGCGGCAGGCTGCATCTCGGCCCGGTCTCCATTGGCGTGGGCGCCGTCATCGATTTCCTCGTCGCCGAGTCCCTGGGCGAAAAGTGGGCGCGTTTTGAGGTCAGTGGCGAGGTCGACCTCTTCTTCTTCAGTCTCAAGGGCTCGGTCACCATCGAGATCGGCGAGAAGCCCGAGAAGGAGACGATCCCCGACCCTACGGAGTGGCCGCTCAAATCGGTGGCCCTCTCCGACCACAGCTACACCAAGCTCGGCGACGCCGTCCTCGCCCCGTCGCGTCCGCCGCTGGCGGACCTGTCGGCCGTGTGGCCCGACGCCATCGCGCTCCTTCAGTTCGCCTCCGGCCCGGCGAACGGTCTCGCCTCCGGGCCGTTTGCCGCACGGCTGGCCTGGGCAGAGGCGGTCATCGGTGACGGAGTCGTCGGCAACGACCGTCTCAGCTACACCTACACGCTGGATTCGCTCGACCTCATCGAGGTGGATCCGAAGACCGGCGCCGAAACCCCCTTGGGGGGCCCCTTCGACGCCTCCTGGCAGGTGCCCAGGGAGGGCCGTCACAGTGTGCACGGGGCACAGGAACTCGCGCTCCTGAACTGGCATCCGGCAATGTGGACCCGCAGGCTCACCGACGGCGCAGCCGGCTCCCCGCACGACCCCGTTCCCGAGCTCACGAACCGGTGCAACGCTCAGTACACCGCAGAGGCCGGCTGGGCGCTGGGCGGTGCCGGCCGCCGCGCACCGGGCGGCCCGTGGGTGCTCCCCCCGGAGCCCGCATCCAGCGCCTTCACATCGTCCTTCACGGTGGAGGTCGCAGCGGAATGGTGGGGGATGCCATTCGACGAGAGGACGGCGGGATTCCTCCCCTACATGTTCCCCGTCCGGTTCGGCGCGCCCGTGGCGTTCAGCGAGCCGCTCAGCGGATTCGGGCGTGCCTTCGCCGGGGCTTTCGCCCTGCCGCATATGACGGGCCTGGCACGTGACACCGACTGGAAACGCTTCAAGCTGCAGGCGGCGGGCCATGCGATGACGGACGAGCCCTCCTCCGAGCCCATTTGGGTGTTGCTCACCTTCTCCGAGCCGCTGTTCGAACCAAGCCTCGCCCTGCGCTTGCCGTCCGTCATGGAGGGACTCGCGCAGCAGGTCCTGGCCGCCTACGTGGTCGGAGAGGAATCCACGGTCCCCTTCCCCTTCACGGGCGAAAGGCCCGCTGCGGGGGACTCCGTCATCTGGCAGTACGAGATGAGCGGAGGAGGCCCCTTCACCGCCGTCATCGTCGGGTACGTGGCCGCGGTCGCCGTCGACGTGCTCGGTGTCCGCGGCGTCACCGCGACGGCGCTGGCGGCCGCAGAGAACGCCACCAAGGCCGCCGCGCAGCAAGGCGAGCAATTCACCGAGAAGACGACGTACACAGCCCGGCCGATGCTGACCCCGGGCAGGGTGTACCGCATCGACGTCGGCATGTCCGCCCTGGGGCAGCGTGAGGGGAAGAAGAGCGATAAGCCCGCCACGCGGAAGGACTCGTACTGGTTCCGCACCGTGGACATGCCCCGCCCTGCTCCCAGCGGCGGCAAACAGTACCTGCAGAACACCGACCACGACACCGCTCTCACGCAGTACTCGCTGTACACCGCCGCTCCCTCCGTTTTCCAGGTGAAGGACACCTTCGACCCGGTCTACCTGGAGCGCTACGTCTTGTCCTGGTGCCCTGCCGACCAGTCCGGCCACTGGTTCCTCGACGACGCGGTCGGCGTCCATCTCCTGGTCGACCACGTGGTCGACCTCGCCCACGTCTATCGCCACGGCACGGTCGTCCGGGTGCGCCGCATCGACCCGACCAAGGGGAATCCCGACCCGTTCGAGGTACAGGAGTTCCCGGCCATCACGTGCAAGGCCATCGTCTCGAACCTTCAGCCCCGCGCCGACCTGCGGATCTCCGCAGAGGCGAGTATGCCGGGGGCGTGTCCGTTCCCTCGACCGGGAGGAAACCTCGGTGGCCGCCCGCGCTTGCGGCCACGCTGCGATTACGAATTGTCCCTGGACTTCCCCATGTTCGACGGCAAGGGCGGCCTCCTTGAGGATGGCCCGAGGATCCGCGGTGGTGTCTTCGGCACCTCCCGGTACGCGAACCCGGGGGCGCTGCTGGGCGATCTCGGCTTCGTCCCTACGGGTTCCCCCGGTGGCGGAACGGCTGGTGGCCTGCCGGTCGACCGGATCCCGGTGACGGCCGGGGACTCGGTGTCCGACGGAGCCGTCGAAGCCGCGCTCTCCCGGCTCGGCCTCGGCCGCCTGGGCACGGCCCGCAACGCGCGGACGGTCGCGCTGTGGACGGACGCGGGCGGGCCGTGGGCGCTGCACGGGGTGCTGCTGGAGGCGCCTGAGCCGGTGCACCGTCCTGACACCCTCGGCATCGAGAATTTCGCTGGCCGGATGCGCCTGACCGGGCTGTCGTGCGGCGGCGTGACCTTCGAAACGGTGCTCCGCTCCACGTCGGGGGACCGGCTGCTTTTCCTGACAGGGGCCCCTTTCGTTCCCGCGGCTCCGCTCACGCTCGCGGTCACCCTTCAGGACATCCCCCTGGAGACCGTGACGGTTCCGGTCGACGGGGTCCTGCGGTGCCCGGTCGGACCTGTCCCCGCCTTTGCCGAGGAGATGCCATGACATTCACGATCGCCTCCCCCGCGCTGTTCCGCGCGAGCGCTCTCGCCGCCGCCGCCGACGGCCCGTGGGCTACGCCGGGCTTCCATCTGCGCGTCCAGGTCAGCCCGCTGATCGGGTTCCCGCTGCATCCTTTCGCCGCGTGGCGGATCGACGCGGGCTGGGAGATCGTGGACCTGCAACTCCGGTGGCGGGACGCCGAGAACAATGCGCTCAGCATCCCGTTCGACTTGGAGAAGGTCGGCGGGTACGCCGAGGGGTTCCTGTTCGGAGTGCCTGCGAGCGATCCCTGTGTCTGGCTCGAAGCGGACGTGACCGACCGCGGGCTGCTCCTGGAACTTCTGGGCGGTGGCCAGACCGGGGACGGACCTCAGGTCGTGGCCGCCCGCAGCGCCCATCCGTACCGGTTCGGCCACACCGGAGTGCTCGGGCTGCGGGCGTCTGGAGCCGGGACGATCAGCACGGTGCGCGGCATCTTCCGACCCTCGGTCGTCCCCGATGAGGTGTTCGAGCGAGAGCCAGACCTCACCTTCGGCCTCCCACTTGGCCCCGGTCCGTGGTGGGATGACCCCTGGCAGGGAGACCCGATGGGCGCGGCCAAGGAACGGGTCCGGCTCGGCGCGCCGGTGCGGCTGGCACCGCCGGACAACCCAGGTGGAGCGCTCCCGAACGACACCGACCCCGACATGGAGACGAGGCGGATCATCGAGTCGATCGCTCCCGAGTACATCGCACCGTGGCTCGAGCGCGGCTGGGGGAACCGGAGCATCGCCCCCGTCCACGCCTCCTTCGTCCACGAGGAGGGCACAACTCCTGCCGGCAAACCGGTGAAGGCGGTCGCCCCGGTGACCGGGTCGCTGCTGACCATGGCCGTCGACCCGCAGATCGCGCGTTATCTCGGCCTCGCCACCGTCATCCCTTATCAGGACACCGGTCCCGTCGCACCGGCCAATATCTGGATCATCGCCGGGGGCTGGGTGGTCCAACCGGACCTCATCGTCGGCCGACCGGTCATCCCGCACCGGCCACCGCTGACGCTCGGCCAGCTGCTGGGCAATGACATGGACACGCTCGACCGGTTCAGCCCCAACATGCAGGGGTCAATGAAGAACGTGCCCACCCGCTACCTCTTCGCCGTCGCCGTCGCCGCCGGTGAAGCGCCACCAGACCCGCCCAGCCCCTTGGACCTCGCGGCGTTCCAGCCCGGAGGCTGGAACCCCGACGGCACCTGGCGGCAGGTGATCTCCCTCGGCGCACGGCCCGCACGGGGCATGATCGGTTTCGCCCGGACGGCGCCGGATGGGCCGGTCTGCCTGCATCGCCTCGCGCCCGAACCAGGCAAAGGCCTACCCAGCCGTGCCCTGCCGCTGGTGCCCGGCGTGGTGAGCGGCAACGCCAAGATCCTGGAGGACGACGCAGTCCCCGCCGTTCCGGCCGGTGCCTCCTGGCGGGTCTGGAACGCCGACGAGTTCGGCCAGTGGTCCGGCCCCGCCACCCTCACCCTGCCGCTGCCCACCCGGCCCGCACCGCCGCCCCCGGTCCTGGAGGTGACCTTCCGTGCCCTGCCCGACGACGGCTCGAGCGGCAGCCGGGTACCCGGCGGCGTGGAGCTGCGCTGCATCGTCCCCGGCCCTAGTGGCATCGTTCCCGGAGGCCTTCCCATCGCCGAACTCCAGGTGAGCGTCGACGGGCTGCCGGTACCTCCCCGCAAGGTCGTTCCGGGAGAGACCGTCGTGCTCGCGGCCGCGCCGCGGGCCTTCGCCGTGGGCGAGCAGCGTCCGGTGCCGGTCATCGCGTTCTACAAGGACATGGCGGGGACCCCGTCGGACACGTCCCATACCGACTGCCACGTCTTCGACGCCCGGCCGCCCAGAGCGCTCCACACCGCTCAGGCGCTCGTGTGGACCGGACCCTCGGACTCGACAGGCAAGGCAGAACTCGCGCTCCGCTGGCCACCAGCGCCCGGCGCCGCGCGATACCGGATCTACCTCGGCGACGCCCGGCGCCTCGCCGGAGCCCTGCAACTCCAGAAGACCGATATAAACACCCACGTCCGAGCCAAGCAGGCACAACCGATCTACGAGGCGCGGGAGTGGCTCACCGGCAAGGGACACTTCACCTTCCTCGGAGAGACGGACGGGACCGTCAACGACGGCTTCGTCACCTTCACCACGCGAATCCCCGGCGGGCTGCGCAACGTCCAGTTCGTGCGCATCGTCCCAGCGACCCAAGGCGGCGCCGAAGCCGCCTTCCACACCTGCGGGCTCGTCCCCGTCGCCGTACCCTCCACCGAACGACCGCCACCGCCGCTGCTCGACGCGACGACCGACCCGGTCACAGGGCTCACCCTGACCATCCGCGCACACGGCCTCCGCGCGGAGGTCCTCGCAGCCTCGCCCGGCAGCCCGCCGCAATACCGGGTACGCCGCTGCCGCCCCGGCACCGATCCGCAGTACGCCGGAATCCACGCCGAAGGACAGCTGGCCCCCGGACCGGACGGATCATGGATCGCGTCGGTCCCCGTGCCCGCTGCGGACCTGCATCCCTTCGCCCGCTCCTGCTGGTACGCCGAAATCCGTTACCCGGACGAGCCCGCCCTGCCCGACGGCGTCTCAGCGCTCCCGCCGGACGGCGGAGTCGAACCAGTGTGGGGCGAGCCGGGAACACCCTGCAAACGCCTCTGGAGCGCCCCGTCACTCGCTGCCGAATCCCTGCTCATCCCACCGGAGCCCCCAGCAGCACCCACCACCCCAACCCGGACCGAGAACACCGACGGCTCGGTCACACTCACCTTCACCACCATGCCGACCACCCATCAGGCGGCAGACCCCTACCTCCTGGAAATCTACCGGGCCACACCGGACGAAACCGGACGCCGGGCGGTGCTAACCGTTCTCACCCCCGAGCTCGCCTGGACCGACCCAGCTCCAGCCCCACCGGCGGCCCGCTACGACGTGATGCTCGTCGACCCGCTCGGTCGTCGTGGTCAAGCGGCCCACGTGTAACGGGATCAGGGCGGAGGGACGAAACCATGACAGCCTTTTCCACGCTGGTTGGAGGCGGCCTGTGGGTGCCCTCGGATCGCTGTGAACAGCTCCTGTGCGACAACGGCGCCCCGCGCCGGTACGTCTCGCACCAGCGCCCGGCGTGGACGCCGACAGTCTCGCTCTCTGGCGTTCTACCGTTTGTCCATGGGCAACCACGACCCGTTGTGGGCACGGTGGGCCGCCGACGAAGCCGTGGTCCCCATTCGGGATTGACTGGTTGACAATTCGCGATCCCGAGGCTGGCTTCTGCTACGAGCTAAGAGTCGCGGTAGATATGGCCCACAATAAGAGCGTGTCTTACGTGGATATTGGGGTGATCTGCCGGGATGATCGCTTGCTGTGTTGATGTCGACTTTGGGTTTGCGTCTGGTGCCCGATGGGCTGTGGCAGATGGTGGAGCCGTTGGTGCCGCAGTATCCGGCCAGGCGTCAGGGTGGTGGGACGGCTCCTGCTGATGACCGGGCGGTGTTCACCGCGATCGTGTACGTGTTGACCAGTGGTTGTGCCTGGCGGAATCTGCCGACGGAGTTCGGCGTCTCGCCCGCTACGGTGCATCGCCGGTTCGTGTTCTGGACCCGGCAGGACTTGTGGCAGGCCTTCCACCGGGCGGTACTGGACGAGCTGGGGTCTCGGGCGGAGGTCGACTGGAGCAGCGCGATCGTGGACGCCGCCGCGGTGCGGGCGAAAAAGGGGGCACGCTGACCGGCCCCAATCCGGTCGATCGGGGCAAGAAGGGCAGCAAACTCCACATCGTCTGCGACGGCCAAGGCCTGCCGCTTGCCGTGCTCGTCACCGGCGCCAACGTCCACGACATTCACGGATTCAAGCCGCTCATCGAGGCCATCGGGCCCGTCCGCTCCCGCCGCGGGCCCCGCCGGCGCCGACCCGAGAAGGTCCGGGCCGACAAAGCCTACGAAGCCGCCGAACTGCGCACCTGGCTACGCCGACGGGGCATCGTGCCGCGCATCGCCCGCAAGGGCATCGAAACCAACCAGCGGCTCGGCCGGCACCGCTGGAAGGTCGAGCGGACCTTCGCCTGGATCCTCGGCTACCGCCGCCTGGCCGTCCGCCACGAACGCCACGGCCACCTATTCACCGCCTTCCTCACCCTCGCCGCAGCCCTCATCTGCTACAAGAAACCCACCCGTATCACCACATAAGACACGCTCTAAGATGGGACTACAAGGCCAAGGTCTACTCAGACAGAAGGTGCGGTAAGGATCTTCTTGAAGGATGTGATCACGCCGGACAAAAATTGGCTTCATAATTAACTCAATACGACTATTTTGGGGAGTTGGTTTTGTTTTATTTAACTCTCTTGGAATTTTAATCGGTAAAACTGGCGCATTCCCACTCCACTTCAGGGCGAGAAGATCCAGCCAGTCGTCACAACATAAGGGTGTTGGGATCGTTATTCGGTAGAACATCTGCCGCGGAGTGGGTGCCGGCCCTGCGGGGTTGAAGTTACTGAGAGATGTAGAATCGTCCGTGGATAAGCACCGTCCGCAGCGGGAATGGTTGACGCTGGGACATGAACTCACCGAACGCACGTACCTGGACGAGGTCCCGTTGCCCCTGGTCTGAGGAGGAACGCTATGGATATCACGGAAGAGCTGATTGCTGCTCTTCAAGGTCCAGCCCTCGATCTGACCGCCGTGGAAGGTATCAACGGCGTGGGGCTGGGTATGCGAGAGGAGAACGAGGAGTTCCACGACGAGCTGGCCGTGCGGATTTACGTCGATGATGCCACGGATGTGCCTGAGCTGCCCACAAAGATCGCCGATCTGCCCGTGTGTATCGTCGAGTTCCCTATCGAACCATTGTTCGATCCAGACGATGGGCGACATGACACCCTCGTGGGCGGGGTGCAGATTGAACAAGCCCCGCGGAACGCCGGCACACTCGGGGCGGTGGTCATGCGCAACGACGACAACACCCTCGTGGGCCTGACCTGCCATCACGTCTCCGGAGGTATCGGACTTCGGGTCTTCCAGCCCACCGCGCCGCCAATGCCCATCGGTTCCACCCCCAATCTGGACGACAGCCTGGGTAAGGTGATCGACTTCGACTCCCCAGTGAAACAGACGATCCCGACCCCAGCCAACGGAAAGCTGTTGCTGGGAAGGCAGGTCGACGCCGCCATTTTCGATCTAGACGAAGCCGCTGCCCAGCCAGATCGTGACTTCTCTAACGAGATCGCCGACGGGTTCGGCGCGGTCACTCAAACGCTGGCGCCAAAGGTGGGGATGTTCGTCCGTAAACGCGGCTCCCAGACCGGCCCCACCGGCGGCCAGATTGTCGGTATGGGGCTGTTCATGAAATGGGATTGGGGCGACCCACCGGACGGGCATCTGTACTACATGGTCAACCAATTCGAGATCTCCTATATCCCGGGTGAATGCCCGGACGGGATCTTCGCCCGGGGCGGCGACTCGGGTTCGGTCGTCCTGCAAACCGGTACGAACAACGCCGTTGGCCTGCTGTGGGCCGGCAGACAGGAGGGCGGCGTACGAGCCTTTATGAGCGATATAACCATCGTGGAGCAACGGCTCAACGTGAGCCTCGCCTGGGACCCCACCTGACCGCCGGGCGGTCTATAACGATCAAGTTTGATTACTCAACATTCACGTCCTCGACCACATTGAGTCAGGCCACCGAGGGAATGCGGTCAACAATGCAAGAGACTCGGGTGGCCTCGTAATTCTGTAGACAGAGCTCTTCGTTGGAGGGTGCCATGCAAACCCCAAATGGCAGTGTCGGATTTTTCCCGTGGCTCATGACGATAGGCGATGAGACTGTCGAGTTCGAGTTCTCGGCCTACGATGAGTGGTCCTCACTTAAAGCCCAGTATGTATTCAGGAGCTTCGACCGTGTTTCAACTTCTGAACTTAAACAACGCCTTTCGTCCGTAATCCATGAAGAGGAAACGGTTGACATAGACCACATTTCTGAATCGGCCCTCGACGCCACGCTGTGGACTTTCTCCGAGGCTGAACCGACTTCGGCACTTGCGACTCAGGAAGTGCATCTGGATGTTCTCGGAAGCACCATAGGAGTCTGGGACGTGAAGTTCAGTACCCCCATCCATGAGTTCAAGCTTAACGGGGCATGGATTAAACATTGAGGAGCCGATCCTCAAGGAGCCAACCCCCTTACGGGCCCGTCCCTTCTCTCGACAGCAGTCCCTGCCGCGGCCGTGACGTCGGCGTCCGCCGACGCTGGCCTCCGTCGATTGGCGCTGCGTGTGACGATCAGCCACTTTTGGTACCCGGACCATACCCCGGCCACCACCGCCGATCCGCTCCACTACCTGGTGCTCGAGGTCGAGCCGGTGCCTGAAGCGCTCCGCCATGTCACTGTGCGGCGGACGCTGAACGACAAGGAGACGTTCGCCGAGGGACTGTCGATCCCGCTGAGGCACGGCGACTGCACCGTCTACCTGCCGTCCGAGGATGCCTACCAACTCATCAACGAGGGCTTGCACGCACGCAACACTCCAGCCGCGATCACCGTTCCTCCTACCGGTGGCCTGGCTCAGGAAGCCGCCCAGTGCCTGGACGAGCTGGAGCGCCTGCAGGACTGGGAGGACACGCCACTACTGCTGTGGCAGAGCATCCCGCCACGCTCCGCGCAGATCCTTCCCGGCCTGCACAGCAACGACGGAGTCCGAGGGGCGCTTCGCGACCAGGACGTTCTGCGGGCCGACGGCTTCGACTTCCAGGACACCTATGGCAGGCTCCGCGTCCACGAGGGAGGCTCTATCTGGGGATGAGTCGGCGTGCGGTGTGGGTGCGGCCCGACGGGCTCACCACTGCCGGGGCCATCGCGACCGCCTGCTGTGCTGGGCCATGGACGCCCGCGGCCGTCCCCAGCGCATCACACCTACACGCTGACGGAGATGACTCTGGAGTACTTCCGGCTTCTGCTCGCTGGCTCCCACGACATCCTGCACAGCGACGGAATCTTGCCGGAGGACGTGGCCTCTACGCGTGAGCGAAGGGGAACGTGCGCAACCGGGTATAGCCAGGCTGCGGTGTGTTGCCGCGCATCAGGTCGAGCCCGGCAGGCGTCCACGGGCTGCCCTCGAAGGCAGCGAGCCCGGCGGCCGGGGCCCGCAGGTCTCGGGGCTCATGGTTGCGGACCACGGTCAAGTGCGGCGTGAACACGCGGGACGGCACCGCGAGGCCCACCCTCCGTCCGGCCTCAGCGCACCGGCCGACCAACTCCGCGAGGACGGCAAGGTCACCGTCGACCCCCGCCCACAAGACCTCAGCGCGCTCGGGAACTCCCTCGGGGAACGTACCGGACCGGGCCAGGCCCAGCCGCGGCGCCGGTCTGCTTCGGACGGTTTCGGCGAGCAGGTCCGCCAGCGCGTCGGCTGTCTCGGCGTCGGCGTCCCCGTAGAACGCGAGCGTCAGGTGCCATTGGTCGCGGTCGGTCCAGGGCAGCCCTGGGTGGGCGCTGCGCGGCCCGGCGACGGCCAGTGCCAATGCGTCCAAGGCGGTCGTGGGCGGGTGGATCGCAGCGAACAGGCGCAAGAGAGGGGTCCTCTGCTCGGGGTCAGGACTGGATGTGTCGCGCCACGCGGGCGAGAAGGTCGAGTAGCGCCGCCTCCACTGCGTGAGGCCGGTGGAGATGCAGATAGTGCTCGCCGTAGTCGACGGTGACGTGGACAGCGTCCTCGGCCTGGCTGGCGAGGTCGGTCTGAAGAGCCAGCCATACCGGCCAGACTCTCTTCCGCCGGGCACTGCCTTCCGGTCCCACAGTCAGCACACACAGCGGCAGATCACCCAGAGGGCGGCGGCGGGCGTGGGCGGCGGCGAACCCGCGCAGCATGCCGAGGCGCTCGGCGATCCGGGCGCGTCGCTGCGTAAGCGTCACGTCGAACGCGAAACCCGTCTCCCTCCATTCGGGGGCGAACAGCTGCTCCGCGGTAGTCCGATCCATGCGCCGCCACCCGAGATCGTCCAGGGCCCGCCGCGCCCCGTACCAGGTGAGGCGGCGGCGGGCGGCGATCGCCCACTGCTCCCGCCGCCAGTTCACCTGCCCGAGGTGCGCGCGCATCAGCTCGTGGCTCGAATCGACCAGCAGCAGCCCGGCGACCCGGTCCCGGTAGCGGACGGCGACGTCCCTGGCGATGATCCCGCCCATCGAATGGCCGATGAGCACGACCGGCTCGGCGACAGCGGCGGCGTCCAGGAGCGCTACGAGCTCATCACCCAGAACCTCAACCGAGCGGACCGCACCCCGGGCGGGCCCGCTCCACCCCAGACCGGCCCGGTCGTACAACCACAGCCTCGCCCGGCCGCTCATCCGCTCCTGGAACGGCCGCCATTCCAGGCACGCCGTGCCGAGCGTTCTCTCACCCCGCACAGGGGCCCGTGCGCAGTGTCGTCCCGCCACAGGTGCACCTGGCGGCCGTCGACCTCCAGCATGGTGCCCGGCGGCGGATAGCGGCGCCGATCGTACTGCTCGCGGATGAGTTGATAGGCGGTCTGGCCACACCGGCGGCCGCGACCGCCCCGGCAATGGCCCATGCTGCTGAAGGTTTCGACAATGCCTTGCTCCGAGACGCGATGAGGGAGGTGATTCGCTTATCGGATGTGGTCGCTCGCATCCGAGGGCCGCACGGACAGCATGGTTGTAATCGCTGCGGCGATGAGGCCGAAGGCGAGGTGGCTAGTGGCTCGTCCCTGAACGTTCCTGGGCTATTTGATCTAGGCGGGTAGGCCCGGCAGCCTTGTCCCAGGCTCGTTCTGGGAGGTGGTCGTGGCACGCAAACCCGAGGTGTTCGTGCGGGCGTTGTCGATGGAGGAAGGCCGGAAGCTCCAGGGCATCACCCGGCGGGCGAAGGATCCGGTGAAGCTGCGGCGGGCGATCGTGGTGCTGATGTCCGCCCAGGGCCAGTCGGCGTCGGCGATCCGGTCGTTGATGCAGGTCAGCGACGACTACGTGCGGAGCGTCATCCATGCGTTCAATGAGCGGGGGTTCGACGCGCTGGACCCAAAATGTGCCCCTATGGGTTTCGTCAAGTGATGACGGCGGTCGGGGCTTGGTAGAGGGTGCCGTCGCGGAGCATGGCGAAGAGGACGTCGATGCGGCGTCGGGCGAGGGCGATGATGGCCGCGACGTGGTGCTTGCCTTCACGGCGCTTGCGGTCGTAGTAGGCGCGTGACTCCGGTTGGGCCAGCGAGGCGAACGCTGCCAGGTAGAACGCGCGTTTCAGCTGTTTGTTGCCTCGTTTGGATGGATGTTCCCCTCGGATGGAGGAGCCGGACTTCCGTGTGACCGGTGCGAGGCCGGCGTAGGCGGCCAGGTGCCGGGCGGTGGGGAAGGCCTCGCCGTCTCCGACATCGATCAGGATGCGGGCGGCGGTTCTGATTCCGATACCGGGCATGGAGGTCAGGATCTGGGAGAGGGAATGGGCTTTCAGCAGTTCCTCGATACGTTGGGCAAGGACTTGCCGCTGTTTCAGGAGCGACCCCAGCATGTCGGCGAGGTTGGGGACGATAAGGGCAGCGGCGTCGGTGCCCGGCACGATGACGGTCTGCTCCTCCAGCGCGGTAAAGACCTCGTCGATGAGGCGTTCAGCCATCCGGGGCGCCTTGGGACGGGTCAGGGTGACCAGCCGGCGTCTCCCCGCTTTCCTGATCTGAGCTGGGGAACCGAACCGTCCGAGTAGAGCGAGGACTGCCGGGTGCTCGAGCCGCGGCCCCAGCACCCTCTCCAGGCCGGGGTGGTGAATCGCCCCGGTTTTGTTAGAGACTTCCGGTGGTGGTTGTGAGCTGGGGTTTTGTGGTGGTCAGGTAGTAGTTGGTCTCGTATTCGGCGGGTGGGATGTGGCCGATCTCTCCGTGGAGTCGGCGGTGGTTGTACCAGTCGACCCATTCGGCGGTGGCGAGTTCGACGTGGGAGAGGGTCTTCCAGGGTCCGCGGCGTTTGATGATCTCGGTCTTGAACAGGCCGATGGTGGATTCCATGAGTGCGTTGTCGTAGGCGTCTCCGACCGAGCCGATCGATGCGGCGATCCCGGCGTTCTCCAGGTGTTCGGCCAGCTTGAAGCTGGTGTATTGCTTGAGTTCAACCTGTCGTTGCAACACCGGCCTGGATTGATCGTAGCTGTTCTTCGAATACCTCGGCGGGGGTGCGCCAGCCGAGGGTCTTGCGGGGCCGGTTGTTGAGTGCCAGGGCGACGGCTTCGAGGTCGTCGGCGGTCCATCTCGCCAGGTCGGTGCCTTTGGGGAAGTACTGGCGCAGGAGTCCGTTCGTGTTCTCGTTCGTGGGCCGCTGCCATGGGGAGTGCGGGTCGGCGAAGAACACCTTCGTGCCGGTGGCGAGCGTGAACTGCGCGTGGGCCGACAGTTCCTTGCCCCGGTCCCAGGTGAGGGTCTTGCGCAGATGTTCGGGCAGGTGGGTCATCGATGCGGTCAGGGCGGTGTTCATCGCGGTCGCGCCGTAGCCGCCGAGCGCGGGGCCGTTCTTCACCGGCGGTGCCTCGCCCCACCCGTCCAGCCTGGGCAGGTGCACCAGCAGCGTGGAGCGGCTGGTCCGTTCCACGAGCGTGCCGATCGCCGACCGGCCGGTGCCGATGATCAGGTCGCCTTCCCAGTGCCCGGGAACGGCGCGGTCGTCGGCTTCGGCAGGCCGCTGGGAGATGACGACGTCCGGGGTGATGTGGCCTTGCGGCTTGTTGCGGGACCTGGCGCGCGGCTGGCGCAGCGCGCGTCCGGTGCGCAGGCAGGCGACCAGTTCGCGCTTGAGCGCGCCGCGGCCCTGGATGAACAGGGCCTGGTAGATCGCCTCCTGGCTGATGCGCATCGACTTATCATCGGGGAAGTCGATCCGCAGCCGGTGGGAGATCTGCTCCGGGCTCCAGGCCGTCGCCCATCGCCGGTCCTGCCGATGCGCCTTGTTCAGCCCCTTCCACGCAGGCGGCTCGGGCCCTTCGACAACGGTGCCGTCGGGCCTGCGGACGTTCCCGCTCAGACGTTCCTGCACGTACTCGCGCAGCCGCGGATTCGACGCCAGCTTGGCGGTCTTGGGGCGCTTGGCCGCCTGCTGCGCCTTCCACTGCGCCACCGTGGCCCGATACTCCTGCTTACCGCTCCGCGTCGCGGCGTTGCGGCGCAGCTCACGCGAGATCGTCCCCGCATCGCGTCCGATACTGCGGCCGATCTCCCGCACGCCCTTGCCCTGCGCTCGCAGCAGGGCGATCTCCTCACGCTCGGCGAACGACAGATACCGGCCCGAGGGTTCGTCCAGGTTGATCGGCGGCATCCCGCCAGCGTGGCGAAACCACCGCACCCCGACCGGCGCCGACACGCCGACCTCCAACGCGGCCTCAACGGTGGTGATCCCCGCCGCGATCAGCCGCCAGAACTCCCGCTGCACCGCCCGCGACGGCTCAGGCCGACCCGGCGAACGCATCGCTGGCCGCAGCGCCCGATCCGCCGCCCATTGCCTCCGCGCGCCCTCCGGCACCAGCTCCGACCTCGTGCTTCTGCCCATCGCACACCTCCGCGATCAAGGTGTTGCGACGACCGGTTGAATCCGCCTTGACTGCCGGCGTCCGAGTGATGCACCAGCTCACCCGGCTTGTGGGGGTGGCCGTCGCGGTCGCGCTGCCACAGGCCCATCTCCAGCGCGTCCAGGACGAGCCGCGTCTGCTTGCTCCTCGAGGCCGCCCAGCCGACGATCCGTCGGGAGAAGGTGTCCACCACGAACGCGACATAGACCACCCCGGCCCAGGCCGCGACGTGCGTGAAGTCCGCGACCCAGCAGCGGTTCGGCGCCGAAGCGACGAAGTCGCGGTCCAGGAGGTCCGGAGCACGTGCCGCGGACGGATCCGGGATCGTCGTGACGACCTTCTTGCCGCGGACGACGCCGCTGATCCCGATCTCGCGCATCAGCCGCTCGACCGTGCAGCGCGCCACCTGGTGGCCCTGGCGGTGGAGTTCGCGCCAGATCTTCCTAGCTCCGTAGACCTGGTAGTTGTCGTCGTAGATCTCCTTGATCAGCGCCTTGAGCTCGCCGTCGCGCAGGGTCCGCGCGCAGGGTGCGGCCTGCCGCTGGTGGAAGGCGTAGTAGGTGGAAGGGGCGATCTTGCAGTCGTGCATGGTCAGCACGCGGCAGATCGGCTCGACACCGCCGAAGCGGTCCCGGAACTCGTCGATGAACGCTACGAGCGCTGATGTGGCCGGTCGAGCTCGGCCGCGAAGAAACTTGCCGCGGCCTTGAGGATCTCGTTCGCCCGCCGCAGCTCGGCGATCTCCTTCTTCAGTGCCTTGACCTGCGCTGCCTCTTCGGTCGTGGTGCCCGGCCTCCGACCGGTATCGACCTCGGCCTGACGCACCCAGTTCCGCAGGGTCTCCCGCGACCCGATCCCCAGCTTCTGCGCTACGGCCGCCATCGCCGCGGACTCGGTCGGGTAATCAGAGCGGACCTCGGCGACCATGCGGACCGCTCGCTGCCGCAACTCGGGAGGGTACTGGGACGGACGCGCCATGACTCAATCCTTACAAGTGATCAAGTCTCCAGGCAAACCGGGGCGATTCAGTGGCCAGCAGGGAGCGGGAGATGGCCGGGGCGATGTCGCGTGGCGGGCCGTCGGCTGCGAGGACGTGCTGGAAGCGGGACGTGTCCTTGCTCAGGCGTGGGTCGGCCAGCGCCTCCCGGGCTTCGGCGTAGCCGGTGATCAGCCAGAACGGGAACCTGCCGCCGTCCACTCGCTGAACCGGGCACTTCTCGCGCATCCGGGCGTAGAGGGGGTACGGGTCGCGGAAGAACGCGTCATCGAACATGGGTCGCCTTCTGGAGGGTGAGGGCTGTCGGTAGCGCGGCGGCGATGTCGGCGAGCCAGACGGCCTCGCCCGTCAGATCGGCCGGGTCGCCGTCCGGAGGCACGAGTTCGTCTCGTCGCTCCGCGGGGTTGTTCTTGCGGTGCTCCGCCAACGACAGGGCGATCAAGGTCGCCTCGATGACGGCGGCACGCCGTGTCGCCCCGACCTGAGCGGTGTCCGCCTCCGCGTCCGCCGCTTCCCGCGCGCCGGATTCCCGGTAGGGGGACAGCGCGGTCAGACCGTCGCGGATCTCGATGACCCTTCGCTGGAGCCTCCAGCGGGCACCGAGGTGCGCGGTCCCCGGCATGACGATCTGGGGGAACGCCTCGTACAGCAACCGCCATAGCGGCTCTAGGCGGGTGTGGAGTCGGCGGTCGGTCCACCAGCGCAAGGGGGCCGCCAGCGCCGGACCCCAGGCCGGGACCGTCATACCCACCACGATGAGCAGTACCGCGACCGCCGGGAACGCCACGGAGAACAGGCAGCCGACAGGCTGCACCGCCGACGGGCACGGTGCCTCGTGCCCGGCCAAGGGCAGCTCGATATCGAGGAGCTTCGACTGGACGAAAACGAACTTCTCCGCGAGGTATGCCAACGCGGCCACGGCTCCCCCTGCCACGCTCCGATCACCGAAGTCTCCGACTCGCGCAGGCACCGGGCTGCTCAGGAAACTCACCGCCATGACCGCGATGGCGATCGCATATCCGACCGACAGCCGGCGGATCGCGGCCCTCGCCCGCGACGCGGGGTAGCTGACGCTCAGCAGATGGGCGACGATGCCCAAGGCCGCCAGAAGCGTGCAGATGTTCGAGAGCAGCCTGCCCAGATTCGGGAAGATGCGGCTCTCGACGGCTTGGGCGGTGTCCGACAGCACCACGAACGCCGACCCCAGCGTCACCAGCAGCAGACACAGCGCGCGCTGGCCTGCGCGCTCAGGGCCTCGTCTGAGGTCACGTCCCTTGACCATGGCCGCCGCGAAAGCCGCCGCAGCGACCGAGAAGAACACCGCATCGATCACGACAACTCACGCTCCCGCCATGGCGACCGGCCCCAGGTGCTCTCCAGTCGCGTCAGCACTTCCGCCGCGACTCGATCCCGGATGGGCGCGGCCATCCGGCGCTCACGAACCCGCGCGAGCACCAGACTCGCGAAATACTCAGCCTGCTCTTCCTGATGATCGCTATAGGCACTGCGGCCCAAGACCTTCCGCACAAGCGCCGGGTCCAGCGACGGCAGCAGGAGTGACGCCAACTCTTCGACGCCCATCCCGGAATCTTTGTGCTCGAAGAGCAGGTGGCCTATCTCATGCAACGCAATATGCTCACGGTGGTACCGGGTACTCCCCTCCACCGTGAAGACATGGTCGGCGCCATCAGTCGAGATATACAGGCCATAAGGCGAGCCGACCCCGGTCGGCAAAGTCGCCAGAACCCGAAGAGGACGACCTCGTCTCTTCTGCAGGAGCGAACAGAAGACCTCGAAGTCCCACGGATCCGGGACCTCCAACTCTCGGACCAACTCCCGGCATTCTTTCCGACGGGCGCGGCCTAGCAAACGAACCTGCCCCGCAGATTCCGCGTTTCAGACCGCACACCGGGCCCCGGCGCGCTTCCTCCCACGAACTCCTTTTCGCTGACCGGTATGCGAAACACCGCCGGCCATCACCTCTTCCCCTCGGAATCCACAGACCTCAACAGAGCGATCTCGCAGCGCTGGGACCGCGGATCACTCTCCACAGAGGCATTGTTCCGCACGCGTGATCACGACCGCCGAGAATTCAATGAGAATGAGATACGCGCGGAATGATCACAATCGGGAGAGATATCTGCATTGCCTGAGGCTAAGAAGAAGACAAACACCCCGGAAACCGGGCACCGAGCTTTACCATGTAGATTTTTTTTGGAGCGGGCAGGCGACTACGGGTCATGGGGCCTCTAGATTAGGGACCGCCGAAATCCCCGGCGTGGTCGAACAGCCAGCGTGCAAACACGAAAAGTATGGACCCGACCCACATAGGGGGCCGGGCCCACATTCACTGCGCACCACCGGCATGACAAACCCCGCCGACTCCAACCCGGGACAATTCGGAGAAAAGGGGCATCTCTGACACTTCTTCGCCGCAGTTTTCAGGGTGGCCAGCGCGAGCGCCCGCCGGTGCGCCGAGCGTTCGGGGGGCGGCCAGCCGGACAGGGCGAGAGGAGCTGCCACAGGGTGCGCGTGGTGGCCATGGGGTGACAGCTACGTCACTCTGCTAACTTTTTCGCTAACTTTCTGCTAGCGTCCGACTTCAACGGGTTCATGAAGCTGGGCGGAGCCGCAGGTCAGGCTATAGGCCGAGGTCGCGGCTGATGATCATCTTCATGATCTCGTTGGACCCGGCCCAGATCTTGGTGACGCGGGCGTCGGTCCAGGCTTGGGCGGTGCGGTATTCGGTCATGTAGCCGTAGCCGCCGTGGAGTTGGACGCAGGCGTCGATGATCTGGTTCTGGATTTCGGCGGACCACCATTTGGCCTTGGCGGCGTCGACGGGGGTCATTTCGCCGGTGAGGTGGTTGGTGAGGCAGGCGTCGATGAAGGCTTGGGTGACGTCGGCCTTGGTGGCCAGTTCGGCGAGGAGGAAGGCGTTGTGCTGGAATTTGCCGATGGGCTGGCCGAAGGCTTCGCGGGTCTTCACGTAGTCCAGGGTTTCGGCCAGGACCTGGGTGGCGTGGGCGAGGTTCGTCACGGCGGAGCCGATGCGTTCCTGGGAGAGGAATTTCATCATGGAGATGAAGCCCATGCCTTCTTCGCCGATCAGGTTCTCGGCGGGGACGCGGACGTCGGTGAAGAAGAGCTCGGCGGTGTCGGATTCGGGCTGGCCGACCTTGTGGAGTTTGCGGCCGCGTTCGAAGCCGGGGGTGCCGGCTTCGACGGCGAAGAGGCTGATGCCCTTGGCGCCCTTGGCGGGGTCGGTACGGGCGGCGACGATGACGAGGTCGGCGCTGTAGCCGTTGGTGATGAAGGTCTTGCCGCCGTTGATGATCCAGTCGGAGCCGTCCTTGACGGCGACGGTCTTCAGGGCGGCGAGGTCGGAGCCGCCGGAGGGCTCGGTCATGCCGATGGCCGTCCAGAGCTCGCCCGTGCAGAAGCGCGGGAGCCAGCGCTGCCGCTGCTCCTCGGTCGTCAGCTTGACGAGGTAGGGGGCGACGATGTCGGCGTGGATGCCGAGGCAGGAGGCGTAGCCCATGCTGACCTTGGCGAATTCCTCGTTGGCGACGACGTTGAAGCGGAAGTCCTCGGCACCGGAGCCGCCGTACTGCTCGGGGACCTCCAGGCCGAGGATGCCGAGGTCGCCGGCCTCGCGCCAGACGTCGCGGTCGATGGAGCGCTGCTCGACGAACTTGGGGTAGTTCGGCTTGAGGACGCGGTCGGCGAAGCCGCGGACGGTCTCCCTGAAGGCGTCGTGGTCCTCGTTGAACAGTGTGCGGCGCATCGGCTGCCTCCCGGTTCGTCCTGATTAAGCGCTTGCTTAATGTAGCCCACGCCGTCAGCGGCCCGGCCTGGCGGGGGCGGCGGCACAGCGGCCGGCTGCGCCCGCACAGGGAGACCTGGGTCACCTTTTCTTTCCTGACACCCTTGCTCAAGAGCTATGGCCCCCGACATCCTGGGAGGAATCCCACCCCGGATCATGAGGAGCTGCGCTGCCGTTGGACGGATTGACCCTCGGCTCCTTGGGCGCGGCCCTGCTCGGGACCGGCGTTTACTACGTCGCCTTCGTGCTCTTCCGGCACGCCGCCCTGCGGATGCCGCCCTTGCGCGGAGGCAGGCCCTTCCAGACGGCCTGGTCCATGCTCTCGGACGGCGTCTGGTTCATGGGCGGGCTCATGCTGTTCGTCGGGCTCGTGTACCAGGTGATCGCCTTCTCCTGGTTGCCTCTGGGAGTCGCCCAGCCGGCCTTCGCGGCGAGCCTCCTTGTGCTGATCGCCTATAGCTCGGCGTATCTCGGGGAGAGGCTGAGCGGCCGGGAGTGGGTCAGTGTTGGGCTGTTCGGGGTGGCGATCGTCTTCCTGGGGTTGTCCGGGGGGCTCAAGGCCGACGAGCTGGACGCGTCGGCGCCTTCGCTCCCCCTTCTCGCTCTCGTCGTGGTGCCGCCGCTCATGATCGCGGGCCTCGTGTGGCTCGTGGGCGACCGGCGTACGGGCGGACGGCATGCGAAGCCCCTTGCGGGGGTCGCCTACGGGATCGGGGCCGGAGTCTGCGCGGGCGTCGCAGAGACGGGCATCCGCGGGATCGCCGCCGTGTGGGCCGCGCAGGACAGCGTCTGGGCCGTGCTGATGTCGCCGTACCCCTACCTGACGCTCGGGATGGCCGGGCTCTCCCTCCTCCAGCTCCAGGTCGCGCTGCAGAGGTGCCGCCTCGTCATCGTCGCGGTGATCCTCACCGTGACCGGGCGGGCGATGCTCGTCCTGTGCAGCACCGTCCTGTTCGGTGAGCCGTGGCCGTCCGACGCCGCGTCTCTGGTGCTGCGCTACGGCGGCTTCGCCGTGCTCCTCGTCGGGATCGTCCTCTTTCCGCACCATGAGGCGCCGCGCTCGACGGTGCCCGCGCTGCGGCCGCTGCGCAGGATCGCCGAGAACAGGTCCTGATGGCATCGCCTTCTACCGCCGCCCCTGGCCACCACCGCTGCCTGAGTCACACGCCGCCCTCCACGGCGGAGAATCTCTGCTTGACCGCGGTTTCGCCCAGGCGCGAAGATCGTCCGTGTTGAGGCGGTGCGGGTGATCGGGGAGAGATGCGAGCGAGGTATGCGGTCGTCGCGGCGGCGGTCGCCGTCGCGAGTGTGGTCGGCGGGTCGGCGGCCGTCGGGCGGCAGGAGAACGGCGGGCCTGAGGCGTTGCGGATGGCGACGGTCGCGCGACCCGTCGCCGCGGCGGCGCGGTTCGGGCTTGAGCGGATCGCCCTCGCGGACAAGAAGGTGTACGGCGGGTATCGGACCCGGGGAACGGTGTACTTCACGAAGGCCGCGGGCTCAGAGCTGCGGGTGGCGATCGCGGCGCCGGGCCTGAAGGCGCCCCGGACGGTGAAGGTGCCGAAGGGGGCCCGGTCCGCGTCGTTCTGGGTCGGCACGCGGCCCACCGGGAAGAAGGCCACCCGAACCGTCAAGGCCTCCTTCGCGAAGAAGACGCTGAAGGCCTCGCTCACGGTGCTGCCGTTGCCGTCGCTGAGCGGTCTCGCGCTCTCGGTGCCGAAGGTGACGGCCGGCGGTTCGCTGACCGGGACTGTGCGGCTCTCCGGCCCGGCACAGCCCGGCGGCAGCCGGATCGCGCTGTCGAGCGACGTGCCGTCGGTGCGGGTGCCAGGCTCGGTCAAGGTCAGGGAGGGCGCGCGGACCGCGACGTTCAGGGTGTCCTCGGCGACGAAAGGTCCCGCGGGGAAGGCGACGATCACCGCTCGGCGCGGCTCGGTCGAGCGCACGGCGTCGGTGCGGGTTCTCGCCGCTCCGGTCGCCTCGCCCCCGACCGCGCCGGGGCCCGCGCACCCTTCGCCGTCGCCCGCTCCGACGCAGACGCCCACGCAGCAGCCCACCCAGCAGCCCGAACCGGCCGGGCCGAAGGTCAGCGGCCTCCTGGTCGACCCCGGGGTCATCGCCACCGGCGAGACCGGCACGGGCACCGTCACGCTTGACGGCCCCGCCCCCGCGCACGGCACGAAGGTGACTCTGGCGGTCACTCACGGGGAGGCATATGTGCGGATCCCTGAGACGGTGACCGTGCCTGCGGGCCAAGGCTCCGCCGACTTCGCCGTCACCGGGGTCGAGCCCGCGGACGCCGTCCACACTGATGTCCGGATCTCGGCCTCCGCCGGAGGGAGCACGGAGTTCAGGCTGTTCAACGTCGCCCCGCCTCTCCGGCTGCGCTCCTTCACCGCCGACAAGGTCGTCTACGACCAGATGACCGGGTACGCGGTTCTCGAGCTCAACGGCCCCGCCACGCCTGGGCTGTCCGTCGAGGTCACCGGTGATGCGCCGCTGCGCGTCGAATCGTCCCCCGTCTCCTTCGGCTTCGGAACCCGGGAGCAGACGGTCGCCTTCCAGGTGGGTCAGGCCTTCACGCCCGGCACGATCACCCGGGCCGTGCCCGTGACGCTGAAGGCCGCGGGGCTCGGCACGACGCTCACCTGGGGTCTGACGGCCGCGCCCGGCCTGGTCTCGATGACCGCGGACCTCCCCGGCGGCTGGGACATCCCCGACGAGTTCACCACCCGTGTCACCCTCGGTGGCCCGGCGAACGAGGCGATGCGCATCACCACCCGTCCCGCGCCCAACGACGACACCCTGGGCCTCGTGGACTCCCCCGTGATCCCCGCGGGCGCGACCACCTACGAGTTCCGGATGAGACTCACCGGTGAGTACAGACGCGTCGCCGACGTCATCCTGTTCGTCGCCGGGCGCAAGGTGAAGTTCGGCATCAACTTCGGCAACGTGTACCTCATCTGACGACGCCGCCCGTGCCATCGGTGCCCAGGAGGGTCTTCCGGGCTCGGGATCAGGGCGGAGGGGCTGCGGGCCGAGGAGAAGCCCGTCGCCCTGACGCCGTTGGTGTGGCCCGCGCCGATCAGGGTGGACGTGCCGGGGAGGTGGGCCGTGGCGCGCTCGGCGGGTCCGCCGCCGGGCCCGGGCTCGGCCTTCCGGGGGTGGGGCAGGAGGCCGAGCAGGGGCGTCACTTGACCTGGAAGATGGCGGTGGAGGCCTGGCCCTCGCCGAACTCCCAGGCGGCGACGGTCTCGTGGCCGGGGCGGGCGCCGATCCGGTCGAGGTCATAGGGGCAGCGGGTGCCGGCGTAGTAGGCGCCATCGCTGCGGGCCCACTGGGCGGTCAGGCAGAGCATGCGCAGGTGGTCGCGCAGGGCGGGGTGGGAGACGGCGCGCAGGGCCTCTTCCCACGCGGGTTCGACCTCGGCGCCGCCGAAGAAGGGGACGAGGCCGCCGGGTCCGGCCGCGGTCCAGGTGGCGGTGCGCAGGGCGTCGAGGAGGGTGCCGTCGGTGCGGACGCGCTGGAGCCACTGGACGCGGCCCATCAGGTCGGCGCCGTCGGCCTCACCGAGGTCGGCGCGGTGCTCTTCGAGGACGCGCAGGAGGTCGGCGCCGGAGACCGTCCGCTGGAAGCCGGCTCCGGTCGCGACCCGCTCCAGGGCCGGGCCTATCCGCTCGCCGAGGCCGCCGTCCGGCGCGAGGAGGTCCTCTTCGATCAGCCACAGTGAACCGGGGTGGTCGGACGGCCAGCCGGCCCAGCTGAACGGCGGGGCGTCGTAGTCGTCCTCGTCATCGGGCGCACCCGCCTCGCCGCGGGCGAACGCGGCGAGGTCGAGGTCGCCGCTGAGGAGGTCTTCGAGCATCAGGAACGACAGCTCGTCGTTCCAGGTGTAGAGCTCGTACCGCGCGTCGGCGGGGAACGCGTCGAGCGGCCGGCCCAGCAGCACCGCGAAAGCGTGCGCGAGGTCGCGGTGCCACCCATCGGGGGCGGAGGTCATAGGGGCTCCTTCACGCATGTTCCGGACGCCCCTGTTCTAGCGGTCGGGGAGCCGCCGCCGCCGGGAAAACGGCGATCACGCGTCGTCGGCCGGTGTCGTCGCTCAGGAGCGGGCGGCGCCCTTCCAGAGGGGGCCGGCGAAGGTCGCGAGGGCGTGGACGACCTGGGTCTGCGGAGCGCCGAACGCGGTGAGGGGGCAGACGATGATCCAGCCGGTCGCGTCGTCGACGTAAGGGCGCAGGCCGCGGGGGTGGCGGTGGCGGGGAAGGGGGGCGCTGAAGGTGGGATGGAGGCGCAGGAGGGGCGGCCCCTGCGGTGGGGTGTGCACGCCCGCGTCCGTCGTGTCCGCCCAGGCGAAGGTGTAGGCGGTGGCGCCGACCTTGAGCTCCAGGCCCGCGTCGTCCACGCGGAGGCTGTGGTGCTCACGTCGGCGGCGGTAGGGGATCGCGGTCGCGCCGACCGCCGCCGCCAGGGTCGTGAAGCAGGCGCCGACCGCGGTGAACGCCTTCACCTCGTGGTAGTCCGCGTCGCAGGCGAAGATCTCGTTCCCCGTCCGCAGCGAGTCCCGGCAGGAGCGGACGTCCTCGCTCAGGCCCAGGGCCACGGAGAAGGCTCCCGCGGCGACGGCGAGGACCGCGCAGACCCAGAAGACGGCCTTCCAGGTCGGTCCGGTGCTGCGGTGCGCGAAGGTCACGCCCGCGCGGGCCGGTGCGGGGGCGGCGGAGTCCTGCGGCGAGGAGGGCTCCGGGACGGCCGGGGGCTCCTCTCCCAGGGAGAGGGCACGGAGCGAGGCGCCGACGGCGCCGGCGTCGGCCGGGCGGTCGGCAGGGTCCTTGGCGAGCATGCGGCGAACGAGCCGATCGAGGTCGGGCGGGGTGTCCGGGCGCAGATCGCGCGGCGGCGCCGGCTCCTCGGTGAGGTGCCGGTGCCCGAGCGCCATCCCGTTGCCCTGGAAGGGCGGAGCGCCGGTGAGCAGGGCGTGGACGGTGCAGCCGAGCGCGTAGACGTCGGTGCGCGCGTCGACGGGCTCGGCCCGCCACTGCTCGGGCGCCATGTACGCGGGGGTCCCGAGGATCCTTCCCTCGACGGTGAGCGCGGTGGCCTCGGCGAGCCGGGAGATCCCGAAGTCGCAGAGCTTCACCGAACCGTCGGCGAGCAGGAGGACGTTCGAGGGTTTCACGTCGCGGTGCACCACGCCGCGGCTGTGGGCGTGCGCCAGGGCGTCCGCGAGCCGCACCGCGATGTCGACCACTCGGTCCATCGCCATGCGCCGCCCGTTCTGCAAGACGCCGTTCAGGTCGGTGGCGTCGAGCAGCTCCATGACGAAGAAGGGGCTGCCTCCGTGCCGTCCCACGTCGTGCACGACGGTGATGCCGGGATGCTGGAGCGACGCGGCGTTCCGCGCCTCGCGCAGGAGGCGGGCGGCGACCTGCGCGTTCTCCCGGAGCCCCGCGTCGACGATCTTCACCGCCACGTCGCGGTCGAGGTCGAGGTCCCGGGCCGCCCAGACCTCCCCCATGCCGCCCCGGCCGATCCTGCGGTCGAGGCGGTACCGCCCGGCCAGGACGGATGCGGGCTCCATCGCCACCTCCACCGCTCACCGCGAGAGCCCGTCCGGCCCGCCCGGGCGGCGCCTGCCGGACAGGATCCGGACCCACGGGATCGCCGACGGATCCCTCAACCGGCAGCGTAGGCGCGCGGGATCAAGATCGGGCCGGAACGCCCGTGCGGGGCTCCTGCGGACCGGTTCCGGTCCGCAGGCGGAGCGGTGGCACCGGTCTCGGACGCGCGCGGCCCGCGGACCGCCTCACTCGGCGACGCCGGAGTGCCCGGTGATCCGTTCGATGCGCAGCCGACACAGGAGGGCGGTGGGGCCCGCGTTGCGGCGGCCGAAGTCGGCGACGACGAACCAGACGGGCGCGACGTGCGAGGCGCCGTCCGGCGAGGCCGTCGCCAGCCTGCCGGTGCGGGTGCCGACGGCGAGGAACTCGATCGCCTGCGGCCTGGTCATGGTCTCCATGCCGCCGACCTTCCCCGTTACGGCGCACCGCCCGCGCCTCGGGACGGGCGTGTCGTCGACTGGGCCCGGCATGCCCCGGCCATCCGGGCGGAGATCCATCGCGGCATCGACGACGCGGACTACGTGATCGCCCTCAAGGTGCTCCGGCAGCTGATCCGCAACACCGGCGGCGAGGTCTGAGGACGCCGCCGACGAGGTCACAAGTCGCGGAGAAGGCGGGCGGTCAGGGAGTCGAGGCGCAGGGCGAGGTCGGGGTCGAAGTCCTTGCCTTCGAGGGGGACGGGCTTGGCCCGCATGAACGCCGACAGCGGGGCCTTGGGCGGGTTGTCGAGATGGGCCGCGATGGGACCGATCGCCTTGTCGACGGACTGGGCCGCGACCAGGCCCAGCGCCTTCGTGAGGAGCTTGAAGGGCAGGGGCAGGGGGTCGGCCATGCCGGTGCGGACGAAGCCCGGGTTGTAAAGGACGTACCGGGTGCGGGCGTCGGGGTGGCGCAGGGGGAAGGCGGTGCCCAGAAGGTCGACGAGCCGGGAGGCCTGCATGGCGGCGGCCTTGCCCGAGTAGCCGGAGGTGAGCTGGAGGTCGTCCCAGGAGATGACGCCGGGAAGGCCGCCCGGTCCGGCGAGGTTCATGACGACGGGCCCGTCCGCCTTCTCCAGGGCGGGCAGCAGCCCATGGCCGATGAAGTACCTGCTCAGGTAGAAGAGCGCGAAGGTGAACTCCAGGCCGTCCTGGGTCTCGGTCCTCTTCGCGGCGAACCTCTGCGCGCCGAAGACGACGCCGTCCACGACGTCGGCCTGGGCGGTCACCTCGTCCACCGCCTCGCGCATCCCCGTGACCGTCGAGAGGTCCGCGCGCACGAACACCGCGCGCTCGGCCGCCCCCAACCGCGCCGCCTCCGCGAGCAGAGCGCGCCCCTTGGCTTCCCCGCTCGCCAGCGCGAGCACCCTGTCCCCGCGTGCGAGGAGCCTCAAGGCGAGCCCCTTGCCCATCCCGTCGGTCCCGCCGGTGATCACGTAGGTCCGCACAGCCGATCTCCTTTGAAGTCATCGCTCGATGACTTGAAGGCTAGGAAGATCGCGGAAGTCAAGTCAACAATTGGTGACTTGTGTTGACGCGGGGCGCGCCCGGCCGCCGCGGAGTCAACGGCCGGTGACTTAAGCTGGCGCGATGAGCGAGGGCACCAGTACCGCAGAGGGCGCGCGACCGCCCGCAGGCCGTCGGCGGGACAGGGCCGCGACGCGGGCCGCGCTGCTGGACGCGGCACGGCGGCGGTTCGCGCGGCATGGGTTCGAGGGGACGGGTCTGCGGGAGGTCGCCGCCGATGTCGGCGTCGATCCTGCGCTCATTCCCCGCTATTTCGGGAGCAAGCAGGCGCTATACGCCGAGGCTGTGCAGATCGAGGTTCCGGCGGGGCTGGCCGCGGACGTCAACGCGCCTCTGCCGCATGTCGCGGACGCGCTGCTACGCGATGTGGTGTTCGGGGACTGGCCCGACGGGGAGCATCCGCTCGTGTCGATGCTGCGGTCGGCGGGCCACGCCGGAGTCCGCGACCTGCTGCGCGAGCGCCTGTGCGACGGCTATCTGGCGGCGCTCTCCGACCGGTTGGAAGGGCCCGACGCCGCCCTGCGCGCCGAGCTCGTCGGCGCGCTGCTCGTGGGCATGGGCGTCATGCGCTCGGTGATCGGCTCCCCCGCGCTCGGCACCGCCGCCCACGAGCAGGTGCGCCCGCACGTGGCCCGCATGACGGCGGCGCTCACCGCGGTGCCGCGCAGGGATCAGCCGAGTTCCAGCGGCAGCGACGGGTCGGCGGACCACTCGGCGAGGGAGCCGTCGTAGAGGCGGACGTCGGTGCGGCCCAGGAGGGCGAGGGCGAAGACCGGGACGGTGGCGGAGATGCCGCCGCCGCAGTAGACGACGACGGAAGGCTCCGTGAGAAGGCCAGCAAGGCGGTCGGTCAGTTCCGGAGCCGGGAGGAAGGCGCCGTCGGCGTCGAGAAGGCTCTTCGCCGGAGTGCTGACGCTTCCGGGGATGCGGCCGGGCCTGCTGTAGGAGGTGGTGCCTTCACCGCGGAAGACCTCCGGCGCCAGCGCGTTGGCGAGGCACGTCGTTCCCTCGGCGACGATCCTCTCCACGTCGGCTCGGCAGGCGAGGAGCTCCGGCCGGGGGCGGGCCGTGAAAGAAGCCTCCGGGTAGGCGGACTCGCCCGTCTCCAGGGGGAGGCCCGCCGCGCGCCACGCGGGCAGCCCGCCGTCCAGGACGCTGACGGAGTCGAATCCGAAGTGGCGCAGCAGCCACCACATCCGGGTGGCCCACATGGGCGTCTCCTGGGCGTAGACGACCACGTGGGTGTCCGGGCCTATACCGAGGCGTCCCGCGGCCTCGGCGAAGCGCTCGGGAGTCGGGAGGGCGAACGGGAGCGGGCCGGGCTCGGCGAGGGCGCCGACGAGGTCGGCGAAGCCCGCGCCGGGCACGTGCCCCCGCCGGTAGACGTCGTGCCCGGACTCGGGCGTGTACGGGCCGCCGCCGGGCGGGCGCGGCAGACGCACCGTGGTGTCGAAGACGCGCAGGCCGGGGTCGCCGAGCCGGGCGGCCAGCTCGGCGGGGGTGATCAGCGCGCTCACACCGTCCACCTGTGGGCGTGGGCCGGGTGGTCTTCGCGGACGCGGGCGGAGCCGGTGAAGCGCTCGCGCAGCGTCTCGCCCTCGTACCGCTCCCAGACGCGGCCGCGGCGGCGCAGCTCGGGCACCACGAGGTCGACGAAGTCCCGGTGGCCGGCGGGCGCGACGGGGTCGGCGATGTTGAAGCCGTCCACGTCGGCGTCGTCCATCCAGCGCTCCAGCTCGTCGGCGACGGTCGCGGGCGAGCCCACGAGGACGGGGCCTCCCCCGCCGACGCCGACGAACTCCCCGATGGCCCGCGGGGTCCACGTCCGGGTGGGGTCCAAGGTGGTGAACAGCTCGACCATGCCGCGGATGCCGTCGGTCTCGACGTACTCCAGGGGCTTGTCGGGGTCGAGGGCCGACAGGTCGATCTGCATGAGGGCGCTCCAGCGGGCGAGGCTGCCCTCCCAGCTCGCGTAGGAGGCGTAGTCGGCGTACTTGGCGCGCGCCTCCGCGTCGGTGTCGGCGACGACCACGGTGGCGATGGGGAAGAACTTCAGCGACTCGGGGTCACGCCCCGCCGCTCGGGCCGCGTCCTTCACCTGCGTGACGAGGCGGCGTGCCCCGGCCGTCTCATACGTGGACAGGAAGACGCCCTCCGCGTGGCGTCCGGCGAACGCGCTGCCTGCGCGCGACGTACCGGCCTGGAAGAGGACCGGCGTGCGCTGCGCCGAAGGCTCCGAGAGCGCTATGTCGCGCACCTTGTAGTACTCGCCCTCGTGCCGTACGGGACGCACCCTTGACGGGTCCACGAACACCCCGTCCTCAACGGACCGCACGACGGCGTCGTCCCGCCAGCTCCCCTCCCAGAGCTTGTAGACGACCTCCATGAACTCCTCGGCCTGCGCGTACCGCTGGTCGTGCGGGATCTGCCGGTCGAGGCCGAGGTTGCGCGCGGCGCTCTCCAGCGCCGACGTCACGATGTTCCAGCCGATCCGGCCCTTGGTGAGGTGGTCGAGGGTCGTCATCTTGCGCGCGAAGCTGTAGGGCTGCTCGTAGGTCGTGGAGACGGTGACGGCGAAGCCCAGGTGCTCGGTGACGGCGGCCATCGCGCTGATCGGCAGCAGCGGGTCGTCGGTCGGGGTCTGGACTCCGTCGCGCAGCGCGACGTCCACCTTGCCCTGGTAGGTGTCGAGCGGGCCGAGCGCGTCGGCGACGAAGAGCGTGTCGAACGTGCCGCGCTCCAGGATCCGGGCGACCTCGGTCCAGTGGGACAGCTCGCGGTATTCGTGGGCCCGGCTGTCCGGGTGCCGCCACAGGCCGATCGCGGTGTGCCCGACGGTCGACTGGCGGAGCCCGTTCAGGCGGATGCGCTTGCTCATTTCTCCTCTTCCAGCAGGGTCTTCAACAGGTCGCCCTCGATCCGGCTGAAGGCCGGATCGGCGTAGGCCAGGGCGGTGCGGGGCCGCGGCAGGTCTACCTCGACGCAGGAGACGACGGTCGCGGGCCGCGGCGAGAACACGTACACGCGGTCGGACAGGAAGACCGCCTCCCGGACGTCGTGGGTGATGAGGAGGACCGTCCAGCCGTACTCCTGGCGCACCTTCTCCAGCCACTGCTGCATGCGGGCCCTGGTGAGCGCGTCGAGGGCGCCGAAGGGCTCGTCCAAGAGAAGTACTTCCCTGTCCTGGACGACCGTGCGCAGCAGGGCCGCGCGCTGCCTCATGCCGCCGGACAGCTGCGCCGGATGCGAATGCTCGTATCCGGCGAGCCCGAACGTCTCCAGCAGCGGCTCCACCTTGCGGCGGGCCTCCTTGCGGCGCATACCGGCGACTTCAAGGCCGAGGGTGAGGTTGTCGAGCACCTTGCGCCACGGCAGGAGGGCGTCCTTCTGCGGCATGTAGGCGAACCGCCCGGGGCGCTCGGAGAGCTGAGCCCCGTCCACGCGCACCTCCCCTGACGTCGGGGCCAGCGCGCCCGTCAGGACGAAGAAGGTGGTGGACTTGCCGCTGCCGCTGGGGCCGAGGATGGAGACGAACTCGCCTTCGGCCACGTCCAGGGAGAGGTCCTTCAGCACGGGCACGCCGTCGAAGGAGCGGTTCAGCCCGCGGATCTCCAGTTTGCTCGTCATGTCCTGTCCCCCTTGCGGGCCCACGGCGTGACCGCCCTCTCGACCGCGAAGGTCAGGGCGAAGAGCGCGAGCGTCAGTACGGCGCTCACCCCTACCGCGGCGAGCACGAGATCGGTGCGGAAGGAGTTCTTCGCGGTCTGCATGTAGATGCCGAGCCCTTCGGTCGCGCCCGCGTACTCGGCGAAGATCGCGCCGACGACGGCATAGGTGATGGCGATGCGCAGGCCCGCGAAGAAGAACGGCAGGGCGGTCGGCACGCGCAGTGTCCGGAAGATCCGCCACCGGCCCGCGCCCATGCTGCGCAGGAGCGCGGTGGCGTCCTTGTCGGTCGCGCCGTAGCCCTCGACGAGCCCGACGGTGATCGGGAAGAACGTCACGAACGCCACGAGCAGGACCTTCGGCAGCAGGTCGAAGCCGAACCACAGCACGACCAGCGGCGCGATCGCGATGAGCGGCAGCGTCTGGCTGACGACGAGCAGCGGCATCAGCGCGCGCCTCAGCACGCCCGAGAGGTCGATGAGGACCGAGAGGGCGAACCCGACCGTGAGCGACAGCGCGAAGCCCGCGAGCGTGGCGCGCAGCGTCGGCAGCGCGTTGTCCAGGAGGTCCTGGCGGTGCTCCCAGCCCTGGTCGAGCACGCGCGTCGGGCTGGGCAGCACGTCGGAGCCGAGCCCGCCGGAGGTCGAGTAGAGCTGCCAGGCGGCCACGAGCAGCGCCACCAGCGCGAGGGAAGGCAGCCACTTGCCTGGGGACAGCCTGGAGCCGGGCTTCTTGACGTCGCTCATGGCCGCACCACCACGTCGGCGCGTTCGGGAGTGTGCTCGCGGGCGAGCATGGCGTCCTCCTGGGCGGCCCACACATCCCAGTAGGGCGCGTAGGTCTCTCCGTCACGCTCCAGGGCCCGCGCCTTGCGGACTTCGTCGGGGACCTCTATCCAGACGAGCACGCCGACGTACCGGGCGGCCCGTTCCGCGCCCGCCCCGACGCCTTCGACGATGAGGTGCTCGGGCGGATCGAGGACGACCGGCGCCTTCCAGGCGTCCTCGTACCAGTCGTACTGCGGGACGAGGGCGCGGCGCCCGGCGGCGAGCGGGGCGAGCACGTGGGCGACGAGCCTGTCCACGCCGGCTTCCAGCCCGTCCCAGCCGCCGTACAGGTCCTCAAGGCTCACCACGGGAGCGCCGAGTTCGGCGGCGACCCGCGCCGCGAGCGTGGACTTGCCCGAGCCGGACCGCCCGTCGACGGCCAGGACGCGGGTGCGTCCTGCGGTCGGAGGGGCGGCACGCAGCAGGACCGCGAGATCGCTCATCGGGCACCTCCGTAGACGGAGACCTTCTCGGGGGTGATGCGCAGGACGACCCGGGACGCCTCCTGCGCCGGATCGGCGACGACGTGCGGGGCGCCCGTGTACGCGAGCGCCAGCCGGTCCATAAGGGCGGCCGCGCCCTCGGTCTCCACCCTTGCGAGGCCCTCGATCCGTGCGTAGTGCTGCGGCCTGGCCCGCGCGTACAGCACGACGCTGACGCGCGGGTCGGCCGCGACGTCGCGGGCCTGGCGGCGGAAGTCCTTGGTGACCATGAACAGCTCGTCGCCGTCGCGGCCCACCCACATGACGCACTGGTGCCGCTCCCCCGTCGCGAGGACGGCGAACTCGGGGGCGTCGACCAGGGCCCGCACGGCGGCGGGGAGCGCCGCCTCGGGGAGCGCGGTCACGCCGGCTCCAGGAAGGCGTTCGTGGTGGCCTCGCGCCAGACCTCACCGTCGGGCAGGACGCCGTTGGCGGCGAGCCAGGCGGCGTAGGGCGCGTGCAGCTCCTCGCGCTGGACGCCCCAGACCCCGTCGTGGGTCCACGTGCCTGAGATCAGCGTGAGGGACCGTTCCAGCAGCTCCTTCGGGAAGTACGGGATGTACCGCTCGAAGGCCGCCAGGGCCAGCTCGGGCTTGTCCACGGCAGCGAGGTAGCCGCGCCGGGCCGCGGCGAGGAACGCCCGGACCAGGGCCGGGTCGCGCTCCAGGGTCGCGTCCGCCGCGCCCAGCACGTAGCTGTGGAAGCTCGGCGCGCCGATCGTGTCGACCGGCCAGTAGACGCCGGGCTCGCCGAACAGCACGTCCCACGCCCAGTAGTTGCCGAAGCTCGCGTCGGCCACCCCTGCCGCGAGGTCCGCGACGCTCAGCTCGCGCAGGCCGCTGTCCACGACGCGGACGGCGTCGGGGTCTCCCCCGTCGGCGGCCACGAGGTGCCGGACCATGGCGGTGCCGCGCGGCGTCGGGTTGTAGGCGATGCTGCGGCCTTCGAGGTCGCGGGGGCGCTCGATCCCCGAGCCCGTGTACGTGCGGATCGTCTCCATCGCCCGGTGGTTGATCGCGGCGAGGCCCGTGAGGCGCTCGCCCTGGGAACGCCGGACGAACAGGCGGTTCACGGGGAACACCGCGAAGGTCGCCTCTCCCCGGGAGAGGTAGGCCAGGGAGTCGCCGCGTGACGCGTCCGCCGAGGTGAGCTCGACGTCCAGGCCCGCGTCGGCGAACCAGCCTTGGGCGGCCGCCACGAACAGCCCTCCCGAGTTCGTCCAAGGGTGCAGGTATTCGAGGGCCACTCTGACGTGCGTGCTCACTGGGCGGCCTTCGGGAGGTAGTCGTTGGTGTAGTAGGTGGACCAGTCGGGCTTGGCGCTGAGGGGCTTGCCGTCGGCGTCGCTCAGAAGGCCGTTCTCGTAGAGGAAGTCGCCGTACGCCTCCCAGAAGTCGGCGCTCTGGTAACCGACGTTGCCTTCGGCGTCGCGCAGGTAGTTCCCGTCGGCGAGGGCCTGCTGGCTCTTCTCGACGAGCGACGGGTCGGGGAAGGCCGACTTCTCGGCCTCGACGAGGATGTCCGCGGCCTCCTTCGGGTGGTCGGCCGCGTAGGCGTAGCCCTTCTGGACCGCGGCGAGGAACCCGCGCGCCTCGTCGCCGTTGGCCTCCAGATACTTGCGGCTGCTGGCCAGCAGGTTGGAGTACTGGTCGGGGAAGCCGTAGTCGGTCAGCTCGAAGGTCTTGACGGGCTTGCCGGCGAGCTCGGCCTGGACGACCTCCCAGGTCTTCACCGAGATGGTGAAGTCTGCGCGGCCGTTGTAGACGGCCTCGTAGGCGGAGGTGCTGAGGCTGACGTTCTTGAACTCGCCCTTGCCGCCGTCGTTCTTGATGATGTGCTTGAGCTCGGGGCCCTCGTCGGGGGTGCCGAAGCCCGCGTAGGTCTTGCCGTCGAGGTCCTTGGGCGAAGCGATGTCGGCGCGGTCGGCGCGGACGGCGATCGCGTAGGTGCCCTTCTGGTTGGGCGCGAAGGTGGCGACGACGTCGTGGCCCGCGGCCCGCGCGTAGGCGACGCCGGCCTGGTAGGAGTAGCCGAAGTCGGCGGTGCCCTGCTCGACGAGGGTCTCGGGGGCCGTCGAGGCATAGGGGATGATCTTGAGGCTGACGCCCTCATCGGCGAGGTAGCCGAGCTTGTCGGCGACGTAGAGGCCGGTGTAGTCGGTGTTGGGCGACCAGCTGAGCGCGACGGTCACCTCGCTCGTGCCCTTGGCCTCGGCGCCGCCTTCGGCCTCGCCGTCCGAGCCGCCGCAGGCGGACACCGCCAGCAGGACCGTCGCCGCCAGCGCGGCCGCTCGCGCGGTTCGTCTCATCTCGAACATCCTTCCACCAGGGCATACGTGACTTCGTAGGCCGGATGGGGCGGAATACTATGCAGACTTAGTAGGAAAAGTCGAATTCATCGGTATCCGCGTGTATACGCTAGTGTTCACGGGTGATCTACGAACGGTTGCGGGAGGACGTCCTGGCCGGACGCTTCCCTTCGGGCGCACCCCTTCTGGAGACCGTCCTGGCCGCGCAGTACGGCGTCTCCAGGACCCCCGTGCGCGAAGCCCTGACGCGCCTCGCCCAAGACGGCCTCCTCAGGCGCGCGTCACGCGGCTACGAAGTCCGCGCGGGCACCCCGGAAGACGTCCTGGAGATCTACGAGGCCCGCATCGCCCTCGAAGGCCAGGCCGCGGCTTCGGCCGCCGAACGCCGCACCGACCTCGACCTCGTCCGGCTGCGCCACCTCCACGAGGAGGCCTCCGACCCCGCCACTGCCCGCGAAGCCAACTCCCGCTGGCACCGCGCCCTCTGGCAGGCCGCCCACAACACCACCATCGAGGCCCTCCTCACGCGCCTCACCGCCCAGCTCCGCATCTACGACCGCACCCCCCACGAAACCCCCGAAGACCTCACCCTCACCCGCGAAGAACACACAGCCCTCCTGGACGCCATCGCCGCCCGCGACCCCTCCGCCGCCCGCACCGCCGCCACCCACCACCTCACCCGCTCCCGAGACCTCCGCCTCCAAACCTTCGCCCGCACCCCCGACTGACCCCCGGCCCCCACCCCGTCAAGGGCAGACGCGGGGGGTACCTGTGCTAGAGACTTCTCCGGTGGTTCATGGCGGGAGCGTAGGAAAGACGTTCTTCTCGGATCGCCGCAATCCGGTTCTGGGTCAGGCGAGGGGGAGGTGGATGTCGATTCGGGTGCCGGTGGGGGTGTCGGCTACGGAGGCGGTGCCGGCGTGGGCGTGGGCTATCTCGCGGACGATGGCGAGGCCCAGGCCGCTGCCGCCGGTGTCCTTGGTGCGGGAGGCGTCCAGGCGGGTGAAGCGTTCGAAGACGGCTTCGCGCATCTCGGGGGGGATGGCGTCGCCGTCGTTCTCGACCTCGAGGACCGCCCCGGAGGTCGAAGGGTAGACGCGGACGGTGACGCGTTCGACGGCATGGCGAAGGGCGTTGTCGAGGAGGTTGGTGAACAGGCGGGCCAGGTTGAGGCGGTTGCCCTGGACGAAGGTGGGGCGGGTGTCGAGGAGGACGCGGCCGTCGAGCCGGCGGCGGTCCAGTTCGTCGCGGACGAGGAGGGCGAGGTCCAGGCGTTCCCTTTCGCCGGAGGCGCCGGAGTCGAGGCGGCTGAGGACCAGGAGGTCCTCGATGATCTCCTGGAGGCGGTCGACGCTCGCCGTCAGGCGCTCGGCGGTGGCGGGCCAGTCGGTGTCGTCGGGGTCCAGGAGGGCGCCGTCGAGTTCGGCGCGCATGGCCGTGACGGGGGTCCGCAGGTCGTGGGAGGTGTTGGAGGTGAACTCGCGCTCCCGGCGGAACGAGGACTCCAGCCGGTCGAGCATCTCGTTCGCGGTGACCGCCAGCGCGCGCAGCTCGTCGTGGTGGGCGGGCAGGGCTATCCGGCTGCCTAGCGCGCGGCCGCCCGCGACGGACGCGCCGATGTCCCGCGCGGCCCGGCGGATGTGCTCGACGGGCCGCAGCGCCCGCCCGACGACGAGGGCCGTGCCGAGCGCGGTGAGACAGAGCAGGAGCAGGCTCCCGATGGCGAGCTGGCCGAGGAACCCCTCGCTGATGTACCAGGGGACGGGCTCGTCGAACGAGTAGACGTACCAGTCACCGTCGGGCTCGTACACCCGGAACACCACGACGATCTTGCAGCCGGGTATGCCGGGCATCTGGCAGTCGACGCCGGTGCCGGTGGTGTCGTCGGCCGGGGGGACGAGGTCGGAGAGGCGCTCGCGCGCGGTAAGGGTGCCGGTGCCCGCGGCGACCTTTCCGTTGGCGTCGATGACCTGGAGGGTGCCGCCCTCGGAGGCGCCCGGCGGGATCACCCTCGGCAGTTCGGCCCGTTTGATCAGGTGGACCGCCTTGAGCGCGACGCCCTGCGCCCGCTCAATGCGATGGGTGACGGCCTGGCCGTGGTTGGCCAGCATGAGCAGCACCGACGCGACGACGCAGAGGAGCGCCATGACGGCGGTGGCGATGACGGTGAGCCGCATCCGGATCGACCACGTGTTCACGGCGTCCTCCGGCCGGGCGCGTGCCGCCGCCCGCGCTGGCGGAGCCGTCGGCGGACCGCGGTATCCGGCACCTTCCCCCTCCACGACGTGAGCGATGCGCTCCCCGTCGCGGCATCTGCCCTGCTGAGGGGGTATTGCCACAGATGGCTCCACACGAAGACCACGACGGGTCAAATTCCGGGCAACTCTCCTTGTGGACCTCGCTTCGGGTGCCGCCTTACACTTCCCGGCGACGAGGCCGGAGGTGGTGGTGGACGACCCCGAGGGTTGGCGGGCCGAGCGGATGGCGGCCGGGGGCGAGGACCGCGAGCCGCCCCCGTGGCTGCGCCGCGCGAGGGCGCTCGCCGGGTCGCGCGGCCTTCGGGCGGCCGGTGCGGCGATGGCGCTCGCGGTCGTCGCCGGGCTGGCCTTCAAGGCGTTCGACGCCCCGAAGACCGCGGACGGCGAGCGTGCGGAGCCGATCGCGCGGCTCGGCGTCGGTGTCGGGAAGCTGTGGCTCGGCGACGAGTGGTTCGCGTCCGATCTCGTCGTCCCCGATCTCGACGCGATCCCGATGCGGTCCAATCCCCTGTCGGACGCCCTGCTGGTCCTGAGCGACGCCGCCGTGGGCCCGCGGACGGCGAGCGTGTTCTCGGTGCACTCGCTGGAGGTGCCCATCCGGGTGGAGGGCGTCGCCGTCGACCGCCTGGAGTGCCGGGCGCCCTCCGCAGGGACGTTCGTCTCCGCGGGCGCCTGGGGCGGCTCCGCGGGGACCGGCGAGTCCGTCGTCAGCCTCGCCGTCGACGTGGACGCGCCCGAGCCCGCGGCGACCGTGCTGGGCGGCGCGGGCGGCCCGTTTCCCGGTTTCGCCATGAAGCCCCGCGATCTGCAGCGCTTCGAGGTCGTGTTCACCTCGGCCCGGCACTGCACGTTCACCGCCCGGCTCGTCGTGTCCGCCGGGGCCGTCCGGTCGTCGTTCGAGCTGTCGAGCGCGACGCACCCCGAGGCGGCGGGCCCGATCGGCTTCGAGGTCACCGGGCCCGCGGCGCGCTACGCCCAGGCCTACGCGGCGACCTGGGACGGGGGCTCCGGAGGGATCGAACGCCTCGACCCGCGCGAGTTCACCGTCGTGGACGGCCGCCTGACGTACCCGCCGGGCTAGCCTGCCTGGGCCGCGGCGAGGGCCCGGACCGCCTCGACGACGGCGGCGCGGCGGCGCGCGAGGGCGGCGGCCTCGTCGTCCTCGTCGAGGATGAGCCGGCAGAGCTGGGGCGCGGCGAAACTCCAGGCGATGAGGCCGAGGAAGGTGAACATCCAGTCCTGGGCGGCGCGGGTGCGGGCCTCGCCTTCCGGGACTGACGCGGCGACGCCGCCTTCGACGAGGCCGCAGACGATGTCGCGGTAGCCCTCGCGTCGCTCGGCCTCGCCCGCGACGGGTCCGGGACCGTTCTCCAGCGCCTCCCAGAGCACGAGGCGGACGAGTTCGGGGTGCTCGCGGTACCAGTCGAACAGGGCGCCGACGCTCTCCTCGGCGTCCGCGGGATCGGGCAGCCCGGCGTGGCAGACCTCGTCGACCTTGGCGCGGACGACGCTGCCGAACAGCGCCTCCTTGTTGCCGAAGTACAGGTAGATCGCCTGCTTGTTGGCCTTCGCGGTCTTCGCGATGCGTTCGACGCGCGCGCCGGCGAGGCCGAACTCCGCGAACTCCGCCGAGGCGGCCTCGAAGATGCGGCGGCGGGTCTCCTCGGCGTCGTAGCTCATGCGCCAAGAATAAACCAGACGGTTGACTTTTGGGCCTTCCGGGTCCAGGGTTAAACCAACCAGATGGTTTATTTGAGGAGAGACCCGCCATGACGATCACCACCGCCCCCGCCCCCGTTCGTCTTCCCCTACCCGAGGGGCTGGCCGGCTCGACCGTCGTCGTCCTCGGCGGCTCCTCCGGCATCGGCCTCGCCGCCGGACGCCTCCTGCACGGGGTCGGCGCCCGCGTCGTCCTCGTCGGCCGCGACAAGGACCGGGTGAACACCGCGGTCGCCACGCTCGCCGACGGCGGAGCGGAAGTGCTCGGCGCGACCGCCGACGCCGCGGACGAGGACGCCGTCCGCGCCGTCTTCGACCTCGCCGGAGACGTCGACCACGTCCTGGTCACCGCGGGCGGCCTCGCCGGAGGCGGCCCGCTCGAAGCGCTCACGGCCGAGGACGTCCGCGCCGCGTTCGACGGCCGGGTCTGGGCGGCGCTGGCCATCGCCCGGATCGCGGCCGAGCGGCTGCCCGCGGGCGGCTCGCTCACGCTGACCTCGGGCAGCTTCACCGTCCGGCCGATCCCCGGCGTCAGCGGCGCCGTCGCCGTGATCGGCGGCGTGGAGTCGATGACGCCGGCGCTCGCGGTGGAGCTGGCGCCGCGCCGCCTGCGCGTCAACGCCGTCCGCTACGGCGCGATCGACACCCCGCTGATGCGGACCCTGGGCGGCCTGCCGGACGACGACGCGATCGCCGCCGCCGGATCCGGGATGCCGCTCGGCCGCTTCGGCACCGCCGAGGAGGCCGGGGCGGCGGCGGTCTTCCTGATGGCCAACACCTACATCACCGGCCAGGTCCTCACCGTCGACGGCGCCCAGACCCTCGCCTGACCGCCTCGGGCCGAGCCGCCCCCACGGCTCGGCCTACTCGACGGTGACGCTCTTGGCCAGGTTGCGCGGCTTGTCGATGTCGTGGCCGAGGGCCAGAGCCGCGTGGTAGGCGAGGAGCTGGAGCGGGATGGTGAGCAGGATCGGGTCGAGTTCCGGCTCGTTCTTGGGCACGAGCACGACGTCCTCGGTGAGCCCCGCGCCAGGCGGCGTGTGGGCGACGGCGAAGATGCGGCCGTGGCGGGCGCGGATCTCGCCCAGGGTCGTGAGGTTTTTGGCCAGCAGCTCGTCGTCGGGGACGATCGCGACGGTCGGGCGCTCGGGGCAGATCAGGGCGAGCGGGCCGTGCTTGAGCTCGCTGCCCGGGTAGGCCTCGGCGTGGATGTAGGAGATCTCCTTGAGCTTCTGGGCGCCTTCGCGGGCGGCCGGGTAGCCGCGCACACGGCCGACGAAGAAGGCGCTCGGGTACTCGGCGAGCGCCTCGGCGACCCGCTTGATCTCCTCCTCCTGCGCGAGGATCTGCTCGATCTGCTCGGGCAGGGCCTTCAGTCCGGCGGCGATGCGGCGGCCTGCGTCGGGCGAGAGGTCGCGGATGCGGCCGAGGTAAAGGGCGAGCAGCGCGAACGCCACGGTCATCGAGGTGTAGGCCTTGGTGGAGGCGACCGACTGCTCGGGGCCCGCGTGCAGGTAGATGCCGCCGTCGCACTGGCGGGCGATGGCGCTGCCGACCACGTTGACCAGGCCGAGCACCCGGCCGCCCTTGCGCTGGAGCTCCTGGACCGCGGCGAGCGTGTCGTAGGTCTCGCCCGACTGGCTGACCGCGACGTACAGGGTGTCGGCGGAGACGACCGCGTTGCGGTAGCGGAACTCCGAGGCGGGCTCGGCGTCGGCCGGGATCCGGGCCAGCTCCTCGATGAGCTGCGCGCCGATCTGCCCGGCGTAGTAGGCGGAACCGCAGCCGATGATCTTCACCCGGCTGAAGGCGCGGGCCTCGCGCGGGTCGAGGTTCAGCCCGCCCAGGTGCGCGGTGTGGAAGCGCGGGTCGAGCCTGCCGCTGAGCGCGCGGGCGACCGCCGCGGGCTGCTCCCGGATCTCCTTGATCATGAAGTGCCGGTGGTCGCCGCGGTCGTAGGACACCTCGTCGAGTTCGACGTCGCTGGGCAGCTTGGCCGTCGCCAGCTTCTCCAGCGTGAACGTGCGGAACCCCCCGGCCTCCAGGACGGCGAGCTCCCCGTCGTCGAGGTGGACGACCTGACGGGCGTGGCCGACGAGCGCGGCCACGTCGGAGGCGGCGAACATCTCCTTCTCGCCGATCCCCAGCACCACGGGGCTGCCGTTGCGGGCGAGCACGATCCGGTCGGGCCTGGCCGCGTCGATCACCGCGATCCCGTAGGTGCCGACGACCTCGTGCAGCGCCTGGCGGACCGCCTCCTCCAGCTCGGGCGCCTGGGAGCGGGCGATGAGGTGCGCCAGGACCTCGCTGTCGGTCTCCGAGGCGAACACCGCGCCGTCGGCCTCCAGCTTGGCGCGCAGCTCGTCGGCGTTCTCGATGATCCCGTTGTGCACGACCGCGACGGTGCCCGCCACGTGCGGGTGGGCGTTGGCGTCGCTCGGCTCGCCGTGGGTGGCCCAGCGGGTGTGCCCGATGCCGGGCGCGCCCTTGAACCGGGCGGGCAGGCCCGCGAAGACCTCGCCGACCCTGCCCTTGGCCTTGCGGACCTTCAGCTCACCGCCCTTGCCCGCCACGGCGACGCCCGCCGAGTCGTAGCCCCGGTACTCCAGCCGCTGGAGCCCTTCGACCAGCACCGGCACCGCGTCCCTGCGCCCGATGTACGCGACGATCCCGCACATGTCCCCGCCTCTCTCTTCACCCGTAGACGATCCGCCGGAGCTGCCGCACCGACAGCTCCGGCGGCAGCACGCGCCGCTCGGGAAGCTCCCGTGCGATCCGCTCGAAGATCTGCTCGTTGCGCACCCCCTGATCGCGCAGCTCCGCGTGCCGTCTGCGGACGTACTCCTCCACCGGCTCGCCGAAGTGGAACAGCACCTCGCCGACGATCCGGGCCGCCTCCCCCGGCTCCAGCCCGCCCGTCCGGCACAGATGCGCGATCAGTTCCTCATGCGCCACACCCGCAATACTGCCCGACGATCCACAAAAATCGAAATCCCTGCCCGAAATCGGGCAGGGATCGGCGAATTCTCGCCTCGGCAGGGCACGAGAAGATCGGCGGGGGTCAGGCGGGCTCTTTCGCGGGGGTCGACGGGTCGGGGAAGCGGTCGCGGAAGGTGAAGGCCTCGGGGGAAGGGCCTTGCGCGCGCAGGACCTCAAGGCGGGAGACGGCCTCCTCGGGGGTGGGGCGGTGCCCGTCGGGGACCCACCACAGGACCACGGCGGGGGCGCCTAGGTGCTCGAACCACTCCCTGCGGCGGCGGAGGTACTCCAGGTGGACGGTCCGGTAGGTGAAGTCGAAAAGGGACTCCACGGACTCCCACGTGGCGAGGTTGATCATCAGGCGGTCGTCGTCGTAGGGGCGGATGGCGGTCGCGTCGGAGCCGCTCTCGTCGACGAGGCGCCAGACGAAGCCGGGGGCCGCGTCGGCGAGTGCGTTGATCGGTTCCAGGCCCGCCATGAAGGCGGCGAGGACGGGGGAATCGGTCGGGGCGAGGGCACGGGCGACGTTGACGACGGCGATCTGCATGCGCCCCAGTATGTCAAAGTTCGTTGTTTTTAGAAAACGTGACGCAGCAGCGGCCCGCTCCCGGGGCCATCCGGGGCGTCCAGGGGGCCCCATCGGCGAGGCCTTCGAGCAGGGCGAGGTTCATCGCGCAGACCAGGGGCGGGAACTCCTCGGCGAGGGCGTGGAAGGGGCAGTTCAGGAGCTTGAGCTCGCCGTCCTTCTCCAGCGGGACATAGCCGCGGGCCCGCAGCGCCTCCGGCAAAGGCTCCCGCTCCCCCGCCCGGCCCGCCTCCCGCGCCGCCTCGACGGCCTGCTCGTCCAGCCCCGCCTCGGCGACCGTCTCGGCGAGCAGGGACGCCACGCCCCGGTAGTCCCGGGGCGGCACGCTGGCGGCGAACTCGCCTTCGGCCCGCCGGTAGTACTTCGCCGGGCGGCCCGCCCCGGGGCCCGTCCTGCCCTCCGGCCTGCGGAAGACGGCGTCGAGGAGCCCGCCCTCGACCAGTTTGTCGAGATGGAAGGCGGCGAGGGTGCGGGAGATCCCCGCCGTCGTCGAGGCCTCGTTCCGGCCCACGTCGGCCCCCGCGCCGGCGACGAGTTCGTAGAGACGGCGGCGCACGGGGTCCTGGAGAAGGGCGATCGCTTCGATGTCCACGGAGGGAATTCTAAAACCAATCGATCCTGACCCAGCGTTGTGGCGACCCTACAAACGCCCATGGGTCAGCTTCGTCGATGATCTGTAAGGCCACCCGGCCTCTTCCCTGGCAGACTCGGTTCCCAGGATGGAACACCGTTCGCCAGCGAGTGGCCGGTGTTTGTGCGATCTATACGGGAGCCAGCATGCGTGAAGCGGTCGTCACCGGCCTGGGCGCGACCACCCCCTTGGGCGGTGACCTGCCCTCGACGTGGGCCGGCCTGCTCGCGGGCAAGTCGGGCGTGACCCTCATCGAGGACGAGTGGGCCGCCGAGCTGCCCTCCAAGATCGCCGGGCGGCTCCTCGTCGAGCCCACCGAGTCGATCCCCCGGCACGAGGCCCGCCGCCTCGACCGGGTCGAGCAGATGGCCCTGGTCGCCTCCCGCGAGGCCTGGAAGGACGCGGGCGAGCCCGAGGTCGACCCCGTGCGCCTCGCCGTCGTGATCGGCACCGGCATCGGCGGCGCGATCACCATGCTGCAGCAGTACGAGATGATCCTCGACGGCAACGCCCGCCGCGTCTCGCCCAACACGATCCCGATGCTCATGCCGAACGGGCCCTCCGCCTACGTCAGCATGGAGCTCGGCGCCAAGGGCGGCGCCCGCACCCCGGTCAGCGCCTGCGCGGCGGGGGCCGAGGCGATCGCGTTCGCCACCGACCTCATCCGGCTGAACAAGGCCGACGTCGTCGTCGCCGGCGGTGCCGAGGCGTGCGTCCACCACCTGACGATGACGGCGTTCGCCCAGATGCGCGCCCTGTCGACCCGCAACGACTCCCCCGCGACGGCCTCCCGCCCCTTCGACGTGACCCGCGACGGGTTCGTCATGGGCGAGGGCGCGGCGATCATGGTGCTGGAGAGCGAGGAGTTCGCCAAGGCGCGCGGCGCCCGCATCCACGGCCGGGTCGCCGGATCGGGCATCACCTCCAGCGCGGCGCACATCACCGCGTCCGACCCCGAGGGCCAGACCCGCGCGATCGGCATCGCCCTCGCCGACGCCGGCCTCACCCCGCTGGACGTCGACCACGTCCACGCGCACGCCACGTCCACCCCGCAGGGCGACGTCGCCGAGGCCGACGCGATCGCCACGGCGCTCGGCACCCACCCGGTCGTCACCGCCACCAAGTCGATGACGGGCCACCTCATCGGCGCGTCCGGCGCGCTCGGCGCGATGAGCGCCATGCTGTCGGTCCGCGACGGCATCATCCCGGCCGTCGCCAACCTCACCGACATCGACCCGGAGATCAAGGTCGAGATCGCCGTCGGCGCGCCCCGCGAGATGGCGGTCCGCGCGGCCGTCGCCAACAGCTTCGGCTTCGGCGGCCACAACGTCTCCCTCGTCTTCACGCCCTGACCCCGGCCTCCCGGGCCACCGCACGGCCCGGGAATCCACGTCCCAGGCCCGCCGCCTCCGTCGCGGCGGGCCTTCGCCGTTTCCCCGCCCCCGTGGTCCGGGGGTCAGAACGCCTGGATGCGGCCGGAGCTGCTCGCGCGGCGCTCCGCCGCCTCCACGGACAGCTTCTTGAGGAACTGGAAGGTGGGGCTGGCCTGGGCGTTCTGGAGGGCCAGGTAGACCAGGAGCTCGAACAGGACGGTGTCGTAGTGGACGTTGGGGAGGGCGAGGGCGTAGGTGAAGCGGGCGTTCAGGTGGGCGCGGGTGGCGTCGGTGATGAGCCTGCCGCGGTCGGCTTCGAGGGCCTTGCCGGCTTTGCCGATGTTCGCGTTGACCGTCAGCCGCTGGCCCTTGAGCTCGTCGATGATCGCCTGGTCGGTGACGGGACCGGCGAGCACGACATGGAAGTTGCAGAAGTCGAGGTCCTGGATGTCCGGCGTGACGTAGGAGCGGTCGCAGGAGGCGTGCAGGATCTCGTGCAGCAGCGCCGAGGTGCGGAAGGCCCTTGCCTCCCCGGTGGCGGACGCGTACTCCGGGTCGTAGGTGGAGCTGTATCCGGGGCGTTCTGCGGTGATCTGGGCGGGCTGGCCGTTCGTCGCCTCGGCGAACTCGATCCCGGACAGGACGGTGGCGGCCTCGTCGAGGAGGCCGCGGAGGTGCTCGTCCAGGAGGTCGTCGTCGGGCAGCGGTGCGCCCTTGCAGGCGGCGATCCGACGGTCGAGGGCCGTCCGCCGCAGCGGCACGTCGTTGTTCGCTATCACGGGTGTCTCCCTGGTGGGGTGCGGGTCCCGCGGGCTGCCGGGACGCCCGCGAGACCCACTACACCGCCCGAAGGGGTGGCCACACAAGGTGACAATCACGTCACTTAGTGCATGACAGACATGACCGTCATACCGGTAACGCTGGCTACTTGCGGGCCCTCGGGCGGTCCCAGCCCTCGGGCAGCCCGCCCGGCAGCGTCCAGGACGGGTCCGGGCGGAAGTCGCACCAGGTGCCGTCGAAGGGGAAGGCGCCCTTCTCGATCAGTTCGGCCACGCGCAGGCCCTCGGCGCGGACGGCGTCGGCGTCCTTGACCCAGTAGTGGTCGGGGAAGTCGAGGCGCTCGGCGAGTTCGTGCTCGTCCTTCCAGGACCAGGAGCGGTCCCGGTTGACCCACATGTCCAGGTCCTGGTCGGTGATGTCGATGCCGGCGGCGTGCTCGTCCTGCCAGAGGACGCCCGGTTCCTCCAGGTTCACGTACCAGCCGAAGAACTGGTCGCGCGGGTACCAGAAGAACATCACCGAATGGCCGGAGTCGGGCGGGGTGAACATGAAGATGTCGGGTCCGGTCCACCGCATCGGCGTCAGCTCGCGCTCCACGTGGACCCACTCGGCGAAGGGCATGTCCCGCAGACCGCGCCCATCGGCCGTCATCGTCGCCGACATCGGCGTGTTCCGCGGGATCCACAGCCTGAGGCCCAAGTCGTCGTGCTCGACTACCCGCACCGACCGCAGGTAGACGAGCCGGTCCCCCGTGAACTGCCGATGCAAGATCTCCTGTCCCGGGGTAAACCGCACCGTCGCCGGGTCCTGCTGCATCGTCATGAACGGATTGAACCAGATCCGCGCCCGAACATTCCCGCCCCGACCCCGCCCGGCCGCCCGACCCCTCCCGGATCATCCCCTGTGACCGCTGATTTCCGTGGAATGAGCAGCCTTCCCGGTCGCCTACCCTCTGCGGGTGATCCCCGGCCACTCCCCCAGCAGCCCATGACGCCGCTCCCGATCCTGTCCGGGATCACCTCGGTCGCGGTGGTGGCGCTGGGGTTCACGTCCATGGCCCGCGCGCTCGCCGTCGCGATCCGGCACCGCCGCCTGGGCCTCGCCGCCCACACGAGCGCCTACTCCCACGCCTGGGAGATCCTCCTCCCCCACGTAGCGGTCGCCGTGATCGCCGCGGGCACGGTCCTGTCGCTCCGCTCCGCCTTCTCCTTCGTCGGCGCCGTGAGCATGACGACGCCGCCGCTGGTGATCCTCTCCCTGCTGGTCTATCCGCGTGCGCTGCGGCGTCCTCGCCGTCCTCCGCCGCGCCGCGCCCTCGCCGCCTTCCTCTACCTCGGCACCGCAGCGTCCCTTCTCATGGAGCTGGTCGAGCCTGCGTTCTGAGCGCGTACGGGCTGGCCGTGGCCTTTCTGACGTCTCTGACGTCCGGATCGGCGTCCCGCAGCAACCGCGTCCGGCGAGGGGATCGGCGTCCATGCCCGGCATCCTGCCGGACGCCACCGACAGAACCCCGGCGCAGGAAACCGCGTCCGAGACAGCGGGGCGTGCCGCCTTCCGGCGGCTGGTGACAGAGGGGATGCGCTGTGGACGACTTCGCCGAGCGGTTCCGGCAGAAGCTGCGGGCGGCGCAGACGCGGCCTGGGAGCGAACGGCTCTACGGGGTGGAGGAGCACGGGTTCCAGGTGAACGCGCCGCTCGCCGAAGAGACGGTCGCCGCCTTCGAGCGCGCGCATGGCGTGCGGCTGCCGGAGGCGTACCGGGCGTTCGTGACGCGGTTCGGAGACGGCGGGGCGGGGCCGGATCACGGCGTGCGCGCGCTGACGGAGGCGGGAACCGGGTGCGCCCTCGCGGAGCCGAGCCCGTTCGAGGCCGGCCACCGGTACGGCGACGAATGGTGGGAGGCGTACGAGGAGCGGCGGGGCGAGACGCACTGCCGAGGCGCGCTCCCGCTGATCCGCTCCTACGGCGAGGTGTGCACCCTGCTGGTCGTCACCGGGCCCGCGCGCGGGCGGCTGGTCCGCGTCGACCGCGACGGGCGGCGGCCTCCCTTCGTGGCGCCCGACGCGGACTTCCTCGCCTACTACGAGCGGTGGCTGGACGAGCTGCTCTCCGGCTACGACCTGCGTTACTTCCACGACAGGCTCATCGGCGGAGAGACGGAGTTCCTCGCCGGAGCGCGCGACGCCGACCCGGAGGTGCGCCGCCGGGCCGTCCGCTCCTTCAACGCGCTGCCACGGAGCTCCGGCGCGGTGGCCGAAGCCGTCTCCGCCGCGGTGGCCGACCCGTCGCCCGAGGTGCGCGCCGAGGCGATCGCCGCCGCACGCGAGCTGCGCGTCGCTGGACCCGCGCTCCGCGCGGTCATGGCCGACCTCGATCCGAGCATGCGCTCGGCCGCCTTCCAGGCGCTCCGCGCGCAGGAACCGCCCGACCTCGTCGACCTCGCCCGCCCCGCCCTGCGCGACCCCTCCCCCGAGGTCGCCTCCCAGGCCGTCGCCGTGCTGCACCGAGCGGGCGCCCTACGCCTCGCCGACCTGGAGCACCTCGCGGCCTCCCCCGACCCCGGCCTCCGCCACCTCGCCCTCTGGTGGCTCGGCGACTGGCCCGCCCCCGAGGAACGCCCCGCCTTCCCCGACGTCACCGGCATCGTCACCCGGGCCCTCACCGACCCCAGCCCCCGTGTACGCGCCGCCGCCCTCCACGCCGCCGTAGCCCGCGCCCTCACCTCCCTGCGCCCCCTCCTCACCCGCCTGCAAACCACCGAACCCGACGAGCGCGTCCGCCTGAACCTGACCTGGGCCCTCACCGAACTAGGCAAGCCCACCCGGAACCACCCGGACTGATCAGCACCGCGAGAGGCGGCCGAAGGCCGGCCTCTCGGACGTATTCGGTCGTTAAACGGACGAATGTGGTGGGAGGACGGACGGGCGGTGGGGAGTGGTGTTCAAATGGGCGCGGTCGGATGAGGAGGTCGGGGTGCGGGTGCTGGCGGGGCGGTACGGGCTGGAGGAGGAGCTGGGGCGCGGGGGGATGGGGGTGGTGCACAAGGGGGTCGATCTGGAGTTGGGGCGGGCGGTCGCAGTGAAGGTGCTGCCGGAGCAGTTCACGCGGCAGCCGGGGTTCCTCGCGCGGTTCCAGCGGGAGGCGCGGGTGGCGGCGGGGGTGTCGCACCCGCACGTGGCGATGGTGCACGACATCGGGACCGAGGGCGAGACGCCGTACCTCGTCATGGAGTACATCCAGGGTCCGACGCTCGCCGACGTCGCCGCCGCGGGGCCGCTCGACCCGGCCCGGATCGCGGCGCTCGCGGCCCAGGTGCTGGAGGCCCTGGAGCACTGCCACGCGCTCGGGATCGTGCACCGCGACATCAAGCCGTCGAACATCATGATCGACGAGTCCGGCAGCCGGACCCGCGCCAAGGTGATGGACTTCGGCATCGCGCGGCTCATGTCGGACACCGCCACGCGGCTCACCGCCACCGGAGCCGTCATCGGCACCCTCGCCTACCTCTCCCCTGAGCAGGCCGACGGCCGCGAGGCCGCCCCCGCCTCCGACCTCTACTCCCTCGGCTGCGTCCTTTACGAGCTGCTCACCGGACGTCCGCCGTTCACGGGAGACTCCCCGGCGGTCGTCCTGGTCGGGCACCTGCAGCGCACGCCGGACGTCGTCCTGCGGGCCCTCGCCAAGCCGCTCGACGAGCGGTACCCGTCGGCCACGGCCATGCTCGCCGACGTCCAGGAACTCGCCGACGCCCGCACCACGGCGCCGCGGGCCGGCACCGTTGCGCCCGGCGGGCCGTCCGGTCCCACGACGCTCGATCCCGCCCCTGCGCGGCACGGGGCCGGGCAGTACACCGCCCCCACGTTCGGCCTCGGCGTGCCCTTGCGGCATCCGGCCGGGTTCGCCGCCCCCGTCCCCGCCGGGCCTGCCGCCATCACGCCCGCGCTGATCGCGGCGGGCGCGCTCACGGCGTTCGCGGTGACCGCGTGCCTCGCGTTCGTGTTCAGCGCGCGCAGTTCGGCCGAGCCGTTCGTCTACCTGGGCTTCCTCCTCCTCGCCGTCCTCGCCGCGGCGACGCTCCTGCCCCAGGCCCGCGTGCCCGCCGCCGCGGCCCTGGGCGGGACGCTCCCGGCCTGGCCGATCTGGATCGCGCTCAATCCCGACAGCGATTTCGGCCTGCTCTTCTCCTTCCTCTGCGCCCTGGTCATGGCGCTGACGGCGGGCGGCATCGCCGTCTCCGGCGGCCTCGACCGCAGCGTGGGCCGCCTCGCCCTGACGGTCTCCGCAGGCTGCGTCGCACTCGCCCTCTACTGGGCGACGGTCGACTTCGAGGTCCTCGCCCGCTTCCTCGACTGGACCGTGGCGAGCATCTGGGTGATCCAGCTGGGCTTCCTCGTCACCAACGTGCCGGTCCTCGCCCTGGCCGGCTTCCTCCGCGACGGCCGCGCCGCGGCCCTGGCCTACCTCGGCTGGGCCATCGCCGTCCCCCTCTACTCCTACCTGCTCTTCTGACCCGCGACGGGCACGGTACCCGCGAAAACCCGTGGTGCGCGCGGACCTCGGTCTGCACGATGGGGCCATGGACGAGGTGTTCGCGCGGTTGCGGGAGAAGATGGGGACCGCCGGGGCGAAGCCCGGGAGCGGAGAGCTGTTCGGGGCGCGCACGCACGGGTTCCGGATGAACGCGCCGCTCCCCGAGGCGGACGTCATGGGGTTCGAGCGAGCGCACGACGTGCGGCTGCCCAAGGCTTACCGGGAGTTCGTGACGCGGTTCGGCGACGGCGGCGCCGGGCCGGACTACGGGGTGCTGCCGCTGGCCGAAGCGGCGGCCGCCATCGTGGACGATCCGGGCGCGGCGCTGAGTATGGACAGCCCGTTCGAGGACGCGGTCTACGGGCCCGAGTGGTGGGACGGCTTCTTCGACAGCGAGGAGGACCACGACGCCGAGCACTGCCGGGGCGCCCTGGCGGTGGTGCACGGCGGATGCACGACCTACACGCTGCTCGTCGTGACGGGGCCGCTGCGGGGGCGGCTGGTCAGGGTGGATCTCAACGGGGTGCCCGCACCGGTGGTGCTGCCGGACGCGGACTTCCTCGCCTGGTACGAGCGGTGGCTGGACGACGTGATCGAGGGCCGGGACCTCACGTTCTTCCACGACAGGCTGCTCGGCGGGGAGGCGGAGTTCCGCGCGGCCGCGCGGGACGCCGACCCGGACGTTCGGCTGCGGGCGGTGCGGTCGTTCAACGCGCTGCCCGGGCTCTCGGCCGCGGCGCGGACGGCCGTCGTCGCGGCCGTGGCCGATCCGTCGTGGCCGGTGCGCTCGGCCGCGGTGTGGACGGCGGGGCGCCTTCGGATCGCCGAGGCCGCCGACGCAGTGCGGGTCGCGCTGGCCGACCCCGCGAAGACGGTCCGCCTCCACGCGGTCGACGCCCTGCGGGCGCTGGAGGCGCCCGGCCTGGTCGAACTGGCCCGCGCCGCGCTGGCCGATCCGTCGCCCGAGGTCCGGTCCCGGGCCGTCTTCGCCCTCCAGGACCGGAACGCGCTCACGCTCGCCGACCTGGCGCCGCTCGCGGCCTCCCCCGACGCGCGGACGCGCAGACTCGCCGCGTACGGTCTGCGCGAGGCGGCGGGAGACCCCACCGCCCTCGTGCGCACCGCCCTCGCCGACCCGGTGCCCGACGTCCGCTGGACCGCCGTCCAGGCCGCCGGGCACCGCCGCCTGACGGTCCTGCTGCCGGTCCTGGCCCGCATGCTCGCCGAGGAGACCTATCCGACGGTCCTGGTCAACCTGCGCAGGGTCGTTCCCGCCTTCCGCGAAGACGCTTCGGCGGACTGAGCGGATGACCCGGGCCGAAAGCGGGCAAAAGCCCGTCATGGGGGATGAGGACGACGTCGTCGAGTTCGCGACGAAGGTGTTCGGGCTGGCGCGGGCCGGGGAGACGGAGCTGCTGAGGGCCTATGTGGAGGCCGGGGTGCCGGTGGATCTGGCGAACCAGGCCGGGGACACGCTGCTGATGCTGGCGGCCTACCACGGACATGCGGGAACGGTGCGGATGCTGGTGGCGCGGGGGGCCGATCCGGGGCGGGAGAACGACCGGGGGCAGAGTCCGCTGGCGGGGGCGGTGTTCAAGAAGGAGCCGGAGGTCGTGCGGGCGCTGCTGGAGGCGGGGGCGTCGCCGGACGCGGGCGCGCCCACTGCGCGGGAGGCGGCCGAGATGTTCGGCAACACCGAGTTCCTCGCCTGGTTCGACGCCCGCTGAGGCGTCAGTCGAGGAGGCGGGCGCGCAGGCGGTCGGGATCGGCGCCGAGGACGTCGGTGAGGTAGGCCTCGACGGAGCCGTGCTCCTGCTCGGCCTGGTCGAAGGCGGCCTCCAGGTAGGGGGCGCGGACGTCGAGGAGGGGGGCGAGGAGCGCCGGGTCGATCGGGCTGCCGGAGCCCTTGAAGAGGTCGGCGAGGCTGCGCTGGCGCTCGTTGGTGAGCAGGTAGTCGGCGACGATCGTCTCGCGCGGGACGTCGAGGGCCGTCAGGAGCAGGGCGGCGAGCCAGCCGGTGCGGTCCTTGCCCGCGGTGCAGTGGAACAGGACGGGTTTCTCGGCCCGCTCGATGAGGTGCAGGGCGCGGGCGAACGGCTCGCGGGCCTCGGCGTCGCGGACGAACCAGCGGTAGAGGTCCACCATGATCGCCTCGGCCCGGCCGTCGCCGAGCACCCGGTGCTGGACGGCGGGGTCGGGGTCGGTGACGAGCGGGCCGATGAGCGTGTAGATGTCGTGGTCTTCGGCGACGACGGGCAGGTGGTGGTAGGTGACGCCGTCGGGCAGGAGGTCCTCGCCGCTCATGGCGATCTCCGGGGCGCCCCGGAAGTCCACCACGTCGCGGACGCCGAGGACCCGCAGCCGGGCGAGGTCGGCGTCGGTGAGCTGGTGCAGGGCCTCGGTCCGCAGGACGAGGCCGGGCCGGACGGAGCGCCCGTCGGCGGCCTTGTAGCCGCCGAGGTCGCGCCCGTTCGGCGCGCTCTCCAGGCCCAGGCTCAGGCCCCCGTTGTCCGCCATGCCCGACTCCTCTCCTCGTGATCGTCGCAGGCAGACTAAACCACTGCGAAACGGACCCATCACCCGCCCAAGCCGAGCAGCTCCGGCACGTCGGCGACGCCCGCCAGGAGGTGGGTGTGCCGTTCACGCCCCAGTCGCGCGGCGTTCATCGAACCGGTGAGCACCCCGACGACCCAGGCCGCGCCCGCGTTCGTGCCGGCACGCAGGTCGTTCACGGTGTCACCGGCGGTGAGCACCGACGACACCGACCGGACGCGTGTGAGTTCCATCGCACGGAAGACCATGTACGGGGCGGGGCGGCCCGCCGCGACGTCGTCGGCGCACACGACGGCGTCGACGACGGAGGAGTCCCAGCCGAGCAGGCCGAGGAGGAGGTCGGTGATGGACCTGTCGAAGCCCGTGGTGAGCGCGACCTTCACCCCCGAATCCCGCAGCACGGTGAAGGTCTTCTCCACCCCGGGGAGCGGCTCGGGCCGACGGGCCCCATAGGCGGCCGTCAACCTTGCGTGGAAGTCGGCGAAGACCTCCTCGATGGTCTCCGGCGAAGGACCCTTGAGGAGCGCGTGGATGGCCTCCCTCTTGTCCCTGCCCATGGCCGCGTCCATGTCGGCCGCGCTCGGCGCGGCCCCCGCGGCTTCGACGGCCTCCTGGAGCGCGACGTACACGGCCCCGTACTCCTGCACGGTCGTGCCCGCGACGTCGAAGGCGGCGAGTTCGATCATGGGGTTCTTCCTTCGCTAGGACTGCTGCCAGCTCCGCAGCAGCGCGGGTTGCGCGGCCTGGGAGTTCTCGATGGTGAAGCCGACCCTGTCGGGGCGGTAGCGGTCGTCGGAGTACTCGACGGGGTGGCCGTCGGCGCTGCGCGCGATGCGGCTCTCGCGCAGCAGCGGGAAGCCCTCGGCCACGCCGAGGAGACGGCTGTCGGTGGCGTCGGCGGCGACCGCGTCGATGTGGTGGCGGGCCAGCGACATGTCGACGCCTTCGTCGGCGAGGTGGGCGTACAGGGAACCGGAGTCGCAGTCGAAGTCGAGCAGGAGGCGGCCGACCGGTTCGATGTAGGTGGTCCGCTCCAGCATCGTCGGGGCGTCGTCGATGAGGCGCAGGCGCAGGAGCTGGACGACCTGGGTGCCTTCCTCGATGTCGAGCGCGTCGGCGACGTCGGCGGTGGCCGGGCGCAGCGCGATCTCCTGCGTGCGCTGCCCGGGGACGCGGCCGAGCCCGTGCACCCAGCGCGAGAACGACATGAACGTCGCGAACGGCTGGCCGAGGGACTGCCGCAGTACGACGGGCGGCTTGCCGCGCCCGCCGCCGATCATGCCCTCGCTGCGCAGCGCGGCCAGCGCCTGGCGGACGGGACCGCGCGAGGCGCCCCACTGCGCGCACAGCTGCGCCTCGGACGGGACGGGTTCGCCGACGCCCAGCTCGCCGGTGGCGATGAGGCGCCGGAGCTCGACCGCGATCCGCTCGTGCATGGGAAGCTCCATGTACTTGACTATACAGGTTGACCGGTCTTCGCACGGGGAGCTTCTCGCGCCCTGAGGTCAGCTTTATTAAGACGAAGTGAACGTCAGCCGTATTCGGCCGCCGACTGTTGACGACAGCGCGGCGGGCTCGCCACGCTTCTTGTCATGACAAGTTTGCGCACTCCTCTGGACCAGGTCGACCTCGTGGTCGTCGGGGCCGGTGTCGTCGGCCTCGCCCACGCCCTGGCGGCCGTCGAGCGCGGCCTCAAGGTCGCCGTCGTCGAACGGGACGCCCGCCCGCTCGGCGCGTCCGTGCGCAACTTCGGCCACGGCTGCGCCACCGCTCAGGACGGCGCCGCGCTCCACTACGCGATGCGGGCCAGGGACATCTGGCTCGGCCTCGCCGCCGAGGGCGTCTGGGCGCGGCAGGCCGGCACCGTCGTCGTCGCGCGGGCCGAAGACGAACTCGCCGTCCTGCGCGAGTTCGCGGAGCTGCGCGGCCCCGAGCAGGTCGTCCTGCTCGACGCCGACGAGACCCGCGCCCGCGTCGCCCTCGGCGAAGGCGTCCTCGGCGGCGCGTTCCTGCCGCTGGACGTCCGGGTGAACCCGCGCCAGGCCGCGCCCGCCCTCGCCGCCGCCCTCGCCGCCCGCGGCGTCCGGTTCCACTGGTCGACCTCGGTCCACACGATCGGGCCCGGCGAGGTCGGCACGTCGCGCGGAACGGTCCGGGCCGAGCACGTCGTCGTCGCCGTCGGCCACGACGTGGACCGCCACTTCCCGGCGCTGGCCGCCGAGGCGGGCGTGCGGCGCTGCTCCCTGCACATGCTGCGGGTCGCCGCCCCCGACGGCCGGACCATCGACCCCGCCGTCCTCACCGGCCTGTCCCTGCTGCGCTACGACGGCTTCGCGGCCTGCCCGTCCCTCGCCGACGTCGCCGCCCGGTTCGACCGCGAGAGCCCCCGCCTCCTGGAGGCCGGCGTGAACCTCATGCTCACCCAGCTCCCCGACGGCGACCTCACCATCGGCGACACGCACGCCTACGCCACCGACGTCGACCCCTACCGCGCCGAGGAGCTCGACGAGATCGTCCTCGCCGAGACCGCCCGGCTGCTCGGCGCGCCGTCCCTGCCGGTCCGGGAGCGCTGGCGCGGCGTGTACGCGTCGGCGCCCTCCCCCTTCCTGATCGCCGCACCCGCCGACGGCGTCCGCGTCGTCTCGGTGACGTCCGGCATCGGCATGACCACCGCTCTCGGGCTCGCGCCCGAAGTGCTGGACGACCTCATCCCCTGACCCGCATCCCTCGCAGCCCCCGCGAAATCCGCTCGACATCCCCACGGAGAACCCTGAGATGAAATCCCTCATCCGCCTCACCGCCGTGACGGCCCTGGCCGTCCTGCCCCTCCTCGCCGCGTGCGGCGGCGGGGACGACACCGCCGGCAAGGCCGCCGCGAGCGCCTGCCCGGACGGCGGGATCCGCTTCGGCGTCGAGCCCTACGAGGACCCGGCCAAGCTGGAGCCCGCCTACAAGGTGCTCGCCGGGGCCCTGGAGAAGAAGCTCGGCTGCACCGTCGAGCTCCAGGTCGTCGAGGACTACTCGGCCGAGGTGCTCGCGATGCGCAACGGGCAGCTGGAGCTGGCCCAGTTCGGCCCGCTCGGCTTCGTGTTCGCCAGCGAGAAGGCGGGCGCCGAGCCGCTGGCCTCCTTCGCCGACGGCACCGGCGCGCTCACCACCTACACCGCGGGCATCTGGGTGCCCAAGGACTCGCCGGTCCAGGGCATCGCCGACCTGAAGGGCAAGTCGCTGGCCCTGTCCAGCGCGGGCTCCACCTCCGGCGACGCGCTCCCCCGCTACGCGCTCGCGCAGGAGGGCATCGCCGAGGCCGACGTCAAGATCAACTACGCGGGCGGCCACCCCGAGGCCCTCCTCGCCCTGACCAACGGCAAGGTCGACGCCGCCGAGATCAACAGCCAGCAGCTCGCGAGCGCCAAGGCCGAGGGCCAGTTCGACGAGGCGAAGTTCCGCCAGGTCTGGACCTCCGACCCGATCCCGAACGACCCGATCACCGTCGCCTCCTCGGTCGACCCCGCCCTCAAGAAGAAGATCACCGACGCGCTCCTCGGCCTGGAGCCCGCCGACGTCGCGCAGGTCGGCGCGTTCCTGGACGTCGACCCTCCCGGCCCGCTCGTCGCCGTCACCAAGGACACCTACCGGCCCCTGTTCGACCTCGCCGCCGAGCTCGGCCTGACCGAGAAGGACGTCTAGGAGATGACGCTCCGCGTCCGGGGGCTGCGCAAGGAGTTCGGCGCCCGCACCGTCCTGGCCGGCATCGACCTCGATGTCGCGGCCGGGGAGTTCCTCGCGGTGCTCGGCGCCAACGGCTCGGGCAAGTCGACCGCGCTGCGCTGCATCGTCGGCCTGGAGACGCCCACCGCGGGCGAGATCCGGGTCGGCGGCGACGGCCGGGCCGCGATGGTCTTCCAGAAGATCCATCTGGTGGCCCGCCGCAACGCGCTCGACAACGTCTGCGCCGGGGCGCTCGGCAGGCTCCCCCTGCGCCGCTCGCTCGCTCCCGCGCTGTTCCCCCGGACGCTGCGCGAGGAGGCGATGGCCTGCCTCGACCGGGTGGGCCTCGCCGACCGTGCCGCCGAACCCGCCGCCCGCCTGTCGGGCGGCCAGCAGCAGCGCGTCGCGATCGCGCGGGCGCTGTGCCAGCGCTCGGCCCTCCTGCTGGCCGACGAACCCGTGTCGGCCCTCGACCCCAAGGCCGCCGAGCAGGTCGTCGCGCTGCTCGCCGAACTGGCCCGCGACGGCCTCGCCGTCGCCGCCGTGCTGCACCAGCCCGCGCTGGCCCGCGCGCACGCCGACCGGATCGTCGGGCTGCTGGACGGCCGGATCGACCTCGACGCAGCCTCCCGCGAGGTCTCCGACCACGACATCGACCGGCTCTACGCCCCCGACCGTGCCGAGGAGACCAAATGACCGCGCCCCTCACCAAGACGCCCACCGCCCTGGCCCCGCCGCGGCGCCGCCTCCCCTCCCCCACCGTGTGGGCGGTCGCGGCGGTCCTGGTCGTCCTGCACGTCCTGGCCTGGCGGGGCACCGGGTTCTCGCTGACGGCGCTCGTCGAGGGCTGGCGCGGGATGGCGTCCTTCGTCTCCGACGCGCTCCCGCCCGACTTCGACTGGGCGACCGTCCTGAAGAAGAGCCTGGACGGCGCGGCCGTCACCCTCTGGATCGGGCTGCTCGGCACGACCCTGTCGATCCCGTTCACGCTGGTCCTCGCGCTGCTCGCCTCGCGCGTCACGTCCTACGGGACGGCGTCCTACCAGGCGGCCCGGTCGGTGCTGTCGTTCCTGCGCTCGGTGCCCGACGTGGTGTTCGCGCTGATCTTCGTCACCGCCGTCGGGCTCGGCCCGTTCGCGGGCGTGCTCGCGCTGATCGCGCACAACACCGGCGTCATGGGCAAGCTGTGGGCCGAGGCGATGGAGGAGAGCGACGCGGGGCCGCGCGAGGCCATGCGCGTCCTCGGCGCCACCCGCCTCCAGACCGCACTGCACGCCGTCCTGCCGACCGTCCTGCCGCAGCTCGTCGGGCTGCTGCTGTACCGGTTCGACGTGAACGTGCGCGCCTCCCTCGTGCTCGGCCTCGTCGGGGCGGGCGGCATCGGCTTCCTCATCAACCAGTCGATCAAGCTCTTCCGCTTCGACGAGATGGCCACCCACATCCTCGTCGTCCTCGTCCTCGTCATCGCCGTGGACCAGCTGTCCGCCCTGGTCAGGAAGCGCATCGCCGCCTGACCTCCGCAGATCCCCCGGCCCAGCCAGGGCCGGGCCTCCGGGAACGCCTCCGGATCCCCCCATCCGCAAGCCCTACCGAAGGAACCCCATGAAGCACCGCCTGCTCGCCGCCACCTCGGCCCTCGCCCTGGGCGCGGCGACGCTCGCCTCGCTCTCCGCCCCCGCCCACGCCGCCGTCCCCGCGGGCCGCCACGTCGTCGTCTTCGGCATCGACGGGGCGCGCTGGGACAAGGTCCAGTCGCTGAACCTGCCGACCCTCGACGGCCTCGTCGCGACAGGCTACTCCTCGCCCACCTGGCTGTACTCCAGCCCCCTCGCCCAGACGCTGTCCGGCCCCGGCTGGTCGACGAACCTCACCGGCACCTGGCCCGACAAGCACAAGGTCACCGACAACTCGTTCCTGCTGAACTCGCTCGGCTCCACGCCGAGCTTCCTGAACATCGTCGAGTCCCACAACAGCGCCTTCACCACCTACGCGGGCGTCGACTGGAAGCCGGTCGGCGACAACATCATCGGCCCCGGCCTCGACCGCGAGTACGTCCTCAACGGCGACAGCAACGGCTACCCGGCGGAGGACACCAAGATCCAGGCGGACGCGGCGTCGTACCTGAAGAACAGCGGGCCCGAGGCGTCGTTCGTCTACTTCGGCGAGGTCGACATCGCCGGGCACGACTCGGGCGGGGCCAGCACCGCGTACGCGCAGGCGATGCAGTCGACCGACGCGCGCATCGGGGCCGTCATCGACGCGGTGAAGAGCCGCCCGACCTACGCCCAGGAGGAGTGGCTGTTCGTCGTCACCACCGACCACGGCCACACCGACGCGGGCGGCCACGGCGGCAACTCCAAGGTGGAGCGCGGCTCCTTCGTCATCGCCAACGGTCCCGGCATCCCGGTGTCGTCGCCGTCGGTGAAGGCCAAGAACGTCGACGTCGCCGCGACCGCCCTCGACTGGCTGGGCGTCCCCCGCCCCGCCAACCTCGACGGGCGGCCGATCACCCAGGCCTCCACCGACCCGTTCGACGCCCAGTGGCCGCTCCTCGCCGCCCGCCAGGACGAGACCGGCATCCCGGCCACGACCCTCGGCTGGACCAAGACGTCCCCGAGCGGCTGGAGCGTCGACAACAGCGCCATGGGCACCGGCGGCATGGCCGAGTGGCGCGGCTGGACCCTCACGAACGACGAGTTCTGGACGGCCACCCAGACCGGCCAGGACCGCGAGAACAACGTCAGGGCGCGCGGCGTCTTCGCCGTCGCCGAGTCCGACGAGTGGGCCGACAAGACCTTCTCCGGCACCTACACCACCACCCTGGTCTCGCCGAACGTGAACGTCGCCGGCAAGACCACCCTCCCCATCTCCTTCGTCTCCCACTACCTGCAGGAGGGCGACCAGCGCGCGACCGTCCTCGTGTCCTTCGACGGCGGCGCCGACCAGCAGCTCCTCCAGTACAGCGCCAACGCCAAGTCCCGCCTGGTGAACCTCACCGCGACCGTCCCCGCCGGCGCCCAGAACGCCAAGATCAAGTTCCGCCTCTCCAACGCCGACAACAACTGGTACTGGGTCGTCGACGCCCCCTCCTTCGGCTGACCCACCCCCGGCCCCGGCCCCGCCCGTCAGGGAGCGCCGCCGGGCCTGCCCCGGCCCGCCCGCCTCTGCCGCGCGCGGGCCGGGGCGCATCACCCGGAACGCCCTGGGGAGGAGCGCTCGGAGGAGGGCTCCGCGCAGCCCCATCAGGGCACTCGCCCGACCGTTCCGCCCGGCTTCGAGATCCCGCTGCGGAAGGACCGGCTTCCGGCTCGGATGAGCTCAGCGGATGCGGAATCCGTCGTCATGGCGATGAGCCCGTCGCCGATGTACCGGAGAACGATCGCCTCCGCTGAGCGGTCACCGCTCGGCACACTCTCTTGCATGCTCAGCTGAGTGGAATCGGCGGCGGCCGGGACCAGGTCTAGGACGCATGCGGCGGCGGGTTGGGGCGGGATAGGGGTCAGGCGGTTGGGTGGGCGCGGGGGGCCGGGGTGACCAGGCCTGATTCGTAGGCGTAGACGACGAGCTGGGCTCGGTCGCGAGCGTGGAGTTTGGTCATGGCGCGGTTGAGGTGGGTCTTGGCGGTGGTCGGGCTGATCACCATGCGGCGGGCTATCTCGTCGTTCGAGAGGCCGCGGGCGGCCAGGGCGACGGCCTCGCGCTCGCGGTTGGTGAGGTGCTCCAGGCCCAGCACCGGGACGGGCTCGTGCGCGATGAACCGGTCGATGAGGGCGCGGGTGATGGAAGGGGCGAGCAGCGCCTCGCCGCGGGCGGCGACCCGGACGGCATGCAGGAAGTCCTCGGCCGCGATGTCCTTCACCAGGAATCCCGCCGCGCCCGCGCGCAGCGCGTTGAACACGTGCTCGTCGAGGCCGTAGTTGGTGAGGATCACGACGTGCACCTCGTCGAGCGCGGGGTCGGCCGCGATGCGCCGGGTCGCCTCGATCCCGTCCATCACCGGCATCCGGATGTCGAACAGCGCGACGTCCGGGAGCTTGTCCCGTACGAGGGCGAGTCCTTCCGATCCGTCGCCGGCCTCGCCGACCACCTCTATGTCGTCCTCGAGGTCCAGGAGGGCGCGGAACCCGCTGCGCAGGAGCGGCTGGTCGTCCACGAGCACGACCCGGATCATGAGGCCGGGTCCAGGGGGAACTCGGCGTGCACGGTGAATCCGCCCTCCTCGCGTGGCCCGGCGTGCAGGCGCCCGCCGAGCGCGCCGACCCGCTCCCGCATGCCGAGCAGCCCGATCCCCGGTGGGGAGGCCGACTTGGCCGGGGCCCGCCCATCGTCGTCGACGCGCACCGACAGGGCTGCCGGACCGCCCGCGATCCGCACCGTCGCGGTGGACGCGCGGGCGTGGCGCGCGGTGTTGGTGAGCGACTCCTGGACGATGCGGTACACCGTCCGGCCGAGGGCGGCGGGCACGTCTGGGCGCACGCCTTCGACCGTGAGGGTCGCGTCGAGGCCGATCGAGCGCGCGCCCTCCACCAGTTCCGGCACATGGTCGAGGCCCTTGGGCGGAACCGTCCCGTCGTCGCGCAGCGCGGAGAGGGTCGCCCGCAGCTCGCGGGCCGCCTCGCCGCCCGCCTGCCGAATCGCCAGCAGCGCCTCGGGCACCGGCTCGCCGCGCTTGTGCGCCGCCCGGACGGCAGCCTCGGCCTGCACCTTGACCACCGAGATCTGATGGGTGAGCGAGTCGTGCAACTCCCGTGCGATGCGCAGCCGCTCCTCGTCGGCACGGCGCCGCGCCGTCTCCTCCCGGGTGCGCTCGGCCTCATCGGCCCGGCGTTCGGCCTGCCGCAGCGCCTCCCCCGCCGCCGCGGCGGCGACCAGCCAGGCCAGCTCCAGCACCGCACGCGACTGCTCGAACACCGACCCGCCGTCCGCGACCGCCAGGGAGGCCAGTGGCAGCGCGGCCAGGAGCCCCAGTGACACCACGGCGGTGGCGACGCGGTGCCCCGCCCGCATGGCCGCGTACACCGCGAACAGATAGGCGATGGCCGGCACCTGGAACCCCGCGGCCTGGCACCCCGCCGCGCACACCGCCGTGAAGACCAGCACCTGGACCGGCGCGCGTCTGCGCAGGGCCAAGGACAGGCCCCCGGCCGCCAGCAGGAAGCAGCCGACGTACGCGGCGGGCTTCGCGGATCCGGCCTCGGACACCCCCGCGAACAGCAGCACACCCGCCACGCAGACGGCCGTCACCCCGTCCACGACTCGCGCCCGCACCGGTCTCATGGCCGCACCCTAACCCGGCCGGGATCACCGGCGAATCCCGCCGCAGGGTGATCATTCGACTACCGCAGATGCGGTAGCGGACACGGAGTACTGCCGCGCACGCGGTAGCGGGCTGCGGCGTCTGCCTCAGCCGAAGAGTCCGCAGCCGCCAGACGACGAGGCAAGGGCCTGCGGGGGACGCTGGCGGCACTTCAGCATCGAAGGTGAGGAGCATCCCATGTCGGTTCACGCCCTGCGGTTCGTCTCGGCGGTCCTCGACGCCGTCCCCGTCGACTCCACCACGCTGACCGCCGACCGGGTCACCGCGACCGCGGCCGCCGTGGTCGCGCTCATCGGCGCCGCCGCCGGTGCCGCCGCGCTCGTTCGCTCGAGCCGCGGCAAAGCGATGCTGGCCTTGATCGCGGGCGCGGTCGGCGGCATCGTCGGCACCGTCGTCGTCGCCACCGCGGACGGCGGCCTCGGCACCGGCAACGGCATCGCCGGCGGCTACGTCGCCGCCGCCCTCGGCCTCGCGGCCATCACCGCCGCCGCCTTCGCCCTGACGCGCTCCCGCTCCGCCACCCGCTCCCCGCAACCCTGACCCACCACCTGAACCGCACCCCTGCACCCGCCCCTGGGAGGGCCCGAGCCGACGTGCGGCCTTCCCTGCCCGAACCGGCCCCCGCCGCCCCCTTGATCGGGGTGCCCGGCGCGCCGACTAAACGAGCGGGCAGATCGTCTCCTTGATGACGGAGGCAAGCCGGCGCGCCTCGGCGAGGGAGGCTTCGCCGAGGCTGTCGATGAACACGAACCCGGCCGAAGCCGCCGCGGCGGTCGCCCTCTGCGCGCCCGGGTGCGGCCGGGGACGATCGAAAGCCCGGACAAGGACGCCTCGGTGTGGTCCTGGCCCTACTCGGGGACACGGTCGGTGGAATCGTCGGCGCTGCCGTCATCGCCGCCGACGGCGGGCTGGGCGCGGGCAAGGGGATCGCGGGGAGGCTACATCGCCGTGGTCCTCGGCCTGGTCGCCGTCGGGTCCGGAAGCCTTTCCTGGCCGGATTCCGCTCGGCCGCCCGGACGTCGCGCCCCCTGAAACAGCCGGCGGAGCGCCGTTCGGGCCACGCCCGGAGGCGGCACGCTCGCGGGCGTGGCAAGCTGGGGGCATGGCTGATTCAGAGCAGGACGAGCAGATCACCGCTGAGACCGCCGCGGCGGGCGGCGAGGAGGCGGTCGAGGAGACTCCCGAAGAGGCCGCCAAGCGCCAGTTCCGCGAGGCGCTGGAGCGCAAGCGCGGAGCCCAGCACGGCGCCGCGGGCGGTGGGCGCGGCGGGTCGAAGATCCACGGCACCCAGGCCCAGGCGGGCGGCAAGCGCACCTTCCGCCGCAAGGCGGGCGGCTGACCCACCCGCTCGGACCCCGGCCCTGCCGGGGTCCGGCGAACCCCCGCACGGCCCGCCCCTCCCGAACCCCCGCACGCGCCCCTCTCTTGAGCCCTTGCGCACGCCACCCTCCTGAACCGCCGCACGGCCCGCCTTCCCGAGCCGCAGCGCGCTCCCCCTCCCGAACCGCCGCGCCCCGAACCGCAGCGCGCGCCGCCGCTCTCGAACCGCCACTCGGCCCGCGCATCCCAAGCCGCCGCGCCCGCGAACCGCAGCCCGCGCCGCTCCTGAACCGCCGCGCGGCCCGCCTCTCCCGAGCCACCGCGCGCCGAACCGCAGCGCGCGCCGCCCCTTCGGTCTGCCCCTGGGCGGCTCTGCCCGTCTGGCCCGCAGGGCGCGCGGGACCCGGCCGGCCTGTGCGGCTCGCGCCGCCCCGGAACGACTCGTGAGAACCATCCGGGCCACCCGGACCGGCTCGCTTTGATGGATCCGCCCGGAGCGACCTCGGCTGTGGTCGGCGCGGGTGTCGGGCGGGAGCGGGGGGCGGGGGCGTCGGGCGGGGTCAGTTCGTGAGGACTGAGTGGACGGTTTTCGTGATCACGTCGATGACTTCCTCGGTGGCGAGGGTTCCGGCGCGGACCTGGTCGGCGGCGCCGTGCAGAATGTAGTGGACGACGTTGACCAGCCAGGCGGTGGGCAGGTCGGTGCGGAAGACGCCCTGGTCCTGGCCTCGGCGGATGAGTTCGGCGACGCGCTCGGCGGGGTCGCCGTGCAGTTCCCGCACCCGGCCCGCGGGCAGGACGTCCTCGGCCGCGGTGAGCAGCGCGGCGGACTCGGCGACCAGGCGCCAGCTCGGCGCCAGCAGGCGGCTCATCGCCTCCCGGGCGTCCCCGCCCAGGTCGACCGAGCCCAGGATCTCCTCGCCGTCGCGCAGCGCGGCGCCGAGCGCGGCCTCGACGAGATCGGCCCGCGTGCGGAAGTGCCCGTACAGGGTCATCCTTCCCACGCCCGCGGCCTTGGCGATCTCGTCGGTCGTGGCGCCCGGGTCTGCGCCGAGCAGTTCCCGAGCCGCGGCCACGATGCGGGCGATGCTGCGTTCGGCGTCGGCGCGGCGGCGGGGCCGGGCGGTCGATGCGTCCATGCCCGCACCCTATCTCGTATGCCCGAGTACGGGTTATAGTCGGCCCATGAACTCGTACATGAGCGTACGAGTTAACTGCCTTCGAGAGGCTCCGATGACCCGGCACCCAGCACAGGCACCTCCGCCGCATCCGACCCCGCACCCGGCTCGGTGGCGCATCCTCGGCTTCCTGGGCGTCGCCCAGCTCATGCTGATCCTCGACGTCACGGTGGTGGCGATCGCGCTTCCGCACATCGGGACCGACCTCGGCCTCGGCCGCCAGGCGCTGACGTGGACGGTCAGCGCCTACACCCTCGCCTTCGGCGGGCTGATGCTGCTGGGCGGGCGGATCACCGACCTGCTGGGCGCCAGGAGCGTGGTGCTCGCCGGGCTCGTGCTCTTCGCCGCGGCGTCGCTGGCGACGGGCCTCGCCGGGTCGGCGGCCCTGCTGATCGGCGGGCGCGTCGCCCAGGGGGTCGCGGCGGCGCTGCTGTCGCCCGCGGCGCTCTCCCTGGTCGTCGCCCTGTTCGACGGGGACGAGCGCACCAGGGCGCTCGGTGTGTGGTCCGCGCTGGGCGGGGGCGGCGCCGCCCTCGGCGTCCTACTCGGCGGGCTGCTCACCGCCGGACCCGGCTGGTCCTGGGTCTTCCACGTCAACGTGCCCATCGGCCTGGCGGTCGCGGCGATCCTCGCCGCCCTCCTGCCGGCGCGGGAGGCCCACGCCGGGCGGATCCGGCTCGACCTCCCGGGCGCCCTGCTGGTGACGGCCTCCTCGGCTGCGCTGATCTACGCCCTCATCGCCGCCGGGGAGAGCGGCTGGATCACCGCGCGCACCGGGGTGCTCGTCCTCGCTTCCGCGGCCGGATACGCGCTGTTCGCGTGGTGGCAGCGCCGGGCCGCCTCCCCGCTGATGGACGTGCGCCTGCTCGTCCGGCGGCCCGTGGCGACCGGCGCGTTCCTCATCGCGATGGCGACCGCGCTGATGATCGCCGTGTTCTTCCTCGGCACCTTCTACTTCCAGCAGGCCCGCGGCTACGGCGCGCTGCGCACGGGCCTGCTGTTCCTGCCGGTGGCGGTGGCGACGATGGCCGGCGCGAACCTGACCGGGCGGTTGATCGGCAGGTGGGGCGGGCGGATCCCCGCCGTCGCGGGCCTGGCCCTCGCGGCGACCGGCCTGGCGGTGCCCGCCCTCTCCGCGCATCCGGCGGCCGTCACCGCCGGGGTGGCCGTCGCCGCAGCCGGCACCGGCGCCCTCTTCGTCGTCGCCTCGGCGACCGCCCTCGGCCAGGTGGCCCCGCACGAGGCCGGGATCGCCTCGGGCATCGTCAGCACCTTCCACGAGTTCGGCGCCTCCCTGGGCGCCGCCGTCGTCTCCAGCGTCGCCGCCGCGAGCCTCGCCGGCACCACGCTCGACGGGTTCGCCGACGGGTTCGCCGTCGCCGCGGCGGCCGCGGCGACGGCCGCCCTCGCCGCGGCCCTGATCACCCCGGGACGGCCCGGCGGCGCGCCCTCGCACCAGGACGGGACGGTCGCCTGACACGGATGAGCCCCCTCGTGGACCCGGCGGGCGCATACCGCCGGGTCCTGCCTCATTTGCGGGGTCTGCGTTCGTCGTCGGGGGCGCCGGCGATGAGGTTCTGGAGCCATCTGGCCACATCGTCGATGCGCATGTAGCGCTGCTCGCGGCGAGCCGAGCGGATCATCTTGCGCGAGCCGTTGGGGTAGAAGCGGTGGGCCCACGGGGAGTGGGGGCGGGCCAGGCGCAGCGCGCCGAAGAAGGCGAAGACGCCGATGAAGAGGCCGATGAGGCCCAGCCAGGTCTTGCCCTTCATCACCGAGACGATGGAGAAGCCGAGGTTCGCCAGGAGGTATCCGGCGAAGAGCCACATGCTCTCCTCCTCGCCCTTGTTGTCGGCGATGCCCAGCGGTGTGAAGCCCATGAGCGCCAGGCCGCACAGGGAGATCGCGATGAACACGACCTCGACCGAGAGCCTGCCCTCCTCGCTCCAGTAGACGTCCTGGAGATGGAAGACCAGAGCGAACTCGTCGAGGACCAGCGCGGTGCCGACGCCGAAGACCGCGGCGCACACCGCGGCCCCCACCGACTCCGCGTCGGAGATCGCCAGGCCGGTGACCCCGCCGACGCACATGAACGCCAGCCCGAACACCACGTGGTGGATGTGCTGCCCGCCGGGCGTGACGTTGCCGAACCACCACTTGACGTCGGCGCGGATCAGCCGGACGCTCACCCGGATGAACAGGAAGCCGCAGATGAAGGCGACGAAGAAGCAGAAGAGGCGCAGTTTGCCCGAGTCGAGGATGTCCTGCGAGAACCAGTGCGCCATGACGCCCTGATCCTAGGATCACCCGGCGTGACGGGGCGTCACGACACGCGTGCGGCACTCCTGCGCAGCCAGAGCAGGCCGAGGATCGGCAGCAGCACCGGGACGTAGCCGTAGCCGGAGCCGAAGTGCGACCAGACGGTGGGCTCGGGGAACAGGTCGGGGTCCAGGAAGCTGAACAGGCCGACGCCGAGGACGCCGACGAGTTCGACCGCGATCGCGCCGAGCGCGACCGACCGCTTGGAGCTCCACAGCGCGACCGTGGCCAGCAGGTAGATCACCGCGGCCAGCGCCGACAGCAGGTAGGCGACGGGGGCGTCGTCGAAGCGCAGGGCGAGCTGGACGCCCGAGCGGGCGCCCGCGGCGAGGGTGAAGACCGCGTAGACGGCGACGAGCGCGCGGCCCGGCCCGGAGGCCAGCTCCCGCTCGCCCGCTCCGGCGGGGGCCGCGACTGATTCAGACACCGGTGACGCTCCACAGGTCCTGCATGCGCAGGATGACGACGGGGACGGTGAGGCAGGCGACCGCCGCGGCGACCGAGCCCCACTTGCTGCGCTCCCCTACGGCGAGGAAGGCGCCGACGGGCAGCACCACCAGCGAGCCGATCAGGTAGCCGATGAAGGTGGCCTGCTCGGCGGGCTCGTGCCCGCCCGCGAGCCGCACCGCGGCGACGACGAGCTGGGCCAGCAGCCCGATCTCCACGACGCCCATCGCCACCAGGTGGACCGCCTGGATCATCCTGTCCGCCCGGGACAGCAGCAGGAACCACACCGCGACGGCCAGGGACACCGCGATGAGTGTCCCCGCGAGCCAGCCGACCATGCTCCCTGCTCCCTCCTGGTGACCTCGCCGGAGGGCGAGGCGGCGGACTCACCGTACCGCCGCTCTCCGAAAGGTCGCGCCCGGGTCAGACGTAGGCGGGCAGCGGGCCGTCCGGGATGGGGCCCGACGCTTCGGCGCCCTCATAGGCTGCGGCCAGTCTTTCGACGGCTTCGCGGATCTGGTCGGGCGGCAGCACGAACGGAATCCTGAGGTAGTCCTCCAGGAGGCCTTCGGCGCCGAAGCGCGGTCCGGGGACGACCCGGACGCCGTGCCGCATCGCGGTCCCGCTCACCCAGGAGGCGACGGGGACGGGCAGCCGCGCCCACAGGCACATCCCGCCTTCCGGGACGGTGAAGCACCATTCCGGCAGGCGGGCGCGCAGGGCCGCGACGAGGGCGTCGCGGGACTCGCGCAGCATGGTCCGCCGCTCGGCCCGCACCTCCTCGATCCGGCCGAACAGCTCGGCGGCGATCAGCTGCTCCAGGACGGGCGGGGCGATGTCCATCGGCTCGCGGATCAGGGACAGCCGCTGGGCCAGCGGGATCGTGGTGCGGATCCAGCCGATGCGCAGACCTCCCCAGAAGACCTTCGAGGCCGAGCCGAGGGAGATCACCCGGCCTCCCGTGTCGAAGGAGGCCGTGGGCGACATCTCCTCGGGCGCGTCGATCGACAGTTCGGCGAAGGTCTCGTCGACGACGACCTGGGCCTTGGCCACCCGGGCCGCCTCGGCCAGGGCGGCGCGGTCGGCGGCGCCCATGAGGTGGCCGGTGGGGTTCTGGAAGTCGGGGATCAGGTAGGCGAGGCGGACACCGGCCTGGCGCATGCCGTCGGCGAGCAGTTCGGTGTCCCAGCCCTCGCCGACGCCCACCGTGGACAGGACCGCCCCGCGGTTGCGCAGCGCGGTGAGCGCGTGAGGGTAGGTGGGCCGCTCGACCATCACCGGGTCGCCCGGCCCGACCAGGGCGTGCACGAGGAGGTTCCACGCCTGCTGTCCGCCGTTGGTGACGACGATCTCCTCGGGCCGGGTGGGCAGGCCGCGGAGGGTGTAGCGGTCGGCGATCGCCTCGCGCAGCCGCAGCAGGCCCGACGGCTCGTAGCCGGGGCCGCGGGTGTAGCGCGGCAGGTGCAGGAGGGCGGCCTCGGCCGCCTGGCCGAAGACCGACGGCGCGGGCAGGGAGGCGCAGCCGAGGTCGAGTGTTCCGGGGGCGTCCTGGTTGGTGGCCGTGAAGATCGCGCCCGCGTACAGGTTGGCCGGGGGAAGCGCGGTCCAGCTCCCGGCGCCCTGCCTGCTGGAGACGAAGCCGTCCTCGCGCAGGGCGTCGTAGGCGGAGGTGACGGTGGTCCGGCTGACGGAGAGGGCGGCGGCGAGATCGCGTTCGGCGGGCAGCCTGACGCCGATCGGGAGCCGTCCGTCCTGGATCAGGGTCCTGATGCGCCGGTTCAAGGCCAGATATAGGGGCCGCTCGTGCGGAAGCGGGCCAAGAAGGCGGGCCAATTGGACCCCGCCGAAGTACCGGACTTCACCCATGCAGTCCACTTTGCCCGGTTGGCCTTCGGCAGACAAGCCATTGGCCTCCTCCACCGGAAACCTGCCCGGCGCACCGGCCTCGGCCAGGCGATCCGGCGGGCGATCCGGCAGGCCTTCGGGCCCCCGGACGGAACCGGCGGGGCGATCCGGGTGACGTCCACGCCGCGGAGCCGGAAGAATACGCACATGAGCGTGAGCGTGCCGGGCATTCACCGGCGTATTGCTGAGGAACTGGGCGTCCGGGAGCGGCAGGTCGAGGTGACGGTCGAGCTGCTCGACGGCGGCTCGACCGTGCCCTTCATCGCCCGGTACCGCAAGGAGGTGACCGGAGCCCTCGACGACACCCAGCTGCGCACGCTGGAAGAGCGCCTGCGCTACCTGCGCGAGCTGGAGGAGCGCCGCGCCGCGGTCCTGGAGTCGATCGAGGGCCAGGGCAAGCTGGACGACGCGCTGAAGGACCAGATCCTCCAGGCCGACTCCAAGGCGCGGCTGGAGGACCTCTACCTGCCCTACAAGCCCAAGCGCCGCACCAAGGCCCAGATCGCCCGCGAGAACGGCCTGGAGCCGCTCGCGCTGACCCTCCTGGAAGACCCGTCGCAGGACCCGAAGGCCCTCGCCGAGTCCTACACCGGCGAGAACGTCGCCGACGCCGCCGCCGCGCTGGAGGGCGCCCGCGCGATCCTCGTGGAGAAGTTCGCCGAGGACGGCGACCTCATCGGCGAGCTGCGCGAGCGCATGTGGGGGCGGGGCCGCCTGATCTCCCGCGTCCGCGAGGGCAAGGAGGAGGCCGGAGCCAAGTTCTCCGACTACTTCTCGTTCGACGAGCCGTTCACCAAGCTGCCGTCGCACCGGATCCTCGCCCTGTTCCGCGGCGAGAAGGAGGAGGTACTCGACCTCGTCCTGGAGCCGGAGGAGCCCGTCGAGAGCGGCCCGAGCACCTTCGAGCAGAGCATCGCCCGGCGCTTCGGGGTGAACGACCGGGGCCGCCCCGCCGACAAGTGGCTCCAGGACGCCGTCCGGTGGGCCTGGCGGACCCGCATCCAGGTGCACATCGGCATCGATGTGCGGACCCGGCTGTGGCAGGCCGCCGAGGACGAGGGCGTGCGGGTGTTCGCCGCGAACCTCCGCGACCTCCTGCTGGCCGCCCCCGCGGGCACCCGCGCGACCATGGGCCTCGACCCGGGCCTGCGCACCGGCGTGAAGGTCGCCATCGTGGACGGCACCGGCAAGGTCGTCGCCACCGACACGATCTACCCGCACGAGCCGCGCCGCCAGTGGGACGCCTCCCTCGCGGTGCTGGCCAAGCTGGTCGAGGAGCACAAGGTCGATCTCGTCGCGATCGGCAACGGCACCGCCTCCCGGGAGACCGACAAGCTCGCGGGCGAGCTGGCCAAGCTGATGCCGGGGATCACCAAGATCATGGTGTCCGAGGCGGGCGCGTCGGTGTACTCCGCGTCGGCCTACGCCGCCGCCGAGCTGCCCGGCCTCGACGTGACCCTGCGCGGGGCCGTCTCGATCGCGCGCCGCCTCCAGGACCCGCTGGCCGAGCTCGTCAAGATCGACCCGAAGTCGATCGGCGTCGGCCAGTACCAGCACGACCTGTCGGAGACCAAGCTCTCGCGGTCTCTGGACGCCGTGGTCGAGGACTGCGTGAACGCGGTCGGCGTGGACGTCAACACCGCATCGGTGCCGCTGCTCACCCGGGTCTCCGGCATCGGGCAGGGCCTCGCCGACAGCATCGTCGCCCACCGCGACGCCAACGGGCCGTTCCGCACCCGCAAGGCGCTCAAGGACGTCGCGCGGCTCGGGCCGAAGGCGTTCGAGCAGTGCGCGGGCTTCCTGCGCATCCCCGGCGGCGACGACCCCCTGGACTCCTCGGCCGTCCACCCCGAGGCATACCCGGTCGTCCGGCGCATCCTGGAGGGCACCGGCACCGACCTGAAGTCCCTCATCGGCAGCGCCGCGCTCAAGGGCGTGCGGCCGCAGGACTACGTGGACGACAAGTTCGGCCTCCCGACCGTCACCGACATCCTCAGCGAGCTGGAGAAGCCGGGCCGCGACCCGCGTCCGGCGTTCAAGACCGCGGCGTTCAAGGACGGCGTGGAGAAGCTCACCGACCTCCAGCCGGGGATGCTGCTGGAGGGCGTCGTCACCAACGTGGCGGCCTTCGGCGCCTTCATCGACGTCGGCGTCCACCAGGACGGGCTCGCGCACGTCAGCCAGCTCGCGAACACCTTCGTGAGCGACCCGCGCGACGTCGTCAAGCCCGGCGACGTGGTGCGCGTCAAGGTCCTGGAGGTCGACCTCCAGCGCAAGCGGATCTCGCTGACCCTGCGCCTCGACGAGGACGCCCCGCGGCCCCGGCAGGGCGGCCAGGAGGGCCGTGGCGACCAGCGCGGCGGCGGGCGGCCCCGCGGCGGCGGCCAGGGCGGTCAAGGCGGCAAGGGCGGTCAGGGCGGCCAGAAGGGCAAGGGCGGGGGCGGCGGCGGACGCCGCGAGCAGCCCGCAGCGGGCGGCGCGCTCGCCGACGCGCTGCGCCGCGCCGGCCTCGCCTAGCGCGCAAACGAGACGAAAGAGGGCCGGGGCTCGAAGCCCCGGCCCTTCTTCGTACCCGCAGATCACGGCCCGGCCCCCGCCGGGCCCTGGTCTCAGGCGGTCTCGGGGGCGAGCGCGCCGCCCGCGGGCGCGGCCCGCCACAGCGGGACGGCGACGCCGACGAGCAGCAGCCCGACCGCACCGGCGAGGACGAAGCCCCAGGCGGAGCCCGCCTCGTCGATCACCCAGCCGGTGAGCGGGCCGCCGAACGCCAGGCCGAGGGTCAGCGCCGTCGACTGCAGGCCCATCGCCTCGCCCCGGATCGACTCCGGCACCCGGTGGCTCACCCCCTCGACGACCGAGGCCATCGACGGGGCGCACAGCATGCCCGCCGGGATCAGCGCGAAGGCCAGGAAGCGCCAGTCGCCCACGAGCCCGACCGGGAGCGTCGTGAGCGCCATCAGCCCGACGACCACGAGCGGCGACCGCTCCTTCTTGAGGACGCCGTAGACGAGGCCGCCGATGAGCGACCACAGGCACCAGACGCCGATCACCAGGCCCGACCAGGCGGTCGCGCCGTCGGCCTCAAGGATCGCGACCATCGACAGTTCGCTCGCGACGACGATGAAGGTGCCGGCGGCGGAGGCGAGGAGCAGGGCGAGGATCGGCGGGGTCAGCCACGCGCGGCGGTTCGGCGGGGCCGGGACGCGCTCGACCGGGCCCGCCGCCGGGTCCCGGGTGGGCGGGTTCAGCAGGTACAGCGCCGAACCGGAGCCGACCAGGCCGACGGCGACGACGGCCATCGTCCAGTGGCTGCCGATGGCCGCGCTCGCGGCCGCGGCGAAGGCCGGGCCGACCATGTAGGAGATCTCCCCGAGCACGGAGTCGAGGGAGTAGGCGGGGCGCCTCTCCTCGGCCGGGACCATCACCGAGACGCACTGGCGGATAAGGCCCATGACCGGGATCGCGAAGAGACCCGAGACGAGGGCGCCGACGAGGAGCGCGGCGTAGGGCAGGTAGGAGGCGGACAGCCAGAAGACGAGTTGGACGATCGTCGTGATCCCGACGACGGGCCGCAGCCCGTAGCGGTCGATGAGCCGCCCCGCGATCGGGGCGCCGACCGCGACTCCCAGGGTCGCCCCCGCGCCGACGATGCCCGCCTGGAGGAATCCGAGGGCGAGTTCCTCTCGGACGTACAGGGTCAGGGTGAGGCCCGTGGCGGTCACGGGGATGCGGGCGACGACCCCGACGAGCATGAGGGCGCGGACCCCCGGCAGGGACAGCACCCGCCGGTAAGGCTCTACGGACATCTGGTTCATTACCTCCGACGTCACAGTGTGCCACTTGTGTCACACGTGTTACGCCACAGGTCCGAAATTTTCCGACTGTCGGCTTGACCAGGGGAAAGCGAAGATGTGACCACTCCGCAACCGACTGTTTCCACGCACACGGATCTCGCGGTTTCGCTTGCCCCGACGCGTTACCGCCACTACATTCTTCCGAGATCGACCCGTGATCAACCCCCGAGGTTGCGGCAATGCCGAGGAGTACTACGTGGATGCGGTAGGCCAGAAGCTCCTGGACCTCGCTCAGAGCGAGCTGGGCTACAGCGAAGGCGCGGGCGGTTACACCAAGTTCGGCGACTGGTGGACCAAGAACGTCGACTCCGAGGCGTACTACAAGACCGCCCCCTGGTGCGACATGTTCCTCGCCTGGGCCGCGGACAAGGCCGGCGTCACCGAGTGGGTCGGCCAGTTCGCCGCCACCCGCGACCACGCCCAGTGGTTCGCCGAGCAGGACGCCTGGGGCACCACCCCCGAGCCCGGCGCGATCGTGTTCTTCAACTGGTCGGGCGCCAAGAACCTCGAGTCGATCCAGCACGTCGGCCTCGTCAAGGAGGTCAAGAACGGCAAGATCATCACGATCGAGGCCAACACCCACGACGTCATCGCCGTCCGCGAACGCGAGCCCTCGGACATCGTCGGCTACGGCTACCCGTCCAAGGTCGAGATCAACGGCCTGACCTTCGCCGAGACCGTCGCCCAGGCCGAGGCCAAGGCGAACGCCGTCGACGCGACCGCGGGCTACACGCCCAAGCACGCCGCCCCCGCCCCCACCGTCGCCGAACTCGCCGCCCCCGACGCCGCGGCCGCCGCCCTCACCGGGCAGGCCCCCGCCGACGGCATCGGCGCCCACGACCTCCCCATCAAGGAGGCCGCGATGACGGGCGTCGTCGGCATCGCGATCCTGTCCGTCCTCGCGATCGGCGTCGCCAAGGTGGCCGCCGCCCGCGTCCCGGCCGCCGTCGCCGCCACCCCCAAGCCCCAGGTCCGCAAGCGCGGCCGCCACCACCGCACCTCCGGTGCCGCCCCCGTCGCGCTGCCCGCCGAGATGACGCACTACGACCTCGACGACGCCGAGTCCGGCACCCTGCTGATGCCGGCGATCTCCGCCGAGGTCGCCCAGCAGGCCGAGGACCGCGAGTTCTGGGGCCGCATCGCGCACCTCAAGGAGGACGAGGAGCTCAACTTCTGGAACGACCTGCACTCCGCGGTCGCCCCGGAAGCAGCCCCCACACACGCCGGACGCTGACAGCGTCCGGAGCAGATCCCTGGGGATGAGGGAACAGAAGGGGTGCGGACCCACCGGTCCGCACCCCTTCGTCTGTACTGATGGCCGATGAGCGGACTGTCGGCCTGAGGATCAGCCGGCCGAGGACATCGCCAGTTTGGCGGCGAAGCCCAGGAACACGACGCCGACGGCGCTCGTGGCCGTCGCGGAGACCTTCCTGCGGCGCCGGAACGCCTCGGCGAGGCGGGTCCCGCCGAAGATCAGCACGCTCAGGTAGGCGGCGCTGAACACCTGGAGGATCACCGCGAGGACGGCGAAGGTCAGCGCGGGCACCGGGTAGTCCGGATCCACGTACAGGACGAAGAACGACAGGAAGAACAGGATCGCCTTCGGGTTGAGCAGGCTGATCAGCAGCGCCTTGCGGAACGGGTGCCGCTCCGGGACCGCCGCCTCCTTCGGCTCGGCCGCGACGGGCGCGTGCCGCTCCCGCCACATCCGCACGCCCGAGCGGAGCATCCCGTAGGCCATCCACGCCAGGTACGCGCCGCCGAAGTACTTCACCACCGAGAACGCCACGGGGTTGGTCTTGACCAGCGAGGCAGCCCCGGCCGCCGTCGCGACCATGAGGACCGTGTCGCCCAGGAACACCCCGGCCGCCGCCCGGTAGCCGCCGCGTACGCCGTCCCGGGCCGCCACGCTCAGCGTGAACAGCGAGTTGGGGCCGGGCAGCAGCACGATCAGGAACGCCCCGAGCGTGTAGGCGGTGAGGTCAGTTACGCCGAACATGCCCACGAGTGTGCCACTACGTCCAGCTTGCTCCGCGCGGAACGGACGGCGCCGTCCCGCGCGGAGCCGGCGATCAGCGCCGCATGAGGGCGAAGACCCCCCAGCCGAGGTGCTCACGCAGGTAGCGCGCGTAGCGGGCGGGCTCGGTGGTGAGCTCCTCCCGCACCTCGGGGGCCATCTCGTCGTCGGGGTTCCGGTCGAGCCAGCGGCGCATGCTGAGCCACTGGGCCGCGGTGTAGCGGTCCCAGCTGTCCTGGTCGGCCAGGGTCATCTCCACGACGTCGTAGCCGAGGTCGCCGAACTGCCCGAGCAGCCCGTGCAGGGGCAGGAAGTCGGCCACGCCGGTGGCGTGGCAGGCCCGCGCGGTCTCCTCGTCCGGCGGGACCTGTCGCCAGTAGGGCTCGCCGATCAGCATCATGCCTCCGGGGCGGAGGCTGCGGCCGAGCAGCTCGGCCGTTCCGGCCACGCCGTCGCCGATCCAGGCGGCCCCGACGCAGCAGGCCAGGTCGACCGGCTCCTCGGCGACGTACCCGGCGGCGTCGCCGTGGCGGAACTCGACCCGGTCGGCGACGCCGAGTTCGACGGCGCGGGCCCGGGCCTGCTCGGTGAAGAGCGTGCTGATGTCCACGCCGGTCCCGGTGAAGCCCAGGTCGCGGGCCCAGGTGCACAGCATCTCGCCCGACCCGCTGGCCAGGTCGAGCACCCGGGTCCCGGGCGCGAGGCGGAGCGACGCGCCCAGCACGGCCAGCTTCTCGGGCGTCAGCGGGTCGTGGATGCGGTGGCCGCTCTCGCGGATGGTGAAGATACGGGGAAGGTCCATGATCGATTCCTGTCCGTCAGAGCTTGCGGTGGGCGGAGCGCTTGATCTCGCGCACCAGGCGCGCGATCTCCTTCTTGGGCCGCTCCTGCTCGGCGCGCAGCCGCGCGTCGGCACGCGACGCGGTGTAGGCGTTCTCGCGCTGCAGCCGGTGGTAGCTGTCCAGGCGCCTCCGCGTGAGGCGGCCGTCCTCGACGGCGGCCAGGACCGCGCAGCCCGGCTCGGTGGCGTGGGCGCAGTCGCCGAAGCGGCAGTCCTCGGCCAGCCCGGTGATCTCGGCGAAGGTCCGGTCGAGCCCTTCGCCCGCGTCGTGCAGGCCCACGCCGCGCAGGCCGGGGGTGTCCAGGAGGACCCCTCCGTCCGGCAGCGGCAGCAGTTCCCGCCAGGCGGTGGTGTGCCGGCCCTTGCCGTCGCCGTCGCGCACCGCACCGGTGGCCAGGCGGTCCTCGCCCAGCAGCCGGTTGCCGAGGCTGGACTTGCCCGCGCCCGAGGGCCCGAGCAGGACGACCGTGCCCGTCAGGATGGCGGCGAGGACGTCCATGCCCTCGCCGGTGGCGGCGCTGGTGACCAGCACCTCCGCGCCCGGCGCGACCTCGGCCACTTCGGCGGCCGTCCGTCGGGCGTCCGCGCAGCGGTCGGCCTTGGTGAGCACCACCACCGGGGTAGCGCCGCTCTCCCAGGCCAGGGCGAGCATCCGCTCGATCCGTCCGGGCCGGACCGGATCGGCGAGGGAGACCGCCACGACCACGGTGTCGACGTTCGCGGCGAGGACCTGGCCGCGGGAGGCGCGCGAGGAGGTGGCGCGGACCACGGAGGTCCGGCGCCGCAGAATCCGCACGACGGAGGCGGCCGCGGTGGCCGGGCGCAGCGCCACCCAGTCGCCGGTGCACGGCGTCAGCCGGTCGGCCGCCCCCGGAGGGACCACCGCCTGGACGGGACCGGTCTCGGCGACGACGTCGCACCGGCCCCGCTCGGCCCGCACCACGCGGCCGGGAACGAGTCCACCGGCCCGCGACGGGGTGAAGGAGCGCTCGCGTTCGGTGTCCCAGCCGTAGTCGGCCAGGGTCAGAGCGCGCGCTGAAGAGGGAAGGGAAATGGAAGGTTGATGAAGCACTGTGGAGACCCTCGGAAAGGGGCCCCGCCGGACGGCAGGCGTGCCGGATCTACTCCTGTGACGGAGGAGGGCAGGCGAAGGTCAGGACGAGGCCCGGGAAGTAAGGATGGTCCGGGCACCGCGCACGGCGGTGGTCTCCACGACAGTCATCAACTCACCTCCCTCGGGTTCCGGCAGCCGACACGGTCGTCGCTGCTCGGTTTCAGGCTAACACGACCGCTCCCGTGCCTCCGCACCCTGATCGGCCGTCCCCGCCGTGGTCACCGAGAGTGGGCGAAGGCCGGATGGCCTGCGGGTTTCGCGGGAAGAACCGGCTCATGGAGATGCGTCAGCTCGGTGGTGAAGGCCTCGTCTCGTCGGCGATCGGCTACGGGTCCATGGGGATCTCGGCGTTCTACGGGGCGGCGGACGCCGAAGGGGGCGCCGCGGCCATCCGGCGGGCGCACGAGCTCGGGGTCACCCTGTTCGACACGGCCGAGATGTACGGCTGGGGCGAGAACGAGAGGGTCGTCGGGCAGGCCGTGCAGGGGTTCCGGGACAAGGTCGCCATAGCGACGAAGTTCGGGATCACCCGGGACTTCGGGACGGACAGCCGGCCCGAGCACATCCGGGAGGTCTGCGACAACAGCCTCCGCAACCTCGGCGTCGACCACATCGACCTCTTCTACCAGCACCGGGTCGATCCGAACGTGCCGATCGAGGACGTCGCGGGGACCGTCGGGGAGCTGGTCGGGGCCGGGAAGGTGAAGTACTTCGGGCTCAGCGAGGCGGGGCCGGAGACGGTGCGCAAGGCGCACGCCGTCCATCCGGTGTCGGCGCTGCAGACCGAGTACTCGCTGTTCGAGCGGGACGCCGAACGCCTCTTCCCGACTTTGCGTGAGCTCGGCGTCGGGTTCGTCGCCTACTCGCCGCTCGGCCGCGGCTTCCTCACCGGCACGGCCAGACCCGCCGCCGACTACGACGCCTCCGACATGCGCTCGTTCGATCCGCGCTGGCAGCCGGGGAACTTCGAGAAGAACGTCGAGGCCACCCGCGCGCTGGCCGAACTCGCCGCAGGCAAGGGCGCCACCGTCTCCCAGCTCGCCCTGGCCTGGCTGCTCACCCGCGGCCCGCACATCGTGCCGATCCCCGGCAGCCGCAGGCCCGACCGCGTCGCCGAGAACATCGCAGCCGCCGACCTCCACCTCACCGACGACGACCTGGAGCGCATCGACCAGATCCTCCCCCGCGGCGGCTTCGGCGCCCGCTACGTCGACTCCATGCTCCCCACCTGGACCTGACGCGTCGGCGACAGACTCATCCCGTCTTCAACCACGCAGAGGCCCGGTCGCTCGCAGCCTGACCGGGCCCCGCGTGTCTCGGATGATCAGTGGCGGTGGCGGCAGCCCCACGCGAAGCCGTCGTTGTAGCCGCGCACCCAGCCGCGGGTGTAGGCGCTCTTCTTGTCGGACGAGTAGCTGCGCCGCTCACTGCTCTTCTTGCAGTACCTGCGGCCGTCCCTGACGCCCTGGCGGTAGCCGTCGCGGTAGCCCCTGTTGTATTGCCGGTTGTTCCTGGGCTTTACCTTTCCTACCGTTTCGACGCTCGCCGCCACCGTGGTCCGCTGCGCCTGGGTCTGGACGGCGGCGGCCGTGGCGGCGTGCGCGGGCGCGAAAGCGAGTCCGGCGATCAGAGCGCCGCTCACCAGCAGTTTCTTCGGGTTCATCCATATCCCCCATCGAGTACTCGCGCCGGGGACTACCGGCGACGAGGGCCTCCGGTGCGCGCAGAAAGCATCAGATACAGGCCCGGACGGCATATTTCCCACTAAATGGCCTAATGTGCGCCGCGTCAAAGGGTGCAGCAGTAAATAAATCCTGGCAAATCACCACCGATTACCAGGTGGCAGAGACAGAATCCCTGGGATAACTGCACCTTTCATCGTGTGAGCCACGTCATATCGGCTCCATGTCACAGGGACGGCCCCCGCTTCATCTAGTGGGCGTCGGAACCACCCAGGGAGGCAGAAGATGGACGTGCGGAGCGGACACAGGATCGTCGTCCTCGGCGCCGGGTACGCGGGCATGGCGGCGGCGGTGCAACTCGCGACCCGGGTCCGGGGCCGGGACGGGGTGCGGGTCACCGTCGTCAACGGCAGCGAGGCGTTCACCGAGCGGATGCGGCTGCACGAGGTCGGCGCGGGGACGGAGCCGACCGGGCCGAGCATCCCGGAAGTGCTCGCGGGCACCGGGGCTGAGTTCGTCAGGGGCCTCGTCACCGCCGTCGACGCGGCAGCCCGCACCGTCGTCCTCGACGGCCGAAGGACGCTGCACTACGACTCGCTCGTCTACGCCCTCGGATCCGTCGCGGACACCGCCGACGCGTCCGGCGCGGCCGAGCACGCCCTCACCCTCGACGGCGCGGACGCGGCGGCGCGGCTCGCGGCCAGGCTCGGGGGTATGGCGGCGGGGTCCGTCGTCGTCGCGGGCACCGGCCTCACCGGGGTCGAGACCGCCGCCGAGATCGCCGAACGCCTCCCCGGGCTCAGCGTCACCCTTCTCGGCAGGAGGGAGCCCGGCGCGGGCCTCCACCCGCGCGCCGGAAGGCACCTTCGCGAAGCCCTCGCCCGCCTCGGCGTCCGGACCGTCATGGACGAGGTCGTGAAGGTGCTTCCCGACCACGTCGCCCTCGCGAGCGGGGATTCGGTGCCCGCCGACGTCGTCGTCTGGACGGCCGGGACGCGGATCTCCCCGCTCGCCGAAGCGGCCGGGCTCGCCGTCGACGAGCGCGGCAGGATCGTCACCGACGCCTCGCTCCGCTCGGTGTCCCACCCTGACGTCTACGCCGTCGGAGACGCCGCGGCGATCCGCCAGACTTACGGCGTGATGCACGGAACCTGCCAGGGCGGCATGCCGAGCGGCGTGCACGCCGCGCTCTCCCTCCTCCGGAACCTCGACGGCAAGGCGCCGGAACCCTTCCGTTTCGGGTACTTCCACACACCGGTGAGCCTCGGTCGCGCTGACGCCGTCGTCCAGTTCACCCGGCCCGACGGCGCCCCGCGCGGGCTGGTCCTGACGGGCAGGGCCGCCGTGAAGTACAAGGAGACGGTCACCGCCGCCCCCTGGCCGACGTTCCTGCGGATGCGGCGGATACCCGCCTCCGGGGCTTTCTGGACCAAGGGCGGCCGCGCCACCAAGGGCGCGCGGTGAGCGCCGCGGGGCAGGAGGTGTTCGAGGAGCACCGGGCGCTGCTGTTCTCCGTCGCCTACCGGGTGCTCGGCTCGGCCGCCGACGCCGATGACGCCGTGCAGGACGCGTGGCTGCGGTGGTCGGCGGCCGACCGGTCCGGCGTCGCCGACGCCAAGGCCTACCTCGCGCGCACCACGGCGAACCTCGCGCTGGAGCGGCTGCGTTCGGCGCGGTCCCAGCGGGAGGCCTACGTCGGACCGTGGCTGCCCGAACCCGTCCCGACCGGTGACGACGCGCCCGATCCCGACACCGTCTCGATCGCCCTGCTCGTCGTCCTGGAGACGCTGAGCCCCCTGGAGCGGGCGGTGTTCGTGCTGCGGGAGGCCTTCGCGTTCGACTACGCGGAGATCGCCCTGGCCGTCGACCGGTCCGAGGCGGCGGTGCGCCAGGCGGCGCACCGGGCCCGTCAGCACGTCCAGGCCCGCAGGCCGCGCTTCACCGCCGACCGGGCGGTGCGCCGGGACGTCACCGAGCGGTTCCTCGCTGCGGCCGGCGGCGGCGACCTCAACCCGCTCATGGACCTGCTGTCCCCGGACGTCGCCCTGTGGACGGACGGCGGCGGCAAGGTCCGCCAGGCGCTCAAGCCGATCATCGGGGCGGAGCGGGTGGCCGCCTGGTTCGCGCAGATGGGCAGGCACCCGTACGAGGGCGTCAAGCCCGAGCAGATGGGCGTCTCCCTCGTGGCGCTGAACGGGTCGCCCGCGCTCGTCTTCCGCGCGGCCGGCCGGGTGCTGTCGACCGTGTGCCTCGACATCGGGCCCGACGGGCTGATCACCGCTCTGCACAACCTCGCGAACCCCGACAAGCTCGCCGCCGTCGCCGAAGGCACCGTCCGCGACCTCTGACCCAGCGGCGGGCGTAGGCCGAGGCCGTCCGCGATCAGGACGGCCGCGGCCTCGGGGGTGCGCCGGAGTTCTGCGACGCTCCGCGGAAACCGATCTCGCCGCCGATGTAGAGGACCGCTTCTCCGCTCCGACCTCCTGGGGAGTCATCGAGAGAGAAGAGGTGCCGAAGATGCGCTACCGGCTGGGGTTCCTGCTGCTCCTGCTGCCGACCTTCCTGGTCGCACTGGACACCACGGCGCTGCTGCTCGCGCTGCCGCGGCTGAGCGCCGATCTGGGCGCGGACGGCGTCGCGCAGCTGTGGATCAGCGACGGCTACGGGTTCATGGTCGCCGGGCTCGTCATCACCATGGGGACGCTCGGCGACCGGATCGGGCGCAGACGCCTGCTCCTGGCGGGCGCGGCCGGGTTCGCGGTCCTCTCGGTCGCGGCGGCGTTCGCGACCGGGCCGCTGGCGCTGATCGTCGTGCGGGCGCTGCTGGGCGTCGCCGGGGCCACCCTCGCGCCCTCGACGCTGGCGCTCATCACTGACATGTTCCGCGACGAGCGGGAGCGGGGCAGGGCGATCGCGATCTGGGCGACGTGCCAGTTCGCGGGCGGCGCGCTCGGGCCCGTGCTCGCCGGGTTCCTGCTCCAGTACTTCTGGTGGGGCTCGGTGTTCCTGGTCGCGGTGCCCGCCATGGCACTGCTGCTGGTCGCCGGGCCGTTCCTGCTGCCGGAGTCACGCGGCGAGCGCGCGGGGCGGCTGGATCCCGGCAGCGTCGTGCTGTCGCTCGCGGCGGTCCTGCCGGTCGTCTACGGGGTCAAGCAGCTCGCGGTAGGCGGCGCCGCGCTCCTTCCCGCGGGCGCGGTCGTCGCCGGATCGGTGCTCGGCGCGGTGTTCGTGCGGCGGCAGCTGCGGCTGGAGCGGCCGCTGCTCGACCTGCGCCTGCTGCGCTCCCGTCCGGTCGCCGCGGTGCTCGTCGCGCTGGTCCTCGCGGGGATCGCCATGGCCGGGACGGGCCTGCTGGTGACCCAGTACCTCCAGAACGTGCTGGGGCACTCCCCCGGGGTGTCGGCGCTGCTGTTCGCGCCGATGGGACTGGGCGTGGCGGTCGGCACCCTCGCCTCGCCCGCGCTGGCCGGGCGGATGAGCGCGCCGACGGCGATCGCCGGGGGCCTCGCGGTGTCGGCGGTGGGCTGCCTGCTGCTCGTCGGCGCCGACGGGGCGCGGGCCCTGCCGCTGGTGGTCGCGGGCATCTCGATCCTGGCGCTGGGCACGGGCCCGCTGTTCGCGCTGGGCACCGGGCTGGTCGTCGGCTCGGTCCGGCCGGAGCGGGCCGGGTCGGCGGCGTCGCTGTCGGAGACCGCCAGCTACCTCGGCGGCTCGCTCGGCTTCGCGCTGCTGGGCGTGCTCGCCGCGGCGGTCTACCGCGGCGAGATGGACGGCGCGTCCGACTCGCTGGCCGAAGCGGTCTCCGCGAGCTCCGGCGCCGGTCAGGGCGCGGAGCTGCTGGCGCAGGCCCGAGCCGCGTTCACCGCGAGCCTGCACGTCAACGCGGCGGTCTCCGCGGTCCTGTTCGCCGCCCTCGCCGTCCTGTTCGGCGCGCTCCGCCGAGCCTCGCGCACCGTCCCGGAGCCGGTGCCCGAGCCGGAGACGACCCGTGCGTAGCCCCGCTCACCGGGAGGTGTCGGCCTTGAGCCAGTCGGCGAAGGAGACGCGGCCCAACTCCGCGGGGCCTTCGGGGACGAGGCTGCCCTCCTGAAGGGTGGAGCCGAAGTAGCGCGCGGCGGGATCGGCGACGACCTCTCGGGCGTCGCCGCGGGCCCGGAGCGCGGTGCGGACCACCTCGTCGAAGCGGAGGCGGTCCGGTCCGGCGACCTCCACGAACCCGTCGCGGGGCGGGGCCGCCGCGGCGCGGGCGACGGCCTCGGCGACGTCCGCGGCGGCCATCGGCTGGAACGCCACGGGCGGGATGGGCACCGTGTCGCCGCCCTCGGCCGCGGTGTCGGCGATGCCGCCGAGGAACTCGAAGAACTGGGTGGCCTGCACGATCGTGTACGGGATCGCGGACGCCTCGATCAGCTCCTCCTGCGCCCGCTTGGCCCGGAAATATCCGTTGTCGGGCAGCCGGGACGTCCCCACGATCGACAGGGCGACGTGATGGCCCACCCCGGCTTCGGCCTCGGCCGCCAGCAGGTTGCGGGTCGAGGCGGTGAAGAACCCCATGACGTCGTCCGGGGCGAACGACGGCGAGTTCGCCACGTCGACCACCACGTCCGCGCCGCGCAGCGCCTCGGCCAGCCCCTCTCCCGTGACGGCGTCGACACCGCTCGACGGCGAGGCCGCGACCGCCTCGTGCCCCTGCTCGGCGAGCCGCGCGACGACCTGCCGTCCGATCAGCCCGCTGCCCCCGATGACCACGATCTTCATGGCGTCCCCCTTCCCACCGGCCTTCCGGCCAACCCCCGGGTCAGACGGCGGCGGGGGTCCGGTCGGTGGCCATGCGGACGGCGAAGACGGCGAGGACGGAGCCGGTGACGCGGCGCTGGAGGCCCAGCCAGAACGGGCGGGCCGCGAGGAAGGCCGACAGCGACCCGGCGAGGAGGACGAACAGGCCGTTGAAGGTGACGGCCACGGCGATCTGCACCAGGGCGAGCAGAAGGCTCTGGAGCGCGACGTGGCCGCGCGCGGGATCGACGAACTGGGGCAGCAGCGACACGTAGAGGATCGCGATCTTCGGGTTGAGCAGCGACGTCAGGAAGCCCATCGCCAGCAGGCGGCGCGGCCGGTCCGGCGCGAGGTCGCGCGGCGTGAACGCGGACCTGCCTCCGGGGCGCAGCGCCTGCCAGGCGAGCCAGCCCAGGTAGGCGGCCCCGGCCAGCTTGAGCGCAAGGTAGAGCGCCGGCACGAGCGCGAAGACGGCGACGAGCCCCGCGGTCACCGCCGCCGCGTACACCGCGAACGCCGCGGCCACGCCCGCGAGCGACACCAAGCCCGCCCGCCTCCCCTGCGCGACCGACCGCGACACCAGGTACACCATGTTCGGCCCGGGGGTCAGCACCATGCCGAGGGCCACCGCCGCGATCCCCAGGACCGCTCCACTGTTCACCACACCCTCACCCTGGCCCGGGACCCGCTCCGGGCTCCAGTGCCAATCCGAACAAGTGGCCCGATCAGGCGCGCCGCGAGCGCCCGGCCGCGCCCCGCGTGAGACGCCGCGCCATCCGTCAGGGGATGAGGAGGACCTTGCCGCGGACGCCTCCTCGCTCGCTGCGGGCATGGACGTCCGGGAGGGAGGCGAGCGGGAGGGTCTCGGAGACGTCCACGGCCAGAGCCCCCGCGTCGACGAGGGAGACGAGCCGGGCGAGGTCGGCCGGGTCGTTGCGGGCGGCGAAGTGGGGGTGGCCCGGGATCGGAGCTGCGGCCGAGACCGCGCGGCCGCCCGGCCGGAGCAGCGCCGGGAGCGCGGCGGCCTCCTCCGGGCCGAGCGGGACCAGGTTGATCAGGACGTCGGCCCCGCCGGGCAGCGGCCGGGAGGTGTAGTCCACGACCCGGTCCGCGCCCTGCCCCCGGACCGCGGCGGCGCTGCGCGGGCCGGCCGTGGCGGTGACGAACGCCCCTCGGAGCTTGGCCAGCTGGACGGCGAAGCCGCCGATCCCGCCGCCCGCCCCGTTGACGAGGACGTGGTCGCCCTCGCGCACGGCGGCGTGCTCGACGATGGCCTGCCACGCCGTCAGGCCCGCCACCGGGAGCGCCGCGGCGTGCGCCAGGGGCAGCGCGTCCGGAGCCGCTACAAGCGTCTCCGCCTCGGCGACCGCGTAGCGGGCGGCGCCTCCGCCCGCGTCGACCCGGCCCACCACCCGGTCGCCCGCCGACCACGGCCCGGCCCCGCGCACGACGGTGCCCGCGACGTCCCAGCCCGGTGTGTGCGGCAGGGCGAGCGGGAGCACCGCTCGCAGCAGCCCCGCGCGCAGGGCAGCCTCGGTCGGGTTGAAGGAGGTGGCCGCGACCTCGATGAGCACCTCGCCGGGCCCCGGCTCCGGGACGGGGACGCGCTCGATCCCGATGACCTCGGGCGGACCGTAGCTGTGGAACCTCGCGGCATGCATCATGTGTCGGACCCTAGGTACATCGGACGAGATGATGAATGCCGAGAAGTCCTGATCTTTTGCGCGATCGTCTCTTGCGCAATCCTGGCCGATTCCCCCGACCGGCCGCTGGCCCCAGCACCGGTCCTCGGCCCCGCTTCGGACGCGCCGCTGCTCGTCTCCGACACCGCGGGCGGCACCGGGCCCCGTACCGTGACCCTCTGCGGCGGGTACCGGCTGGCCTCCGGACGCGTCCACCCGCTCCTGCTCGGCATGCCCGACACGGTCCGGCTGGAGTCGAGACGGCACCGGCGGCTGGGCGCGGCGATCGAGCTGCTCCGGGCCGAGTCCGAAGACCCGGCGCAGGGCTCCTGGGCTGCCGTCCCGGCCCTGCTGGACCTGCTTCTGGTCTACGTCCTGCGCGCCTGGTCGGCCGAGCAGCCGGACGGAGCCGGGTGGGCCGCCGCGCTCCGCGACCCGGCCGTCGCCGCTGCCCTGTCCGCGCTGCACGCCGACCCTGCGCGCCCCTGGACCGTCCGGTCCCTGGCCGACGCGGCGGGCCTGTCCCGGGCCGCGTTCGCCCGCCGCTTCACGACCCTTGTGGGCCGCCCTCCCCTGGCCTACCTGACCTGGTGGCGGATGGTCCTCGCGGTCCGCCTCCTGCGCGAGACCGACGCCCCGCTCTCCGCCGTCGCCTCCCGCACGGGCTATGCCTCCGAGTTCTCCCTGTCCCACGCCTTCAAGCGCGCGCACGGCACCTCCCCGGGAGCCTACCGGCGCACCCGCTGACGCGCCGAAAACCCGTCGGACGCCGGGACGGGCGCACGTAGGGTCCTCGACATGGCGATGGCGAAGAAGAACGCGCGGCTGATCGACGTCGGCGAACCTGCGTTCCGGTGGAGGATCCCGCGGCGGCCGACCTACGCCCAGGGGCTCGGGAAATCCCCGCTGACCTTCGTGCTGGAGCGGGGCCGGCAGCCGGGCCAGGGCAGGCCGGCGTTCGCGCTCTCCCTGGACGACAGGGCGCTCCCCCGGTGAGCGTGCGGGAGGCTGAGGCGCGGGACCTGCCGGAACTGCCCGGCATCGAGGCAAGCGGCGACGCGCTGTTCGCCGCGGTCGGCATCGTGTTCGCGGCCGCGCCCACCGTGATCGAGGGGCTCGCGGGGAGGGCGCGCGTCCTGGTCGTCGGGGAGCCCGTCGCCGGGTTCGCGGCGGTGACGGAGGTCGACGGACTGCCCTACCTTGAGCAGATATCGGTGCGCGCCGACCAGGTCGGGCGGGGGCTCGGGAGCGAGCTGCTGCGGGCCGTCATCGCGGAGGCGGAAGGCGGCCTCACCCTGCTCACCTTCCGCGACGTGCCCTGGAACGGCCCCTGGTACCGCCGCTTCGGATTCGTGGAGCTGCCCCCGGAGGAGTTCGGGCCGGAACTGCGCGAACACTGGCGGGCCGAGATCACCGCGGGCCTGCACGCCCTCGGCCCCCGGCTGGCCATGCGCCTGCCCTGAGCCGACGAGGGCGGGATCAGGGCGGGGACGCGGCTCCGGCGAGCAGGAGCAGCACGGCGTTGCGAAGCTCCGCACGGGCGGTGCGTTCCAGATAGGTGCCCTCCTCGGGCAGAGGGGTCGAGCGCGGGGCGGCGCCCAAGGCAGCCGACAGGGGGAAGCGGCTGACGAAGTCGGGGGCCGCCTCCTGGAAGGCCGCCGAATGGGCCGCCCACCAGACGGCCTCGGGTGAGGTCTCCTCGGCGTGGCGAGCGTCGCCGACGAGCCGACCGGTGCTGCGGCACAGGGCGAAGAGGCCCGAGACGACGGCGCGGACGCGGTCGGCCCGCAGGGACAGCGGCACGAGCCTGCCGAGCAGCGATTCCAGGACGCCCTGCTCGTGCGGACCGAGCACCGGACGGGCCCAGGACACCTCGGTGAGCCACCCGTGCCGGGCGTAGAGATCGGCCAGCGCGTCGGCCCAGGCGAGCACGGCGGCGGCCGGATCCGGGGCATCGTCGGCAGCGAACTCCGCGTGCGCCCGGTCGTACATCAGGCGCACCAGGAACCCCTTGTTCGCGACGTGCGAGTACAGCGCCATCGGCGTACAGCCGAGGCGGTCGGCCACGAGCCGCATCGACAGGGGCGGGGAGCCCCGGTCGTCGGCGAGCGCGATCCCGGCGTCGAGGATCGCGCCGAGCGTCAGCGAGGGCCTGCGGCCGGGGCCGCGCGGCGCCTCCGCGCCCGGACGGCGCCAGAGCAGCCTGAGCAGTTCCGCGTCGTCGGCGGTGCCGGACCGGGTCGCCATGCAATTCCCTACGGTGTACGGTCATTATTTCTCTACACCGTATACCAATCCCGCACGCGCGAGGGGGACCCATGCCGGAAGTGCCGGTACCGCTGTCCGACGGCTCCACGCTCACCGCCGACGTCCGGGGCGCAGGGCCCGCCCTCCTGCTCCCGGTGCGCACCGCGCCGCACGACCCCGCGACCGCGGCCGCGATGCGCGCCTGGGGCGCCGAACCCGACCTCGGCGAGGTCCTCGCCGACGCGCTCGCCGCCGACTTCACCGTCATCACCGCCGACTACGAGGGCCACCGGATGAGCGTCCCCGGCGCCCTCACTCCCGACCGCCTCTCGGCCGACCTCCTCGCCGTCGCCGACGCCGCGGGAGCCGACCGGTTCGCTTACTACGGCTACTCGTGGCTCGCCTTGGCCGGTCTCCAGCTCGCCGTACGGACCGACCGCCTCTGGGCGCTGGCCATGGGCGGCTACCCGCCCGCCGAAGGCCCCTACGCCGCCATGCTCGCCGTCACCCGCGCCGCCCACGCCAAGGCGGTGAACCCGCCGGAGGTGGTGCCCGAAGCCGTTCCCGGAGACTGGGACACCGTCCAGGCCGTCCCCGACCCCGCCGTCACCGGCCAGTTCGTCACCCTCTACGAGGCGCTCCAGGGCTTCGACGACACCGCGGCGGCCGCCGCTCTCACCGTCCCGCGCCTCGCCTTCGCCGGATCCGACGACGACATCGTCTACGGCCCCGGCTGGGGCGACACGACGGTCCGCATCGCCACCGCCCTGGCCGCCCGCCGCGCCGACCTCACCGCCCAGGGCTGGACCGTCGACCTCCTGCCCGGCCTCGACCACATGACGGCGATGCTCAGCGGCCCCGTCCTGTCCCTGCTGCACCCGTGGCTGAAGGCGCACGCGCCGCTCAGCCGGTGACGAGCGACCAGGCGAGGACAAAAGGCGTTCCGACGGGCGCGTTCATCGCGGAACGCCGAAGGAGGCGCCCCGGGGCGCGGGCATCTCCTTCGGGGTTCTTCGAGGGCTCGGTCAGGCGTCGGCGGCGGACTTCGCCAGGTCGTCGCGGATGAGGTGCTTGGTGAGCTTTCCCGACGGGTTGCGCGGCAGCGACGCGACGGTGACGGCCTCGCGCGGCAGCTTGTAGCGGGCGATCCGGTCGGCGAGGAAGTCGCGGACCTCCTCGATCGAGATGTCCTCGCCGTCGGACGTCACGCAGACGGCGACGACGGTCTCGCCCCACTCGGGGTGCGGGCGGCCCACAACGGCCACGTCGGTGATCCTCGTGTGGCCGCGCAGCGCCTCCTCGACCTCCTGGGAGTGCACGTTCTCGCCGCCGACGATGATCACGTCCTTCAGCCGGTCGACGATGAACAGGAACCCGTCCTCGTCGATCCGCGCGACGTCGCCGGTGCGGAACCAGGGGCCGGCGAACGCTTCGGCGGTCGCGGCGGGGTTGCCGTGGTAGCCGGTCATGCGGGTGTCGGCCCGCAGCCAGATCTCTCCGGTTCCGCCCGGACCGGCGTCCTCGCCGTCCGCGCTCACGACGCGCAGGTCGACGCCCGGCATGCCGCCGCGCCCGATCGAGCCCGCCTTGGTGAGCTGCTCCTGCGGGTAGAGGGCGGTGCCGACGGGGCCCATCTCGCTCATCCCGTAGACCTGGAAGAACCTGTCCGTCCCGTACGCCGCGACAAGCGAGCGGGCCACCTGCTCGCCCAAGGGCGCGCCCCCGTACAGCCACTTGTCGACGCTCGACAGATCGAAGTCCGAGAGCGAGAGCCTGCCCGCGCGCGCGAGCTGCACAGGTGCGAGGTAGGCGATGGGCGCGCCGAAGAACGCCGTCGCCTTGTGCTCCTCGACCGAGCGCAGGAAGCCGACGGGGTCGTACTCGCGCTGCAGGATGGTGGTCGCGCCGAGGAACACCATCGTGAGCAGCCAGTCGTTGAGCGGCGCGGCGTGCCAGATCGGCATCGCCAGCAGGAACCGCTCGTCGCGGGTGAACCCGAGGGTGCTGGTGATGAGCGGCCCCACCGCCGAGATCGTCCGGTGGGTGTGCACGCAGCCCTTGGGCGAGCTGGTCGTGCCGGAGGTGTAGAGGAACTGCGCGGGGGCGTCCTCATTCTCGGAGACGGCCCCGGCGATGGGCGTCGCGGCCCTGGTCAGCGCGTCGAAGTCCGGCAGTCCCTCGGCGGCCGTCTCAGTGGTGAGCCAGGCGGTGCCCGGGCCCGCCGCGACGGCGGTCCCGGCCAGCTCACCGGCGACGACGCCGACGACCGCGCCGCTGTGCTCGACCGCGTAACGCGTCTCGGGCACGGTCAGCTTGTGGTTGACCGGCACGAGGACGCCCCCCGCGAACCAGGCCCCGAACGCCGCGACGACGAAGCCCGGGGTGTTGAACGTCATCACCGCGACCCGGTCGCCCGGCCGCACTCCGGCGTCGCGGAACACCGTCGCGGCCCTGCGGGCCAGGTCGAGCAGTTCGGCGTAGGTGACGGTCTGGTCGTGGGCGACCAGCGCCGCCTTGGCGGGGGCGCGGCGCGCGGCGCGCTCCAGGACTGCGGTGAGGTGCATGGCGGGGTCCTTCGATCGGGGTGGAACCGGCGCGCGCCGCGCGGGGACGGGCGCGGGCGGCGTCAGGCGCGGGCTGCGATGGCGGCGAGGTCGAGCGAGGTGTCGAGGGCGCCGTACTCGAGGCTGCGGTCCTCACCGAGGCGGGCCGAGACGAACCCGTCGGCGACCGCCGCGGGCGCCTCCTTGATCAGCACGGCGCCCTGGAGCCCGAGGGCGAGCGCCTCGCAGACGCGGCGGGCCAGCGCGGGCGCGGCGGCCGGGTCCTTGGCGACGCGGCCGAGCAGCGCCCGGGTCGCCGCGACGTGCGCGTCGTACACCGGGTACTGGCCGAGCGCGGAGGCGAGTTCGCGGTCCACCGCCGCGACGGAATCGGGCTCGCGCGACATCGCGCGCAGCACGTCGAGGGCGATGACGTTGCCGGAGCCCTCCCACACGGCCATGACGGGCTGCTCGCGGTAGCGGCGGGCGAGGGGGAACTGCTCGGTGTAGCCGTTGCCGCCCAGGCACTCCAGCGCCTCGTAGGCGTGGTTCGGGCCGCGCTTGCAGATCCAGTACTTGGCGACGGCGGTGGCCAGTCGGCGAAACGCGGCGGACTCGGCGTCGTCGCGGTCGTAGGCGGCGGACAGGCGCAGCGCCGTCCAGGTGGCGGCCTCGGCCTCCAGCTGGAGGTCGGCGATCACCGCGGTCATCGCCGGCTGGTCGATGAGGGTCGCGCCGAACGCGGCGCGGCCCCGGGTGTGCCAGGCGGCCTCGGCGACGGCCTGGCGCATCCCCGCGGCGCTGCCGAGCACGCAGTCCAGGCGGGTCTGGCCGACCATCTCGATGATGGTCCGCACGCCCCGCCCCTCCTCGCCGACGAGCCAGCCGTGGGTGCCGTCGAGCTCGATCTCGGAGGAGGCGTTGGACTTGTTGCCGAGCTTGTCCTTCAGCCGCTGGATGCGGAACACGTTGCGCTCGCCGCCGGGCAGGACGCGCGGGACGAGGAAGCACGAGAGGCCGCCCGGAGCCTGGGCGAGCACCAGGAAGGCGTCGGACTGCGGCGCGGAGCAGAACCACTTGTGGCCGGTGAGCCGGAAGGTGCCGTCGCCGGCGTCGACCGCCCGGGTGGTGTTGGCGCGGACGTCGGAGCCGCCCTGCTTCTCCGTCATGGCCATGCCGAAGACGGCGCCCTGCTTCGTCGCCGGGTCGCGCAGCTCCGGGTCGTAGACGCGCGAGTACACGCGCGGGATCCACTGCTCGGCCAGCTCCGGCGCGAGCTCCAGGGACGGCACGACCGCGTGCGTCATCGACACCGGGCAGGCGTGGCCCGGCTCGATCTGCGCGAACAGCATGAACGTCGCCGCGCGGGCGACGTGCGCGCCGGGGCGCGGGTCCGACCAGCAGGACGTGTGCGCGCCGTGCTCGATCGCGGCGCCGATGATCCGGTGGTAGGCCGGGTGGAAGTCGACGGCGTCGACGCGGTGGCCCCAGCGGTCGTGGCTGTTGAAGACGGGAGTGATCGTATTGGCGAGTTCGGCGTCGCGCTGGAAGTCGGCCCGGCCCACGAGCGCGCCCACGGCGTCGAGGCCGCCCGCCGCCCACTGCGCGTCGTACCGCTTGACGGCCTCGACCAGCGCCTGGTTCGTCAGGAACTCGTTGACGTCGACGCGCGGCGGCGCCTGGTTGAAGACCTCATGGGTGGTGGTCACAGCGTCTCCTCAGCTCGAAGGGCCCGGAAGCAGAACAGGCGGATGCCTTCGACGATCGCGGCGTCAGGGGTGGGTGCGGACGGGCCGGGCTCGTTCCCGTCCGCGGGGCGCAGGCCGCCGATGAGCGCCTCGGAGATCGCGCCCATCACCGCGGAGGCGGCGAGGGACGCGTCCTGGGCGGCGAAGGCGCGGGCGGCGACGCCGTCGCGGAGGATCTCGGCGAGCAGCTCGGTGTAGGACCTGCGGTAGACGAGCCTTTCGGCTTCCACGGCGGGCGTCACCGGCTCGAACAGCAGCGCCCAGGCCATCCGGCGGCCTTGCAGGGCGCGCCCGGCGAAAGTGCTGATGACCGCGTCGAGCCGTGCTCGTGGGTCCGTCCCGGCTTCGGCGACGGCTCTGCGGACGGCCTCCAGCTCGTGGCCCGCCGCGCTGCGGAACACCTCGGCGAGCAGGTCCTCCCGCCCGTCGAAGTACGAGTAGACCGACCCGACGCTGGTCCCGGACGCGGCGGCGATCGCGGCGACCGTCGCCGCGCCGAATCCCCGGTCGGCCATCAGCTCCCGCGCCGCGCGCAGGAACCCCGCCCGCTTCGCCTCGGCGTTGCGCCGCGTCGCCTCCGTAGCCCGATAGGCCACCGGGCCCCCCAAGATCTGAATCCACCTTCAATCCTTACCCGAAGAATTGAACCTCAGTTCAACCCACGGCGCAAGGGGTCACCGACCACCTTCTTCCTGATCACCGCCCCGCCCGAGCGGTCCCAGCGGCCGGAGGCGCTGACGGGCTCAGCGCCTCCGGCCAAAGGGCGAGCCCTGCGCTTCCCGTGAACTTCACCGGCCTTCCCAGCCGCCACCCCGCCCCGGAAGGCGCCCTACGCGGCGAAGCGGGCGCCGCCGTCGACATGGACCGTGGTGCCGGTGACGTAGGAGTTGCCGATGGCGAAGAGGACCGCCTGGACGAGGTCGTCGACCGAGCCGGCGCGGCCGACGGTCGTGCGGGACGCCGCGGCGGACAGGAAGTCCGACTTCCGGTCGGCGAGACCGTCCCAGGCTCCGGAGTCGACGATGCCGGGCGAGACCGCGTTGACGCGCAGCGGGGCCAGTTCGACGGCGAGCGCCTGGACGAGGAACGCCAGCGCCCCGTTCGCGGTGGCCATGACGGTCCGCTCGGGAGCCGGCCGCCAGGCGGCGAATCCCGAGAAGAAGGTGAAGGATCCGCCGGGACGGGCCGAGGCCGCGAGGTGCTTGGCGAGCAGGAGCGGGCCGAAGACCTTCGCCGCGAACGCCCGCTGCACCGCGGCGAGGTCGAGCGCGGCGACCGGTCCGTTCGCGGGCATCGCCGCGGTCGAGACGAGGTGGTCGAAGGGCCCCGCGGCCGCGGCGAGCGCGGCGATCGACGCCTCGTCCGCGAGGTCCACCCGGACGGTCTCGCCGCCCCCGGCCAGCGCGGCGGTCTCCGCCAGCCGGTCGGGGTCCGGGCCGGCCAGCACAAGGGCGGCCTCGGCCTTCGCCGCGGCCACGGCCAGTGCCCTTCCGGTGTGGGACCCGGCCCCGACGATGATCAGTCTCTTGCCGTGCAGCGCGTCCATGGCGCTTCCTTTCACTGGAGGTTCTCCGACTCGTCGATGCTGGCCCGGAGGCCGAGATAAGTCCAAGGCATGTTTTTCACCGGATCGATAAACTCTGCTCATGACCACGCTGCGCCAGCTCGAGTACCTCGTCACGGTCGTCGAGACCGGCTCGTTCACGCGGGCGGCCGAGCTGCTCCACGTCACGCAGCCGGCCCTGTCGCACCAGATCCGCGCGCTGGAGACGTCCCTGGGCGGTCCGCTGCTGGAGCGGCTGCCGCGCGCGACCCGGCCTACGCCGATGGGCCGGGCGATGCTCCCGCACGCGCGCGCGGCGCTGGCCGCGGCGGGCCTCGCGGGGACCGCCGCACGGCACGCGGGCGGTCTGGAGCCCGCGGAACTGCGGGTGGCCACGGTCTACTCGATCACGCTCGGCGTGCTGCCCCCGGTGCTGCGGGCCTGGCGGGAGGCGCGCCCGAACGCGGCGCTGCGCCTCTTCGAACACCGGCACGCCGACGAACTGGCCGCCGCCATGCGCGAGGGGCAGGCCGACGCGGCGGTCGGGCCGCGCCCCGCGTCCTGGGACGGCCCGGTGCGCGACCTCGGCGAGGAGGAGTTCGTCCTCGTCCTGCCGCCGGACGACCCCCTGCCGGACGGCCCCGAGGCAGGTCTCGCCGCGCTCGCCGACCGCGCGTGGGTGCACTACGCCCCGGGCAACGGCCTCGCCGACTTCCTCGACGCCGCGTGCGCCGCCGCGGGCTTCCGGCCGAGGGTCGCGCTGCGCGCCGAGCAGACCGCCGCCGTGCCCCTCCTGGCCGCCGCGGGCCTCGGGCCCGCCCTCGTCCCGTCCACGATCGTGCCCTCCGGCGTCACCGCCCGGGTGCTGCGCCCGTCCCCACCCGTCACCCGCCCCCTCACCGCCTACACCCGCGCCGCCCCCGACCCGCTCACCACGGCGTTCCTCGACCTCCTCGCGATACACGCGCCCCTGACCCGCGCCTGAACGCGCCGTGCCGCGCCCACGGGCGGGAGCGCGGCGCGGCGAAGGGGTCAGCTGTAGAAGAAGCGGTCCGCCCGGGTGACGGTGGTGCCGCGCTCGCCCCAGTAGGTGCGGATGTCGGCGCGGTAGTAAGTGTCCTCGTAGGCGGTGGCCAGGCTGCGGCAGGTGCTGCCGGAGTCGCCGTAGTAGCTGTTGTAGTCGGTCCACGTGAGGGTGGGGCCGGCCTGGCTGATCGGCACGAGGGTCACCTGGACCCAGCGGGCGCCCTCGGTGTTGTAGGCCGCCGCGCAGAAGGAGTCGGTGCCGTCGTTGTAGCCGACGGTCCCGTCGCCGACGGAGACGGGGCCGAACGAGGCGGCGGACGCGGGCTGGGCGAGCGCGAGGACCGCGGCGGCCCCCAGGCCCACCGCGGCGCCTTTGACGAGCTTGTGCATAGCTTCCCCCTTTTCGGAGCCTGCCATTTCCAAACGCCACGATCTTGACCCGGCTCGCCCATTCACGAAAGGCCGCGCGCACATCATTCACCACACGGCCATTCCGCATTCACCGGGGCGGCCCTTCGAGAACAGGGCCTCCACCTGCGTCTTCATCGGAACGCCGATACCCTGACCAGGGACGATGCGAAACCATCGTCAGGCAGGGGCGAACGGAGGAGCATTGAAAGGTGAACCATCTTGGCGGCGAACGCGGAAAAGGAACCGGAACTCGGAGCCGGATGACGAATCCGCACGCCACCGCGACCGCAGATCACGAAAGATGAGCGAATGTGCAGGAACGGGCGATGATCCGTGTCTCCGCGGTGCCCGCCGCGGCGTCAGGTCCGCGGCGCGCCGGGCTGGATGAGACCCGTCTCGTAGGCGGCGATGACGGCCTGGACCCGGTCGCGCAGGGCGAGTTTCGCGAGCACGTTGCTGACATGGGACTTCACCGTGTGCTCGCTGACGACGAGGGCGGCCGCGATCTCGGCGTTGGAGAGCCCCGTACCGAGAAAGCGAAGGATCTCGGTCTCCCGGGCCGTCAAGGAGTCGAGCCGTGACGTCTGGGGAGGCAGGGTCGCCATCCCGGAGGCGAAGGCGGCGATCAGAGTACGGGTGACGGACGGGGCCAGAAGGGAGTCCCCCGAGGCGACGGCGCGTACGGCGTGGACAAGGTCGTCACGGCGCACGTCCTTGAGGAGGAAGCCGCTCGCTCCGGCGCGCAGGGCGTCGAAGAGGTAGTCGTCCTGCCCGAACGTCGTGAGGATCACGACCCGCGAGGACGTCTCCGCACAGATGACGCGGGCGGCCTCGATACCGTCCATGCCGGGCATCCGTATGTCGAGCAGGACGACGTCGGGCACATGCTCCCGGGTCGCGCCTATCGCCGCGAATCCGTCGCCCACCTCGGCGACCACCTCGATGTCCGGCTGGGTGTCGAGGATCATCGCGAACCCCGCCCGGACCAGCTCCTGGTCGTCGGCCACCACCACGCGGATCACCGTGCCACCGTCCTGTCGTCCCGCGCGGCGGGCAGCCGCGCGCTCACCTCGAATCCCGCGAGGCCGTCACCGCGTGGCCCGGCCGTGGCCGTGCCGCCGCAGGCCGCGGCGCGTTCCCGGACGCCGATCAGCCCGTGCCCGCCCGAGGGCAGCGTGCTGGACACGCCCCTGCCGTCGTCGCGCACGCGCAGTTCCAGCGCGTCGTCGCGCCAGGTCAGCAGCACCTCGGCGCGGGCGGCCCCCGAATGCTTGACGACGTTCGTCAGCGCCTCCTGGACGATCCGGTAGGCGGCTACCCCGCAGTCGGCGGGCAGGGCGCGCGGCTCGCCCTCGACCGCGCACACGGCCTCCAGCCCTGCGCCCCGGACCCGTTCGGCGAGCGCGGGCACGTCCCCGACGGTCGGCTGCGGGGTGCGGGCGTCGTCGCTGTCCTTGAGGACCGACAGCATCCGGCGGAGCTGCTCCAGAGCGTCCCTGCCGGTGCCGGCGATGGCCTCGAACGCGCCCGCCGCCCTTCCGGGCGCCGCCTCGACCACGGCCGCGCCCGCCTCGGCCTGCACGACCATGAGGCTGATCGAGTGGGCGAGCACGTCGTGCATGTCGCGGGCTATGCGCGCGCGCTCGCGCTCGGCGGCCCGCTCGGCGTCCATGCGGCGCTCCCGTTCGAGCCTCGCGGCACGCTCCTCCGCCGCCTCGGCTTGCGCGCGGTTCCCCGCCGCCGCCCTTCCGAGCGCGTAGGCCGCGAAGTACATGACGATGCCTCGGGCCGCCGTGTCGGCGGAGCCCACGGTGAGGAGGCCCAGACCGCAGATGACCCCGAAGATCGTCAGCCGCACCTTCGGCGGGCACTCGGCGGCGATCCCGTACAGCGCGACGAGCACGCCATACCAGAGGGGCTGCGACGCGAGCGGCTCCGCGAGGTCGTACAGCGAGGAGACGAGGCCGCACACGAGCAGCACGGTCACGGGAGCCCGCTTGCGCGCCGCGATAGGCAGCGACGCGCCTATCGCGGTCGCATAACCCCACCAATGCCAGGGCTCCCCTGTCTCGCTGCTCTTGGACAGCAGCGGCGCGGTCTGCGCGGCGGCCAGGACGAGCGCGAGCGCCGCGTCCGCCCACGGCGACCCCGCCAGACGGCGCGCCCGGACAAGAGCCGTCGAAGCGAACACGGCGCTGGATTCTGCCACAGTCTTCACGGATCGGTCGGGTCAGGCGGCGAGGGTGACGGAGGCCTGCTCGCCCCGGGCGAGCGGGGCCAGCCCGGCGGCCATGAGCAGGCCCGCGACCGGGATCATGTCCTTGCTCGCGAACGCCGCAAGGACGCTGAGCACGACGAGCCCCGCGGCCCACGCGGGCAGTTCCCCGACGGCCGTGAGGTGGCAGGCCGCGACCATCAGCCCGGCGTAGAAGAGGATCGGCCCCACGACGTAGACGATGAGTTCGACCCCGGGGGCGGACGTGACCTTGTCGGTCAACTCCCCCATCTCCGCGTGGTCGGAGGCGAGCGCCCCGGCGACGAGGTCGATCCCGAACTGGACGGCGGCGCAGACCGCGCCGGCGAGCGCCACGACGACCGTCCCGGTGGCGAAGGGGCCGCGCCCCGCCCGCCTGCGCATCTCCCACAGCGCGACGGCGAAGAGCGCCAGCGCGGCGAGGAAGGCGAGGTGCCCGGACGTCCAGGCGAGGCCGGGGCCGCGCTCGCCGTCCCGTCCGTCGAGGACGCGGATGAGCCCGTAGGCGGTGGTGAGCAGGGGCGCCGCGACGAAGACCAGGTTCTTGTTCATGCCGTTGATCCTCGCCGCTGGACCCGTCCCGGGGCATCGCCGGAGCGAGCCATCTCCGGCCTCCCCCGCTCGGCTGAGAAGCCGGGCGGGCCTTGCCCCGGATGAGAACACGTTCTAGTTTGCCGTCCATGGACGCGACAGCAGCCCGCCTGGCGGCGGTGGAGGACATCCAGAGGCTCAAGTACCGGTACCTGCGAACGCTCGACCTGAAGCTGTGGGACGAGTTCGCCGACACCCTCGCCCCCGACGCCACCGCCGACTACGGCTCCCACGTCGGCGAGGGCCCGCTGCGCTTCTCCGGCCGGGCCGCGATCGTCGAGTACCTCAGCGGCGCCCTCGCCCCCGGCATCACGACGGTCCACGTCTGCCACCACCCGGAGATCACCGTCGACGGCGACACGGCTGAGGCCACCTGGTGCCTGGAGGACACCGTCCTGGCCACCCCCTTCAAGACCCTGGTCCGCGGCGCCGCCTACTACGCCGACCGCTACCGCCGCGACGACGGCGTCTGGCGCATCACCCACACCGGATACACCCGCCTCTACGAAGCCATGCTCCCCTTCGACTCCCTCGCAGGCCTCCACCTCACCACTCCGCCCGCCCCCTGACCCCGCGGCCCCGAGACGGCAGGGCGCGCAGGCGCGGAGCGCGGGCCGAGAGCCCGGTGTCCGGGCGAGGAGCGCGGTGCCGGCTCGGGCGGCGCGAGCGAAGAGCGCGGTGTCAGCGTGGCAGGAGGGCCGGAAGGGCTTCCTGCAGGGCCGGGAGCGTCGGGGCGACGTGCGCGGCGCCCGCGTGGCGCAGCGCCGCCTCGGCGATGCCCCCGGTGAGGACGGCGACGGGCGTGACCCCGGCGCGCACGGCCGCCTGCATGTCCCACTCGCTGTCGCCGACGAAGAAGGCCTCCGAAGGAGACGCGTCGGCGAGCGCGAGCGCCCGGTGCACGAGGTCGGGAGCGGGTTTGCCTTCCGAGACGTCCTGGGTCGAGGTGACCTCGTCGACGGCGTCCAGCGCGCCCTCCGCGTCGAGGGCCGCGCGCAGCACACCGAGCTCGCGCGGATCCGCCGAGGTCGCGAGAACCACCGTCAGACCGCGCTCCTTGCACGCGTGCAGCAACTCCGCCGCCCCGGCCAAGGCCGTCACCCGCTGCCGGTAGGCCCCGAACAGCGCCCCGTGCGCGCCGAGCAGAACCTCGTCCTCATCCCGATCGCGTTCGGGCGCCAGCCGGTCCAGCAGCTTCTCCGACGGCAACCCGATCGCCCGATGGATGTCGGCGGCGGCGACCCGGCGCCCCACCTGTCCGAAGGCCTCCCACCACGCCAGCACGTGATGGTAGGTCGTGTCCGTCAGCGTCCCATCGACATCGAACAGTGCCGCTCCCATCCACCCAGCGTATCCGGAGCGCGCCCCGTCGTGGCGGGAACCCCTGTGGAGCCGCTGGTCACCGACGCGTTCGCGCCCGGGATCCTTCGACGGGAGATCCCTCGGTCTCGAGGCATCCGACAGCCGTTTCGGGCCCCTTGTCGACACCCGGGTCCGCCTCGTGCGGCGCGTGCCGGCCTGTGAAGAACCGACCGCGAACAAGGGTGCGGGCGCCTCCGATCGCGGCTCATCAACGGCGTTTCGGGCAAGGTGCTTTTCGATGGGGGTGGGTGGGGCTACGGTTCCGGGAACGTCGGAACGGAGGAGTCGCTCATGGCCGTGGTGGTGGACAAGATCGCGTGGATTCATCTGGAGGATGGGCGCGTCCTCAGTACGCGGTCGCGCGGGAAGGACGTGTACTACCTGCCCGGGGGCAAGCGGGAGCCCGGAGAGAGCGACCTCGACACGCTCGTCCGCGAGATCGAGGAGGAGCTGTCGATCTCGGTCCTTCCGGTGACGGCTTCGCTGCTCGGGGTCTTCGAGGCGCAGGCACACGGGCACGCCCCCGGAACCGTGGTGCGGATGACCTGCTACACCGCCGAACACCGCGGCACCCCTGCCGCCGGCAACGAGGTCGAGGAACTCCTCTGGCTCTCCTACGAGGACCGTCCCCGGGTCTCGCCGGTCGACCAGCTCATCTTCGACCATCTCCACCACGCCGACCTCCTCCGCTGACCCCGCACCGGACCCGAGCGCCTCACCGCTCCGCCGGATCCCCGCCACACAGCGAGCACCTGACCGCGACGATCACGGCTACTCCGCCGATACCGGCACCGGCGCAGCAGCCACGCTCGCCGCACCGCCGACCGCCTCGGCCCCCGTCCACAGCGCCTGGGCCGCCGCTGTCCCACCCCGTCCCCGCCCGCATTCCTCTGGCCTGAGGGCCGGGACGATGCGGGCGCGACAGGCTCCGGCTTCTGTGATCGACCCATCCCCGAGCCTCGGTGGCGAGGACGGCCGCCTGCCCCACCGTTGTCCGGTCAGGCCCGGCCGCTCGGGGACGGGCGGCGGCCGCGGGGCCTTTCGCTGATGCCGCCGATGAGCTGCGTCGCAGGTTTTGGCCCATCTGCGTCGCTGGGTCCCTGCTCGAGAGCAGCGCGGCGTTACAGCTTGGGAGCAGAGCGAGCAAGCGGCAGGGGCGCAGCGCGGCGTTCCAGCTGAGAGCGACCCAATGTCCCAGCTTGGGGGCTGGGCGGAGTGCTGGCTTGGGGGCTGGGCGGAGTGCTGGCTTGGGAGCGGGCCGGGGTGCTGGCTTGGGAGCAGGGTGGGGTGGGCGGGGTCATGGGTGGGGGTGAGGGACTGCTCGAAGGAGCCAGGTGGAGAGGGTGTGGGCGATGGCTTCGGGCTGGTCTTCGGTGGCGTGGTGGCCGGCGGGGCCGCAGTGGTGGATGTCGAGGGCGGCGATGGCGTCCTTGCACCAGGCGGCGACTTCCGGGGTGATGAGGAGGGTCGGGGAGGAGTCGAAGGTGAGCAGGAGTTTGGGGATCTCCGGGGTGGTGCGGAGCCATGCGACGCCGGCGCTCAGGCGGGTCGCGACGTCGGCGGGGTCTCCGTCGACGGGGATGGAGCGGGCCCAGGTGAGAAGGGGGCGGCGGGTCTCGGGGGTCGGGTAGGGCGCGCGGTAGGGGGCGATCTCCTCTTCGGTGAGCGGGGTGAGGACTCCGCCGGTGTAGGCGGTGTCGATGAGGAAGGTCGAGCCGAGGGCGCGGGCCTCACCTTCGGGGGAGCGCAGCATCGCGCTGCGGGCGCGGGCCCCCTCGGAGAGCTCCGCAGAGGCGAAGGGGCGGACGATCGTCTCGAAGAAGGCCGCGGCGCGGACACGGCCCGGGTGGCGGGCCGCCCAGTCGAAGGCGAGCGTGCCTCCCCAGTCGTGGCCGACGAGGATGACCTCCTCCAGGCCGAGGGCTTCGAGGAAGGCGTCCAGGTAGCGCGCGTGGTCGGCGAAGCGGTAGGCGATGTCGGGCTTGCCGGAGCCGCCCATGCCGATCAGGTCCGGCGCGATCCGCCGGTACCCGGCGAGGCCGGGCATCACCTTGCGCCAGGTGTGCGAAGAGGACGGGTTGCCGTGCAGGAAGACGACGGGCGCGCCTTCTCCCTGTTCGACGTAGTGCATGGTCGAGTCGAGGACGTCGATGACGGGCATGGCGGGGCTCCTTGCCGTGCTCAGGACAGGACGGTGTCGGCGCGGGCGAGGACGGTGGCGAGGACGCGTTGGGCGACGGCGAGGTCCTCGGGTGGGAGGTCGCCCCACAGGCGTTCGCCGACCGCGCCCAGTTCGGTGCGGATGCCGCTCCAGCGGGCCGTGCCCTCGGTGGTGACACTGACCCGGTCCTCGGCATCGGCGGCGAGGAAGCCCGCGGCGGTCAGCTCCGAAAGGCGGGCGGCGACGGCCGGCTCGGGGAACCGGGTGGCGCGGCCGACGCGGGCGATCAGCTCCGCACGGTCCGCTGCGGCGGGCCCCGTGGCGGCGAGGGTCAGGGTGACCCACTGCGGCTCCGTGAGCCCGGTGCCGGCGAGCCCTCGGGCGAGCAGGGCGTTGAGCGCCTTCTCGGTCTGGCCGATGAGGGCGCTGCCGAAGGGCGGGGCGACGATGGCGTTCATGACGGCTCCGATCCTCTGTTCCAGCGGCTAACGTTTCAAACTCTAACGTTGATTTGACTAACGTTCAAGCCACGAACGAACTTACATCGTTAGTCCAACTAACACAAATCCGGCTACACTCTCCGCATGGCCAGCTCGGACGAGAACGCGGAACCCACCCCAGCCGGGTCGACGAAGACCCCCGAGAGGCTGCGAAGGCTGCCGAGCAGGCTGCTCGCGATGGCCGCGGCGGACGCCGAGCGCGTCGTCGGCGCGGGGCTCGCGGCGGCGGACTCGCGCAAGTGGCACTACGCGGTGCTCGCCTCCCTGCGGGAGTTCGGCCCGGCCAGCCAGGCCGATCTCAGCCGGCGCACCGGGATCTACCGCAGCGACATGGTGGGCCTGCTCAACGAGCTGGCCGAGCGCGGATTCGTCGAGCGCACGCCCGATCCGCAGGACAAGCGCCGCAACGTCATCTCGCTCACCGCGCAGGGCGGTCGACGCCTCGGCCGCCTCGACGAGCTCCAGAACGAGCTGCAGGACCAGGTCCTCACCCCGCTCTCCCCCGCGGAACGGGAACTGCTCGTGGAGCTGCTGCTGCGGCTGCGCGAGCACCATCAGCAGAGCGCCCAGAACTCCTGGGACGCCTGACGGGGCCCCAGACCGGGACCTTTCAGTGGCAGAACTTCACACCCGAAGCCTGGAGGTTTGACGGCATACGGTGTAAACAGTCGTACGGTGTACCAGTCTGAGGGGGACCGTATGAAAGTGCGGATCGATGCCGGGCTCTGCCAAGGGCACGGCAGGTGCTACGACCTCGCGCCGGAGGTGTTCGGCGAGGACGACGAAGGCTACGGAACCGTCCTGCTTCCCGGCGGCGTGGTCCCGCCCGAGGCGTCGCCCGTCGCGCGGCGGGCCGCGGTGAACTGCCCCGAGCGGGCCGTCGTGCTCACCGAGGAGGGCTGAGATGGCCGACGCCGAGCGGTTCTCCAAGCAGGGCCGGCCCACCGGCCAGGGGACGATGGCGGAGATCGTCACCGGGCCGGTCGAGGACTGGGCGACGGACTTCTCCCACCTTGAACAGGAGTGGGCCGCCGACCCGTACCGCATCCAGGACGACCTTCGCGGCCGCTGCCCGGTCGCGCGGACCGAGCGTTTCGGCGGCGCGTGGCTGCCGACGCGCTACGAGGACGTCGCCGAGATCGCCTACGACACCGAGCGGTTCAGCTCGCGGGCGATCGTCGTAGGCAGCTACCGGCCTTCGCGCGGGCTCGCACCCGTCGGCGCGATCCCGCCGATCTCCTCGGACCCGCCGTTCCACCAGGGCGCGCGCAAGCTGCTGCTCCCGGCGTTCACCAAGTCCGCGGTGGCCCGCCGCGAGGAGGCGACGCGGGCGTTCTGCCACGCGCTCATCGACGGCCTGGCCGGGCACGACGTCGTGGACGCGGCCACCGAGTACGCACAGCACATCCCGATGCGGGTCATCGCCGACATGCTGGGCTTCCCGCCCGAGGACGGGCCGAAGTTCCGGGCGTTCGTCGAGGACGTCCTGGAAGGGGTGAACCTTCCGCCGGAGAAGCGCGGCGCGAAGATCTCCGTGCTGTTCGACTACCTGTACGCGCAGATCCAGGACCACGTCGAGAACCCACGCGACGACCTGACGAGCTACCTCATCGACGTGGAACTCGGCGGACAGCCGCTCAGCCCCGCGCACGTCGCCGGGACGATCGGCCTTCTGCTCATCGCGGGCATCGACACCACGTGGAGCGCCATCGGCGCGTCCCTCTGGCACCTGGCCAAGACCCCCGCCGACCGGGCCCGCCTCGTCGCCGAGCCTTCGCTGCTCCCGACGGCGATGGAGGAGTTCCTGCGCGCCTACGCCCCCGTCACGATGGCCCGGCTGGTCAAGGAGGACATGACCTGGCACGGGCTGGAGATGAAGGCCGAGGACTGGATCCTGCTGTCGTTCCCGGCCGCCAACCGGGACCCTGCCCAGTTCGAGAGGGCCGCCGAGGTCGTCATCGACCGGGAGGTGAACCGGCACGCGGCGTTCGGCCTCGGCATCCACCGGTGCGTCGGCTCGCATCTGGCGCGGATGGAGCTGAGGGTGGCGTTGGAGGTGTGGCTGGAGCGGATCCCGGCGTTCTCGCTCGCCGATCCCGCCGCCGTCAGGTGGGCGACGGGGCAGGTGCGCGGGCCGCGGTCGCTGCCCGTGCGGATCGGCTGACGGGCGCCCCCGGGCCCGGTCTTGCCAGGACCGGGCCCGGGATGATCCCATGGCAAAGCTGGTTCTCCCTTTACGAGAGCGAGGTTCTACCATGGGTACGGACACCGTTCGGTCCCTGTGGGGCAAGCGGCCGGACTACCGCGTCGACATCCTGGCCAGGACGAACGTCTTCACGGCCTCCTTCGGCGCAGTGCCCCTGGCGCGCAGCTCGTCCTGCCTGATCGTGGACGAGCAGGACCACGGCCTCGCCGTCTACTTCCCGCCCGGGGACGTCGACTTCTCCCGGCTGGAGCCGATCGGCCTCCGGAGCGTCTGCCCCTTCAAGGGCGAGGCGGTCTACTGGCGGGCCGTCGAAGGCGACGCCGAGTGGGTGGCGTGGAGCTACCCCGACCCCTTCCCCGAGGTCGCCCGGATCGCCGGTCACCTGGCTTTCGACCAGGACAAGGTGGCCGTCTCGATCGGCAAGGGCACCTACACGGGAACGCACCGATGACGCTCCTCGAACTCCTCGCCGCCTTCGACGTCGCCCCTTCAGGCCCGGAGAACCGCGTCTTCGAGGCGGCGCCGTCGGACGGGGGCGGGCGTCAGATCGTCGACGGAAGCCAGGTCCTGGCCCAGTCGGTGGTGGCCGCGGCCAAGGCGTTCCCGGGCCTCACCGTCCGGACGGCGCACGCGATGTTCGCCTCCGCCGCGCGGCCTGAGAAGCCGCTGACCTTCACCGTCGCGCCGTTCCGCGAAGGCGGGCAGTTCGTCTTCGCGGCGGTGACAGCCACCCAAGACGGCGCGCCCAAGACGACGGTCACCCTTCTCCTGGACCGCCCGCAGCCCGACGTCGTCCGGCACGACGGATGGACGGGACCCGCTCCCGAAGGCCCCGACTCGGCTTTCCCCTCCCCCATGCCCCTCGAAGGCCGCGAGCTGCGCCTGGAAGGGGTACGGGACCGGGGCGATCCCGCGGAAGTCGGCCCGCCCCTCCTGAACGCCTGGCTGCACTACGACCCGGTTCCGGTCCGCGACGACCTGCGGCGCGCCCTCCTCGCCCACTTCACCGGCCACCTGTCGGTCGCGACGACGCTGCGCGCCCACCCCGGTGTCGGCGCGGCCCAGGCCCACCACACCCTCTCGACGGCGCCGCTGGCCATCTCGGTGCACTTCCACGAGCCCGTCGGCTGGGACGGTTGGATCCGCTACCACCACGAGAGCGCTTACACCGGCGCGGGCATGTCCCACGTACGCGGCCAGATCCTCACCCGTGAAGGCCGCCTCATGGCCTCCTTCACTCAGGACGCCATGATCCGCGCCCTCGACGCACGCGCGGCCTCCATCCCCACCGCCTCCCGCTTCTGACGACGCGGCGAAGGGTCAGTCGCCAAGGCGGGCGGCAAGGGCTTCGCGGATGGACGGGCGCGTGGCGAAGACCAGGAGGAAGGCGGCTTCACGGGTGAGGCGCTCCGGGTGGCTGCCGCGCAGGACCGAGCCGCTCCCCTGCGCGACGGTCAGGGCGGCCGCCGCTCGTGCGGCGAGCTCGGACGCGGCGGCGCGGGCCGCGGGGAGGCCGACGGGCTCCGCGGCGGCGAGCCGGGCGCGGACCGCGGCCACGCGGGCGTCCCACGGGCTCGGCCCGATCAGCGCGGCACAGCGGGCCGCGACGCCCAGGGCGAGGTAGCCGTTGGTGCGCAGGGCCGCCCGGTCGCGCTGGGCGAGGCCCTGGGACGGTTCGGCGCCGATGAGGCGGTCGGCGGGCACGCGCAGGCCGTCGAAGGCGAGGCGGACGGTACCGCTGGCGCGCGCCGCGGTCAGGTCGAGCGCCTCCGCGCGCAGGGACGCGCCGGCCCGGGCGTCGAGGTGCATCCAGCGGATGCGGTCGGCCTCGTCGCGGACGGCCACGAGGAACACGTCGACGATGCCCCATCCGGTGAACCACGGGGACGCCCCGTCGAGGACGATGCCGTCGCCGTCAGTGCGGGCGCGCAGCGGGGCGTCGGGCCAGAGCCCGCCCAGCGCGACCCCTGCCTTGACCCGTCCCGCACGCAGGTCGGCGAGCAGTTCCGGATGCGTCCCGAATCCGGCGAGCGCCTTCGCCAGCCCGGCGTGCTGCAGCCAGACGAACGCGGTGGCGAGGCAGCCCCCGGCGAGGATCTCCAGGACGTCCTGGTACACCTCGGGCGTCTCGTTCACCGAGAGGCCGTACAGCCCTCGTTCCGCGAGCGCGGCGCAATGCTCCGCGGGCAGCAGGTCCAGCCGGTCCACCCGCGCCGCGTCGGGGAACAGCAGATCCTCGGCCAGCTCCCGGGCGGCCTTGCGCGCATCGATCACCCCCCGAGCCTGCCCTCCCCGCCCTTCCCCGGCAACTCGCCCCGTCGAGCGCACCCGCTCCGCCTCCCCGACCGGCTCGGGTGGGCCGGCAGGCGCCTACTCGCGCCCACGCCCCGTGCGAACCCCCTTTCTCACACACTTGTACGGCATAAGATTTTTACAGTACTACTGTATGAAAAAGCTTACGGATGGATCTCGTGCGTGCTGCGCCGATGCAAGGCTCCGGACCGACGTGCCACCGGGTGGGACGCCGGACGGGTTCCGGGTCGCCGAACGGGAGCCGTGCGTAGGGTCGGGGCGTCCGCTTCCCCGCACCCCTTGGACGGCGCCGTGCAGGAACGCCCTCTGATCGCGATTCCAGCGCGCTTCTCCGCGAGTGCCAGCGCGTTGCGTTACGCCGGGGTGGTCGCGGCGCGGGCGGTCGCGGAGGCGGTGTGGCGGGTGGGCGGTGAGCCGTTCGTCATGCTTCCGGACGCGCCGCGGGAGGCGGCGGGGCGGCTGCGCAGGTGCGACGGACTGCTGCTGCCCGGCGGCGGCGATCTGGCGCCGTCCCGGTACGGCGCCGCCGAGACGCACGACCGCGTGTACGGGGTCGACGACGCCCAGGACGCGTTCGACCTCGCCGCCGCCGAGCACGCCCTGGCGTCCGGGCTGCCCGCCCTGGCGATCTGCCGGGGCCTGCAGGTGGTGAACGTCGCCGCGGGCGGCACGCTGCGCCAGCACCTGGAGCCCGACCACATGGCGTTCGCGCACGAGGTGGCGGCCGAGCCCGGCTCGCTGCTCGCGAAGACCGCGGCGGAAAGGGCGCTCGCGGTCTCCTGCTTCCACCACCAGGCGGTCGCGACGCTCGGTGCCGGGCTCACCGTCACCGCGCGCGCCGCCGACGGCACCGTGGAGGCCGTGGAGCGCCGCGACGCCGGGGGATGGCTCCTGGCGGTGCAATGGCATCCGGAGGACACCGCCGCGGCGGACCAGGCCCAGCAGGACCTCTTCGCCGCCTTCGTCCGCGCCGCCGCCGGCGAAGGCTGACGGTTCGGTAGGCGTCGTCAGGCGCAGCCGCGCCCTTCCTCAGCCCGGCGAGGCCGCAAGGCAGCGGGTGAAGACCGAGGTCTCCAGACGCTCGGTGACGGCGTCGTCCAAGGCGTCGGCCGGTGGGAGGCCCAGGGAAGTGAGGCGGCGGACGATCTTCGCGTACGGCTCGGCGTAGAGGGCGTCCCACAGGCCGGAGGTCGTGAGGCGCTCGATCTCGGCGGCGGTCTCGCGGTCGGGGTCCTGCCGGACGCCTCCGAGGACGGACAGGGCGTCGAGGAGGAGGCGGAAGGCAGGGTCGGGAACGGGGCCGGGGGCATCCGGGGCGGAGCTCAGGACCTGGCGGCGGGTGTGCACGGCCCCGAGGAGGAAGTCCCCGTCGGTGGCCGAAGAGGCTTCGGCGACGAACAGGACGTCCCAGGTCCCCTGCGGCACCCGGTCGGGGCCGGCGCAGGTGATCCGGGCGGCTTCGGCGGGACGGCCCGTCAAGAGATCCCGGCGGACTTCGGCGGTGGCGCGCCAGGCCTCCTCGGTCTCGCCGCCGAGCATCTCGGCGGCCTCCTCGCTGCTCGCCTGGAGCGCCTCGCGCGCGCTCTCCTCCGCGCGGCGCAGGCGGCTGGCGTCGGCGGTGATGGTCTTCTCCAGGTCGGCGAGGGCCGCCTCGGCGGCGATGAGGGTCTGCGTGGTGACGGCCACGGCGCGGGCCGTCTCGCCCGCGTTCTTCTCGGCGGCGGCGAGCGCGGCGCGGGCGGCGGCGAGGCGTTCCTCGGCGGCGATGCCGTGGGCACGGGCCTCGTCGGCGGGCTCGGCGGCGGCGCGGGCGCGCTCCGCGGCCCGGGCCGCGGCGCCGGCCAGCGTCTCCTGCTCGGTGCGCGCCGGGAGCAGTTGCTCCTCCAGGCGCGGGATCTCCTCCATGGCCTGGCGGCGCGCCTCGCGGGCCGCGCCGATCTCGCGGTCGCCGCCCTCCAGGAACGCCTCGAGCCCGGCGCGCTCGCCCTCCGCGCGCTGCCTCGCGGCGTGCAGTTCGACGGCGCGGGCCTGGGCCTGCTCGTTCTCCAGCCGCTGCGAGGCGACGGCGGCGCGCTTGTCGGCGACCTCCGAGCTGGCCTGGGTCAGGTGCAGGCGCTGCGTGATGCTCTGCCGCTTGCGGACCGCGGCGAGCGAGGACTCCGCGCTCGCCAGCCTGTAATAGGTGGCGTGGGCGAGGGCCTCGGCCTCGGTGGCGTCGGCCGAGGCTCGCTCGGCCTCCGCGGTCGCCTCGGGAAGCCGCTCGCGCGCCTCGTCCAGGCGGCGGCCGAGGTCGATCTCGGCCTGCTCGGCCCCGGCGACCTGTGCCCTGGCGGCGGCAAGGCGCTGCTCCAGGGAAAGCGCCCGCTGGTGGGCGGCGCGCGCGGCCTGGTCGGCCTGGGCGAAGGCGTCGGCGGCCTCGTCGGCGACGGCCTTGGCGGCGCTGAAGGACTCCAGGCGGGCGGCGGCTTCGGCGGCGGCCTCCTGCTCCTCCACGGTGGCGTTGTCCAGCGCGCGGGTGGCGTGGTCGGCCGCGGCGCGGGCCTGCGCCTTGTCCCCGAGCGCCGCGTCGATCGCCGCGGTGAGTCCGACGCGGCCTTCGGCGGCGGCCTTCTCGTCGGCCTCGCGGGCGGCGCGGGCGCGGCCGAGCGCGCCGGCGTCGGCGTGCATCCGGTCGAGCGCCTTGAAGCCCGCCTCCAGCGCTTCGAGCTCCCGGGCCCACGCGGGGCCCACGGGCGCTCCGTCCGGGCCGACGGCGAGGAGGTTCTCGGGCAGTGACTCGGGGGCGCCGAAGAACAGGACCCGCTCCCCCAGCCGCACCGACTCGGCGACGAGTTCGCCGAGCCGCTCCGGCCGGGTGCTCACCGCGACGTCGGCGACGCTGCGCTCGGCGGGCGCGAGGAGCGCGTCGGCCAGCGCGGCGCGGCTGCCCGGAAGGTCGCCTTCGCGCAGGACGCGCAGGACCGCGAGCCGGGCGGCCCAGTCGGCGGACGGGGCGGCCCCCGGCTCGCGCCCGCGGGCCTGGAGGAGTTGGTAGAGCGCCACGAGAGCGGCGTATCCGGAGGAGATCCGGTGCTGGGTTTCTGCCTCGGCGCGCATGTCTCAAAAATATCCCAGTGTGAGGGGGCGGCCGATCGCTTCCGCGGACCGCGGCGGCGTCTCAGGCGAACGTGAGAATTCCGTCAGCGCCTTCCCGCGACCTTATCGAGCGCCTAGGGTGTCGGGATGCCTCACGCGACGGCCCGCCCCTCCTCCGTCCGGCTCGGCTGGCTCGACATGCTGCGCGGCCTCGCGGCCCTCATCGTGGCGGTGCACCACGGTGCGAGCTATTTCGCGCCCTATCAGGCCACCTGGGTGAATTACTGGCTCAATCCCGGCAAATACGGAGTACTGCTCTTCTTCCTTATCAGCGGGTACATCATCCCGGCGTCGCTGGAGCGGCACGGCGACCTTCGCGTGTTCTGGATCGGCCGGGCCACGCGGATCTACCCGCTGTTGCTGGTGTGCCTCGCGGCGACCGCGCTGCCCGTCGCGTTCGGCGCGTGGCACCTGCACGGCGGCATCGACGACGGGGGCGCGGCCGCGGCCGTCGTCGCACATCTCACGATGCTCCAGGACCTGCTGAACGTGCCCAGCGCGCTCAATGTCCTGTGGACCCTGTCCTACGAGATGGTCTTCTACCTGCTGGTGGCCGCGCTGTTCGTCTCGGGGTGGCACCGGGCGTCAGCGGCGTCGGCCGTCGCCCTCGCGGTGGGGGCCCTCGCGCTGGGCGGTGTGCTCACCCAGAAGGCGCTGTCGGAAACGGTGGGCATCGCGCCCGTCGTGTGGGGCGCGCTCGCGGTGATGGCGGCTGCCGTCGCCGCCTCGGTCTCGGGACGGCCCGCGCTCGCCCGCGCGGGGGCCGTCCTGGGCGGGCTGCTCGGCCTCTGCCTCGTGCTGGGCAACAGCCGCGCCGGGACCTGGGAGAGCATCTCGGTCCTCGCCGTGATGTTCCTCGGCACCGCGCTGTACCGCGCCGAGCACGGCGGCCGCCGCCTGCCCGCGGTCGCCGCGACGGCCGCGGTGGCCGGATGCACCGTCGCCGCGGGGCTGCTGCACGGCTACCCGGCCCTGGACGAGGCGCGGGTGCGGGAGTTCTCCGCCTCCTGGCTCATGCCCCTGGCGGCCGCGCTGCTGAGCTTCGCGGCCGGATGGGCGGTGCGCCACCGCCGTGTCCCGACCGTGCTGTCCCGGCTCGGCGCCATCAGCTTCTCGGTGTACCTGGTGCACCCCGTTCTGTTGCTTCCGGCGCACGAGTACCTGGTTCCGGGCCCGTTCCGGCCGCTGTGGCTGCTCGCGTTCACCGCCGCCGTCCTCGCGCTGAGCTGGGCGACGCACCGGTGGATCGAGCTGCCCTTCCAGCGTTGGGGCAAGCGCCTGACGGCACGGCCCGCGGCCGAGGACGGCGCCGTCCGGGAACGCGTGTTGGCCGCGCGCTAGGACAGGATCGTCCAGCGCGCGGCCAAGGAGCCGGTCGGCTGCCCGGCGTCAGTTGCCGGAGGCGTCGGTGTCCGCCGAGGTTTCGGGCACGCTCGGGACCTCGACGTCGGCGGGCGCGTCGATGGGGTTGCCCGAGGGGTCGGTGAAGCCCTCCTCGTCGATGCCGAGGACGCCGAGGCCGTTCATCAGCCAGGTGCCGTCGCCCTGGCGCTGGAGTTCGACGAGCAGGCGCATGCCGGTGACGGTGCGGATGAACTCCTTGCTGACGATCCGGCTGTCGGCGACGACGACGGCCTTGGCGACGGGTCCCTGGAAGTCGTTGACGAACACGTCGCGGACGGTGACCTCCGACGTGGCCTCGAGCTGGGTGATCACCGGGTACTGCACCTTCAGCGCGTTGCTGATGGTGGCCCGGTAGTCGGGCACGGCCAGCGCCGTGAGCGTTTTGTCCCAGGCGTCGAGGTCCTTGACGTCGTAGCGCAGGAAGGCGGTGACGGCCTCGGCGGAGCGGGTCCGCACCTGCTGCTGTCCGGCCAGCTCGTCCGAGGCGCCGGACCACGCGCGCCACAGGAACGCCGCGGTGACGATCGAGGCGGTCAGCGCCAGCAACACCACGATCGCGGTGACCCTGCCGTCCAGGGAGACGCGCGGAAGACGGCGCTTGCGCGCGCTCTCCAACGTCTCCGCCGGTGAGGACAGGACCTCCGCTTTGCTCGCGGCGTCTTCCTTCGCCGGAGCGTCGTTCTTGGCCGGGGCGTCTTCGTCTGCCAGGGCGTCTTCCGTGCCCGGAGCGTCTTCCGTGCTCTGGCCGTCTTGGACGGTGCCGGCCGTCTTCGCCTCCGCCGCGGTCGCCTCGGCCTCCTGCGGCCCGGTCTCGGGCGCTTCGGGATCGGCGGACGCGACGGCTTCCTCGGCGTCGGTCTCGGTCTGCTGTGCGGTCTGGCTCATCGGGCCTCCTGGGGCTAGCGGCCGCCGCGCCTGCGGACGACGCGGAGGGTGCGGCGGGCGGTCACGGCGAGGATCGCCGCGGCCAGGATGATCGGGATCAGGGTCAGCCAGCGTCCGACGCCGGAGGTTCCGGACGCGGGCGCGGCCTGCGCGGTGTCGGGCGCCTCCACCTCGGTGAACGGCCCGGCCGCCTTGGCGGGCTGCCCCGTGGCGCTGTCGCCGGGAGCGGCGGTCTTGGCTTCGAGGTCGTCGGGCGCGTAGGCCTTGGTGCAGTAGTACAGGCGCGGGGCCTTGGGTCCCTTGGCGTCCTCGGTGTACTCCTTGGCGGCCGGGACGGGACCGCCGCCGGTGATCACCATGGTGACGCGGGCGTAGTCGCCGTTCGGCCCCTTCTCGATGACGTTCTTGACGAGCTTCGGGAAGCGGGTCGTCACGAGGCCCAGGGCGTGGCCGAGCTGCCGGCTCGCCGCGGGGGTGAACACCGACGGGGCGGGCGTGCCGAGCGCCGTCAGCAGGCAGCTCAGGCCGGGCCGGGACTCGTTCAGCAGCGCGTTGACCTCGCGCATGAACCCGGGGCCCTTCTCCAGGATGGTGTTGAGCGCCTCGCGCCGTTCGGAGAGCGCGCCGGTGGCGGTGGCGAGCCCGTCGAGGCCGTTGGCGAGTTCGGGGCCCCCGTCGGCGAGGATCCCGGTCAGCTCGGTGAGCTCCTTGGCGAGGCTGTCGAGCGTCTCGGCGTTGTCGGCGAGGGTGCCGGTGAGCTGGTGGGCGTCGCCGAGGAGGTCGCGGATGGTGGTGTCGCGTCCTTCGAGGCCGGTCGCCAGTTCGTGCACGAGCGTCTGGGCGTCGTCGGGGTCGACGGCGCTCAGCAGGTCGCCCGCCCCTTCGAACAGGGCCTTGTACTCGACCGCGACCTTGGTGCGGTCGAGCGGGATCACGTCGCCCTGGCGCAGGGAGCGCGCGGGCGACGACGGCGGCGGGCTGATCTCGATGTACGGCTCGCCGATCGCGGACTTGCGCAGCACCGCGGCGCCGGAGTTCGAGGGGACCTCCACGCCCTTGTCCATGTGCATCGCGACGACGACCTTGCCCTCCTCCAGCCGCACGGTGTCGACGGAGCCGACCCGCACGCCCAGGTAGGCGACCTCCAGGTCGGTGCGCAGGCCGGGCGAGGAGGCGAACTCGGCCTCGACGGTGAACGGCTGGCGCAGCGCGTCGACGGTGACGATGCTGGTGAGCGCCCAGACGACGAGGACGACGCCGAGGACCGCGAACGACACGAGGTTGATCAGGATTCTGGGCCGCATCAGTGCTCCCTCTGGCCGACGGGCGACAGCGCCCGGTCCGCGCTGGTCGTGAGGTCGACGTGGGCGCCCTCGCCCTGATTGGCGGTGACGTGGCTCGCGTCGGAGTCGAATCCGATGATCCCGGCGAGCCATACGAGCATGAGGCCCTGGCTCTTGTAGGTCAGCGACGGCGCCGCGAGCAGCCCGGTGTCGAGGCCCCTGATGAGCTGCTTGAGGGTCTCCTTGCCGCGGATCATGGCCTTCAGGATGCGGTCGAGCTTGGTCAGGAGGGTCTTCAGCCGGGCCGCGTGGCGGGTCTGGATCTTGTCGTTGAACTGCTCGCCGAGGGCGACGAGTTCGGTGACGGCGTCCTTGAGCTCCTTGCGGTCGGTCTCGATCCGGTCGGTGGCGACGATGATGCGGCCGGGCAGCTCGTCGAGGTCGCCCTTCTTGGACTCCAGGGTGTTGCCGAGCCGGGCCAGGCCGTCGATGGTGTCCTGGAGGTCCTTGCCGGCGGACGCGTAGCTGTCGCCGATGTCGGAGATGTCCTTGATGAGCTTGTTGAGTTCGGGGCCCTTGCCGTTGACCGCCGTGGCGACCGCCTCGACGATCTCGCTGAGGTTCTGGCCGCCGAGCGCGGCGAGGACCGGGCCGACCTTCTCGGAGATGCTCTCCAGGTCGGGCTGCACGGACGTCTCGGTGATGACGGTGCCCTCCTGGAGGGTCGGCCCCTGCCCGATGGCCGTGCCCGTCGGGAGCGTGATCCGCACGTAGTTCTCGCCGAGCAGGGAGGTCTTGGCGATCGAGGCGGTGACGCCCTGCGGGAGCGGCGTGCCCGACTCCAGCTCCATCGTGACGTGCGCCTTGAACCCGTCGGTCAACTCCACGCCGGTGACGGTGCCGACCCGCACGTCGGAGATCTGCACGCTGTGCCCGACGACGAGCGCCTGCACGTCGGTGAACTCCGCCTCGAACTCGAACCCGCCCTTGGGCGCGCCGAGCGTCTGCACCGAGCACGCGGTGCAGGCGACGGCCAGTGCCGCGGCGAGCAGGGGTCTTCTCACGAGCCACCCGCCTTCTTCGTCTTCGGCTTCTTGGAGTCCTCGGCCTTCTTGTCGACCGTCTTGACCTTGCAGTTGCCGAGCGGCTTGTCCAGGCAGGGAACCTGGCCCCAGCCCATCGCGGTCCACAGCGGCTGGAGCCAGGTGCGGGCGATGCCGCTCATCTGGAGGCGGACGACGAGCAGCTTGCGCTTCGGGTCGTAGGCGCGCACGACACCGTCGGTGAACTTGGCGAGCTTGGCGATCGCCTCGGCCATCGCGCCGGAGTTCGCCTTCATCGACATGATGATCTCGGAGGCGTCCGCGACGGTCTGCGGCAGCTTCTCGTGGTAGGCCTCGATGAGCACGTCGCCGTTCTCGATGACGGCTTCGAGGCCGCCGATGAAGCCGCGCAGGGTGTCGCGTTCGTCGGCGAGCAGGCCGCCCGCGTCGTTGAACGCGGTGAACAGCGCCTTCAGCTTGTCGTCGCGCTCGTTGAGGGACGCGGCGAGGTCGTTCAGGTCGGACGCGAGGCTGACCAGCCGCTTGTCCTGGGCGGCGAGGTCGCTGGTGAGGTCGCCGACGGTCTGGAGGCCGCCGTTGATCTCGTCGCCCTTGCCGCGGACGAGGTCGGCGCCGCCCTCGAACGTGTCGCGGAGCTTGCCCGGGTCGACGGAGTCGGCGAGCGCGCTGAACGCCTCGAGCGCCTCGTCGATCTCGACGGGCAGGTCGGTGCGCTCGCGCGGGATCACCGCGCCGTCCTTGATCTCCGGCGTCCCGGGCTTCCACGGCGGGTACAGCACGATGTTGCGCTCGCCGATGGTGTTGGTGGCGAGGATCGCCGCGCGGGCGTCGGCGGGGACCGGCACGTCGGAGCGGACGCTCACCTGGACGCGGACGCCTCCGGTCGCCTTGTCCACCTCGATCTTCTCGATCGTGCCCACGTCGGCGCCCATCACCTTCACGCGCGACCCCTCGTACAGCGAGGGCGTCTTGGCGAAGTCGGCGGTGAGCGTGTAGGAGCCGCCGCCTCCGACGACCGAGCAGCCGCCGGCCGACACCGTCAGGACGAGCGCGGCGCACGCGGGGAAGGCCCGTCTCATTTGCGCGCCTCCTTCATCAGGGCGTTGAACTTGGCCAGGTCGGCGGGGGACAGCTGGCCGATCTGGGTGAAGATGGTGTCGACCCAGTTGCCGGTGTTGCCGGTGTTGGTGAACGCGGTGAGGGCCGGGCCCGCCCAGGCCAGGGCGGTGTTGAGGTCCTTCATGCGGGGGTCGAGCGCGTCGGTCGTCTTGTTGAAGTCGTCGATGACGCCGATCAGGTCCTTCTGCTGGCCCGCGATCAGGGTGTCGAGCGACTTGACGGTGGCGGACCCGGAGCCGAGCAGCAGCGAGAGCTGGGTGCGCCGCTTGCGCAGCGTGGAGATGAGGGTCATCACGTTGTCGACGAGGTTCGACAGCGTGTGCTCCTTGTCCTTGATGGTGCCGATGATCTGCTCGCTGTTGTCCAGCAGCTCGCCGATCTTGACGTCGTCGCCTTGGAGTTCCTCGGCGATGTCGGTGAGGTTGCCGAGCGCGTTCGCGAGTTCGGTGCGGCTCTCCTTCGGCAGCCCGCCGATCTTGTCGAGGACCTTGCCGAACGTCTCGGCGTCCAGGCCCTTCAGCGCGGTCGTGCCCTCCTGGAGCACCTCGTTGACGGTCGTGGGGATCTGGGTGCGCTCGATCGGGATGCGCCGGTCGTCCTCGTCCCGGTCCTCCATGTAGGGCTCGGACACCGGTCCGCTGAGGCGCAGGTACCGGCCGCCGAGGATGTTGGTCATCCGGATCTCGGCGCGGGTCTCGGGGCCGAGATCCACCCCCGAGTCGACCTTCCAGGTGACCAGCACGTGCCCGGCCCGGAAGTCGGGCTCGACGCCGGTCACCTCGCCGACCCGGACGCCCGCGACGAGCACGTCGTTGCCGTCGCTCAGGTCGCCGGTGTCGGCGAAGATCCCGCTCATCTTGTACTGGCTCTTGAACAGGCCCATCGTGCCGATCGCGAACGTCGCGGCGATGACCACCGCGACGGTGGTCAGCGAGACGAGGCCGACGACGATCGGCGACCTGTCGCGGAAGGACTTCAGCGCCATCAGCTGCCCCCGATCAGGATCTTGCGGAGGAGGCCGGGATCCTGCGGATTGCCCGAGTAGTCCTTGAGGACGACCTCGTAGGGACACTGGCCGGCGACCAGGGTGAGGCAGGCGACGCCGCCCTTGGCGTACTCGCCCGCGTTGAACACCGAGAAGAGCCGCTGGAGCTTCGGCCCGGTCAGCTTCAGCACGTCCTCGACATCGCCGAGGTTGTGCTGGACGCCCGCGGCGACGACGGCGAGCCCGCCGATCACCTGGTCGAGTTCGTCGCCGTTGCCGGTGAGCAGCGCGTCGGAGGTCTGGAACGTCTCCGACAGCTCCACGAGGGCGTCGTCGAGGAGTTCCCGGTTGCGCACGAACGCGTCGGACAGCTCCACCAGGTTGTCGGTCATGTCCCGGATCTGGTCATCGCGGCGGGCGAGGACCTCGGTGATCTCGGTGTAGTCCTGGATCATGTTCTTCAGCGTCGTGCGGCGCGCGGCGATCGTGGACGAGAGCTGGTTCACGTCGGAGATCAGCTGGGTGACCTCCTCCTTGTTGCCGTCGATCGCCTCGTAGACCGCGGTGAGGATCTGGTTCAGCCGCTCGGGATCGAGGCTGCGCGCGAGCGGCGCGAGCTGGTCGACGAGTTCGCCGATGTCCACGACCGACCGCGTCTTGGTGATCTTCGTCCCGTCCTTGATCTTCTCCGGCGAGGTGCCGGGGATCAGGTAGACGACCCGCTGGCCGACCGCGCTGCGCCAGCGGATGGCGACCTCGCTGTCGGCCGGGACCCGGAACTTCTTCTGCACGCTCAGCTCGACCACGGCCTTGCCCTTGTCGACCTCGATCGAGTCGACCCGGCCCACCGGGGCGCCCGCGATCTTGACGACGTCACCGCGCATCAGGCCGGTGGCGTCGTCGAAGACCGCGACGAGCTTGTAGCCGCTGTCGAAGGAGATCCGGGCGATCTGGCTGCCGATGAGGAAGGTGAGCAGACCCGTCACCGCGAAGAACGCGGCGAGCCGCACGAAGTTCGACCTGCGCTGCCGGCGCATCTCGTTGACCGCCGTCATCACCGGGCCCCCTTCTTGGTGGTCTTGCCCGGCTTCTCCGCGCTCTTGCCCGTGGCGTCGCTCGGGCAGACGCCGATGATGATCGCGCACGGGTTGGCCGGGATGTAGACCTTGACGGCCAGCATCCGCTTGCCGCCGGGAGCCTCCGGCCAGCCCAGCGCGCGGTAGACGGGCAGGAGGTTGACGATGGTGCGCAGGCCGGGGCCGAGCCTTCCGAGCTGGGCGTCGATGACGCCGGCGGCCCGCTCGGCCGAGTGGAAGCCCTCGCGCAGGTCGCCGCCGTGCGACTTCAGGCCGTGCGCGGCGAGGCCGGAGACGCCGGCCAGCGACTCGGCGAACGAGCGGAGCCGCCCGTCGCCCTGGGAGGCGGTCTCGATGACGGCGTTGGTGCCCGCGACGATCGTCGCGATGTCGTCGCTCGCGCCGCGGATGCGGGAGAGCCGGGCCAGGTCGCCGACGAACGTCTCGGCGTTCTTGCGGTTGTCGTGCGCGACCTCGACGAGCGCCTCGACGCTCTCCAGGGTCTCGCGCAGGTCGGGGCCCTGCCCCGCGAGGCCGTTCGCGAGCGCGTCGACGATGATCGCCAGGTCCGCCGGGTCGAGGGCGGCGAGCGCCTTGTTGGCGTCGGCGAGCAGGTCGTTGAGGTCGCGCGGGTCGGACGTCTTCGCGATCGCCGTGCCGGCCTTCAGGTACGGGCCGCCCTTCTCGTGCTCGCCCGGAAGGAGGTTGATGAACTTCGGGCCGAACACCGACTCGGGTTCGAGCGACGCCGTCGCGGTGTCGGGGACGCGCACGCCGGGGTTCATCGTCATCGTGATGCGGGCCCGCCCGTTCGGCAGCAGCTCGATCTCGCTGACCCGCCCGATGTGCATGCCGCGCACCTTGACGGGCGAGGTCGTGCCGAGGCCCTGCCCTGCGGTGCCGAACTCGGCCGTGAACTCGTCGCCCTCGGCCTTGTAGGGCTTGGCGATCAGCAGGTACAGCAGCAGCGCGGTGACCAGGACGGTGACGGCGGCGATGGCCGTCCTGCGGCCCAGGGAGTGTTCGGTCATCCGGAGAGCCTCACTGTTCCGCCCTGGCCCCAGAAGACGAAGGACAGCAGCAGGTTGAGCGTGACGATCATGACGATCGACAACCGGATCGCCCGTCCCGCCGCGGTGCCCACGCCGACCGGCCCGCCCGTGGCGTTGTAGCCGTAGTAGCAGTGGATCGAGATGACGGCGAAGGAGAACACCGCCACCTTCACCGCGCTGAAGGCGAGGTCCTTCAGCGGCAGGTACAGGTGGAAGTAGTAGTCGTAGACGCCGGGGGCCAGCCCGAAGAACTCGGTGGAGACGAACCGGGTGGCGAAGAAGCTGGCGAAGAGCGCGATGAGGTACAGCGGCACCAGCGCGATGAGCGCGGCGACGACGCGGGTGCAGATGAGATAGGCGAAGGAGTTGATGCCCATCACCTCCAGCGCGTCGATCTCCTCGCTGATCCGCATCGCGCCGAGCTCCGCGGTGAACGCCGAGCCGCACTGCGCGGCGAGGGCGATCGCGGCGATGATCGGGGTGATCTCGCGGACGTTGATGAAGCTGCCGACCAGGCCCATGAAGGACTCGGCGCCGATGACCTCCAGGCCGGTGTAGACCTGCAGGCCGACCTCGGTGCCGACGAACAGCGACATCGTGAACGTCACGAACACCATGCCGCCGCCGACGACGGTGCCGCCGACGCCGATGACGATGTCGCTGACGTGGTGGGCCACGGTCTTGGCGTACTTGAACCGGAACAGGATGTCGCGGACGCAGTACAGCAGGACGCGGCCGAGGAACAGCGGCCATCCGGACAGCCCCGCGAACCGCTCGACGGCGACCGTGGAGCCGCGGACCGCGCCGAGCGCGGCCTTGCGGGGAACGTTCGTCAGCATCCAGCCTCAGACTTTCGGGGGAAAGGCGATCACGTAGATCGTGGTGATCACGTAGTTGAAGCCGAACACGAGGAGCAGCGCGACGACCGTCCCCTGGTTGACCGCCCGGCCGACCCCGACCGGGCTCTGCTCGCAGGTCATGCCCTTGTAGCAGGCGACCATCGCGGCGATGAGGCCGAACAGCCACGCCTTGAGCAGGGTGACCACGAGGTCGGAGATCTGGAGCAGGCCCAGCGCGCCGTCGAAGTAGGCGCCGGGTGTGACGCCCTGGAGCAGCACGTTGAAGAAGAACCCGCCGACCGCGCCGGACAGGATGACCAGCGACGACAGCATCGTCGAGACGAGGCTGGCCGCCCACATGCGCGGGGTGACGAGCCGGTGGATGGGGTTGACGGCCATCACCTCCATGGCCGACAGCTCGTCGCGGATGCGGCGGGCCCCCATGTCGGAGGTCATGGCCGAGCCGCCGGCGCCCGCGATGATGAGCGCGGCGGCGATCGGGGCGACCTCGCGGACGAGGCCGACGACGACCGCGCCTCCGGTCGCCGACTGGGCGCCGAGCTGGCCGGCCAGGTCGCCGACCTGGAGCGCGACGGTGGCGCCCAGCGGCAGCGCGATGAGGATGACCGGGAGGGTCGTCACGCGCGCCAGGAACCAGCATTGCTCGACGAATTCCCAGAACCAGTTGCGAACGTCCCAGGTTCGCCTGAGGCCTTCGAGCGCGATGGTGAACAGCTCGCCTATCTGGGTGAGCACGCCGCGCATTCGTGCGGTGACCATCACGGGCACACTCGCCATGGGCCACCCCTCGGGAGTAATGATCCGTTTACTGACCAAGCGCTTGGTACCGTAACGCGCGTCACACTCGAGCCACAAGACCTTTCATCCAATAGATGAAGGAAGGCGGAGGATTCAGGGCATCAGGACTACCACTTGTCTCGTCGGCCTGCACCGGTCCGCGCCCCACGAGGCCGACCCCGGCCACACCGCCCCGTCCCCTCTACGCTGGGGGTGAGAGCGAACGCGCACGTCGCACCGCGTCCGGCACGCGCCGGACCGCGCGGCGGGCGGGAGGAGAGGCGGACGTGGGACGGGTGACCGAGCGGCGGCGGATAGACCGCTGGACGGGACAGGGCAGCACCGAGCGGGTCGACATGCTCGCGGTGGAAGAGCCCCTGGAGATCCGGATAGCGGGCCGCCCCCTGACGGTCACCATGCGCACCCCCGGCGCCGACTTCGACCTCGTGGCCGGATTCCTGCACGCCGAGGGCGTCATCTCCGAACCGACGCAGCTGAAGGCGATGAAATCCTGCGGCGACGACGAGTTCAACATCGTCGACGTCGCGCTCGACCGCCCCTACGAGGGACCGGTGCGCGCCTTCACCACGACGTCCGCGTGCGGGGTGTGCGGCACGAACACGATCGGCGACCTCGCCCGGCGCGCGCCCTTCGACGTCGCGGCCGACCCCGTCAAGATCTCGCCGGAGGTGCTGACGTCGCTTCCCGGCGTGCTGCGCGAGGCGCAGAAGGTGTTCTCCAGCACCGGGGGCCTGCACGCGGCGGGCCTGTTCACCGCCGAAGGCGAACTGCGCTGCCTGCGCGAGGACGTCGGCCGCCACAACGCCGTCGACAAGATCGTCGGCCACGCCCTCAAAGAGGGCCTTCTCCCCCTGCGCGAGCACATCCTCCTGGTGAGCGGCCGGGCCTCCTTCGAACTCACCCAGAAGGCCTGGATGGCCGGCATCCCCGTCCTCGCCGCGGTCTCGGCCCCGTCCTCCCTGGCCGTCTCCCTCGCCGAGGAAGCGGGCCTGACCCTGGCGGGCTTCCTCCGCCCTCCCACCTTCAACGTCTACACCCGCCCCGACCGCCTGAAGGGGTGAGCGCTCAGTCCCTCGCGCACTCCGCGACGAGGGCCTGGAAGAGGCTCAGGTCCTCGCCCTCCTCGGGATGCCATTGGACCGCCACGGCGAAGGGGTGGTCGGGGAGCTCCACGGCCTCGATGACGTCGTCGGCGGCCCAGGCGACCGGGACGAGGCCCGCGCCCAGGCGGTCGATGGCCTGGTGATGGTAGGTGGGGACGTCGACGAGCTCGCCCATCGCCTTGCCCGTGCGGCTCCGCGGGTCGATGCGGACGCGGTGGCGGGAGAACCTTCCCACGACCGGGGCGTGACCTTCATGGCCCACCTTGTCCGGCAGATGCTGGATCAGGGTGCCGCCGCGCACGACGTTCAGGAGCTGCATGCCCCGGCAGACGGCCAGGAACGGGGTGCCCGCCTCGACCGCCGCGCGCAGGAGCGCCGACTCGTATCTGTCGCGCGCCTGGTTCGGCTCGCCCGTCCGCTGGTGCGGGCGCGCGCCGTACCGGGACGGGTCGACGTCCGGACCGCCCGCGACGACCACGGCGTCGAGCCGGGCGAGGAGGCCGGGGACCGCGTCGAGTTCGGCGAGCGGCGGCAGCATCACCGGGACGCCCCCGGCGCGCTCGACCGAGCGCGGATACGCCACCGCGAGCAGGGCCGCCTCACGGACCCACACACCCCAGCGGGCGGCTTCCTGGTAGGTCGTGACCCCGATCAGCGGACGAGTCATAGCGCCTCCCTTGTCCCTGGGGCAGCTTGCCGCAACTCGCTGCGGGTGCACAGCCCCCGGGACGCTTCTCACACTGCCCGGCCCCCGTTGGACCGGGACGATTCCACGGTAGAAGAATGCTCTTCCGGAGTAGAAGAAATATCCCGCCGTGCGGATACCGCGAGGAATGCGAAGCACGGCATACCCCATCCGAAAAGGCCGGTTCTTTCCGATAAGGCAGGGATACCGGTGGGCATTTACTCCCCACCCATGATCACCCCCTGAGCACGCCCCATCACCCATCGTAGATAGTGGGGCGTCTTATCGGGAAACGGTTGAGCTTCACCACCCCTGGTGTAACACTCCGAGCAAGGCCTTCGGCACCGTGCGTGCCGACATCCGCGACCAAGGGGGGACGCGGATGGCGTCCGGCACTGAGGGCCAGCTCCGCCGCCATCGTCGATTTTCTTACACTTTGCCAGTTTTGACAGTTTTGCCAAGGGGGGCGAGATTGCCAGATGTCATTGAATCCCCGGCTCGTCAAAGAGAGCTTCGCACTCCTGGAACCGGACTCACCGCGGGCCGCCGCCTATTTCTACGGACGGCTGTTCGCCGAGCACCCCGAGCTGCGGGCGCTCTTCCCGCCCGCGATGGACGCCCAGCGCGGCCGGCTCTTCCACGCCCTCACCCAGATCGTGTGGAGCCTCGACAGCCCAGACGCGCTCAGCACCTACCTCAGCGGGCTCGGTCGTGACCACCGCAAGTTCGGCGTGTCGGAGGCGCACTACGCCGCCGTCGGCGCCGCCCTGCTCGCCACGCTCCGCAAGTTCCTCGGCGACCGCTGGTCGGCCGAGGTCGAGGAGAGCTGGGCCACCGCCTACGGAATCGCCTCCGAGATCATGCACGGTGCGGCGGTGGCCGACGCGCTGATCTCGCCGCCCTGGTGGATAGGAGAGGTCGTCGGACACGAGCGGCGAGGCACCGACCTCGCCATCGTCACCGTGCGTCCGGGCCAGCCCCTGCCCTACGAGGCGGGCCAGCACGTCACCCTCCAGGTGTCGCGGTGGCCGCGGATGTGGCGGCAGTACTCCATCGCCAACGCGCCGCGCGCCGACGGCAGGGTCAGCTTCCACGTCCGCGCGGTCTCCGGCGGCTGGGTCAGCAGCGCGCTGGTCCGCGACACCGAGGTCGGCCATTCGGTCCTGCTCGGCCCGGCCATGGGCGGCATGACCCTCGCCCGCGACAACGACCGTGACCTCCTGTGCGTCGCGGGAGGCACCGGCCTGGCCCCGCTCAAGGCCATGGTCGAACAGGTCGCCGCCGACGGAGGCCGACGCCGTGTGCACCTCGTCGTCGGCGCCCGCCGCGGAGACGACCTGTACGACTTGCCGGACCTCCTCCGGCTGGCCTCCGAGCAGCCGTGGCTGCGGGTCGTCCCGGTCGTCGACGACGACCCGTCCTGGGACGGGCTGCGCGGGCGCGTGGCGGACGTCCTCGGCGAGATCGGCGACTTCGGCGAACGCGAGGCCTATGTCTCCGGGCCGCCGGAGATGGTCGCCGAGACCGTCGGACGGCTCAGCGCGCTCGGGCTCCCGAGCGAGCGCGTGCACCACGACGCGCTGCACATGGAGGGCAGGGTGTTCTGCCCCCACCTGTCGGGCTACATCGGCGCGGGACCGCTGCTCACACCGCCTTGACGGGGGCGGCGGTCCACCGCACCGGGTCGACGCCCGCCGACCGCACGACGCGGCCCGCCCCCTCCAGCACGATGAGGTGCGCGAGCGTCTCCAGCATGGCCGTGCGCCGCATGAACGGCTGGATCTCGGTCCACGGCCGCGACCAGGTGAGCTCCTGGGCGAGCTCCCACGTCGTCGGCGCCTCACCCGCGCCCGCGAGCGCCGCTGTGATCTCGTCGAGGCGCTCGCCGTGGTGGGCGAGCAGCGCGGCCACCCGGTCGTCCAGCCCGGCGAACCGGTACTCGTGGGCGGGCAGCACCTCGGCGACGGGCAGGGCCCGCACCTTCTCCAGGGAGGCGAAGAACGCGCTCAGCGGGTCGGCGTGCGCGCGCGGGAACAGCCCGATGGCGGGGGTGATCCGCGGCAGGACATGGTCGCCGGACATCAGCAGCCCGTTGCGCACGTCATGGAAGCAGACATGGCCCGGGGAGTGGCCGGGCGTCCAGACCGTGCGCAGGTCCCAGCCTTCGACGGGCGGGGCCGTGCCGTCCTCCAGCATCAGGTCGGGCATGGCGTGCCCCGCCATCGCGAGCATCCGCGTCGAGGCGTCCGCGAGAGTGCCCGCGATGTCGTCGGGCACCCCGTGCTCGGCCATCTGCCGCACCATCGCCCGCGCGATGCCGCCCGGATCCAGGTGCCGCTCCTCGATCAGCCGGGCGTCCTCGGGATGCAGGCCCACCCACGCCCCCGAGGCCTCCCGGACGCGCGCGGCGAGCCCCCAGTGGTCATGGTGCATGTGCGTGACCAGGACGCCCTTGACGTCCTCCATGGCGTAGCCCGCGGTCTTGATCCCGGCGTTGAGCGCGTCCCAGGCCTCGGGCGTGTCCCATCCCGCGTCGATGAGGGTGACTCCGGAAGGCCCCTCAAGCACGTAGACCAGGACGTACCGCAGGGGGTTGTCGGGCAGTGGCACCGGAACCGACCACAGGCCCGGCCGCACGAGCTCCACGGGGGGCAGCACCTTGTCGAGCCAGGCCTGCTTCTGCACCACGCCGGTGACTTCCAACAGAGCCTCCTTCTAGAATCAAGTTCTAAGGCTCCAGTGGTATCACGCCGGGTCCTCGGGGGTTTCAGGCGAGGTCGGCTCGGCCCGCGTGGACAGGATCTCGCGGGCCTGCTCCGCCGCGCGCAGCATGCTCTCGCCGACGTAGTCCAGGAAGCGCGCGACGTTCTCCATGCGGATCCCCGCCGGAGTGGTCGGACCGAGGACTCCCGCGCCCTGCCGCGCCGTCTCCACGAGATGCGCGTTGGCCTTCGCACTGGCCATCATCGACTGGTACCAGAGGTCGTCGTCGACGACGTAGCGCTCGCGCCGGCGCTCGTCCCGCTCCCTGCGGACAAGGCCCTGCTCGTCAAGGAACGCGACGGCCTTGGACACCGACGCGGGGCTCACCTGGAGGCGCTGGGCCAGCTCCGACGCGGTGAGGGCGCCCTCGTCCGTGACGCAGATGCAGGTCAGCACGCGCGCCATCATCTGCGGCATGCCCGAGGCCATCATGACCGTCGTGAACGTCTCCTCGTACTCGCGCAGCGCCTCCGGGTCGCGCCCGTAAGGCAGCGAGACGGCTCCGGCCCCCCGTGGCGCGGCCTTGGTCCGCCGCTGGGTACGGCGCTCCGTGGCGCGATGCGCGAGATCGGCGCGGTAGGCGGCGGGACCGCCGTTGCGCATCACCTCGCGCGTGACGGTCGAGGTGGGCCGATCGAGCCGTCTGGCGATCTCCGCGTAGGGCAGGCCGTCGGCCAGGCCCGTGGCGATCTGCTGACGTTCCTGCTGGCTGAGCCTGCCTCCCGGCATGGGGACCTCCTCGCTGCGCCACCGATGCGTGCAGCATAGCGTTCAGCTTCAATCCATTGCAACGCACAGAGATTCTTTGTTGCATTAGCCTACACGCCCATTGCACCGAAGTTCGCACCCCGGCCTGTGGTTACTCGGTTAATATGCAACTTCGACGTTGCCACACCAGCGAACGCAACGTAGCTTTTGCAATGTCGGAAACGCCACGGGCCGAACCTCATCCCGGCCGATGGCGGGGCAGGTGCGGGTCGCCGGATTCGACTGGCCCGCCAGGCCGACGACGTGCGCGGAGCCATCGGCGTCACCGGCCAGTACTCCGCCGTCGACAAACTCCTCACCGGCGAGGAGAACCTCCAGCTCATGGCCGACCTGCACCACCTGTCCCGCAAGGACGGAAAGCGCAAGACCGCCGACCTGCTGGAGCAGTTCGACCTCGTCGAAGCAGCCCGCAAACCCGCATCCACCCTCACCGCCGGCATCCCCGACACGGACACTGGGCAGACGGGTACCGGCCAGAGGTGCGGACCACATGGCGACCATCAAGGACGTCGCGGCCTGCATCCTCCGCAAGCTCGGACCGATGACCGCGAGGAAGCTCCTCCGTCCCAGCCCCACGGGCGAAGGAAGTACCGCGGCCCAGCGTGCTTCGCGATGCATGCAGCCGAAGCCCGGACGGGCTGAGGCGGGGCGTTCCGGACGGCTCAGGGTGGGTGGGCGGGCCCGGTGGGGCCCGCCTGGAAAGCCGGGGTCAGACCTTGCGCCAGCGGGGGGTCCAGGCGCCGCCCTCGACTTCGTAGTCGCCGAACAGGGCGGGGGCCTCGGCCTTGAGGACTTCGCCGATCTTGTTGAAGAGGAGGCGGATCTCCTCTTCGGCGCCTTCGGCGGTGCGGGCCTCCAGGGTGTGGCGCAGGGTGCGGACGTTCGCGGTCCACACCAGGCCCGTGGCGACGCCCTCGGGGGCGAAGCGGCGCATGAACGAGGTGCGGTGCTTCTTCTCCTTGAAGGGCACGCCCTCGGCGTCCAGGTCGAAGTGCTCGGCCATCCAGCCCTGGAACTGCTCCATCTGCTCCAGCAGCGCCGTCGCCTTCTCCATCAGCTCCGCGTCCTCCTGAGCCCACTCGGGGAACCAGAACGGCAGCTCATCGAGCCGGACGAAACGGAGCGACTCCTGCGAGATCGCCACACCGGGCCGATGCCGAATCAGCTCATGGGTAAGTACGCGACTTACGTTATGTAGGGCAAAACTGAACGAAACGTGCTCCAGGACGGAGCCGTGGAGGCTCGCGAGGATGTTCTGGAGGTACTCGGTCTGGTCGGTGCGGACCCGGGTGACGTTCGGGTTCAGGCCGGGCTCCCAGGAGCGGTAGCACAGGCGGCCGGCGAACTCGGCGAGGTTCTGCGGGTCGTTCAGGTGGGAGTCGAGGTCGCCGCGGTCGAGGCGCTCCAGCCAGGCCTCGCCGCCGACTTCCTTGAGGTAGCGGGCCACCTCGGTGTAGTCCAGCTGCGGCTTGGCGAGGAGGAAGACCTCCGGCTCGACGCTCTTCACTGAGTCCCTCTCCTTGCGACGGGGTCGCTCTGTCCCGTCTGACGAGCGCCCTGGAGGCAGCACAGGGCGCCCGTCAGCCTATCCCGTCCTGTGAGTCGGTGATGAATACTCGCAGGTCAGGGCCTTTTCCTGCCGTTTCGAGCGAGTCAGGCCTGCTTGGCGAGTCGTAGGACGTTGCGCACGATCATGTGGCCGTTGCCGCCGGAGGCGGTCAGGATCGACTCCGGGTGGAACTGGACGGCCCAGCGGTGGCGGACGGGGTCCTCGATGGACATGACGACGCCGTCCGCGGTGGCCGAGGTGATCGTGAAGCCGCTGTCGCCGAGGAGGGCGGGCGTGGTGTGCAGCGAGTGGTAGCGGGCCGCGGTGAACTCCTCGGGCAGCCCCGCGAGGACGGCGCTGTCGGGGAAGCCGGCGGTCTTGACGTGGCCGGGCTTGCCGTGCTGCGGGTAGTCCAGGACGGCGAGTTCTCCTCCCGCGTACTCGACCATGGCCTGGAGGCCGAGACAGACGCCGAAGGACGGCAGGTTCCGGGCGTCGAGTGCCTTGAGGAGGCCCGCGGTGTCGAAGTCCGCGGGGCGGCCCGGGCCGGGTGACAGGACGACGAGGTCGGGCGCGATCTCGTCGAGGAGCCGCTCGGGAAAGCCGAACCGCAGGGTGGTGACGTCGGCGCCCTCCTGCCGGAAGTAGTCGGCGAGGGTGTTGACGAAGGAGTCCTGGTGGTCGACGACCAGGACCTTCAGCCCGGTTCCCGGCATCTCCGGCGCGGCCTGCACGGCGGGCGCGGCCTGCTCCGTCTGGGACGAGGACAGGGCCTCCAGTAGCGCGCGGGCCTTGAGGAGGGTCTCGCGCTCCTCGGCGTCGGGGTCGGAGTCGTACAGGAGGGTCGCTCCGGCGCGGACCGCGGCGACGCCGTCGCGGATCTGGGCGGTGCGCAGGGTGAGCCCGGTGTTCATGGACCCGTCGAAGCCGATGAAGCCGACGGCCCCGCCGTACCAGCGGCGCGGGGTCTCCTCGTGGTCCTCGATGAACTGCATGGCCCACGTCTTGGGCGCGCCGGTGACGGTGACGGCCCACATGTGGGTGAGGAACGCGTCGAGGGCGTCGAATCCGGGGCGGAGCCGCCCTTCGATGTGGTCGACGGTGTGGATGAGCCTGGAGTACATCTCGATCTGCCGCCGGCCGATGACCTTGACGCTGCCGGGCACGCACACCCGGGACTTGTCGTTGCGGTCGACGTCGGTGCACATGGTCAGCTCGGACTCCTCCTTGAGGGAGGACAGGAGCGTCTTGATGTTCTCGGCGTCCTCCAGCGGGTCGGCGCCGCGCTGGATGGTGCCGGAGATCGGGCAGGTCTCCACCCTGTCGCCGTTGACGCGGACGAACATCTCCGGGGACGCGCCGACGAGGTACTCGCCGTCGCCGAGGTTGAAGAAGAACTCGTACGGGGCGGGGTTGACCTCGCGCAGCCGGTCGAAGAACCGGGCGGGCGACGGGCAGGGCCCGTGCATGACGTGGCCGGGCACGACCTCGAACAGGTCGCCGCGGATGAACTTCTCCTTGGCGTTCCGCACGACTTCGGCGTACAGGCCGGGGACGGGCGGCGGCGGCACCTCGGCGGGGACGGGCACCGGGGTGGGTTCGGTGCTGCGCGGGAGCCCCTCGGTAGAGCCCGCCTGCGTGGTGAAGTCGTAGGAGTAGCGGGTGTAGGACTCGCGCTTGCGGTCGATGACGAGGATGTCGTCGGCGAGGTGCAGGACGAGGTCGCGCTGCTCGGGCGCCCGGTCGATGACCATGCGGATCGGCTCGAACTGGAAGGACAGGTCGTAGCCGAAGGCGCCGTAGAGGCCGAGGTGGGAGTCGGCGTCGGCGTCGTCCGCGGGCTTGAAGAGGTCGACGACGGCGCGCAGGGCGGTGAAGACCGTGGGCTGGCGGCTGCGCTCCTCCTCGGTGAACACCTCCTGGCTCTGCGGCACGAAGATCTCCAGGAGTCCCGCCTCGTCGGCGGCGACCTCGCCGGTGGCGCGGACGGCGTCGGCGACGAGCGGCAGCAGCACCTCGCCGCGCGCGTTGAGGGCCCGGACGGTGAGGTTGCGGCCGCGGGCGACGAGTTCGAGCGCGGGGTCGACGTAGCCCATGGCCCAGCGGCTGTAGCGGCCGGGGTACTCCATGCCGGAGCTGAGCACGCCGCCGCGGCGCTGCTCCACGGCGGTGACGAGCTGGGCGAGGAGGTGCGCCTCGCTTTCGGCGGCGACGGGCACGCCGGTCCTGATCACGCCGATGCCGCCGCGGGTCTTGTACCGCGCGACGGTGTTGCCTTCGCCCCGGCGTTCCGTGCTCTTGCTGTCCACCCTGGTCTCCTTTTGGTCCGACGACTCGGGGCGGAGACAGGAAGCGACCGCCCAGAGGGGCGGTCGCTGTGGTCAGAACACGCTGAACCGGCGCCGCCTCAGCAGCGCCACCACCACTGGGTGTTCGGTCCGGTTCGCATGATGAGGGCAAGCGTACCGGAGCGGCGGCGGCGAACTCAAAGTGAACGCCGTGTCCAACAGGGGTTCTGTCGCGCCCGGATTACTGGGAACATAGCGGAAAGCGGTCGCTTACCCACGGGAAGGACACGGCCTTGGACAGGATCAACACCGAGTTCGAGCTGCGCGGGGTCAACCACCTGGCACTCGTGTGCAGCGACATGAAACGGACGGTCGACTTCTACCAGGGCGTGCTCGGCATGCCGCTGATCAAGACGATCGAGCTGCCGAACGGCTGGGGCCAGCACTTCTTCTTCGACGTCGGCGGCGGCAACGCCCTGGCGTTCTTCTGGTTCCGCGACGCCCCCGACGCCGTCCCCGGCATCACCAACCCGATCACCGTGCCCGACCGGGGCGAACTGCTGTCGGCGGTCGCCTCGATGAACCACGTCGCCTTCGACGTCGCGCCGGAGAAGATCGAGGAGTACCGCGACAAGCTCGTCGCCAAGGGCGTCGACGTGGGCCTCATCCTCAACCACGACGACAGCGAGTTCGGCGTCGCCGGCTCCTGGACCGAGGACGTGTTCGTCAGGTCCCTGTACTTCAAGGACCCCGACGGCATCCTCGTCGAGTTCGCGGGCTGGACCCGCGCACTGGACAAGCCCAGCGACGTCCGGCACGAGCCGAAGACCGCCGAAGACCGCACCGTCTGACCTCCCCACCCCGCTTCCGAGAGGATTCACGTTGCCGAGACTGCGCCAGGTCCACCGCGAAGAGACCGACGACAAGCTCGTCCATTTCTTCTACGACCGCCTGTTCGGCGAGGGCGTCGACCCCGTCGACGGACCGGGCACCGCCACGGGCACGCCCGGCACCTGGTGGACGGTCTTCGCGCTCGACCACGCGATCTTCAAGCACTGCGTGCAGGGCTTCCAGGTGTACCGGGGCGTCAAGCTCGACCCGGTGCTGCGCGAGCTGGGCCAGACCCGCGCCGGGTGGAGCCGCGGCAGCCAGTTCGTCTTCTCCCAGCACTGCAAGCAGATGCGGGCCCTCGGCGTCCCCGAGGCGAAGATCGCCGCCGTGGCGGCGTGGGAGGTCAGCGACCAGTTCGACGAGCTGGAGCGGGCCGTCCTCGCCTACACCGACGCGCTCGTGCTGGGCGGCGGCCGAGTGCACGACGACGTCTTCGCCGTCTTGAAGAGGCATCTGCCGGACGAGCAGATCCTGGAGCTCACCTACACGACGGCCCTGTACGAGATGCACGCGACGATGACGAAGGCGCTGCGCCTGGAGTTCGACGACCGCGACGACCCGATCACCGAGGTCGCGGCGCCCGAGGGCTACGGCAGCCGCGACATCGCCGACGACATCGCCGGAGGCTGACCCTTCGGGCGGAACCTAAAGCTCGGGCAAAGACACACCGCGCGAGGGTCATTCACGGAGAGTCACCGGGAATGACCCTTCTCGTCTGTTCGAGATCACGGGGGTGGGTCGATGCGCGGCGCTGTGCTCGGTTCGATGGTCGGCGGGTTCGTGCTGCTCTCGGCGGCGCCCGCCGTGGCCGACGGAGGCCTTGAGGTGAATCCGAGCAACGCCAAGCGCGGCCAGACCGTCGGCATCTCGACCGGCGACAACTGCCGGGAGACCGACGGCCAGGCCACGGTGGCCTCGTCGGCGTTCGACACGGTCGACACGACCGTCGCGCAGGGCGAGGCGAACGTCGCGGTGGCGATCTCGCAGGACGCGTCCTTCGAGACCCACATGATCACGCTGACCTGCGCGCCTTCCCAGCGCAAGATCGAGGGCGCGGTGACGATCAAGCGGGCCAAGTCCAGCGGCGACGACGACCGCTGCTACCAGGACGAATGGGGCCAGTGGCACGGCAAGTGCTCCGGGCAGGGCCCCGAGACGGGCTTCGGCGGCTCACTCGACGGAGGGCCGACCGCGCTCGGCGTGGCGGGGATCGGCCTGGTCGGCGCGGCGGGCGCCCTCTACGCGGTGCAGCGGGCGCGCCGGGCCCGTGCCTAACCCGACGACCGTCCTCGCCGGGGTCCTCGCGCTCGCGGGCGTCGCGCTCGCCGCGAAGGGCTGGGAGCACAGGGAGCCGCCGAAATACCGGACCTTCGGCGGCCCTGAGGCGATCTGGGACATCCCGGACGGCCAAGCCATGGGCGGCGCCTCACCGACCAGGCTGCGCATCCCGTCCGCGAAACTCGACGCGAAGATCGGAAAGGTCGGCAACACCCCTGAGGGCGGCATCGCCGTGCCTCCGGCCTCCCGCGCCGACGAGGCCTCCTGGTACGACGGCAGCGTCCTGCCCGGCACCCGCGGCTCGTCGATCATCGTCGGCCACTACGACGACGACAAGGGCGGCGCCGTCTTCTACAACGCCCACAGGATCCGCGCCCGCGACCGCGTCTACGTCGACCGCTCCGACGGCACCACCGCGGTCTTCCAGGTCGACGCCCTGGAACAGGTCCACAAGGCCCTGTTCCCCACGCGCCGCGTCTACGGCCGCGTGGCCTACGCCGGCCTCCGCCTGGTCACCTGCGGCGGCGACTTCGACGACCGCCGAGGCCACTTCCGCGACAACGTCATCATCTACGCCCACCTCATCGACACCGCCGAACCCCCCGCCAAGAAGCCCCGCAAGGCCCAGGCCGCCCGCTAGACCGCGGCGCGTTGGGCGGCCAGGCCGCTGAGGACGAGGTCGGTGAGGGAGGTGACGACGGTGGTGCGGGGGACGTCGGGGTGGGCGAGCCACCAGTCGCCGGCGTTCTGGACCATGCCGACGATGGCGTGGCCCCAGACCTTGGCGCGGGCGGCGGCGGACGGATCGGCGGGAACCGGGAGGATCTCGGCGATCTCGTCGCCGAGGCTCTGCATGACGGTGGACATGACGGTGTGGGTGGCGGTGTCCTCGGCGCGGGCGCGGTGCATGAGGAAGCGGTAGAAGTGCAGGTTCGCGGAGATCATCGACAGGTAGGTGTCGATGCCGTCGTGGACGCGCTCGCGCATCCCGGCATCCCGCAGCATCGCGGCGCGGATCGCCTCGATGAGGACGCGGCTGTGCCGCTCGGCGAGGGTCTGGTAGAGGCCCGACTTGTCGCCGAAGTGGCGGTAGAGGATCGGTTTGCTGACGCCCGCCTCCGCCGCGATCGCCGCCATCGACGCCTCGGGGCCCTCGCGCAGGATCACCGTGTCCGCGGCCTCCAGCAGGGCGCGGCGGCGGTCCGGGTCCCGTCTGCTGGGCGAGGCGCTCACGCGACGTACGTTACGGGGCGGTTGGTCCCCGCCGCCATCCGGCTCCGGGTATCGTCGGCGCGTGCCCGAAGGTCATGTCATCCACCGGCTCGCACGGCGTTACGGAGCGGCCTTCGGCGGCCGTCCCGTCGCGGCGCAGAGCCCCCAAGGCCGCTTCGCCGACGGGGCCGCCCGCATCGACGGCCAGACCCCCGAGGGGGCCGAGGCGCACGGCAAGCACCTGTTCGTCGAGTTCCCCGCCGGGTGGCTGCACGTCCACCTGGGCCTGTACGGGAAGGTCGCCTGGGGCGTGCCGCCCGTGCCCGCGCCCGTCGGGCAGATCCGGCTGCGCCTGGCGAACGGCGCGAACTACGCCGACCTGCGCGGCCCGACCGTCTGCGAGCTGCTCACCCCGGCCGAGAAGGACCTCCTGCACGCCCGCCTCGGCCCCGACCCGCTGCGGCCGGCCGCCGACACCGACCCCGAGAAGGCCCGCGCGATGATCGCGCGCAGCGGCCAGCCGATCGCGACGCTGCTCATGGACCAGAAGGTGATCTCCGGCGTCGGCAACATCTACCGCGCCGAGGTCCTCTTCCGGCACAACCTCGATCCGAGGCTCCCCGGCCGGGCCCTCACCGACGTCCAGTGGAAGGCCCTCTGGGACGACCTGGTCGTGCTCATGGCCGACGGCGTCGCCGGCGGCCGCATCGACACCGTCCGCCCCGAGCACATGCCCGACGCGATGGGCCGCCCCCCGCGCGAGGACGCCCACGGCGGCGAGGTCTACGTCTACCGCCGCGCGGGCCTGCCCTGCCACGTCTGCGGCACCGAGATCCGCACCGAGTCCGTCCAGTCCCGCAACCTGTTCTGGTGCCCGCGCTGCCAGGCGGCCCTTTAAGATCAGTTCATGGTGAACGAGCGTGCGGGCAAGGTGGCCCAAGCCGGGGATCTCGTCGATGTCGCGTGGCTGGTGACGGCCTATTACGCGCTGAAGCCCGATCCGTCGCAGGCGGGGCAGAGGGTCTCCTTCGGCACGTCGGGGCACCGCGGGTCGGCGCTGGACTCGGCGTTCAACGAGGCGCACATCCTGGCGACGACGCAGGCGATCTGCGAGTACCGGGCCGCGCAGGGCACGGACGGGCCGCTGTACCTGGGGGCGGACACGCACGCGCTGTCGGACCCGGCGTGGGTGAGCGCGCTGGAGGTGTGCGCGGGCAACGACGTCACCGTGCGCTACCAGAACGGCTACACGCCCACTCCGGCGGTCTCGCACGCGATCCTGACGTTCAACAAGGGCCGGACCTCGCACCTGGCCGACGGGATCGTGGTGACCCCGTCGCACAACCCGCCGCGCGACGGCGGATTCAAGTACAACCCGCCGAACGGCGGCCCCGCCGACACCGACGCCACCTCCTGGATCCAGGACCGGGCGAACGCCCTGATCGAGGGCGGGCTCGCGGGCGTCAAGCGGACCCCGTTCCAGCAGGCGATCGGCACCGCCGAGGCCTACGACTACCTCGGCACCTACGTGGCGGACCTGCCCTCGGTCGTCGACATCGAGGCGATCAGGCGCGCGGGGGTGCGGATCGGGGCCGATCCGCTGGGCGGTGCGAGCGTCAAGTACTGGGACGCCATCGCCGACGTCCACCGCCTCGACCTCACCGTCGTCAACCCGGCAACGGACCCGACCTGGCGGTTCATGACGCTCGACTGGGACGGCAAGATCCGCATGGACTGCTCCTCCCCCTACGCCATGGCCTCCCTCATCGGGAACAAGGACGCCTTCGACATCGCCACCGGCAACGACGCCGACTCCGACCGGCACGGCATCGTCACGCCCGACGGCGGCCTGATGAACCCCAACCACTACCTGGCCGCCGCGATCTCCTACCTGTACGCGCACCGTCCGCAGTGGCCGGGCGAGGCCGGGATCGGCAAGACCCTGGTGAGCAGCAGCATGATCGACCGGGTGGCCGCCGGGCTGGGCCGCCGCCTGGTGGAGGTGCCCGTCGGGTTCAAGTGGTTCGTCCCCGGCCTGCTCGACGGCTCGCTCGGCTTCGGCGGCGAGGAGAGCGCGGGCGCGTCGTTCCTGCGCCGCGACGGCTCGGTGTGGACCACCGACAAGGACGGCATCATCCTCGCCCTGCTCGCCTCGGAGATCCTCGCCGTCACCGGCCAGAGCCCGAGCGCCCTGTACCGGGAGCTGACGGGCAAGTACGGCGACCCCTCCTACGCGCGCGTCGACGCCCCGGCGACCCGGGAGGAGAAGGCGGTCCTCGCCAAGCTCTCCCCCGACCAGGTCACCGCCACCGAGCTGGCCGGCGAGCCCATCACCGCGGTGCTCACCGCCGCGCCCGGCAACGGCGCCCCGATCGGCGGCCTGAAGGTGCAGACGGAGAACGCCTGGTTCGCCGCCCGCCCCTCGGGCACCGAGGACGTCTACAAGATCTACGCCGAGTCCTTCCACGGCGCCGAGCATCTGGCCCGGGTTCAGGAGGAGGCGCGCGCCTTGGTGTCGGCGGCTCTCGGCTGATCGCGGCGCCCGGTCGCGATGTCGAACTCCCGGTAGGGGTCGCGCATCGCGCCGAGGGCGACGAACTGCCGCCGGAACAGCAGCGCCAGCGTCCAGTCGGACAGGACGCGAGCCTTGCGGTTGAAGGTCGGCAGCCGGGTCAGGTGGTAGGTGCGGTGGATGAACCAAGCGGGCAGTCCCCGCACCTTCACCCCGTAGAGCTGCGCGACGCCCCGGTACAGGCCGAGGCTGGCGACCGAGCCGACGTAGGCGTGCTTGTAGGGCGTCAGCCGTCCGCCGCGCAGCGTCGCCACGACGTTGTCGGCGAGGACCTTCGCCTGCCGCACGGCGTGCTGGGCGTTGGGGGCGGTGAACGCGCCCTCGGTGGTGAGGTCGGGCACCGCGGCGTTGTCTCCGGCGGTGAAGGCGTCGGGGTGGCCTTCTACGGTGAGGGTCGTGGTCGCCTTCAGCCTGCCCTTCTCGTCCTTGGGCAGGTCGGTCGCCGCGATCAGGGGGTGTGGTTTGACGCCTGCGGTCCACACCAGTGTCGCGGCCTCGAAGACCTGGCCGTCGGACAGTTCGACCCGGCCGCCGACCACCGAGTTCAGGCGCGTGTTCAGCAGCACCTCGATCTCCTGGCGGCGCAGCTGCTCGACGGTGTAGACGCCGAGCTCCGGGCCCACCTCGGGCAGGATGTGGTCGGTGGCCTCGACCAGCACCCAGCGGGGGCGTGCCTTGAGGTGCGGCAGCCACTTCAGGTAGTCGTGCGCCATGTCCTGGAGTTCGGCGAGCGCCTCGACTCCCGCGAACCCGCCTCCGACGAACACGAAGGTGAGGCAGCGGCGGCACTCCTCCTCGTCCCGGGTCGAGGCGGCCCGGTCGAGCAGGCCGAGCACCTGGTTGCGGAGCTGGATGGACTCCTCGATGGTCTTGAATCCGATGCCGTGCTCGGCCAGGCCGGGGATCGGCAGGGTCCGGGAGATCGAGCCCACCGCGAGGACCAGGAGGTCGTAGTCGATGTTCCAGGCCTCGCCCGCGGTGATCTCCACCGTGGCGGACTTGCGGGCGTGGTCGATGGACATCACGTGCCCGTTGATGATCTTGCACTGCCGCAGGACCCTGCGGAGCGGGACGATCACGTGCCGCGGTTCGAGGTTGCCCGCGGCGGCCTCCGGCAGGAAGGGCTGGTAGGTCATATATCCCTGCGGGTCGACGACGGTGATCTCGACCTCACCGCGCCTCAGCGGGCCGCGCAGCTTCCGCTGGAGTCTGAGCGCGGTGTACAGGCCGACGTAGCCACCGCCGACGATCAGAATGCGCTTCCTCGTCATACGGGTCCCGTGCCCAGTGGGGCGATAAGGAAACAGACAGGCATATCTTCGGATGCATGTCACGTTCGGATCAGAAGACCTGGAACCGCCCTATACCCCTCATTGGGGATACTTCCGCGGCGGTCGAGCGGGCGGCCGACCCCGCCGCCTGGGCCTTCGACCCCGCGGCCCGCGAGGCGTTCTACGCCGTCACCGCGGCACGGCGCGACATCCGGCGCTTCCGGCCCGACCCCGTCCCGGAGGAGACCCTTCGGCGGGTCCTCGCCGCAGCCCACACCGCCCCGTCCGTAGGGCACAGCCAGCCCTGGCGGTTCCTCGTCGTCCGCGACCCCGCCCTCCGCGACACCGCGGCCCTCATGGCCGAACGCGAGAAACTCGCCCAGGCCGACCTCCTCGGCGAGGAACGCGGACGGCGCCTGCGCGACCTCAGCCTCGAAGGCATCAGGGCCGCGCCCCTCGGCGTCGTCGTCGCCTGCGACCGGCGCACCCCCGCCGCCGGCGTCCTCGGCCGCGCCACCTTCCCCGACGCCGACCTGTGGTCCTGCGCCTGCGCCATCCAGAACCTCTGGCTCGCCGCCCGCGCCGAAGGCCTCGGCCTCGGCTGGGTCACCCTCTTCCAGCCCGACGAACTCGGCGCACTCCTCGGCCTGCCCGAAGGCGTCACCACCCTCGGCTGGCTCTGCCTCGGCTGGCCCGACGAACTCCCGCCCTCCCCCGGCCTGGAACGCCGCGGCTGGTCCCGGCGCGCGCCCCTCGACGAGGTCGTCTTCACCGACCGCTGGCCCGCCTCCGACACCGCGCCCCCGCCGAACCACCTCGCCGCGCCCCCGCCCGCCGCCGTCGTCGCCGCCCGCGACCGCGCCGACGACCTCCTCGCCGTCCCCGGCTCCCTCGGCGTCCTCGACGCGGCCCTCGACCGCGTCCTCGCCGTCCGGCCCGACGGGCTCACCGGCGGAACCCTCGTCCTGGCCGCCGCCGACCACCCCGTCACCCGGCACGGCGTCTCGGCCTTCCCTGCCTCGGTCACCCGGCAGATCCTCGACGCCACCCGCGAAGGCGTCTCCCAGGGCGCGTCCGCCGCGAGGGCCGCCGGACTCGGCGTGCTCGCCCTCGACGCCGGCGTCCTCGGCCCGGCGAGCGGCGGGACCGACCTCGACCGGAGGCTCTCCGACGCCGTCGAGACCGGCGGGCCGCGCGGCGACCTCGTGCGGACCGACGCCCTCACCGACGTCGCAGCCCGCCTCCTCCTCGAAGCCGGAAGGGTCGCCGGAGAACAGGCCGCGGAAGGCGGACTCGTCGTCCTCGGCGAAGCCGGCATCGGGAACACCACGCCCGCCGCCGCCCTCGCCTCCGCCCTGCTCGGCCTGCCCGCCGCCGAGACCGTCGGACTCGGCGCCGGATCCGACGCCGAGATGGTGGAGCGCAAGCGCGCGGTGGTCGCCGCCGCCCTCGCCCGGGTCGGCGACCTCGACCGCAGCCCGCTGGAACTGCTCACCGCGCTCGGCGGCGGCGAGTTCGCCGTCCTCACCGGCGTCGTCCTCGGCGCGGCCTCCCGCGGCGCCGCCGTCGTCCTCGACGGGCTCGCCACCTCCGTCGCCGCCCTCACCGCCGTCCGGATGATGCCCGGCGTCGCCGCCCACCTCGTCGCCGGGCAGCGCAGCCGCGAACAAGGGCACCCGCTCGTCCTGCGCGCCCTCGGCCTCGAACCCCTCCTGGACCTGCGGCTGCGGGCGGGCGAAGGCGTCGGCGGCTGCCTCGCGGCGGGCCTGCTGCTCGCCGCACTGCGCACGCGCGCCGAAACGGCGCGAACCATGCCGAACCTCTAGAGTTCTCCGAAACGATCTTTTCTGAAGGGACGACCATGCGTACCGTCGATCTGGGCTCACAAGGTCTGAAGGTCTCCGCGCAGGGACTCGGCTGCATGGGCATGAGCCAGTCCTACGGTGTCGCCGACGACACGGTGTCGCTCGCCACCATCGACAGGGCCTTCGAGCTCGGCGTCACCTTCTTCGACACCTCCGACGTCTACGGCGTCGGAGGCATCTACGGGTTCGGCGCCAACGAGAAGCTCCTCGGCTACGCCCTGCGCGGCCGCCGCGACGAAGCCGTCGTCGCCACCAAGTGCGGCATCAAGGGCATCGTCGTCAACGGGATGCGGTTCGACCTCGGCGCCTCCCCCGAGTACGTCAAGCAGGCCTGCGAGGACTCGCTGAAGCGGCTCGGCACCGACCGGATCGACCTGTACTACCTGCACCGGGTCGACCCGAACACCCCGATCGAGGACACCGTCGGGGCGATGGCCGAACTCGTCGCCGAAGGCAAGGTGCGGTACCTCGGCCTGTCCGAAGTGTCCGCCGACCAGTTGGAACGCGCCCACGCCGTCCACCCGATCACCGCGGTCCAGAGCGAGTACTCCCTGTGGACCCGCGGCCTCGAGGCCGAGATCCTCCCGGCGATGCGCCGCCTCGGCGTCGGCCTCGTCCCCTTCTCCCCGCTGGGCCGCGGGTTCCTCACCGGCACCGTCACCAGCGCCGACTTCTCCTCCGGCGACATGCGCGCCTCCAACCCCCGCTTCACCCCCGAGGCCGTCGACGCCAACCAGGCCCTCGTCGCCGTCGTCCGCGAGATCGCCGCCGCCCGCGGCGTCCTGCCCGGCCAGGTGGCCCTCGCCTGGGTCCACGCCCAAGGCCCCGACATCGTCCCCATCCCCGGCACCAAGCGCCCCACCTACCTGGAGCAGAACGCCGCCGCCGCCGACCTCACCCTCACCGAAGACGACCTCTCCCGCCTCAACACCCTCGCCGACCAGGTCACGGGCTCCCGCTACTGACGCGCCCCCGCGCGCGTCGGCCACCGCCCCGCCGGCGCGCGCAACGCCCCCTGCCGAAGGTGAACGGGCCCAACGGCCCCCAGCCGGCGCGCATCATCGAGAAACCCTGAGGTCCCGCAGTACGAGCCGTGGCCGGTGTGCGTCCACGGCAAGCGACAGGCCGAAAAGGCCGCCTGCTCCGAAACGCCGGTCGGCTGATCCATGAAACATCCAGGTAGCCCGAGGCGCGGCCTTTACGTAGTAAGTCCGGTTTCAAGCGGAGGTGGGGCCGTGTTCGACGAGGTTGCCGTCGCCGTCTACGACGACCACCCCTCCCTCCAGCCCGTCTGACGTCGTCGCGGGCGGCCCAGCATGGGCCGCCCGCGGTTCCGGGCGCCCATGCCGTCAGACGGCCGGGGCTTCGATGGAGAAGTCGATGACGCCGTCGTCGGTGGAGGTGACGGTGACGATGACGGGCCGGTCCATGCCTTCGGCGGTGGTGAGGGTGCAGGACAGGGTGGCGCCGAGGGTGCCGGTGAGGTCGCCGGGGCAGTCGACGGCCTGCGGGGTGCCGCCGAGCTGCGGGGCGAGCTGCGCGGAGATCTGCTGCTCGACGGAGGCCTCGTCGGCCTTCGCGGTGGTGGCGGAGAAGGAGCAGGCGGTGAGGGCCGCCGCGGCGAGGCCGCCGAGGACGACGGACTTCAGGACGGTGCGCATGGGAGTTCCCCTGGTCTTGTCGTGAGATGCGCCCTTGTGGGTGCTCTCCGAGGGTCTCCTCCCGAGCGTCCCGTTCGGCACGGGGCGGCGTCCTGTTCCTTCGAGGTGGCCGTGCGGGGCTTCGCAGGGCCCGCCGAGCGCCGGGCGCGGCCGGAAAGTTCGCCCGCGCTCCGTACTCGGTGGCCGGGGCGCGCCTCCACCCGAGGGGAAGTGACGGGCGTCCCGTGGAGCCCCCGTCCAGAGGGGCGGGTCCCATCGGGTGCTCAGGCCCCGCGCCGCAGGGCGGGTGTCCCGCGGCGGGAGGACGCCGCCGGGGCCGCGCCGGGACACCGGCCGGGCGGACGCGGGTCAGGCGGTGGGACTGCGGAACTCCGGCTGGTCCAGGACGCGGAGCCAGGTGCCGTCGGGCTGGCGGCGGGCCACCTGGGCGCGCGCGCCCGAACCGTCGGACGGCGGGGTGGAGGTGAGCGCGAGATCGCCGCTGACCAGGGTGGGGAGCGGCGGCTCGGGGGTGAAGTGCGGCCTGGCCTCCAGCACCTTCGCCCACAGTGCGCGGATGGCCTCCCGGCCGACCGTCTGGGAGCCGGGCGGGAAGGCCATCACCGCGTCTTCGGCGTAGAGGGCGGCCACCCCGTCGGCGTCGCCCGCGTTGGAGCGCTCGACGAACAGGCGGGTGAGGTCCTCCGGGCGCTGCGCCTTCTCGTACCGGGCGTACTTGTCCTCGTTCATCACGGGCCTCCTCTTTCTCGGTTCTTCCCTTCCAGGGTGCCGCCGCCCAGCACTAGAAGTCCAACAGATTGTTCTTCTGGAAGCTAGAATCAGAGATTATGGAACTGCATCAGCTCGCCTACTTCGTGGCCGTAGCCGAAGAGCGGAACTTCACGCGCGCGGCGCAGCGGCTGCGGATCAGCCAGTCCGGCGTGAGCGCGCAGATCCGGCGGCTGGAGCGGGAGCTCGGCGCGGAGCTGTTCGACCGGACGTCGCGGTCCGTCGCGCTCACCCCGGCGGGCAAGGCGGCCCTGGAGCCCGCGCGGGCCGCCCTGAACGCCGCCGGGGACGTCACCCGGGCCGTCGACGACGTGCGCGGGCTGGTCCGGGGAAGCCTCACCGTCGGCATGGTCATCGGCTGCACGATCACGCCCCTGTTCGCGGCCTTGGCCGACCTGAACGCGGGCCACCCTGGAGTCGAGGTCTCCCTGCTGGAGGACGCCTCCGACCGGCTGGCCGACGGCGTCCGCGCCGGCGCCCTGGACGTCGCGCTGCTGGGCACCGCGGCGCTTCCCGAGGGCCTGGAGTCGCTGACGCTGATCAGCGAGCCGCTCGCCGCGCTCGTCCCGCCGGGCCATCGGCTGGCGGGCCAGGCGGAGGCGACCCTCGCCGAGGTGTGCACGGGCCCCGTCGTCTGTATGCCGCCCGGTACGGGGCTGCGTACGGTCTTCGACCTCGCCTGCGCCGAGCGGGACCTCACCCCTCACGTCGCCCTGACGGCCTCGGCGGCGGACGCGATCGCCGATCTCTGCGTCCGAGGACTCGGAACGGCCATCCTCACCCCGTCCATGGCCGACGCCTACCGGGGCCGCCTTACCGCCCTCGCCATCTCCGACCTCTCCGCCCCCGCCCTCCTGGCCTTCGTCTGGCGGCCCGGCCCCTCCCCCGCTACCCGCGCCTTCCTCACCCACGCCCGTGCCCGCTTCGGCGTCTGAGGTCAGGGCGACGGGGTGATCAGCCCCGTCTCGTAGGCGTGGATGACGAGGTGGACGCGGTCGCGGGCGTCGAGTTTGGCCAGGAGCCGGGCCACATGGGCCTTGGCCGTGGCGGGGCTGATGACGAGGGACTCGGCGATCTCGGCGTTCGACAGGCCCCGGGCGACCAGCGCGAGCACCTCGCCCTCCCGCTCGGTGACCGACGCCGGGAGGGGCGCGGTGCGGCGCGGAGCGCCGTCGGGCCGGGCCGCGAACTCGGCGAGGAGCCGCCTGGTGACGCCGGGAGCGAGGAGCGCGTCGCCGCCCGCCACGATCCGGACTGCGCCGAGGATCTCCTCCAGCGGCATGTCCTTGACGAGGAAGCCGCTCGCCCCGGCGCGCAGCGCGCCGTACACGTACTCGTCGTCGTCGAACGTGGTGAGCATGAGGACGCGGACGCCCGGCAGCTCCGCGGTGATCGCCGCGGTCGCGCCGATCCCGTCGGTGCCGGGCATGCGGATGTCCATGAGGACGACGTCGGGCCGCTCGCGCCGGGCGAGGTCGATCGCCTGCCCGCCCGTCGCGGCCTCCCCGACGAGTTCGAGGTCGGGGGTGTCGGCGAACAGCACGCGCAGGCCCGCGCGCACGAGCGGCTGGTCGTCGGCGAGCAGCACGCGGATCATCGCAGCGCGCCTTCCAGCGGCAGCCGCGCCTCGACCCGGAAGCCGCCCGCCCGGCCCGGCCCCGTGCTCAGGCTGCCGCCGAGCAGTCCGACCCGCTCCCGCATCCCGATCAGGCCGTAGCCGACGGGCGTCCCGGACGGCCCCGCCCCGTCGTCGGCGATCTCCACGACGAGTTCGTCCGCGCCGTAGCCGAGCGAGACCCGGCACTCCTCGGTACGGGCGTGCCGGACCACGTTCGTGACGGACTCCTGGACGATCCGGAACGCGGCGAGGTCCACCTCGGCGGGCAGGGGGCGCAGCTCGCCCGTCCACCGGACGTCCACGTGGACGCCCGCGTCGCCGGTGGCCCGCACGAGCCGGTCGAGCCCGGCGAGGCCGGGGGCGAGCGCGTCGACGGCGTCGGCCCGGCGCAGCGCGCCCAGCATCTTCCGCAGCCCGGCGAGGGTCTCCCGGCTGCTCTCCTCGATGGCGCTCAGCGCGTTGCGCGCCTCGGCGGGCTGGGTGTCGATGACGCGCCCGCCCACGCCGGCCTGGATGGCGATGACGCCGATGCTGTGCGCGACCATGTCATGCAGGTCGCGGGCGATGCGCAGCCGCTCGGCGGCGACGGCCTCGGCCGCGGTGCGCTCGGCGAGCTCCCGCGCGTGGATCCGGCTCTGCCGTGCCGAGGCCCCGACGAGCCAGGCGAGCGGCACCGCGAGTGCGGCGACCGCGAGGAGCAGCGTCAGCACCGGCCCCGCCTCGGCGGCGACGAGCACGCATCCGAGCTGGACGATGACGGCCGCGCCCAGCGCGATGAGCGACATCCAGCGCGGCCGGGTGAGCGCGATGGCGGCCACGGCCCCGTCCACGAAGACCGCGTAGAGCAGCGCGATCTCCGGCTTGGGCATCTCCAGCGAGGCCGCGGTCCAGGCCGTGAGCAGCGACGCGAGCGCGAACAGCGGCACCCGCCGGACCAACGCGAGCACCGCGAGCGTGAGCGCCGAGGCGGGCAGCACCTCGACGAGCCCGAAACCCTGCCGTCCCGCCACGACGGAGAAGAAGAGCACGGGAGGGTATAGGACAGCACAGACCGAGAGCAGCGCCGACAGAGCTGCTGCCTTTCGCACATTCGGCAAGTCTCGCCCTGTATCTCCCATGGCTCGATCGTAATGACGGCCCGCCCCGTCGGCATCGTCCGCGAGACGTACGCCTGGAGGCCATAGGCGGCCGGGGACGCCTCCGGCGCGGGGCGTCCCCGGTCGCGGTCAGTGCCGGCCGTACGGGCGGGCCAGGAACCTGCCGGAGGGCTCGCCGACGACCTTGCCGCCGTCGAGGATCCGCTCGCCGCGCAGGAACGCGTCGGTGACCTTCGCGCCCAGCTCGAAGCCCTCGAACGGGGTGTACTCCTGGGTGGACTCGGAGTCCTCGGCCCGGACCGTCCAGGTGCTGTTCGGGTCGACCAGGGCGATGTCGGCGTCGTAGCCCTCGGCGAGGACGCCCTTGCCGCGCAGGCCGTAGCGGGCGGCCGGGTTGTAGGAGGTGAGGGCCGCGATCCGGCCGAGCGGGATCCCGCGCTTGCGGCCCTCGGACACCATGCCGGGCAGGAGGTACTCGGCGCCGCCGAAGCCGGACTTGGCGAGGAACACGTCGTCGCGGTCGCTGCCGAACTTGGCCTCGTCGCGGCAGCAGGCGTGGTCGGAGACGACCCAGTCGATCGTGCCGTCGGCGATGAAGGACCACAGCGCCTCGACGTCGTCGCGGCCGCGCAGCGGCGGGTTCACCTTGCCGCCGATGCCGGAGGCGGTCTCGATGTCGGCGAGCAGGTGGCCGACGGTGACCTCGCGGCGGAAGTCGATGTGCGGGAAGGCCTTGGACATCCGGACCGCGGCGTCGACGGCCTTGAAGCCGGAAAGGTGCAGCAGGTTGATCGTCGGCAGGCCCGTCTCGTGCGCCAGGTAGGACGCGATGGAGACGGCGAGGCCCTCGGAGTGCTGCGGACGCGAGGCGCTGTAGGCGGCCAGGCCGCTCAGCGAGCCGTCCTCCTCGACCATCTTGGTGTAGGCGCTCATGATCTCGGCGGTCTCGCAGTGCAGGGACAGCGAGATCTCGTCGGCCAGGTGCGGGAACTTCTCGCGCGCGGCCTGGATGCCGCGCATGACGAACTCGAAGTGCGCGTAGTCGTAGCGCTCGCCCTCGGGCGTCATGAGGAAGCTGGACTGGTCGGACGAGCGGCCGTGCAGGCCGTGCGAGCCGTAGAACATGAAGATCTTGAAGGAGGTGACGCCGAACCTCTCGACGAGGTCCGGGATCTCCGTGATGTGCTGCTTGCTCATCGGCGCGAGGTGGAAGGCGTAGTCGACGTGCGCGCGGCCTTCGGAGGCGGCCAGCACCTCGGGGAAGAACTCGGCGTAGGGTCCACCCTTGTTCAGGTAGTACTGGCCCGTGCGCATGTACGTCAGCGCTGTCGTCACGCCGCCTTGCGCGCTGGCCCGGGACTCGGTGACGGTGTCGTCGGCCAGGGGGTTGTAGATGCCCCAGTGCTGGTGGGCGTCGACCACGCCGGGGAACGCCAGCTTGCCGCCGCCGTCCACGACGCGCTCGGCTCCCGCGGCGTCGATGCCCGGGGCCACCCGGACGATCTTCCCGTCGCGTACCGCGATATCGGCTGCGAGCGGCTCGTCCTGGTCATGCCGGACGACCGCGACGTTCTTCACTACAAGCTCGAACTCACTCAATTTCCACTCCTATCGGTTATGCGAAGGACGGGCGGTCGTGCCCGGTCACGTCACGATCTTTCGTTCGCGCAGGTCGGCCACCTCGCCGGCGGACAGGCCCAGCTCGCCCGTCAGGACGGCGTCGGTGTCGGCGCCGTGCGCGCGGCCGGTGAACCTGATCCGGCCCGGCGTCTCCGACATCCGCCACATCACGTTGTGCTGGAGGAGCGGCCCGAGGTCGGCGTCGTCGATCTCGGTGAGCATCCCGGTCTCCCGCACGTGCGGGTCCTCGGCGAGGTCCCGGGCGGTGTAGACGGGGGCCACTGCCGCGCCCGCCTCGGTGAACGCCGCGACCGCCTCGTCCCGGGTGCGCGCGGCGATCCAGCCGCCGACCAGCTCGTCCAGCAACTCGACGTGCTCGACCCTGCCCCGCCCGTCGGCGAACCAGGGCTCCTCGATGAGGTCCGGCCTGCCGACGAGGCGCATCACCCGCTCGGCGATGGCCTGGGCGCTGGTGGAGATGGCCAGCCAGTGCCCGTCGGAGGTCTGGTAGGTGTTGCGGGGCGCGTTGTTGGTGGAGCGGTTGCCGTGCCGGGTCTCCACCACGCCGAGCTGCTGGTAGACCGTCGGCGAGGGACCGACCGCCGTCATCAGCGGCTCCAGCAGGCTCATGTCGATGACCTGGCCCCGGCCCGTCCGCTCGCGGTGGTACAGCGCCATCGTCACCGCGGACGACGCCGCGATGCCGCACACGGAGTCGGCGAGGCCGAACGCCGGGAGGGTCGGCGGGCCCTCGGGGGCGCCGGTCAGGTGGGCGAAGCCGCTCATCGCCTCGGCGAGGGTGCCGAAGCCCGCGCGGGCCGCGTACGGGCCGGTCTGGCCGAACCCCGTGACACGCACCATCACCAGGCGCGGATTCACCTCGTGCAGCCGCTCGGGGCCGAGGCCCCAGCGCTCGAACGTGCCGGGCCGGAAGTTCTCGACGAGCACGTCGGCGGTCTCGACGAGGCGCAGCAGGATCTCCGCGCCCTCCGGCTCGGAAAGGGTCAGGCCGATCGTGCGCTTGTTGCGCGCGACCTCCTTCCACCACAGGGCATGGCCGTCCTTCGACTTGCCGTGGCCGCGCATCCCGTCGACCTTCACCGCGTGCTCGATCTTGAGCACGTCCGCGCCGAAGTCGCCCAGGATCTGGGCGCAGAGCGGCCCGGCGAGGATCGTCGAGACGTCCAGGACGCGCAGTCCAGTGAGGGGTCCGTCCTGCATGGGTTCTCCCGGTTCTTTCGTTCCCTTGGGGGTCTGCGACTCGGCGGTCATCCGCGCGGTCCCCGGTGGCCCAGGTCGGCCGAGACCTCGGCGGCGGCCACGGTGACCCAGGCGGCGAGCTGCTCCGTGCTGCGCCGGGCGAACATGTCGCGGGGGCCGCACAGCGAGACCGAGCCGACCACCTGCCCCATCGCGCCGAACACCGCCGCGGCGACGCTCGCCGCCCCGGACTGCCGCTCCCCCTCGCTCGTGGCGTAGCCGAGGGCGCGGATCCTGCCGATCTCCGCCCGCAGCGGCTCCGCCGAGGTGATCGTGGCGTCGGTGACGCCGTCGAGCCTGTGGTGCTCGATGTAGTCGGCCACCTCGGTGTCGGGCAGCGCGGCGAGGATCGCCTTCGAGGAGGACCCGGCGTGCAGCGCGTGGCGGGTGCCGAGCGCGACGGCCATGCGGATCTCGTGCTCGGCGAGGACCTGGTCGACATAGACCCGGGACCAGCCTTGGCGCAGCGAGAGCGTCGCGGTCTCCCCCGCGCGGTTGCTGAGCGCGACCAGATGCCGGTGGGCGACGGCCGGGACGTCGAGCTCGCGCAGGGCGGCGAGCCCGATGTCGAGGGCGCCGGGGCCCAGCCGGTAGACCTTGGTGTCCTCGTCGAAGCGCAGGAAGTCGCCGCCCACGAGCTCCCGCAGGATCCGGTACGCGACCGCCTTGGACAGGCCCGTTTCCCTGGCGATCCCCGACACGCCCTGGGGCTGCGCCGCGTCGGCGATGGTGCGCATCACCGCGAGCACCCGGGCGATGCCCGATCTCGGCGGCCCCTGCCCTTCCGCCAGTTCCTGCGGGAGGTCGAGGATATCCATACGGGCCTCTCAATGGGAAACGCTGATCCGCAGAGCGAAACAACAGACGTCGTCACATGGTCAAGGCAGGCCCTCCGTCAAGTCAAGTTCCCTTGCCGACCGGCTCAATCGTGACCATGGCGTTGCCACGCCGCGCGGACGGGTCCGCGGGGCGTACGCCCGCGGACGACCAGGGGCGGACGGAGTGCCGTCTTCGGGCCGATGCGCCGGAAAGGGCCCACGGGACAGCGTGGAGAGCGTTCTGAGTCGTTCTCCCGAGAGGTTCAGCCGTGCGGCGGAAATGGCGGACGGCGGCTTATGCCGTCCTGGCGGTCGAGGTGCTCGCGGTGCTGGTGTTCGCGGTCGCGTACCCGTCCCTCGACCACCACATCTACTGGCTCGGCGGGGGCGCGCTCACCGACGGGACCTCCCTCTACACCGAGCGGCACGCCGGGCTGTGGTTCACCAACACGCCCTTCATGGCGCTGCTCTTCGCGCCCGCGTCGGCACTGCCGCTCACCGTCGCGCGGGTGCTCTGGCAGCTCGGGTCCGTCGCGGCCCTCGCCTGGGCCTGCGTCTGCGCCCTCCGGCTCGCCGGACGCCCGCACTCCCGCGCCTCCCTCGCCGCGGCCGTCGCGCTCGGGCTGCTGCTGGAACCCGTGTGGCACACCCTGTTCCTCGGGCAGGTCAATCTCTTCCTGCTCGCCCTCGTCCTGGACGACGTGCGCCGCGTGGCCGAAGGGCGGTCCGCCGGGATCGGCGTCGGCATCGCGGCGGCCGTGAAGCTCACCCCGGGGATCTTCATCGTGCTGCTGTTCGCGGCCGGACGCGTCAGGGCGGCGGTGACGGCCGGCGCGGTCTTCCTGCTCTGCACGGGCGCCGCCTTCGCGTTCGCCCCCGAGGCCTCCAGGACGTATTGGACGGGGACCTTCCTCGACACCTCCCGGGTGGGTGTCCCCTACATCGGCAACCAGTCCCCGATCGGGGCCGCCGCCCGTGTCCTCGGCGGCGTCGCCGAGATCCCCGACGCCTACCGCCTCCTTCCCCTGGCCCTCGGCATCGCCGCCGTCGCCGTCGCCGCGGCCTGGGCCCGCCGGGGCGACTGGCTCGCCGCCGCGGCCGTCACCGGCGTGGCGGGCCTCCTCGTCTCCCCCCTCTCCTGGACCCACCACTGGGTCTGGGCCCTGCCCGCCCTTCTCGTCCTCGCCCGGAAGAGCCCGCGCGTGGCCGCCACGGCCGCGGTCCTCTTCCTCCTCGCACCCCCGTGGCTCACCCCCCACGACGGCGGCCCCGCCGAATACGGCCTCCATGGCCTCCTCACCGTCGCCGCCAACGCCTACCTGGCGGCCGCCCTGCTGTTCCTCGCGTACATGGCCGCCCAGGCGATCCGCACACCGGTGAGGGCCCGCACCGAACTTCCCACTCCAAAAACCGGACCAATCGCGCGAATTTAGCAGAGGCGACTTTTCTGCTTAATTCCTCAAAGCCCCTTTCACCCCGCCGCACCACCGCTAACTTCACCCCCATGCCGACATCGCACCATGAACCCCTCCATGACCTCTTCCGGAAGCGCCCGGAATTGGCCCTGGAAATGCTGAACCGCCTGTGCGGCGTGCATATTTCGCCGCACTCCAGAGCCCAGGTGGAATCCGCGGACTTCACCGGCGGACCGTCGGTCGGCTTCGTCCCGGACACCGTGATCACCGCCGGCCCGCCCCGGGCGCCCTACCACTGCGTCATCGTCGAGATCCAGCGGACCGCCGACGACCGAAGGCGGGCCGAACTCGCCCGCTACGCGGCCTCCCTCTGGCTCCGGATCAGCCGCCCCGTGCACGTCATGGTCCTCACCCCCGACGACAAGACGGCCCGCTACTACGCGACCCCCGTCCAGACCGACCTGCCCGGATACACCTTCCAGGCCCATCCCGTCGGCCCCTCGGCCATCCCGCTCATCACCGATCCGGCCGAAGCGGCCGTGCACCTCGAACTCGCCATGTTCAGCGTCCGCGCGCACGCGGAACAGCACCCGGAAACCCTCCGCGCCTTCCTCGAAGGTCTCGGGACTTTTCCTGCGGAGAAAAGGGCGGCTTATGCCGAATACTGCTGGAACATCTCCACAGATCCCGCCACCCGCGCGGCCATCGAGGCCTTCACGAAGAACACCGCGGAGCACCCTCTCCCCGCCGAGGCCCACGCCGCGCGCCGCACCGTGGTGCAGGACGCGGCGGCGCACTGACGCGGCACGCGACGTCGTCGCGCAGGCCGCGCCCACGTAAGGCGCGGCCTGCCCTGGGTCAGCGGAGGGTGGGCTGGAAGGTGTCGGACAGGGGGCAGTGGGTGCCTCGGTAGATGGTGGGCATGCAGCGGTTGCAGTGGATGCAGGTGGAGGTGGTGGCGGCGTCCTCGGCGAGGCGCAGCGGGAGGTCGGGCTCCTTGAGAAGGGCGCGGCCCATCGCGGCGAACTGGAAGCCCTCGGACATCGCGAGGTTCAGCGACGGCATGTCGGTGAGGCCGCCGAGGAGGATGAGCGGCATCGACAGCTCCGCGCGGAAGCGGCGGGCCATCGGCAGGAGGAACGCGGGCTCGTAGGGGTAGGCGTGCAGGAAGAAGCGGCCGAAGACGCGCAGGCCCGCCTTCACCGGCTGGCGGAACGAGTTCGCGAACTCCTTCACCGGCGCCTCGCCCCGGAAGAGGTACATCGGGTTGAGGAAGGAGCTTCCCGCGGTCAGCTCCAGGGCGTCGAGGTGGCCGTCGCCCTCCAGGAGGCGGGCGGCGGCCAGGCCGTCATCCTCGGTCATGCCGCCCGGCACCCCGTCGGCCATGTTGAGCTTGGCGAGCACGGCGATGCGGTCGCCGACCCGGGTCTTCACCGCCTCGGCGATGCCGCGCGCGACGCTCGCCCTGTTGGTGATCGAGCCGCCCCGGGCGTCCTTGCGCTTGTTCAGGCGCGGGGACAGGAACGAGCTGGCCAGGTAGTTGTGGCCGAAGTGCAGCTCGACGGCGTCGAAGCCGCAGTCGGCGGCGATCTCGGCGGCGTCGGCGTGCGCGCGGGTGACGCGGGCGAGGTCGTCCTCGCTCGCCTCCTGGATGAACTGGAACGACAGCGGGCTGAGCCGCCGGGACGCCGACAGCGCGGGCATCCGGTTCGAACGGGCGTCCGCGACGGGTCCGGCATGCCCGACCTGTGCCGAGATCTTGGCCCCTTCGGCGTGCACCGCCTCGGCGAGCCTGGTCAGCCCCTCGGCCGCCTCGGGACGCATGTGGATCTGCCGCCGCTCCGTCCTGCCTTCGGGAGCGACCGCGCAGTAGGCGACGGTCGTCATCGCGACGCCGCCCGCCGCGATCCGCCGGTGGAAGTCGATGAGTTCGTCGGACACCAGGGCCTTGGGGGTGCGGCCTTCGAAGGTCGCGGCCTTGATGATCCGGTTGCGGAGGGTGAGCGGGCCTAGCCGGGCGGGGGCGAAGACCTCGGGGACGTCGGACATGGGGGCGCTCCATCGGGGGGTGGGAACGGGGCGGTGAGCCCTGCGGCGACGAAGGCTGTGACGCTCGCCGCGGGCGGGGGCGGGCCATCGGCGCCACCGTAGGTGTGCAGCACGAGATCGCGGGCGAGCCGCCATCGCAGCGCGGCCTCCTCGGCCGGCAGCGCGGGGACGGCACGGACCAGCAGGACGGCCCACGGTTCGGGGAAGGACCATGCGGAATGCCAGGGCAACCTGTGCCCGGACGCGACGATCCGGGCGAGCAGCCGGGCCAGCCAGCGCCGCCCGGGGTCGTGGGCGAGCGCGGCGAGCGGTTCGACGAGCAGTGCGGCGAGCCGCTCCCCGCGCACCGGCGCGGCCGGGTACTCCAGCGCCCCGCCGCTGAGTGAGTGCGTGTCCGATCCGGCGAGGAGCCCGTCGAGTTCGGCGAGCCGGGCGTCCCACAGGTCGCCGAGGCCGCGCTCCAGCACTGCCGTGGCGAGGGCCTCCTTGGACCCGAAGTGGTAGTGCACGGCCGCCGGGTTCATGCCGGCCGCCTTGTTGACCGCGCGCACCGAGACCGCGTCGTAGCCCTGCTCGGCGAAGAGCTTCGCGGCCGCGTCGAGCAGCCGGTCCGGCGCGTCCGCGATCGTCATGCCCTTGAGCAGACCACGGCGCGCCGGAGGTGTCAATCACTGATTGAATCGGTGCTTGGTCAGTCGCGGAACTCCAGCAGGGGCACGCCGTACATCGCCGGGTTCGGCGGGCGCCGGATCTCCGGCCCGGCCACCTCCACGACCAGCAGCTCCGCGACGAACTGGACGGTCGCGCCGAGCAGGTGGCTCGTGTGCGCCTGCGCCGACCGCTCCTTCAGCCCGACCGAGACGTGCACGTGCGGGACGGCCCTGCCCTCCGCCGGGTCCCACGCGAGGCTCCCGCACCCGATCGCCTCGACGTTCGTCGCGTTCACCTTCGTCCAGACCGGCGCCATCGGGTCGGCGACCCGCTCGCACGTCCCGATGACGTCCACGGACGAGAACGCGCCGAGGAACATCGGGATGTAGCCCTGCCGCACCTCGTTGGCCTTGCAGAAGTCGGCCAGCGCGGTGAAGAAGTCCTCTCCCGGGTCGAAGACGACGCCGAACGTGCGGCCCCGTTTCAGCTCACTGCTGCGCATGCGCTTCCTCCAGGGAGACGGGCGGGTCGTCGGCGTCGGGCGCGGGCCCGCCGTGCGGCCGGTGCTCTCGGGCGACGGCCGGGAGCGGCCTGCCGGACCCGTGACCGGCCACGGCCTCCCCGGTGAAGGCCGCGGCGGCCGAGGCCAGCAGCGCGTCCCCGCCCGCGGGCGCGAGCAGGGTCAGCCCGTGCGGACGGCCCGCGGGCGTCATCCCGCCGGGCACCGCCACCCCGGCCAGGTCCAGGAGGTTGGCGAAGGTGCTGTAGTGGCCGAGGGTCTTGTTCCGGCCGATCGGGTCCTCGCGCATCTCCCGGTGCGTGAACGTGGTCGGGACGGTCGGCACGGCGAGCGCGTCGATCCGGTCCCACACCTCGCGGGTCGCGGCCCGCAACTCCTGGAGGCGGTGCGCGTCGGCGAAGGCGTCCGCGGCCGACATCGACGCCCCCGGCCGCAGGACCCGGCGCGTCACGGGATGGACGGCCTGCGGGTTGCGGGCGACGAACCCGCCTATCGCGGTGAGGCGCTCGGCCACCCACGCGCCTCCGTACAGGAGCCTCCCGGCCTGGAGGAACGGCGTGAAGTCGATCTGGACGAGGGTGTGCCCGAGGTCGCGCAGCCGGGCGAGCGCCTGGTCGAACGCGACGGCGGCGGCCCCGTCGCCGAAGAACTCCAGCCTGCGCGGCACCCCGATCCGCAGCGGCCCTGACGGGGCGAGGTCCCCGACCGGCAGGTCGCGCGACCACGGGTCGCCCGGCACCGGCCCGGCGATGGCCGCAAGGACCGTCCAGGCGTCGGCGACCGATCCGGCGAAGACGCTCGCGCAGTCGAGCGACGCGCACGCCGGGACCATGCCGAGGGTCGAGACCAGCCCGCGCGACGGCTTCAGCCCGACCGTCCCGGTGAACGCCGCGGGGACCCGGCCGGAACCCGCGGTGTCGGTGCCGAGCGCGAACGACACGAGGCCCGCGCCGACCGCGACGGCCGAGCCGGAGCTCGACCCGCCGGAGATGAGGCCGGGCACGAGCGGTGACTCGCACGCCCCGTACGGGCTGCGGGTCCCCGACAGCCCGGTCGCGAACTGGTCGAGGTTGGTCTTGCCGACGAGCAGCGCCCCCGCCGCGCGCAGCCGCGCCACGACGGGGGCCGACTCGTCCGGCGTGTAGGCGAACTCGGGGCACGCCGCCGTCGTCGGCAGCCCCCCGACGTCGATGTTGTCCTTGACCGCGTACGGGATCCCGTAAAGCGGCCCGTCCGGCAGGGCCGCCGCCTCGGCGAGCACCTCCGCGCGCGGCCGCAGCGTGATCCAGACGTGGTCGTCCCCCCGAGCGGCGATCCGGTCGTAGACGTCGTTCACGACGTCCTCCGGCCGGGCCGTCCCGGCGCCGTAGCGCCGGGACAGCTCCGCCACCGACAGCGAGCCGGTCATGTGCCTCCCAAGGCTTCGAGCAGGGCGGAGGAGGGCGCGTGCGCGCCGAAGACGCCGCCCTGCATGGTGATCATCTTCAGCGCGGCCTCGTAGTTGCCGACGTCCGTCGCGCCTGTGCAGTCCGACAGCAGCAGGCACTCGTATCCCCGGTCGTTGGCGTCGCGCATGGTCGTGTGCACGCACACGTCCGTGGTGATGCCGGTGAGGATGAGGTGCGTGATGCCGCGGGTCCGCAGCAGGAGATCCAGGTCCGTGGCATAGAAGGAGCCTTTGCCCGGCTTGTCGATGACGGGCTCGCCGGCGAGGGGCGCGACCTCCGGGACGATCTCCCAGCCGGGTTCGCCCCGGACGAGGATGCGCCCCTGCGGCCCCTCGTCGCCGATGCCCGCGCCGATGCCCTTGGACCGCCACAGCTTGTTCGGCGGGCAGTCCGCGAGGTCCGGCCGGTGCCCTTCCCTGGTGTGGATGACGGTGAAGCCGAGCGGCCGCACCGCGTCCAGCACCCGGGCCGTGGGCGCCAGGCCCGCGCGGGTGAGCTCCAGGTCGTAGCCCATCGTGTCGACGTAGCCGCCCTTGCCGCAGAAGTCGACCTGCCAGTCGATGCAGACGACCGCGGTCTTCTCCGGCGTGAACGTCCCGTCATAGGGCCAGGCGTAAGGCTGCGCCATCACTGGACCGTAACGAGCACTCATTTCGCCGCCGTAACGTCCGCGTCAGGTTCGAGTGCGGGCTCCGCATCGACGGCCTCCGCCTCGACGGGTGCGGGCTGCGGCGCGGACCTGCCGTCGAGGAAGGCGAAGAGCAGCAGGACGACCCCGGCGAGCAGGTAGCCGAGCGCGACCTGGCCGCTCGCGTTCCACTCGACCTTCTCGGCGTGCACCAGCCCGATGAAGGACAGCAACGCGCCCGCCGCCGCGTACCCGGCCGCCCAGACGAACTTCCGGTCGATGACGAACGCGACGATCGCGCCGAGCACGAGGCCCGCGAGGATCGCGCCGCCGCCGAGCAGCTTGAGGCCGCCGTACACGACGCCTGCGCCGCGCAGCGCGTCCTCACCCACCTCGCCGGCCGAGGTCCCGGCCGCCGCCAGCACGTTGTCCATCTGCCCGACCGCCCACGACGCGACGTTCGGGATGATCGCCATGACCACCGCGATCGCGTGCGCCTTCGGCACCTCCTGGAACGCCTGGGCGCCGATGAGCAGGCCGATGTAGAGCAGGATCGGCACGATCGCGGGCGTCGGCAGCAGCGCGCCGAGCAGGGCGAAGAACCCAAGGAAGCAGAACAGCGCGATGACGATGCCCGAGGCCAGTGAGTAGGACGTCCGGCCTCCGGCGGCCTTCCAGCCGGGGTGTCCGATGTACACCGCGGGCGGGAACGGCGAGCCGAGGCCCGCGCCGACGACGGCGCCGAGCCCGTCGGCGAACAGGACCGCGCGCAGGTTGTACTCGTCGCCCGCGACCGCCGCGCTCTCGACGTTGGTCATGCCCTCGGTGAAGTTGTAGATGCCGAGGGGGATGGCCGTCGCGAGCAGCGGCGAGACCTCCTTGAGGCCGTCGATCAGCAGGTCGATCTGGAGCGTCGGCAGGCCGATCGCGATGTCCTTCGCCGCGGCGGTGACGTCGGCGGGCTCCATGTACCCGCCGATCCAGCCGATGGCCGAGCCGACGAGCAGCGCGACGAGCCCGACGGGCAGGCCGAACGGCAGCTTCAGGTCGGTGAAGAAGCCGATGAGCAGGATGATGAGGACGGGCAGCGCGATCCACGCCGCGTCGAACATCTGGCCCGTCGGCCGCATCGAGATGAAGGCGATCGAGATGCCCGCCAGGGTGCCGAGCATCGCCGCCTGGGGCGTGTACTTCCTGATGTACGGGCCGACGAACGCGCCGAGGATGACGATGAGGCCGATGATGAACGACCAGGCCAGGCCCGCCGCCCACGCGGCGATCGGGTCCTTGGTGGCCAGGTAGATCGGCAGCATGATCACGAACGTCACGATGAACATGTGCGGGACGGACGGCCCGTAGGGCATCGCGCAGACGTCCGTGCGCCCTTCCTTGGCCGCCAGACGACGGGCGAGGAAGGTGTAGTAGACGTTCCCGATCAGCATCTGGATGCCCAGCGCCGGGAGAATCACCCCGTAGACGTCGCTTCCGGGGATGTTCACGACGCCCAGGCACAGTCCGGTCAGCACCAGGACGTTGACCATGACGTTGAAGCCGAGGCCGAAGAAGGCGTTCGTGTCCCCGCCGACCCAGAACGGGAGCTTGAACGCGGCGGGCTCGGGGGCCTGCTCGGGCTTGGTGCCGGTGCTCATCGCAGGGCCTCCAGGAAGGGCTTGGCGGGGGCGGTCCAGCCGAAGATGCCGCCCTGCGCGCAGATCATGGCGAGTCCGGCGTCCTGGAACTCCTGGAAGTAGGAGCCGACGCAGTCGGACAGGACGAGGCATTCGTAGCCCCGGTCGTTGGCCTCCCGGACCGTCGTGTGCACGCACACCTCGGTGGTCACACCCGTCACGACAAGGCTCGTGATGCCCTCGGCCGTCAGGAGGTCCTGGAGGCCGGTGGCGTAGAACGAGCCCTTGCCCGGTTTGTCGATGACGGTCTCGTCCGGGAGGGGCTTGAGTTCGTCGATGATGTCGTGGCCGTACTCGCCGCGGATGAGAATGCGGCCCTTCGGCCCTGGATCCCCGATGCGCAGGGACGGCTCCCCGCGGCCCAGCTTGGCCGGCGGGCAGTCCGAAAGATCAGGCAGATGCCCCTCTCTGGTGTGGATCACGAGCATGCCGGCGGCGCGGGCGGCGTCCAGGACCTCGCGCAGCGGCGGGATGACCCGGCGCAGCATCCCGACGTCGTTGCCGAGGGTCTCGCCGAAGCCGCCGGGCTCGACGAAGTCGCGCTGCATGTCGATGATCAGCAGTGCGGTGGTGGCGAGGTCGAACCGGAACGGATACGGCTCGGCCTCTACTGACGCGTTCATGGGCAGTTCCTCTCTCCCCCGAGGACCACTGATCGTCGATTGTCGACAATCACATGTCGGAGACAGGCACCGTCCGTTACGGCGGGGTTAAAGGGGAGCCGCAGGCCGGAAGCGGCCTTCAGCCCGCGTAGGTGCGCGCCCCGTGGGAGACCAGCGCGGCCAGCGCGAGGGCGGCGTCACCGCTCGCGATCGCCTCGTACAGCCGCCGGTGCCGCGCCACCCCTTCCTCCGGGGCGCGCAGCGCCTCGGCCTCCAGCCGCAGGTTGGCGGCCATGTGCAGCTGGAGCTTGAGGATCACCGGCTCGTAGGCCAGGAGGAGCTGGCGGTGCCCGGCGAGGGAGACCACCGCGAGGTGGAACCTGTGGTGCGCGTCGTTCTCGGCGAGCAGATCGCCCGCTCGCGCGGCCGCGTCCATGCTCTCCAGTGCCTCGGCGAGGTCGCCGAGCACCACCGGACCGGGCAGCGCGATCTCGACCGCGTACCTCTCCAGCACGTCGCGCAGCCCGAACAGCTCGTCGACGTCCCCGGCCGACAGTTCGGCCACCCGCACGCCCCGCCGGGGCAGATGCTCCACCAGGCCCTGCTGGCCGAGCAGCCGCAGCGCCTCGCGCAGCGGTGCCCGGCTGATCCCGAAGCGGGCCGTGAGCTGCTCCTCGATCAGGCGTTCGCCCGAGGCGAGCGCGCCGGAGAGGATGTCGGCCCTGACCCGCTCCATCACCAGCTCGACAAGGCTGGGCGGGTGAAGCGCGTCCATGCGGCCGACTCCCCTCATCGCTGCGCCGCCGCGCCCGGCGCGGCCTTGCGGTATCTCAGGAAGAGATGGTCTCCATCCTGCCTTACCGCCGCGAGCGTCATCCCTTCGTCCAGCGCCGGACCCCGGACGATCCGGGGTGCGGCCCCGCCGACGAGGCGCGGCGAGAGCGTGAGGCACAGCTCGTCGAGCAGGCCCGCGGCGGCGATCCCGCCGAGGATCGTCGGGCCGCCCTCGCACAGCAGCTTCGTCAGACCGAGGCCGTGCAGCGCGTCGACGGCCGCCGTGAGATCGACCGACTCCTCCCCCGCGACGATCACCTCGGCGTGCTCGCGCGCCTCGGCCAGCCGCGGCGCCCCGGCCACGGTGAGCAGGATCGTCCTGCACTCGAACAGGGGTGAGGCGAAGTCGAGATCGAGCGAGCGCGACACGATCGCCAGCGGGACCGAGGCCGGCCCGTACCCTTCGGCGCGGACGGTCTCGGCCCCGACGACGATCGCGTCGGCGAACCCGCGCAGCGCCTGGAACAGCAGCCGGTCGGTCTCGTTGCCGAGCCCTCCCGACAGGCCCTCGCGCGTCGCCGCGCCGTCCGCGCTGGCGATCATGTTGGCGCGCAGCCAGGGCCCGTCGGGGTGGGCGTAGTCGGTGAGCAGCTCGGGTGGAAGATCACGCATCCCGCCAGGGTCTCAGATCGCGCCGATGTGCCCGTCGACGAGGTCGGCGATCCTCTTCGGGCGGACCACCGGCGCCCAGTGGCCCGCCTTGAGGGGCACCTTGGTGATCCGGGACGCGAAGGGCAGGGCCGAGGCGGCGAGCGCGGGCGTCACGAAGGCGTCGTACTCGGGGACGATCAGCTGCACCGGGACGTCCGTGCGCCGCTCCCGGGGCCGCCGCATGCGGGGCAGGATGTTCGCCCGGTAGAGCTGCACGCCGTACTCACCGTCCAGGGCGACCGTCGGGCCGAAGTGCGGCTCGCGCATCCCCTCGAAGAGCGCGACGACCCTGGGGGCGAACCCCGTCCGCCAGGCGAGGACCGGCAGGACGGGCAGGTGGAAGAACGCGATGTACCAGGAGTGCAGCGTCTGCCTCAGGCCCTTGGCCGTCCCCGCGAACGCCCGGCTCCAGCGGCCCGCGTGGTCCAGGCACGGGCCGGAGATCGAGGTGTAGGAGGCGAACAGCTCAGGCATGGTCGTCACCGCCTCCCAGCCCTGGATCGACCCCCAGTCGTGGCCGACGAGGTGCACGGGGGCGTCCGGGCTGACCTCCTTCACCACCGCGCGCATGTCGTTCATGAGGTGGACGAACCGGTAGGCCTCCCGCCCCCGCGGACGGCCGGACGCGCCCGCGCCGCGCACGTCGTAGGTGACGACCCGGTACCGCTCGGCGAGGTGTGCGGCGACCCCGTCCCAGACGGTGTGGGTGTCGGGATAGCCGTGCACGAGGAGGACCGTCGGACCCTCGGGATCACCCTGGACCTGGACCGCCAGGTCGACGCCGTCACCGTGGACGATTTTGTTGGACATATTGCCAATTAGAGGGCCACGCACCTGGTGGGTCAAGTCGGCGACACCAGACCTCGCCGGTACACTGGAAGAGATTTACACGACCATGACGAAAGAGGCTCAACACATGTCCGCTGGTGGTTCGCACGCTGGAGAGGCCAAGTCCTGGGTCGTCGTGGCCGTGGCCCTCGTCGGCTCCATCGTCGCCGGTGTCGGCCTGCCCCTGGGCAGCTGGGCGATGTTCGCCGCAGGCTTCGTCGTCCTGGCCGTGGCCGGCGTCCTCGGAGTCGTCTTCCGGATCATGGCCGACGTCGTCGTCGCCGTCCCGCCGAAGCTCTGATGTAGCGATGTTCCACCGTCGTTCCCTCGACGAGGAGATCGCCTTCCGGCAGGCCAAACGGCCCCCGCTGGCCGAAGGCAAGTACTTCGAGCACGGGCCGGCGAAGTTCATCTTCATCAGCCTGATCACGATCACCCTTGTGGCGCACCTCGTCGCCCTGGTGCTGCTGAAGTTCTCCTGATCTCGTTGAGGGGAAGGCCCGCGCTCATCACGACCGTGCTCGCTCTGGCGGGCACGGTCCTCGCCGTCCCCGCGCCCGCCGCGGCGGCCGCCAAGTGCGCGCAGGACACCTGGCGCCTGACGAAGGCCGACCTGACCGTCCGGCAGTCCGCCACCAAGCTGCGGATCATCGGCGGCAAGGGCGCCACCCTCACCCTCGGCGGCGGCAAGGCGGTCTTCCGCTACGCGGGCTCGGCCCGCCTCACCGAGACCGGCACCTCCGGCGGCGCCCCCGTCACGGGCTGGCTCCTGTACCGCGGCACGCTGCGCATGAAGGCGAAGTTCTCCACGACCCGCCTCACCGGCACCGTCTCCACCGCCGCCGGGAACGCCACCCTCAAGCTCCGCCAGACCTCCCCCCTCAACCTGGACCCGTCCCCCCGGGACCTCGCCTCCCTCCTCAAGACCGACGAGTTCACCGGCGTCCCCCACAACGCCAAACTCACCTGCACCTCCACCACCCTCAAGCTCAGCCAGAACACCACCTCCTCCTCCGGCACCTTCAAGGGCACCTGGACCTACCGCCGCGCCTGACGCCCCGCGCCCCACTCAGCGAGCAGTGCAACGGCCCTCCCCCCGGCGGCGCGCAGTCCTCCACCCCCGCCCGGGACTTACGCGCCCACCCACCGATCTGGACGGCCCCCTGCAACCCGACCGACCCGGCATTTTGCCCGGGGTGGTGGCTCCTGGTCAGGTCGCGACGAAGGCCGCGGGCCAGCGCGGGCGCCGCCGCGGCCCGCCGCCCGTCGGCGCGCCCTGATATGCAGGCGCCCGCACCAGGCGGCGGCCGATGGCGTCGAGGCGTTCGGGCTCAGCTTGTCGGGGCGGTCGAGACGGCCGGGGTCGGGCGGGTGGGTGGTCGACGGCGGAGGAGGAGTTCTGCGGTGAGGAGGTTGGGGATCCAGGAGAGGAACGGGACGAGGGTGTAGGCGCGTTCGAAGAGGGCGTCTTCGGGGACGCCCGTGGCGGCGAGGATCGGCATGAGGAGGAGCACCCACAGGCGCAGGGTGACACCGGCGTAGGTGAGGGAGAACAGGCGGATCGCCCAGGCGCGGTGTGCCGCCGCGTCTCCGCGCCGGATCGCGCGGTAGGCGAGGACGGCGCAGGCCGTCCACAGCAGGGCGAGCGAGCCGAATCCGACGGTGCCGACCGCTCCCTCGAAGGAGAACGGCGCGAGGAGCAGGCCCGCGATCCCGCCGACGACGATCGCGGCGAGCATCACCCGACCGACCGCGCGGTGCAGGCGCGGCGCTCTCCCACGCACGCGCGCCGCGAACTGGAGCGGGCCGAGGAGCAGCGCGGCTCCTCCGCAGACCGCGTGGACGAGCAGCACGGCGCGCACCCAGGCGGGCTTGGCCGCGTAGTGCGCGGCGAGCCCGACGTCGTCGCGGGCGAGCTGCTCCAGCGAAGCGGTCAGATACGGCAAGGGCGCGTACACCGCGATCGCCGCGGCGGTCAGCGCGAACCACCACCAACCTGCGGTACGTGCCCGACTGACGGGCGGCTGCGTCGTCTTCATGGCGGCACCGTAGAAAACCGCGCGACGCCCGCGCCTCCCTCACGTGAGGGATATGCGTCCCGCCGGCGTCGACATCGCCCCAGAGGACTCCCCAAGCACGCGACGACCCCGCATGCACCCGTCCGAATCCGCGACCGCCGCCGCTTCCTCGCCCGCGATTCCCCGCTCGCGGGAGTTCGTCCCTCTGCCGCAACGGCGCCTCCCTCACGTGAGTGATGCGGCGGCCCGGTCGCCGGTGCAGGATGCGGCTATGCGCATACCGAACGCGGTCGGGCTAGGCGTGGCGACGTTCGCCGTCGTCGTCGGCATCCTCACCCCGGCCGAGCCTCCGTACCGGGAACCTGACGCCCTGGGCTGGGTGCTGTTCGCGTTCTCCGTGCTCGCCCTCGGGTTCCTGCGGACCTCGCCGATCGCCGCGCTCGCCGCCACCTGCGCGGTTCTCGTCGCGAACGCCGCCGCGCACTTCCCGGCGACCTTCGTGCACTGGCCGCTCTGGATCGCGCTGTGCGCCTGCTTCTCCCGCTACGACGAGCCACGGCGGCGCGCCGCCTCGGTGGGCGTGTTCCTGCTGGGGCTCGCGGGGTTCCTCGCCTTCGACCGGGCGCCCGGCGAGACGCTCTCGGGCATCGCCGTCGGCTTCCTCATCGCCACGGTCGGGGGCGACGCGCTGCGCAGCCGCCGCGCCTACGCCGCGGAGGCCGAGGCCAGGCTGCTGCTGGAGGAGCGCTCCCGGCTCGCCCGCGAACTGCACGACGCGCTCGGCCACGCCGTCACGGTGATGGTCATGCAGGCGTCGGTCGGGCGCAAGGTGTTCCCGAGCGATCCCGCCTTCGGCCGTGAGGCGCTGCGGCACATCGAGACCCTCGGCCGCGGGGCGCTGGAGGAACTCGACCAGGTCCTGCGCGCCCTGGACGGCCGTGCGACCAGCCCACCGGATCTGTCGGCCCTGGCCGAGCGGGTGCGGGCCGCCGGGCGGGAACTGGATCTCGACGTCGACCTCGGCGGCGCCGCGCTCGGCGCGCAGACCGCGCGGGCGCTGCACCGGATCGTCCAGGAGGCGGTCACGAACGCGCTGCGGCACTCGGAGTCCGGCCGGATCCGGATCGGTCTCGCCCGCGGCGACGGCCGGGTGCGACTCGACGTCGTCAACGAGGGCACCGGGTTCGCCGATCCCGAGCCGGGCCGCGGCATGGCCGGGATGCGGCGCCGGGCGGCCGAGGCGGGCGGGGAGTTCCACGCGTGCGCCACGCCGGAGGGTTTCACCGTCCGCGTCGTCCTTCCGGAGGCGGCATGATCCGCGTCTTCCTCGCCGACGACGATCCGCTCGTCCGCAGCACGCTCCGCGCCCTGCTCGCCGCAGAACCCGACATCACGGTCGTCGGAGAGGCAGCCAACGCGCACCACGCGATCGAGGGCGTCCGGGCGACGAGGCCCGACGTGGTGCTGATGGACGTGCGCATGCCGGGTCGCGACGGAGTGCAGGCGACCCGCGAGATCCTCGCGCAGCCCGCGCCGCATCCCCGCGTCCTCGTCCTCACGACCTTCGATCTCGACGAGATCGTGGACGGGGCGATCTCCGCCGGCGCCGACGGGTTCCTCCTGAAACGCGCCACCCCCGAGGAGATCGTCGCCGCGGTGCGCTCGGTCGCCCGCGGCGACGCGGTCCTCTCGCCCCAGGTCACCCGCCGTCTGCTGCGTGACCTCGCCGCCCGCCCCAGGCCCGCGCCTCTCCCGGTGCCCCTCACCGAACGGGAGTCGGCGGTCCTGCGCGAACTCGCCCGCGGCCTGTCGAACCCCGAAATCGCCGACGCCCTGGGCGTCTCCCTGGAAACAGTGAAAACCCACATCAAGTCGGTCCTACTCAAGATCGGCGCCCGCGACCGCACCCAAGCCACCGCCTGGGCCTACCGCACAGGCTTCCCAGGCCTCCACTGACCCAGACGAGCCCCCGCCACCCACACGAGCGGCTCGTCGAAAACGAAGGAAAGGAGGCCCGTCGACGAGAACGAGAACAGGCAGGTCGGGTATCCGCACGCTCGCCGAGGCCTTCGTCAGCCGCCCGGGCCTGACGCATACTCGGCGAGCCCAGCCAGGCCGTGTCGCCGGGGCACGGGCGTGCCCGGCCAGCCGCGTCGCAGCCGCTGTGAGCCGTCCGCTCAACCCGACCGTGGCTGCTGGCCTGCTCGGCCAGCCGAGCGAGCACGCATCGCGGGCGCTGCGAGCCGTCCGCTCAACCCCACCGCAGGCACGGCCTCATCGGCCCGGCCGAACCGACCGCGTCACGGGTGCTGCGAGCCATCCTGGGCCCCCTCGCGCGGCCACCGTTGGCCAGGCCGTGGCCATCCCGTTTCGTGGGCAGGAGCGCTGTGGGCGGCAGGCGCTGGGGAGCCGGGCGGAGCCACGAACGGATGTGCGGGCGTGGGACGGTCGGTCTCGACGGCCGCACGGCCGACGCTGCCGCCCCGCGGCGGCCCCGGGGTGCCGCGGGCAGGCGGCCGCTCGGCCGAGCCCGCCCGGACTCGGGCCGAGAGGGCCGGTGGGGTCAGAGGCGGACCAGGGAGAGGGCTTCGAGGAGGGTGTCCACGACGGGGGCGCCGGTGGATTCCAGGTCGATGCGGCGTTGCATGCCGCCGGTGTAGAGGACGGCTTGGGCGCCGATGTGGGCGGCGGCGAGGGCATCGTCGGCTGCGTCGCCGATCACGGTGAGGTCGGCGGGGGCGACGCCGAGGGCCGCGGCGTGCCGGGCCAGGTGTTCGGCCTTCCCGCCGCCGGGCGGGCCGGTGAGGCCGTCGACGCGGGTGAAGTGGCCGGTGATGCCGAAGCCCGCGACGAGCGAGGTGAGCTGGTCGTGCCCGGCCATCGACAGGATCGACTGGCCGGCGCCCCTGCCGGTGACGAAGTCGAGGGCCGCGCGTGCGTCGGCCGTGAGAGGCGCCTTCGACATGAGCTGCTCGTAGCTGACGTGGAAGGCGCCGTCCATCCGCTCCCACTCGCCCTCGCGCAGCGGGCGGCCGAGGAGCCGCTCGTAGGTCACCCAAATCGGCCGCGTGTAGGCCGCGTGGATCTCCGCCGCGGAGACTCCCTCGGCCTCCGTCCCCAGGAACGCCGCGGCGCTCGCGTCGAGCACGATGTCGCGGTCGTCGAAGAGTGTTCCGTTCCAATCCCACACGATGTGACGCACCGCAGCATTCTAGGCACTGCCGAAACGTGCCCGCTTCACCTTTATGACCTGCGGAAACCATGACCTGCGGAAACCATGACTTGCGGGAGCCATGACTTGCGGGAGCCATGACTTGCGGGAACGCCGACGGGCGGCGCCCCCGTCTCCGGAGGCCGCCGCCCGTCGGCGTGCGAGCTGCGCGATCAGGCGTTCTTGATCGCCGAGACCTCGAACTCCAGGTTGATCTTCTCGCTGACCAGCACGCCGCCGGTCTCCAGCGCGGCGTTGAAGTTCACGCCGAAGTCGCTGCGGTTGATCGTGGTCGAGCCCTCGAAGCCGATCCGCTGGTTGCCGAACGGGTCCTTGGCCGCGCCGTGGTAGTCGAAGTCGACCGTGACGGACTTGGTGACGCCCTTGATCGTGAGGTCGCCGGTGACGCGGAACACGTCGTCCTTCACCTGCTCCACCGAGGTGGACTTGAAGGTGATCTCCGGGTGGGCCTCGACCTCGAGGAAGTCGTTGGTCTTCAGGTGGCCGTCGCGCTGCGCGTTGCGGGTGTCGATGCTGCCGGTGGCGATGGTCAGCTCGACGGAGGAGGCGGCCGGGTCCGAGCCGTTGACCTGGGCGGTGCCGGAGAACTCGTTGAACGCGCCGCGGACCTTGGTGACCATGGCGTGGCGGGCGGAGAAACCGATCCGGGTGTGGGCCGGGTCGAGGGTGTAGGTACCGGTGAGCTCGGAGAGGTCGGACATCGTTGGCTCCTCTTGTCGTCGTTCAGACTCGGAAGAAGTTGAACTTTCAACCCCGAGCATACGCAGTTTTGGTGACATGTCAAGTAAACTGGGTGCCATGACTCGATGGCTTTCCGACCAGGAGCAACGCGCTTGGCGCGGTCTCATGGACATGCACGCCGAACTCTGGGCGTCGGTCGCGCGCGACCTCCAGACCCGCTCCGGGCTCTCCCAGGGCGACTACGCGATCCTGGCGAGCCTGAGCGAGGCCCCCGACCACCGCCAGCGCGTCACCGAGCTCGCCCGCGCCATCCAGTGGGAGCGCAGCCGGCTCTCTCATCAGCTGTCGCGGATGGAGAAGCGCGGGCTCATCGTGCGCGCCGAATGCCCCGAAGACGCGCGCGGCGCCTTCGCCGAGATCACCCCGCAAGGGCTTGCCGTGATCACCGCCGCCGCGCCCGAGCATGTGGAGAGCGTCCGGCGGCACCTGTTCGACGCCCTCACGCCCGAGCAGGTCGAGGCGCTCGCCGGAGTCTCCGAAGCCGTGCTGGCCGGACTGCGTCAGTCCTCCTCGGCCGGAATGAACGGCAGCACCTGAGTCTCCACCGACCCCTGCCGCCGCACCCCGTGCTCCAGCGCGGCCAGCGCGTGCTTCATCGCGCCGTTCTCGCGCAGGAGCTGGTCATTGTCGGCGCGCAGCGCCGCCACCCTGCGGCGGGTGCGCCACAGCACCGCGACGGCGCCGACGAGGATCCCCGCGGCCAGAGCACCCAACGCGGGCATCCACAGCGCTCCCGCACCGGCGACGATCAGCAGCACCACGGTGCCCACCGCCTTGCCGTTGCGCTCCGTCCAATCCCACGCCTTGTCCACGCTCTTGGGAATCCGCACCCGCACCTGGCCTCCAGTCTCTTGCCGACTCAAGGAAAAACGGCGGAGGCGATCCGGGGTGTTCCCGCATGGCACAGCTGACGGGAATCTCACATTCGATCGGCGGGCGCCGTCCCCCTGCGTCGGCATGCCCCAGCTGGGATCCTATCCAGAATGATCTTGAAAAGTACTACGATCGTCCGATGAGCACTCCCCACCGCCCGAGCTCCCGTGTTCTCCTCGTCGACGAGCAAGACCGTCTGCTCCTGTTCCTGGACGGCCTGAAGGACAAGTTCTGGATCACTCCCGGCGGCGGGATCGACCCCGGGGAGACCGTCGCGGAGGCGGCCCTTCGCGAGCTGCGCGAGGAGACCGGGCTCGTCATCGAGCCGACGGCCCTCGGCCCCGTCGTCGCGAGCACCTCTGGCTACTACCATTCCGAATGGGACGGTGTGATCCGCTCGGCCACGGACACCTACTTCTTCGTGCGGACCGCCCATTTCACCCCCGACACCAGCGGGTTCACCGACTACGAGCGCGAGACCGTCGACGAGCACCGCTGGTGGACGCCCGCCGAGATCGCCGACGCGCCCCCGAGCGTGGTGCCGTGGGGGCTCGCCGGGCTGCTCCCCGATCTCCTCGCCGGCCGGATCCCCGCCGAGCCCGTCGCGCTGCCGTGGCACCACCCGGGCGTCACCCCGTGACCCGCCGCTGAAATAACCCGCAGCCCGCCGGGGTTGGCGTGGACATGAGCACCGACTCTGCCGAGCGCTACGCCGACTTCGCGACCATCCGACGGCTCCTGTGGGAATCGCGGACCTGGGCCTTCGTCGGCCTCGGCGACAACCCCCACCGGAGCGTCTACGACCAGGCCCGGCTGCTCCAGGAACGCGGAAAGCGGATCTTCCCGGTGCATCCGACGGCCGAGAAGGTCCTCGGCGAGAACGTCCTCCGCTCCCTCGACGACGTGCCGGAGCCCATCGACGTCGTCGGCGTCTACCGGCGCACGGCCGACGCGGGCGCCGTCGTCGACGAGGCCATCCGGGTCGGCGCCAAGGCGGTATGGCTCCCCCTGGACGTGATCGACGAGGCCGCCGCCGCGCGCGCCGCCTCAGCGGGCCTCGACGTCGTGATGAACCGTTGCCCCGCCGTCGAGTGGAGCGTCCGCCACCGCCGCCCCGCCTGACGCCCCGGCATCAACGACGAACCGGAACGGCTCGGGGAGAGCCGGCGGGTTCAGGTGGGGTCTTCGCTGCCTGTGGGGTTGAGGGCCAGCCAGCCGTGCAGGACCATGTGGAGTTCCAGGCGCTGGGTGGGGTGGTAGATCTCGTCGCCCAGGAGGCCTTCGAGCTGGCGGACGCGGTAGCGGATGGTCTGGGCGTGCATGTGGAGGCGCTGGGCGACCTCGGTGGCGTTGAAGCCGGATTCCAGGCAGGCCAGGAGCGTCTCGGCGAGGACGCGGCGCTGGCGGGGCCGGAGTTCCAGGAGGGGGCCGAGGCGGCGTTCGGCGACCCGGGCGACGAGGTCGGCGTGCGGGACGATGAACAGCGTCGGCAGGTGCTCCTCGGCGATGACGAGTTCGCCGGGCAGCCTGCCGCGCCGGGCCAGGTCGAGCGCCCGGTTCGCCCATTCCTGCGAGCGCGCCGCCTCGGCGAGCGGCACCGCGGGGCCGAGCGCGGCGAACCAGCCGCGCAGGCCGTGCTCCAGCATGCGGCGCCGGCCCGGGCCGTCGGGGTCGGGCACGAGAAGGCACGGTTCGGCGAGGTGCAGCCCGACGAGCACCTCTGACGGGAGCGCGGGCCTGCGGGCGGGTTCGGCGTCCCGTTCGTGCACCGCGACGACCGCGACGGTCTGCGGAAGGGTCCAGCCCGTCTTGGCGGCGAGTTCCCGCACCTCCTTGAAGGCCCGCTCGCCGCCTTGCAGGAGCAGTTCCAGCATTCTGCGGCGGCGTCCCTGGAACTCGCCCACCTCGCGGGCCCCCGCCTCGGCGTGCCCCGCGGCGACGGCCTCGGCGAGGATGTCGATGTAGACGAGGACGGAGTTGGTGAGCTGGCCGACGACGGCCCCCGGCATGTCCTCGCCGCGTTCGGTGTTGCGGCGCGTGATGTAGTCGATGGTCGCGCGGGTGCCGATGCGGGCCGCGCTCTGCCAGGACTCCATGCTGCGCGCCTCGCGGGCCTCGCCGACGCCGAGCGCCCGGAAGAAGGCGATGGTGTCGCCGGAGTCCAGGTCGGGGTCCGTGAGCATGTCGAACCAGTGCGCGATGGCGTACTCGACCGCGGTGCGCACGACGCCCGCGTAGCGCGGGTCGTGCGGCCTGACGTAGTCGGGAATGGCCTTCTCGATCTCCGCGACGCCCTCGTCGGCGATGGCCGCCACCTCGGGCCGGTAGGTCGCGACGAGGCGGGCGAAGGTCTCCTTGTGGGCGTCGTAGTCCAACACCCCCTGGAGCAGCCCCACGCGTCACGTCTCCTCTCGGCCCGGGAAAGAGCAAAGTTACTCCGCGTTGCGCATGGGTTTCAACCGGCGTACGGGGAAATGTCGGGCGGACCGGGCCGGGGAAGAGACGCCTGGAACGATCCGATCGGGAAAACACGTGTGAACAGGGTGACCTGTGGTGAGGACGTCAGCAAGGGTGGAGGCGGTCACGTCGCGGAAGGGGTGGCCGCCTCCCGCCCCTTACATCGCCGTAACAAACGGCCGGTAAATGCAACGGAACCGAGATTCGAACGGTTCTTCTCCACCGGGGTCGTCGGGCTTAAGATCACGGTAAGCGGTCAGCAGCAGGTCATCGGCCTGTTCCCACCCTCTCGCCACACCGCCTCCCCATTTTGGCATGCCTTGACGAGAGGTGTCCCTTCTGTGCCGATCCTGAGTGTCGTCGTGCCCTTTCACAATGTGGCCGAATACCTTGATTCCTGCCTTTCCTCACTCGCCGCCCAGACCGTTACGGATCTGGAAGTGATAATGGTCGACGACGGCTCCACCGACGACGGGGCGCGCATCGCCGAGTCGTGGACGGTACGGGATGAACGTTTCCATCTGATCCGGCGCGAGCCCGGCGGACCCGGCGCCGCGCGCAACACCGGGGTGGCCCGCGCGCGGGGCGCGTTCCTCGCCTTCGCCGACGGCGACGACATCGTGCCGCCGGACGCCTACGACCTGATGCTGCGCACGCTGGAGCGCACCGGATCCGACCTGGTCTCCGGCGGGGTCCAGCGGATCGGCTCGTTCGGCACGAAGCCGTCGCACCTGCACGGCCGCGCGATCCTCGCCGAGCGGCTCAGCACCCACATCACCAGGACGCCGAGCCTCCTGTACGACGTCACCATGTGGAACAAGGTGATCCGCCGGAGCCTGTGGGACGAGCACGCGCTCTCCTTCCCCGAGGGCTGCCTGTACGAGGACATCCAGCTGGCCGTGCGGCTGCACTGCCTGGCGCGCCGCGTCGACGTGATCACCGAGCCGATCTACCTGTGGCGGGAGCGGTCGGGCGGGAACCCGTCGATCACCCAGAAGCGCGACGCGCCGGAGAACCTGCGCGACAGGATCGCGGCGCTGCTGGACATCGACGCGTTCCTCACCGCGCACGCGCCGCGCAGGCTGCGCCGCGCGCACCACGACAAGGCCCTCACCAACGACCTGCCCCTGTACTTCAAGGAACTGCACAGGGTCGACGACGACTACCGCGCGCTGTTCCTGGAGAAGGTGAACGCCTACCTCGATCGGGTCCCGCGCCGCGCCTACCGCGCGCTGCCCTCAGGCGAGAAGCTGCGCTTCCACCTGGTCCGCAACGGCCGGATGGACGAGCTGCTCGACCTGCTCGCCTGGCAGCGGGCCGCCAAGCCGGGCGCGCTGCCCGTGGTGCGCGAACGCCTTCGCCTTTACGCCGACCTCCCCTTCCGCGACGACAGGTCGATCCCGGCCCGCGTCTTCCGGCTCACCGCGGCCGAGACCCGCCCCGTGACGCGCGTCGACGAGGTGGCGTGGAGCGACGGCAGGCTGCGCCTGGCGGGGCGCGCCTACGTGCCGTACCGCGACCTGGACGACCGGCGGCACACGAGCAAGTTCCTCGTGCTGCGCTCGCCCGGCAGACTGCCGCGCGTGGTGCGGATGCGCAGCGAGCTGCACGCCGAGGCCACCGCCCGCTCCGGGCAGGACCGCTATGTCTACGACTGGTCGGGGTTCTCCTGCGCGGTGAACCCGGTCCGGCTGAAGGGCGATTGGCGCGCGCACGTGATCGTGCGGGGCCACGGCCTGGTGCGCTCGGCGCCGCTGACGGTGCCCGTGCGGGGCCGCCCGCAGCGCCCGCCGTACGCCGAGCTGGGCCGGGACGTCCGGATGGTGACGCGGTGGTCCGGCGACCAGCTGTGCCTCTCGGTGCAACCGCTGAGGGTCATCGCCACGGGCTTCCGCCTCGACGGCGACGAACTTGAGCTGACGAGCCGCCTCTCCGACCCGGTGGAGTCGGCGGAGCTGCTGGTCAAGCGCGGCGCGACCGCGCACGAGCTGCCCGCGGCCGTCGTGGCCGGGGTCTGCTCGGCGCGGATCCCGCTCGACCTGCTCGTCGACACCGACAGCGCCGACGACTACGCCTCCTGGGAGACGTACCTGCGCCTCGACGGCGGCGAGCCGATCCGGATCGCCGCGACCGAGCTGCTGCCGGAGGAGCGGTTCACCCACCGGCTCCGCGAGGTCGCGGTGCTGCACACCCGCGACGGCAACCTCTCGATCGCCGAGCGGACGTTCCGGCCCGTCATCGAGACCGAGGAGTGGACGCCGGACGGCGTGCTGGTGCTGCGCGGCTCCTACCGCGGCCCAGGCCCGCTGGAGGCCGTGCTGCGTCGGCGCGGCACCGGCGATCTGCACACCTTCCCGCTGGTGCAGGACGGCATCCGCTTCGAGGTCAGGCTGGCGCTTCGCGAGGCCGAGGCGTTCGGACGCCGCGCCCCGCTGCTCGACGGCACGTGGGACATCACCGTGCGCGAGGAGGCCCCGCACGAGGACCGCCTCATCTACACCAAGTTCGACCACGCGCACCTGCCTAACCTCGCCGAGAAGCCCGTGGTGCTCGAAGGCAAGCGGCTGCGGTTCCTGTGCTCGCAGTTCGACACGCCCGTCATCGAGGTCGAGGCCGACTCGCGCCCCGACGAGCGCGGCGCCTACGCCCAGCGGCAGCTCCAGGAGCGGTACTACCCGCTGCACCGAGGCCTGCGCATGCGCGACCAGCTCGTGTTCGTGAGCTGGAAGGGCAAGCAGTGCTCGGACAACCCGAGGGCGATCGCCGACGAGCTGCGCCGGCGCGGCGACGACCGGGAGCACATCTGGGTGGTGCGCGACACCGCCCTGGAGGCGCCGCCCGGCGCTACCGTGGTGCGGCAGTGGAGCCGTGACTACTACCGGGCGCTCGCCCGCTCCAGGTACGTCATCGCCAACGACGACATGCCCGGCTCCTACGTCAAGCGCGACGGCCAGACCTACCTGCAGACCTGGCACGGCACCCCGCTGAAGAAGATCGGCTTCGACATCGGGCAGGTGCGGTTCGCCAGCGGCAACGCCTACCTGGAGCATCTGGAGAAGGACGTCGCCAAGTGGGACGTCATGCTCTCGCCGAACCCCTTCAGCACACCGATCCTGCGGGACGCGTTCCGGTTCACCGGCGAGATGCTGGAGACCGGGTATCCGCGCAACGACCTGCTGCACTCCCCCGCGGCGCCGCTCACGGCCGCGCGGGTGCGCCAGCGGCTGGGCATCGCCCCGGACAAGAAGGTGGTGCTGTACGCGCCGACGTGGCGGGACGACCAGTTCTACGGCGGCGGACGCTACAGGTTCGACCAGCGCCTCGACCTGCTGCGGGCCCGCAAGGAGATGGGCGAGGACCACGTGTTCCTCGTGCGCGGACACCACCTGATCGCCGACGACCTGTACGACCCCTCTTACGGCGACTTCGTGATCAACGTCAGCGCCTACCCCGACATCACCGACCTCTACCTGATCAGTGACGTGCTCATCACCGACTACTCCTCGGCGATGTTCGACTTCGCGGGCACCGGCAGGCCGATGCTGTTCTTCACCTACGACCTGGAGACCTACCGCGACACGCTGCGGGGCTTCTACTTCGACTTCGAGAAGCGCGCCCCCGGGCCGCTGCTCATGACGTCGGACGAGGTGCTGGACGCGCTCGGGGACCTGCCGTCGGTGGAGGCCCGGCACGCGGACGCCTACCAGCGGTTCGCGGCCGACTTCCACCCCGTCGGCTCGGCGCCCGCCGCGAGTCTGGTGGCCGACCGGCTGTGCTGAGACGCGTTCCGGGGCCGCGGCAGGCGCGGCCCCGGAACCGCGCTGCGCAGCGCGCAGGCGATCTGGAACGGCAGCGAGCCGAGGTAGACGCACACGATGTCGAGGATGAGCGGGCTGCCGTATCCCGGCGGGCGGCTGTGCAGGGAGAGCACCAGCAGCGCGAGGTAGGCGGCCCCGGCGAGCCAGCCGCCACGCCCCCAGCCCGAGCCGGAGGCACACCGCCACAGGGCCGCGGCGACCGCCCACAAGTAGCAGACCGAGGGCAGGAACACCAGCAGCGCCGTCTGCCCGAGCATGTCCCGGCCCCACAGGCCCCACAGGAACGGCGCCCCGAACACTGTCGCCAGTACCGCCACGGACAGCGCCGACGTCACGGCCGCGCCCACGAGAAGTCTCCGCACCCCTCAGAGGGAAGCCGCGACCCCCGACCCCGTCCACCCGCAACGCGGAGTCTTTACCGGGGGCTGCCCTTCTTCGGCCCGGGAACGCGATGTTGCGATCCTCTGCGGTCCCGGAGGGCCTTCGCCGCAGGGGCGCGCCTCTCGGCCTTCAACCCAGGAACTCGATGAACTCCTCCAGGGAGATGAGGCCGTCGTCGTCGGTGTCGGCCTTGCCGAAGATGGAGTCGCTCTCCTCGAGGCTGATCGGGGTGCCGTTGCGCTCGTACAGGCGCGCCAGCTCCTCTCGCGAGATCTGGCCGTCGCCGTTGGTGTCCACGACGGGGAACAGCTCCCGCGCCTGAGTCTCGGTCATCTCGTTCTTTCCTTCCACCGCACACCCCCGATGCCGGGGCCCGGCGTGTTCGCGGGGCCCGTTTTCCGATCCTGCGCCGAACATTAGCGCTCCCCGCGCAACCCCGCTTTTCCGCTTGTGGATAACTTCTTCCGCCGGTCTCCCAGCCCCCTGAGGCCTTAGCGCGCCGACATCATCGGAAGGGGGCGGGACAGAGAGGCGGGGACGCCGCGGGTTCGCCCTCCGGCAGGGCTACGCGCGCTACCGCGGCCGCGCCGGAGCTGCGTGGGCTGGGCGAGGCGGACATCGAAGCCGGCACGCGCCCGTCGCGCGCGCTCGACCGGCGAGGTGATGAACGCGTTGACAGACGCGGCGATCTCCATGCGCGAGCTCGCCGCCCGCGTCGGGCTCTCGCCGCAGCGCCTGCGCGGGAGCAGCCCGGCACCCCACGTCGACGATCACCTCGCCTTTCCTGGGCGCGACGTGCATGACGAGCAGCGCCCGCCAGAGCCGCTCCCGCGGCAGCGCGCTCGCCGGATCGTAGAGACCGGCGGGCGCGAATCAGTGCTCCCCCAACTCGATGACGAGCCCCGTGGCCTCCAGCAACCCCCAACCGAGCCAGATAACCACTCCCCTTCGGAAACTCCGATGCAGGCGGTGCACCGGACCAGAGGGGCGAGGCTCCTTTTCAGCTGTCCGACACCTGGATCCATCCCGACGCCTACGAGGAGGTCCCGGCCGTCGCACAGCCCGGCGCGGGACCGGGAGCGTGGATCGACCGGCTCGAAGAGGCCGGGCACGGGCCCATCTCCTGGATCGAGGTCCAGCGCGTTCGCATGCCCGTCAAGGAAGAGGCCGACCTCCTGCAGATCCCGACGCGCATTCCCGTGCTGGAGATCCTGCGCATCGGCTACTCCGCCCGCACCGAGCGGCCCGTCGAGGTGACCGTCGTGCGCATCCCCGGCGACCGCGTCGAGATCATCAGCAGGCTGCAGTGCGACGAATCCGCGGCCTGGCCTACCGACGATCCGTCCTGAACCCCATCTCCTCGTCCCGCCCCGTGGCGAAACTCCGCTGAGTACGTGGCCGGTCGTCCGAGGCGGCGGCGTCCGTCTTCGCCTGGCGGCCCGCCTCGCGTTCGAGAGGCATGACAACGTGTCGGCGCTGAGGCTTTACGGGGAGGCCGTTGCCTCGGCGGAGGTGGCTCCGACGTCGCGCGCGCTGATTCGGACGAGCCAGGCGAGGGTCGTTCACAACGCGACGGGGGATCTCCTGAGGGCACGGGCGATCGCCGACCTTGCCGCGCGGGAAGCGCGCCGCGCGTCGAGCTTCCTGCTCCGGGCGCGTACCCACGCGTTGCGAGCCGAGACTCCGTTCAGCGCGCGATCGTCCTCACCGACCGGGCGTCGGCACGCCTGCGAACCGGCGGGCCGGGCGCCGCGGAGAGCGGCTCGGCGATGCCGCACGAGTGCGTCGACCTGGTCGCCGCCGCCCGCGGCCGGGTCCCCGCCCAGCGGCTCCGCCAGGCCAGGTTCGGCCTCCGGCCCTGGCGCACCGAACCCTTCGTCGCCGACCTCGACGACCACATCCACACCTCCCTTATCGGCCTCTGGCGCTTCCAGGCTGTCGGGGAACGGAGAGCCGTCGAAGGCGCAGGAAGCGCGCGGAGATCATCGCCAGGTTGCGCCATGACCGTGAAGCGGAAAGGGGGGCCGTGCCGGGGCGAGGGGGCGGCCCGGCACGGCCGGTTCGGGGGGAGAGAGCGTCAGACGGGCAGGACGTGGAGGGCGGGGTGGTTGGGGCTGTTGAGGTAGAGCTTTTCGGTGGTGTGCTCCTTTTCGAGTTCGATGACGAAGCGGTAGCGGTAGGTGCCGGGGCGGGCGGTGGTCATGACGGCGCCGGCCCAGTAGTAGTAGACGGCGGTGTACTTGTCGCGCATGCGGTCGGGGCCGCCGTAGACCTTGAGCTCGGTCATCATGCGGCGCTCGGCCGGGTCGTCCTCGTCGCCTTCCTCGATGTCGAGGAAGACCAGGTTGTTGATCTTCGGCATGGGGGGCCAGGTGCCGTCGGGGCGCCGGTGCATGTCGATCGGGCGGATGATCCAGTTGATCACCTGGCCCTGCTTGCAGACGGTCTCCAGGTGGTCGGTGCCCTGGCCGACGCCGCCGATGCTGTTGTCCATCATGGTGAGGCAGCCTTCGAGCGACCCCTGCGCGACGGCCTTCTCCATGTCGACGAGCGTGACGACGTTGAGCTGCACCGAGTTGAGCTGGCCGCGGTCCTTGAAGTCGGCCGCCTGGTACTGCTGGTCGGTCTGGACGGTCATCAGGCCTCCTTGTCCGCGCCGGCGAGCGTCTGCTCGGCGAGCACGGCGTAGGGCTCGGCGACGCCGCCGAGCAGGAACGACAGCCGGTACGGGACGGGCTTGACGATGTCGCGCTTGACGGTGGCCGTCCAGAACGCGATGTCGGTGCCCGGGTAGAACTTGCGGACGGGGTCGGCGACCCGCCGGTCGATCTCGATCCCGGCCAGCGCGACGAACGTCTCGCACTCCAGCGGGATGACGTTCCAGAGCAGCGTGTCGCCCTTGCGCACCCGGGTCACCAGCCCGGGCGTGCCGAACCCGGACGAGCCGGCCTTGCGGTTGGTGTCGTACAGGTACAGGTTCTCGTCCAGGTCGCCGGAGGCGAGCGCGGCGACGGGGTCGACCACCGCGGTGATCGTCACGGGCCGGACGGCGAGCTTGGCGGGCATGGTCCTCCTAGGGCGCTGCGGTTTCGGGGTCTGCGGGGCCGCCTCGGCGGATGCGGCGGTCAAAGCGCGGGCGGCAGGTCGGGGATCGGCAGGAGGCCGAGGCCACCGCCGGTGAAGCCGTTGCGCTTCGGGTCGGAGATGATCTCCAGGGCGGACGTGCAGGTGAAGTCGACCGGTTGCCAGACGAGTCCGTCCTCGCGTTCCACCAGCTCGTGGAGCTGGATGTGCATCGTGTAGGAGTAGATGCCGGGGCGGCTGGTGTCGACGGTCGCGGCCCAGTACCAGCCGTCGTAGATCATGTCGGGCGAGCCGTACTGCGCCGGATACATGATCTTCTGCTCGACGGCAGGGCCGGTGATGTCGGTGATCACGGGGGCCGGGTAGTTGTAGGTCGCGGCGGCGTTCGATCCGGCGACGGCGCCCGTCGCGTCGAGGACCTTCGCGGTGGTGACGCCCTTGGCCGCGCGGCTCTGCCTGGCGCTGACGCCGACCTGGTCCTTGGCCCGGCTGATCCCCGCCTCGTCGCCGCTGCCGACCGAGGCGAGGGAGGCGAGGGCGTCCCGGTCGGTCTGCAGGGCCTGCTCGGCGAGGTAGTTGCGCGGGACGGTCGGCGGGACGGCGCCGAGCGCGGCCGGCAGCCAGTTGAGCACCTGCTCGGTGGCCTGGGAGCCGTCGAGGTAGTAGGTGCCGGGGACGATCGTGACGAGGTTCTCGCTGCCCTCGCCGGTCGAGCCGAGGAACTTGAAGTTGTCGAACCAGTACGCGTTGCCGTCGAGGGTGCGGTCGGCGAGCGCGTTGTCGACGTCGACCAGGACGATGATGCCGTGCTGCTGTGCCATGGGCCTGCCTTCGTGTTCGGGGGGTCTCAGACGCGCAGCAGCGCGGGGGTGTCGACGTGCAGGACGCTGTTGGGTCCCTCGTGGAGCCGGATCGCGAGCCGGTACCGGTAGGGCACGCCGGGCACCATGGTGAAGGGCACGATCCCCTCCCACAGGAGGAGGTCGTGGTTCTCCAGCCCGTTGGAGGCCAGGGGCGCGGACGGCGCGGCGGTGTACGGGGACGCGGGCCCCTCGGGTTCGGCGAGCAGGACGCCCGACGCGTAGGCGGGCGCCGCCGCGTAGCCGGGGTCGGGGCGGACGGCGTCCGTCCGGGTGACGGGCGCGGCGGCCTCCCCCGCGCCGAGGAAGGTGATCCCATCGATCTCGACGGGCGTCTGGACGTCGACGTGGATCGCGGTCCACTGGACGGTCTGGCCCGGCAGGACCGCCGTCACGAGTGCGGGGCTGCCGTTGTTCCGGCTGCCGTAGGGGCTGTCGTCGACGAGGGCGAGGTTGCCCTGGTCGAGGGTGCGGTCCGACAGCGCGCCGACGGCGTCCACCAGGACGACGATGCTGACCTTCGGTTTCACTCGGTCTCCCATCTCGGGTGCTTGCAGGGGTCGGAAGGGGTCAGAAGCGGTCCCGGACCAGCGGGACCTTCCCGACGGGCGTCCGCTCGATCTCGGGCGAGGCTCGCGGGACGAACGCCAGCCGGAAGTCGTAGCCGGAGGCCTCGATGGACTCTGGGGTGGCTTCGCGGTCGTTGAACAGGGACAGCGAGCGCGGGAGGGCGGCGGCGAAGACTCCGCGCCAGCCGGACGGGCCGAGGGCGGCCTCCGCCTGCGCGGTGAGCCTTTCGGCGTCGTCGGCGGCGACGAGCACGGTCAGTGCCTTGGTCGTGCGGTGGTTGACGAACTGGACGTCGAGGGCGACCCGGTCGAGGTCGATGCCGCAGACGCGCAGCAGCTCCGTGCGCAGGCCGGCTTGGGCGAGGAGGGCGGAGTACTGGCTGTCGCCGAGGTGGAGCATGTCGCCGCTGCGGCCGGCGAACTCGAAGAGCCCGGTCTTCAGCCCCGGGCCGTCGAGGGGGGCTCGCCGGATCATCCGGTCGCCGATCTTGAGCCGCAGCAGGGGCGTCTCGTGGGCGTGCAGCCGGGTGACGACGAGTTCGCCCTCCTCCCCTTCGGCGACGGCCCTGCCGTGCTCGTCGACGATCTCCACGAAGTGGAGGCCGGGGACCGCGGCGAGTTCGGGCCGCTCGTGGTTCAGCTGGAGGCCGATGCACTCGGCCTGGGTCGCGGCGAAGTAGCTGAGGATCGACACGTTCGGGTAGACCGCATGGAGTTCGTCCCGCTTCGTCTGCGGGAGGAGGCCGCTGCCGTACATCGCGACGCGGAAGCTTTCGCGGGCGTGCGCGGGCATGCCGGCGCCGAGTTCGGCGAGGTAGCCGATGCCCGCGGAGATGCCCATCAGCGCCTTGTTGCCGGGGTAGGAGAACATGTGCTCCAGCACCGGCGCGGTGACGGGCCCCGCCCCGATGTAGTTGACGCCGGGCACCGCGGCGAGCACGCCGCCGACCATCGTGCCGCTGCTCCACATCTGGTAGTCGGCGAGCGTGGTGTAGAGCCAGCGCGGTCCGGGCGCGCGGAAGTAGTCGCCGAGCTGGTAGGCGCCCATGAACGCGCCGGAGATCCGGTAGGTGTCGCGCAGTTCGCGCAGCGAGTAGACGATCTCCAGCGGCAGGCCGTCGCTGGTGCCGCCGCTGGCGACGATCTCGAAGCCGCCGTGCTCGATGGGCACGACCATGCCCGCGCGCGGCCCCATGAACATGTCGCGCTGCACGGCCTTGTCCGACAGCGGGATGCGCTCCCACTCTTCGAGGTCGGCGGGCGCGGACGTGACGCCGTAGTAGTGCAGCCGCTCGCGCCACAGGGGGTTCAGCAGGACCGTGCTGACGATCTGCTGGAGCCGCCGCAGCACCAGCGCGTCCTGGACGGCGTGGGGCACCTCGCAGTAGGGGGCGCCGACGAGCCGGGCGCACTCCTCCAGCTTGCCCGCGAAGGAGGGCAGCGCGGCGACCTGGGCGATCGAGCGGGGGTTCAGCTCGTCGTCCGGGATGAGCCGGGCGGCGAGGTCCGCGGGAGGGGGCGTCCTCTTCGACGCCGCGGGAAGGGTGATGGTCATGGCTGGATGCCGTCCTTGTCGTCGCGGGCCGCGCGCTCGCGCAGCACCTGATTTCCGGTGGCCCTGATCTCGTCGATGAGCAGGGCGAGGTGTCCGGCGTCGATCCGGTGGTTCATGAGGACCACGCGGAGCGCGGCGACGCCGGCGATGTCGACCTTGGAGATGAAGAAGCGCCCGTCGGCGCGGATCCGGTTGCGGAGGTCGAGCTGCACGGGGTGCAGGTCCGCGCCGGTGAGGCCGTCGGGCGTGTAGCGGAAGCAGAGGATGTTGCTTTCGGGCTCGTGCAGGACGGTGAAGTCCGGCTCCGCGTCGAGCATCCGGTGGGCCTGGGACGTCAGCGCGCACAGGTGGTCGATCTTGCGCGCGAACAGGGCGGGGCCGTAGACCGACCAGAGCGTCCAGAGCGGCATGATCATCGGGCGCTTGGTGCATTCGAGGTTCCGGTCGCCGCTGTCGAAGGCGCTGTAGACGTCGGGTTCCTCGTCGAACACGTAGCTGGCGCGCTGGCGGAACGCGCCGCGCGCGGCGGTGCCGTCACGGTAGAAGAGCAGGGTGCAGGGGGCGGGGACGAACAGCATCTTGTGGGCGTCCCAGGTGAGGGAGTCGGCCTCGGCCAGGCCGGCGAGGCGGTGCCGCTGCTCGGGCGAGACGAGGAGGCTCGCGCCGTGCGCGCCGTCTACGTGCAGCCAGATCCCGCGCGGCCGGGTGACCGCGGCGAGTTCGGCGAGCGGGTCGAAGGAGCCCATCGAGGTGGTGCCCGCGGAGGCGACGAGGCAGAAGACGTCGAGGCCGCGGTCCCGGGCGGCGTCGAGGGCGGGGCCGACGAGTTCGGGGCGGATGCGGCCGCTGTCGTCGACCGGCAGGCGGACGACCCGCTCGGCGCCGATGCCGAGGACGCCGACGGCCCGGTCGACGCTGTAGTGGGCGTCCTCGCTGAGCGCGACGGCCGGGTGGCCGCCCGAGCCGGCGACGCCGCGCGCCCAGATGCCGGGGAAGGCGCGGTTGCGGGCGGCGAGGAGGGCGGTGAGGTTGGCCATGGAGCCGCCGGAGGTGGTGACCATGGCGGACGTCTCGGTGTCCCAGCCGATGAGGGGGGTGAGCTCCTCGGCCATGAGCCGCTCGGCGACGTTCGGGAGCTGGCCCGCCTCGTAGAAAGACGACGGCTGGTTGGCGATGGATCCGACGAGGTCCATCAGCCCGCCTAGGGGGACGGTGCCGGAGAACTGGCGGCCCATGTAGCCGGGCGAGTGGACCTGGATTCCGGTGCTCAGGTAGAGGTCGACGATCCGGTGGAGCCGACCCCCGTCAAAGGCGGCGATTTCCGTCTTCTCGGACGTCATGAGCTCGCGCGCCGCTTTCATCAGCACCGCGGGCTCGATGAGGTCGAGGCCTTTGATCTCGGGGTCGTCCAGGAACCCGCGCAGCCTCATGGCGCATTGCTCGACGGCCCGGAGGAAAAGCGCGGAGTCGAAGGCCTCGGCCAGTTCACCGACCGCCGTTCTGCGTTCCCCGCCGTTCACCGAATTGTCGGCCGCGCTTTGCCTTCCCGCGAGCTTCACAGGCGGAGTCCTCCCCACGTTGACGTGCCCGGATGATGGTTCGGGACGATCGTAGGCAGCGGGTGAGAGTTTCCGACAGCGCGCGACCGGGTGCGGACGCGCAGGTCAAATAGGATGACCGTAAGGAAGATTCGGGGATCGCGATGGGCGCGTGAAGGAATCACGGAAGCACTCCGATACGGAGCAAACCGCCCATGGCAAATTAGACATACGGAATATTACCGTCGGCCGTCCCTTCTTTTTCGGCGAGCGACGGAACGTATCGCCCCACTTTTTCCACACCGGTCGGGGAATTCCGCAAACGGCGGGGTGCGTGCTAAGCGCCGAACGTCGACATCCGTTTCGACAGCGCGGAGATCCTCATGCACGATCATTCGCAAGCGTCGCCGACCACTTACCCCGCAGCATTCCCCACGCATGACGGGACGGTTTTCGATCACGCCTTCGGCGCGTCGGTCACGCTCGCCGCCGGATTCGTCGCCGAAGGTGACCGAGGGGTGCGTGATCGGCGCACGGAGGCCGCCGCCACCGGGGCGATCAGGCCTGCCAGACGGTGGCGAGCACGACGTGCACCGCGGTCGCGCCGAGGACGCTGACGACCGCGTTGCGGGTGCGCAGATGCAGCGCGACCGCCGCCGCGAGGCCCGCCGCCACGGGCACGGCGCTGCGCCACACCGTCGGCTCGGTCCCGCGCAGCGTGTACAGGGCGAGGATGAGCATGACGCCGACCGGCATGCCGAGCGCCAGGCTCTTCAGCGCCTCGGACCTGCGCAGCGGGGCCAGCACCGCGAACGGGAGCGCGCGCAGGCCCCAGGTGATGGCCGCGCTGAGCGCGACCGCGGCGGCCAGGTAGAGCGGGGTGGGCATCGGCTTACCTTCCCGCCCCGACGGGCACGGGCAGCGCCTCCGGCGCCTCGGACGGCTCGGCCTCCGGAGCACCGGCACCCGGCCGGTGGCGCAGGTGCCGCACGAGCAGGCAGCCGGTGAACAGCGCCATCGCGGTCAGCAGGACCTGGCCGGGGGTGACCAGCGCCGCCACGGCGTAGCTCGCGGCGGCCAGCAGCGGGACGGGCAGGTCGCGCCGGGCCTGCCAGGCGTCCACGGTGAGGACGACGAAGAGGGCCGTCAGCGCGAACTCCAGTCCGTGCAGGGTGACGGGCAGAAGCGCGCCGGCGACGGCGCCGAGCGTGGCCCCCGCGACCCAGTAGAGGTGCAGGAGCCCCTGCATCCACAGGATCCGGGCCCCGCTCCATGACCCGGCCCGCTCCCCCGCCGTCAGCGCGTAGGCCTCGTCGGTCAGGGCGAAGGTGGCATAGGGGCGGGCGCCGCGGCGGACCTTGTGCAGCGGGAAGGAAAGCGCGTAGAAGACGTGCCGGAAGTTCACCATCAGGGCAGTCACCGCGATCTGGGCGAGCGGGGTGGTGACGGCGACCAGGCCGAGCAGCAGGAACTCCAGGGAGCCGGCGTAGACGACGGCGGAGAACACCGTGGCCCACCACCAGTCGAGGCCGGTGTGCACGACCAGCACGCCGAAGCTGAGCCCCAGGGGGAAGAGGCTGAGGCCGACGGAGGCGGTGTCGGCGGCGGCGGCCGCGAGATCCCGGCCCCTGGTCCTTGCATCGAACATGGGAGCAATGATAGTGCGGATATGACCTAATATGGTTGCATAGAGTTATGAGATAATGGGCTTATGAGCAATTCTGTAAGCCTTGATTCGGTTGATCGTGAAATATTGTTCCAACTGGCGCGGGACGGGCGCATGTCGAACGTGGAGCTGGCCCGCCGCGTCGGCCTGACTCCCCCGCCGTGCCTGCGCCGCGTGAAGCGCCTGGAGGACGCGGGCGTGATCACCGGCTACCGCGCGGAGATCGCCCCGGAGGCCCTCGACCGCTCCCTGGAGGTCGTCCTGTCCGTCGACATCGCGGTGAACGACCTCCAGACCGTCGACGGCTTCGAATCCGTCATCGCCGCCCTGGAGGAGGTCCTGGAGTTCCGCCGCATGTTCGGCCGCCCCGACTACTACATCCGCGTGGGCGTCTCCGACCAGGTCGCCTACGAGCGCTTCCTCACCCAGAAGATCATGCCCCTGCCCGCCGTCTCCCGCGTCGACTCCCACCTGACCATGAAACGCATCAAGGGCTGAGGAGGCCCCCTCAGCGGGCCGCGTTCTTGACGAAGGTCTCGCGGGAGCCGTCGGTGGACTTGTCGCCGGTGTTGTAGCCGCCGCGGATGTGGCGGCGAGTGGTGGCGTCGTCGGAGGCGCGGGCGGCGGAGTGCCAGAGGTAGGCGTCGTGGAGGAGGAGGTCGCCCCGGTCGCAGTAAACGGCCACTTCGCCGGGGATCTTCTCGAAGCCCAGGGGCATGGGGAAGGGGGCCGGGGCGGAGGTGTGGCCGGCGGAGGGGGCGGAGCCCGAGGGGAGGGGGACGTTGCGGGGGGAGGGGGTCTGCCAGAGGTGGCTGCCGGGGACCACGCGGAGGAAGCCGTTGGCGGGGCTGGTCTCGTCGACGTGGATGGTGAAGGCCGTCGCGGGCCAGATGGCGAGGTTGGGGGCGGCCTGCCAGTCCGCGTGCCAGCCGATGCGGGAGTAGCCGGACTCGCGGCCGGGGCGGGCGTCCTGGTAGACGACGCCGAAGCGGTGCGCGTCGTTCAGCCAGCAGTCGTCACCGAGGAGCCTGCGCAGGACGGCCGCGAGCGCGGGCGCGGTCACCGCGGCGAGGATCGCCGGGGACAGCTCGTTGACGTACTCGACGTAGTTCGCGAAGGCCTCGGCCTTGGTCTCGTCGTCGAGGAAGGCGGTGGAGCCGTACCGGGGCGGGAGTTCCCCGGCGATGACGCCGGACTGCGCCCGCACGCAGTCGTCCTCCATGACCTGGAGTTCCTCCTGCGAGTACAGGCCGCGCAGGACGACGAAACCGTCGGCGCGGTAGCGGGCCTCGATGGCGTCGAGTTCGTCCGGGGAGAAGGCAGGGTGCTCCATGCCGGGAACCTACCCACTTGAGGTTTCCGGACTGCTTTGATCGTGTTAACGGACAGATCCAGAAGATAATAAGCAGAGACTTACGTCACAGGGGTCCCCGGGAGTACGTTGAAGGTCCAGCAGGGAAGGAGCCCACCCCGATGCCGTCCTTCAACCTCGCCGACCTCTTCGAGATCGTCGCGGACGCGGTACCCGACAACCTGGCGCTCGTCGCCGGAGACTCGCGCCTCACCTACCGCGAGCTCGACGCCCGCGCCAACAGGGCGGCCGCCGCACTGGCCGCCGGCGGCGTCGGCCCGGGAGACCGGGTCGCGATCCTGTCCTACAACCGGGCCGAGTGGCTGGAGGCGCAGATCGCCGCCTTCAAGCTGCGCGCGGGCACCGTGAACGTCAACTACCGCTACACCTCGGGCGAACTCGCCCATGTGATCGCCGACTCCGGCGCCAAGGCCCTCGTGGCCGAGCGCTCGCTCGCCGCGCGCCTCACCGAGGTCCGCGACACCCTGCCGGAGCTCACCGACATCCTCGTCCTGGAGGACGGCTCCGACGCCGAGATCCCGGGCTCGCGGAGCTACGAGGAGGCCGTCTCCGCCGCGTCCCCCGATCGCGTGGCGATCGAGCGGTCCGGCGACGACCTGTTCATGCTCTACACCGGCGGCACGACGGGCCTGCCCAAGGGCGTCGTGTGGCGCGCCGAGGACATGTTCTTCACCGCCATGGGCGGCGGCCGGATGATCGGCGACCCCATCTCCCGGCCCGAGGAGGCCGCCGAGGTGGCCGCCGCGGGCGGACTGACGATCATGGTGAACGCCCCGCTCATGCACGCGGCGGGGGTGTGGATCTGCTGGGCCGCGCTCACCGGCGGCTCCAAGCTCGTCATCTGGTCCGGCCGCAGCTTCGACACCACCGCGGTACTCCGCGTCGCCGAGGCCGAGGGCGCCCAGGTGATGTCCCTGGTGGGCGACGCGATGGCCCGTCCCGTCGCCGACCTGCTCACCGCCGACCCGAAGGCGTTCGACCTGTCGTCCCTCCTGGTCCTGGCCTGCGGCGGCTCGGCGACGTCCCCGGACGTCAAGGCGAAGCTCAACGCGGCGCTGCCGGGCCTCATGACGATCCTCGACGCGATGGGCGGCTCGGAGACGGGCGTCGCCGCGGCGGGCATCGAGCCCGACGAGTTCGGCAACGCCAGGTTCGCCCCGCGCGAGGGCATGGCAGTCCTGGACTCCGACCTCCGCCCGATCACTCCCGGCTCGGACGAGATCGGGGTTTTCGCCCGCAAGGGCCGGATCCCGATCGGCTACTGGAACGACCCCGTGAAGACCGCGGCCACGTTCGTGACCGACGCCGACGGCGTCCGCTGGTCGATCCAGGGCGACATGGCCAGGGTCGACGCCGAGGGCAACATGGTGCTGCTCGGCCGGGGTTCGACGGTGGTCAACACCGGCGGCGAGAAGGTGTACGCCGAGGAGGTCGAGACCGCGGTCAAGTCGCACCCGTCGGTCTACGACGCGCTGATCGTGGGCGTCCCGGACGAGCGGTTCGGCCAGCGGGTCGCCGCGGTGGTCTCCACGAACGGCCCGGTGACCGCGGAGGAGTTGCGCGAGCACTGCCGCACGACCCTCGCCGGGTACAAGGTGCCGCGCGATGTCCACTTCGTCCCGGAAGTGCAGCGCACGCCGACGGGCAAGGCCGACTACAAGTGGGCGAAGGCGACGGCTCTGGAAGCCGGATGACCGACGCATGACGGACGCCGCTGCGCCACAATGATCCCCTGGTAAGCGATCTCCTTGCTTGCGGAGAGCGGGTGGAGCAGTTGGACGACCTGCGGCTGTGGTGGCTGGCTCTGTCGGCCATCCAGGTGGAGTGGGGCGGCGGCGGGCACGAGGCCCTGCGGATGGACGACGGATCACCGGAGGCCTACCGCAAGGCGCTCGGCGACAACTGGGGCATCACCTCGGCCTCCGCGCTGCTGGACATGGCCCGGTGGCTGACGACCTCCGGGCACAGGCGCGAGTACGAGCGCCATCTGGGCCGCGCCCCGTTCGCCTGGGACGCGGCCCGGCTGGTGTTCCTGGTCCGGGCCGCGCACGCGGCGGGGCTGCTCCCCGAGGAGGAGACGGCCTGGGATCTGTGCGAGCGGCTGACGGTCCCGGTGCTGTGCCGCTACTCGTCGTGGCGGGAGTACGCCGCGGACTTCCTGGCGGCCCGCCGGATCTGGGTGGGCGACGGCCTGCACGACGCCGAGCAGAACGCCCGGCAGGAGGAGTTCGAGCGGGCCGCCGAGCGGCTGCTCGATCCGGCGAACGCCGCGAGCCCCTGGAAGCGGGTGCCCTTCGACGCCCCCGCCCCCTACCTGGTCGTCCGCAGGCCGGGTTCGGATGCGGCGTCCGCCGTCCGGCTCGCCGCATCCCCGCCGGAGGACCGCAACGCGGCGCTGCGCCGGGGGTTCGAGGTGCCCCTGCGCTGACCGGTTTCTTGCGGGGAACGAAATTTTGCGTGCCGCGAAGATTTTCACCTCATAAATGATTGCGCGGTGCGCAACGTAGTCGATACGTTGTGCCGCGTGAACGAGGGGCTCCGCGCGCGCAAGAAGCAGGCGACCCGCCGCGCGCTGGGCGAGGCGGCGCTCCGGCTCGCCCTGGAACACGGCCCGGAGAACGTCCGGGTCGAGGACATCGCCACCGCCGCGGGCGTCTCGACCCGCACCTACAACAACTACTTCGGCAGCCGCGAGGCCGCCATCTGCGCGCACGGCGCCGAACGGGCCGCCTGGCTCGCCGACTCCCTGCGGGCCAGGCCCCCGGGCGAGCCGCTGGCCGAGGCCTGCGTCAACGCCTACGTCGGCCACTTCCGGGGCCAGGAGGAGCCCGACCGGCGTGCAATGCTGATGATCTTCTCCAGCCCGGCGCTCCAGGCGGAGTTCCAACGCCACTGCGGCCCGGCGTCCGGGCCGCTGGTCGAGGCGATCGCCGAGCGCTGCGGGCTCGACCCGGCGGCCGACCTGTTCCCCGCGCTGCTCGCCGAGTCCTTCAACACCGCGGCGCGCGTCGCCACGCTCCACTGGCTGCGCACCGAAGACGGCCGCGCGTTCCACGATGTCCTGCACGAGGCGCTCCAGCGGGTCGCACCCGTCGCGGCGGCCTTCGAGCAGTCGCACCGCTGACCCTTTCCCTGCTACCCCCTGAGCGAGACATCTTGCTGATCCGACTCGTCACCGCGACACTGCGGCCCTACCGGCGCGACCTCGGCGTGCTCGTGGCGCTGCAGTTCCTCGCCACACTCGGCATGCTCTACCTGCCGACGCTCAACGCCGACATCATCGACAAGGGCGTCGTCATCGGCGACACCGGCTACATCATGAAGGCCGGCGGCATCATGCTCGCCGTCTCGCTCGCGCAGCTCGCCTGCTCGACCGGAGCCGTCTTCTTCGCCTCGCGGACCGCCGCCACCCTCGGCCGCGACCTGCGCGCCGGGCTGTTCCGCCGCGTCCAGGACTTCTCCGCCCGCGAACTCGGCCAGTTCGGCCCCGCCTCGCTGATCACCCGCACCACCAACGACGTCCAGCAGGTGCAGATGCTGGTCCTCATGGCGCTGACCATGGCGGTGGCCGCGCCGATCATGGCGGTCGGCAGCATCTTCATGGCGCTGCGCCAGGACGTCCCGCTGTCGCTGCTGCTCCTGCTCATCCTGCCGCTGCTCGGCGCCGTGCTCACCTGGGCGGTGACCCGGATGGTGCCGCTGTTCCGCAGCATCCAGGGCAGGCTCGACGACCTCAACCAGATCCTGCGCGAGCAGATCACCGGCGTCCGGGTCGTCCGCGCGTTCGTGCGGGAGAAGCAGGAGACCGAGCGGTTCGCCAAGTCGAACGACGTCCTCCTTGACGTCTCCCAGCGGGCCGGGTACTTCATGGGCACCCTCTTCCCGCTGATCATGGCGGTGGTGAACGTCGCCAGCGTCGCCGTCCTGTGGTTCGGCGGGCACCGGATCGCCGACGGCGGCATGGAGGTCGGGGCGCTGACGGCGTTCCTGTCCTACCTGATGCAGACGCTCATGTCGGTCATGATGGCCATGTTCATGTTCATGATGGCGCCGCGCGCGGCGGTCTGCGCCGGGCGCATCGAAGAGGTCCTGGACACGCATTCCAGCGTCCTGCCTCCGGCCTCGCCCATCTCCGAGACCCCGCTGCGCGGCACCGTGGAGCTACGCGACGTCGACTTCGGGTACCCCGGCGCCGAGGAGCCCGTGCTGCGCGGGGTCAGCCTCAGCGCGCGGCCCGGCGAGACCGTGGCGATCATCGGCTCGACGGGCAGCGGCAAGACCACGCTGCTCAACCTCATCCCCCGGCTGTTCGACGCGACCGGCGGCACCGTCGAGCTGGACGGCGTCGACGTGCGGGAACTCGATCCCGCCCGGCTGTCGCAGATCGTCGGGATCGTCCCGCAGCGCCCGTACCTGTTCTCCGGCACGATCGCCTCGAACCTGCGGTACGGCAACCCCGAGGCCACCGACGAGGACCTCTGGCACGCGCTGGAGATCGCGCAGGCCAAGGACTTCGTCGAGCGGATGCCCGAAGGGCTGGAGACCCCGGTCGCGCAGGGCGGCACCACGGTCTCCGGCGGGCAGCGCCAGCGCCTGGCGATCGCCCGCGCGCTCGTCCACAAGCCCGAGGTGTTCCTCTTCGACGACTCCTTCTCGGCCCTCGACTACACCACCGACGCCCGGCTGCGGGCCGCGCTGGCCGCCGAGACCTCCGACGCGACGGTGCTCATCGTGGCCCAGCGCGTCAGCACCATCCGGCAGGCCGACCGGATCGTCGTCCTCGACCACGGCCAGGTCGTCGGCGTCGGCACCCACACCGAACTGATGGCCGGCAACGAGACCTACCGGGAGATCGTCCTCTCCCAGCTGACCGAGCAGGAGGCGGCGTGACCGAGGAGAACAAGCCCGCGCCGGCGGCGCCGCGGCACGGGCCGGGCGCCTGGATGGCCGGACCGTCGATGGAGAAGTCCGCGGACTTCACCGGCTCGGCCAAGCGGCTGCTGCGCGACATGCGGCCCGAACGGGCGCTGATCATCCTGGGGTCGGTGCTCGGCGCGATCAGCGTCATCCTCACCGTCCTCGGGCCGCGCGTCCTCGGCGAGGCCACCGACCTGATCTTCGACGGAGCCGTGTCGGCGAAGCTGCCGGCCGGGATCTCCAAGGCCGAGGCCGTAGAGATGCTCCGCGCGTCCGGGCAGGACACGTTCGCCGACATGGTCGCCTCGATGGACGTCGTGCCCGGTACCGGCATCGACTTCGGCGCCGTCGGCAAGGTGCTGCTCGGCGTGCTCGCGATCTACCTGATCGCCGCGGTCCTCGGCGTCACCCAGGGCCGCGTCACCGCCTCGATCGTGCAGCGCTCCATGCACCGGCTGCGCGCCCGCGTCCAGGACAAGCTGGCGCGGCTGCCGCTCAGCTACTTCGACAAGAACCAGCGCGGCGACCTGCTCAGCCGGGTCACCAACGACATCGACAACCTCTCCCAGACGCTCCAGCAGACCCTCAGCATGGCGCTGAACTCGGTCCTCACGATCATCGGCGTGCTGGCCATGATGCTGTGGATCTCGCCGCTGCTGGCGCTGATCGCCCTCGTCACCGTGCCGCTGACGGTGTTCGTCACCACCAAGATCGGCGCCCGCTCCAAGCCGCAGTTCATCAAGCAGTGGGCGAGCACCGGCAAGCTCAACGCGCACATCGAGGAGATGTACGGCGGGCACACCCTCGTGTCGGTCTTCGGCCGCAAGGAAGAGGCCGCCGAGACGTTCACCGAGCACAACGACAGCCTCCACAAGGCCTCGTTCCGGGCCCAGTTCATCTCCGGGCTCATCCAGCCCGCGACGATGCTCATCGGCAACATCAACTACGTGCTCGTCGCCGTCATCGGCGGCCTGCGCGTCGCGAACGGCTCGCTGTCGCTGGGCGACGTCCAGGCGTTCATCCAGTACTCGCGGCAGTTCACCCAGCCGCTCACCCAGGTGGCGAGCATGGCGAACCTGCTGCAGTCCGGCATCGCCTCGGCCGAGCGGGTGTACGAGCTGCTCGACGCCGAGGAGCAGAGCGCCGAACCGGACGCCTCGCCCGTCATCGCCGAGCCGCGCGGAAGGGTCGCGTTCGAGGACGTCTCGTTCTCCTACTCCCCCGACAAGCCGCTCATCGAGCACCTGTCGCTGGCCGTCGAGCCGGGCCAGACCGTCGCGATCGTCGGGCCGACGGGAGCGGGCAAGACCACCCTGGTCAACCTGCTCATGCGGTTCTACGACGTGACCGGGGGCCGGATCACCCTCGACGGCGTCGACATCGCCGAGATGGACCGCGGCGACCTGCGCGCCCGCACCGGCATGGTGCTCCAGGACGCGTGGGTGTTCGGCGGGACCATCGCCGAGAACATCGGCTACGGCGACGTCACCGCGTCCCGCGAGAAGGTCGTCGAGGCGGCCAAGGCCACCCAGGTCGACCACTTCGTGCGGACGCTCCCGGACGGCTACGACACCGTCCTGGACGACGAGGGCGGCACCGTCAGCGCCGGCGAGAAGCAGCTCCTCACCATCGCGCGGGCGTTCCTCGCCGAACCGGCGATCCTCATCCTGGACGAGGCGACCAGCTCCGTCGACACCCGCACGGAGGTGCTCATCCAGCGCGCGATGCGCAACCTCCGCCAGGGCAGGACGAGCTTCGTCATCGCGCACCGCCTGTCCACGATCCGCGACGCCGACCTCATCCTCGTCATGGAAGAGGGCTCGATCGTCGAACAGGGCTCCCACGACGAGCTGATCGCGGCGGGCGGCGCCTACCAGCGCCTTTACGCGGCGCAGTTCGCCGAGGCGCTCACCTGATCGGCGGGCCCCGGGCCGCTACTGTCGGCCCGGGGCCCGTGATCTTCCTCGGGAGGACACCGCGCGTACGCCGCGACTTCTCCTGAACGAACCTCCAGGGCATTGAGTGTCGATGTTCTTTCTGGAGGTTCTGAAATGCGCACATTCGCGCTGGTGACGGCACTCGCGCTCTCGGTTCAGCCGGGCGCCGCGTGGGCCGCTCCCACACCGGTCGACATCCCGACGTACCAGACGGTCGAGCAGGGCGAGGCGGTCGAGGCGCACCGCGTCGACCGGGTCGTCGCGCCCGGGATCGTCCGGACGTCGTTCGACAGCCTCGGCCGCACGGGCTGGCTGCGCACGCACGTCCTGAACGCCGACCTCGCCGACGATTCCGTGCGGGTCGGGCTCGTCGGCGGCAAGGTCAGCGAGATCAAGAAGCTGTCGAAGGCCGCCGACGACGACGGCGCGGTCGCTGCCGTCAACGGCGACTACTACGACATCAACGAGACGAACGCCGCGATCGGGCCCGAGGTCGACCTGGGCGAGGTCCGCAAGGGGTCGAGCGGCCCCTCCACGGTCGCGGCCGTGGACGAGGACGGCGTGGCCCGGCTCGCCGACGTGCTCCTCGAAGGCACCGTCTCGGTCGGCGGCACCGACTTCGCGGTCGGCGACCTCAACGCGGCGTCCGCGCCGGCGAACGGCATCGGCGTCTACACCGACCAGTGGGGTCCGGGGCTGCGGACCAGCGTGGCGCTGTCGGGGGCCTACACCGAGGTCGTCGTCGCCGAGGGCGCGGTCACCGCCGTGACCGCCGCGCTCACCGACACCGCGGTGCCCGAGGGCGGGATCATCGTCGTCGGGCGCGGGTCGGCGGCGGCCGCGCTGGCCGCCGCGGCGCAGCCCGGGGCCGCCGCGAAGCTGGACTTCGCACTCAAGTCGGACTCCCCCGCGAAGATCCAGACGGCGCTCGGCAGCGGCTCGGTCCTGGTCCGCGACGGCAAGGCGATCGACCTGCCCGCGTCCACCGGCAACGACGCGCTCAAGCCGCGCACCGCGATCGGCTGGTCCGCGGGCGGCAAGCGGCTGCTCCTCGTCACCGTCGACGGGTCCGCGAACTTCTCCGAGGGCGTGAGCTTCGACCAGATGGCCGTCATCATGGCCCGGCTCGGCGCGCACGAGGCGCTCATGCTCGACGGCGGCGGCTCCTCCGACCTCGTCGCGCGCATTCCCGGCGACACCGGCACGAGCGTCGTCAACACCCCGTCCGACGGGTACGAGCGGTCCATCCCGCAGGGCGTCGGGCTGTTCTCCGCGCCCGGCTCCGGCAGGCTCCAGGGGCTGGACGTCCGGCTCGGCGCCGACCGCGTCTTCCCCGGGCTGACCGTGGACGTCGCCGCCAAGGGCCACGACGAGACGTACTCCCCCGTTGAGGCGGGCCGCACCTCCTGGAGCGCCGGGCGGATCGGTCGGGTGCGCGACGGGGTGCTCACCGCGGAGAAGTCCGGCACCGGTGAGGTCACCGCGCGCTCCAAGTCGGTCTCCGGCAAGGCCGAACTGCGCGTCCTGGGCGAACTCGACCACCTGGCCTTCGACGAGCCGAGCCTCACCATGACCGCGGGCGGCACCGCCGAGGTGTCCCTCACCGGCGCCGACGACGAGGGCTTCGACGCGCCCGTCGCGCCCCGCGACGTCAAGCTCGACTACGACGACTCGGTCGTGTCGGTCGAGGCGGACGGCGACGGCTTCACCGTCAAGGCCAAGGACACCGGGGACGGCAAGGCCGCGACCATCACCGCGACCGTCCAGGACGAGAAGGTGGCGCTGCCCGTCTCCGTCGGACTCAAGCACAGCGAAGTCGCGGCCTACGACGCGGGCGCGACCCCGTGGACGGCCACCACCGCCAAGGCCACCGCCTCGATCAAGACGGACGCGGCGGCCGACCGGCCCGACGCCGCGGCGGACAACCAGGCCTTGCGGCTCACCTACGACTTCACCGGACAGACCGGCACGTCCGCGGCCTACGCGGTCGCGAAGCCCGCTCCCGTCACGCTTCCCGAGGGCACCCGGAAGCTCGGCCTGTGGGTGTACGGCGACGGCCAGAAGCACTGGCTGCGCGCGACGCTGCGCTCGAACGGGACCACGAACGTGCCGTTCACGTTCGCCGCGACCGTCGACTGGACCGGCTGGAAGTGGGTCGAAGGCGACCTTCCCGCCGGATACGCCGCCCCGATCACGCTCACCAACCTCTACGTGGTCGAGACCTCCAACCTCAACAAGACCGCAGGCGAACTGCGCTTCGACTCGCTGACCGCGCTCGTCGGGCAGGCCGCCGAAGGCGGGAGCGAGGCCGACGCCGACCCGTTCGTGCTCCAGCGGCGCGAGATCGGCCGGGACCGCTGGAAGTTCGCCATCATGAGCGACCTCCACGTGACCGCGGCGGGCGGAGCGAACTCGTTCGCCGCCGTCCAGGCCAGGAAGGCGCTCGCCCAGGCGGTCGCCGCGAAGCCCGACTTCCTCGTGGTGAACGGCGACTTCGTGGACACCGCCACGGAAGCCGACTTCGCCTTCGCCGAGGCGCTGCTGAAGGAGACGGTGCCCGCGTCGATCCCCGTGTACTGGACGCCCGGCAACCACGAGTCCGGCGCGACGGCCACGGGCACGCTGGCGGCCTTCACGAAGGCGACGGACCGCCCGACGCGGCAGTACTTCGACCACAAGGGCACCCGCTTCCTGCTGTTCGACACGAACCTCGGCGGGCTGCGCGCGTCGGAGTGGGCGCAGGTCCCCGCGCTGAAGGAGCAGCTCGCCGCCGCGAAGCGCGACCGCTCGGTGAGGTCCGTGGTCGTGGTGTTCCACCACCCGTTGGCCGACCCGTCCGGCGCGGCGTCGTCGCAGTTCGCCGACCGCCTCGAAGCCGGCCTCGTCCAGGAGTGGCTGGCCGACTTCCGCGAGGACGCGGGCAAGCCCGTCGCCCTGTTCACCGGGCACGCCCACACCGCGTCGGCGATCCGCGCGGACGGCGTCCTGGAGGTCAACACGCCCTCGGTAGGCAAGACCCCGTACGCCTCCACGGACAAGGGCGGCTTCTTCGGCTGGGTCCTGGTGGGCGTGGACGCCACGCCGGGCCGCGTCGAGGCCGGCCGGCCGAACCCCGACACGCTCACCTGGCTGACCGCCCGGATGAACCCGGTCATCGACGCCGCCGCGATCCAGGCCCCGCAGGCCCTCGCCGCCGGCGCTTCGGCGCGGGTGTCGGCGACGGGCACGACCTCGGCGTTCGGCCTGACCTTCCCGCTGGCCCACCCGGCGAGCGCGACCTGGTCGGGCGACGCGGGCGTCGCGGTGGTCCGGAACGAGCGGGAGGCCAAGGCGGCGGCAAAGCGCAAGGGCGTCGTCGCCGTCCTCGACCTGTCCTCGGGTGAGCTGACCGGCGTCCGCGTCGGCACCGCCACCCTCACCGTCACCTCCGGGGGCGTCTCGGCCTCCGCCGCCGTGACGGTCACCGCCTAGGCGGTCCGACGAGGGGCCGCCTCCCGGTGCGGGAGGCGGCCCCTCACATCACCAGGCGAAGGCCTCCGGGCTGGGGCCCGGGCCGGGGAACAGGGTGTCGAGTTCGGTGAGGAGGTCCGGGTCGAGGGTGAGGGACTCGGCCCGGATGCCGGATTCGAGCTGGTCCAGGGTGCGGGGACCGACGATGGGGCCCGTGACGCCGGGGCGGGTGAGGAGCCAGGCCAGGCCCACCTCGCCGGGCTCCAGGTCGCGCTCGGCGCAGAGCTCCTCGTACTTCTCGATCTTGGCGCGCTTGCGGTCGTCCGCCAGGTAGGCGGCGCTGCGGCCGGTCTGGGAGCGGCTGCCGCCGCCCTCGCGCTGCTTGCGCAGGACGCCGCCGAGCAGGCCGCCGGCGAGCGGCGACCACGGGATGACGCCCAGGCCGTAGGCCTCGGCCGCGGGGACGACCTCCATCTCCGCGCGCCGCTCGATCAGGTTGTAGTGGCACTGCTCGCTGACGAGGCCGAGGGAGCCGCGGCGGGCCGCGGTCTCGTTGGCGCGGGCGATCGACCAGCCGGGGAAGTTCGAGGATCCGACGTAGAGGACCTTGCCCTGCTGGACGAGGACGTCCAGGGCCTGCCAGATCTCGTCCCAGGGCGTGGCCCGGTCGACGTGGTGGAACTGGTAGAGGTCGATGTGGTCGGTCTGCAGGCGCTTCAGGGAGGCGTCGCAGGCGCGGCGGATGTTCAGCGCCGACAGCTTGTCGTCGTTGGGCCACGGGTCACCGGCCGGGCCCATGTTCCCGTAGACCTTGGTCGCGAGCACCGTCCTGTCGCGCCGTCCGCCGCCGTTGGCGAACCACGTCCCGATGATCTCCTCGGTCCGCCCCCGGTTCTCCGCCCAGCCGTACACGTTGGCCGTGTCGAAGAAGTTCACTCCCGCGTCCAGCGCGGCGTCCATGATCTTGTGGCTCTCGGCCTCGTTCGTCTCCGGACCGAAGTTCATCGTCCCGAGCACGACCCGACTGACCTTGAGCCCCGTACGTCCCAGTTGTACGTAGTCCATGAGTCCAGTAAACCCCGCCGGACCACCGCCGGTGATCACGAGTGCGGACAAAACGCCCAAAACCACATGAGACGCCGATGAATTCGCCATGATCGCCCGCACCCCGGTCGTCAGCGAGGTCCTGGCAGAGGCCCGCGCCGCCGGGTCCCCGCCCTGACCCGGTGCCTTGCGCACAAGGTTCACGGCGAGGACCCCCGATGCTCCACACCGCCGGGTGGCTTGCGCCCATGAGATGCGCGCTGTGCGGGAGCGAAGAGGTCGAGCCGGGCTTCGTCGAGGACGGGGGCGACCACTCCCACGGCTTCGCCCGCTGGGTCGAGGGTCCCCTGGCCGTCGGCCTCTTCGGCCGCGCCAAGCGCTTCGGCCGCCTGCGACGGCGGATCGAGGCCTGGCGCTGCACGCAGCGCGGCCGGCTTGAGTTGTTCGCCCGCGAGCAGGCCTGACCCCGCGCCCGTTCACCAGCGCATGCGGACCTGCTCGGCCCAGCCGAGGAGGCCGTCGACCTCAAGGGCGGGGCCCTCGTCGGGGTGGATCGTTCCCGCGTAGTGGCCGAACAGCTGATGGGTGTGGTTGGACAGAAGGACGGCGTCGGTCTTCACGTGGCGTTCATGGAACGGGGTGAAGGCGAGGTCGACGGCGCCGGGGGCGTGGATCCGCCAGGGGGCGCGGAAGTCCTCCGGGTCGTACTCCCAGGCGAGGTCGGCGCCGATCTTGGTGAGGCGGCCGTCGACGAGGAGGGCGTTCTCGGTCATGCCGGTGCCGTCGGTCCACTTGCCGCCGAACTGCAGGCCGATCGTGTGCCCGGCGCTGACGCCCGAGGCGGCGCCCCAGTTCCAGAGGGTGTCGTACGGCCAGCGGCCCCTGCCGTGGTCGAGGACTGCCCAGGCGTCGTCGGCGAACGCGAAGGAGCGGCCGCCGAGCGTCAGGGTGCCTTCGGCGGGCCGGGCGACCTGCTTGGAGGTGAACTGGTAGCGCCGCTCGTCCCACGGGATGACGACGTTCATGGACTCGTGGCCGTCAGGCAGCGCCGCGAAGAGGTCCGCCGCCAGGATGCCTTCGGACGTCGGGCACGTGGCGCGCACACGGGTGCCGCCCTCCTCCCGGAGGATGGAGACGCGCGCCTTCCCGGACGAGACGGTGATGTCGGAGCCGTCAAGGCTGTCGGGGAGCCGTACGCCCGAGCCGAAGGGCGCCATCGTGCTCACCTCCAGCTCGGTGCCGCCGTACTCCAGGAAGTAGACGCCGGTCAGAGCGAGGTAGTCGAGGTGGCTCACCGTCAGCGCGACGAGGTGCGTCGGCGTGGTGAAGCACCAGTACTCCCACTTCTTGCGCCGCCCCCAGCGCCCCGGAAGGGCGGTGTCGTGCAGGGGGCGGCGGGACCAGCCGACCGCCGCCGGGTCGAGGCCGCCGTCGGGTCGGGTCAGGGCGACGGGGGTAGTGATCTCCCGTTCGTGCGTGCTCATGCGCGCGTACGGTACAGGGCCGACAGGAACCGGATGAGCAGTGCCTCCCGCGTCTCGGCCGGGAGCGCGTCCAGGACGGCGTTCACCATGCCCATCTCCATCGGGCCGTCGCCGTCGAGGTCGGCCCCGACGGCCGCCAGGAGCTCGGTGAAGCCCGAGTCGTCGACGGCGTCGAGGTCGAGCCCGCCGAGCAGGTCCACGAGGCCGTCGGGCAGCTCCACCGGCCCGGCGTCGATCGCCTCGGCGGCGGACTTCGCCAGGACGTCCAAGAGCGCGTCCACGCCCTGGAGGCTGACGCCGGTGAGGGTGAGGTGGACGTTCGCGGGGATGCCGGGGAAGCTCAGCTGCGGCTGGATGAACCAGCCGTGGCCGCGCGCCTTGTCCGACAGGACGAACACGTCGAGGCGCGGGTCGTCGGAGGCGAGCGCGACGAGGGACGCGTCGGGCGTGCCGAGGACGCGCAGCCCGGGGATCTCCGCGACGCCCTCGATGAGGCGCTTCGCGGCGGCGACGGCGTGCGAGGCGAGGTCGCGGTATCCGGCCGCGCCGATCGCGTGGAGGGTCGCCCACGCGCCGCCGAGCGGGCCCGCGCCCTTGCTGGACTGCACCGTCGAGTTGATGATCGTGTAGCCGGGCCAGGCGGCGGAGGCGAAGTAGGCGTGCCGGCGCAGCGCCTCGTCGGCGAACAGCACCACCGAGGCCCCCTTGGGCGCGTACCCGTACTTGTGCAGGTCGCAAGAGAGCGAGGTGACACCGGGGACCGACAGGTCGAAGGGAGGCACGGGGTGGCCGGTGTCGCGCAGCCACGGCAGCAGCCACCCGCCGACGCAGGCGTCCACATGGCACGGGATGCCGCGCGCCGCGGCGAGCGCCGCGATCTCGGGCACGGGGTCGATGACGCCCTGCGGGTAGGAGGGCGCGGACACGACGACGAGCACCGTCCGGTCCGTCAGCGCGGCCTCCATCGCGGCAGGGTCGGCGCGGAACGTGGCGGTGTCGACGGGCACCGCCACGAGTTCCACGCCGAGGTAGTGCGCCGCCTTGTGGAACGCGGGGTGCGCGGTGACCGGCACGACGACCTGGGGCCGGTCGACCGGCTTCGCGTCCCGGGCGGCCTTCACCGCCAGCATGATCGACTCGGTGCCGCCACTGGTGAAGATGCCGGGGGTCTCCGGGCCGCCGCCCAGCTTGGCGGCCACCGTCCCTACGACGTCCTTCTCCAGGGCGACGATGCTGGGGAAGGCCGTGGGGTCGAGCCCGTTGACCTCGAGCATCTCCAGGTAGGCACGGGCGGCCAACGCGTGCACCTCGGGGCGGCCGGTGTCGTACACGTAGGCGGTGACCTTGCCGCCGCGCACAGGCAGGTCGGCTTCTTTCAGCCGCGCCAGCTCGGCCAGCAGGTCGGCGCTATCGCGCCCTTCTTCAGCCAGCAAGGGAACAACCTTTCAGGGGAGTCGTACGTGCGCGGGGCCTTCAGGCCGCCGCTTCCTCGGTGGTCTTGTGCGCCGCCGCACGCCGCGCGTACAGGACGAGAAGGGGGGCGCTCAAGGCGAGCAGCACGGCGGGCACGAGAGTGAAGCCCACGGTGAGCCCGCCGAGCGCGGTGCCCGTCTGGGCCACGGCCTCGTCGTCGGAGCTGGAGGCGAATCCAGTGACGGCGAGGACGAGGGCGTACACGCCGCTGCCGAGGGCCATCGCGCCCGTCTCCGCGGCGGTCCACACCCCGGTGAACGCGCCCGACTGGGCCTGCCCGGTCCGTCCGGCGTCGGCGTGGACGGTCTCGGGCAGCAGCGACAGCGGGAACAGCTGGAGGGCCGCGTAGCCCGCGCCGACGAGGGCGGTGAGCGCGAACGCCGGGATCTTCGCCCCCGCGCTGAGCACCGGGTACAGGGCGACCGCGGCGACGGTGAACAGGGCGACGGCGGCCAGGTAGCAGGGCACGGTTCCGAACCTGCGGCCCAGCGCGCTCCACACCGGGACGGCGATCGCGCTGAGGCCGACCATGCACACGAACAGGACCGTGGTGAGGCCGTCGTCGCCGAGGCGGTACTGCGCGACGTAAGGCGCGCCCGCGAGCATGACGGCCACGGCGAGGGACTGCACGGTGAACGCGCCGAGCAGCGCGAAGAAGGGCCGGTTGCCGCGGGCCAGGCGCAGCGCGGCAGTGAAGCCGAGCTGGCGGGGTCCGGGGGCCGAGCGGATCCAGCGCGTCGACAGGGCCGAGCCGACGAGGGCCGCGGCGAGCACCGCGCCGATGACGGCTCCCATGAGCAGGTACCCGCCCCGTCCGTCGCCGCCGATCCCGACGATGACGGGCGCGAGCCCGCCCGCGAGCAGGATGCCGAAGGTGAGGGCGACGATCCGCCAGGCCATCGCGCGCGAGCGCTGGGCGGGCGCGTCGGAGATCTCCGCCGGAAGCGCCACATAGGGCACCTGGAAGGCGGCGAACGCGCTGGCCGCGAGCAGGAACGCCGCCATGGCCCAGGCCGCGCCCGCGCCGCCGGTGAACGGCGAGGCGAACATCAGCGCGAACAGCACCGGCAGGGTCGCCGCGCCGAGCAGCAGCAGCCGCTGCCGGCTCCCGGTGCGCACGGCCTCCCGGTCGCTGAGCGTGCCGATCCACGGGTTGAGCAGCACGTCCCACGCCTTGGGCAGCACGAGGACGGCGCCCGCGACGGCCGCGGGCACGCCGAGGGAGTCGGTCAGGTAGTAGAGCAGCAGAAGCCCGGGCACCGCGCCGAAGACGCCGGTCCCGACGGAGCCGAGGGCGTAGCCGAACAGCCTCCCGCGCGCTACGGGCTCGTCGGCCGCGCGCGGTCGGGGGACGGAGGGCGGGGGGTTCACTGCGGGCTGCTCGGTCATGGCTTCACGTCCGGATCACGAGGGGGCGAGGAGGCGGCGCGCGACGTCGGGCGGTCCAGGCCGAGGAGGCCGGAGGCGAGGCGGTGGAGGGCCGCGCGGAAGCGCTCCAGGGCCTCGGGGTCGTCGGTCCTGCGGCGCCGGCCCGCCGCGTCGGGGACGCCCCCGCGCGCGAAGCCGTGCACGGTCCAGATGACCGACCAGAGGGCGTACTCCACGTCGGCGTCCGGGGCCGCGACGGGGCGGGTCAGCTCGATCAGGCGGCTGACGAGGGGGTGGACGTGCGCGGCCTCGAAGGAGGCGACGTCGTCGGCGTCGGAGAGCCACCGGTGCATCCACAGGGCGGGGATCTCGGGGCGGGCGACGCAGAAGTCGAGGTAGGCGTCCACGACGAGGCGGACGTCGGCGGCGCCGGTGAGGCGGCCGGGCTCGGCGCAGGACGCCAGGGCCGTCTCCAGGGCCGCCCGCTCCGCCTGGGCGGCCCCGGTCATGACGGCGAGGTACAGGTCGCGTTTACCGCCGACGTGGTAGTTGACGGTCGCGATGTTGAGTTCCGCCGCGTCGGCGATGAGCCGCGTGGAGGCCCCGTCGAACCCGCGCTCGGCGAACAGCCGGGTGGCCGCGGCGAGGATGCGGGTGACGGGGTCGGAATTCATATCGGAACGGTAGGGCTTGATCGGCTCCCGGTCAATCGCTTGATGGAGAGAACTTTCCGGGTGGTCAGAGCCGCTCCAGCAGGGTCGCGTTGGCCAGACCACCCGCCTCGCACATGGTCTGGAGCGCGTAGCGGGCGCCGTGCCGCTCCATCGCGTGGACGAGGGTCGTCATGATCCGCGCGCCGCTCGCGCCGAGCGGGTGGCCGATCGCGATCGCGCCGCCGTGCACGTTCAGCTTCGCCGGGTCGGCGCCGGTCTCCTGGAGCCAGGCCATCGGCACACTGGCGAACGCCTCGTTCACCTCGTACAGGTCGACGTCGGCGAGGGAGACGCCGGTGCGGCGCAGCAGCTTCTCGGTCGCGGGCATGACCGCGGTGAGCATCATCAGCGGGTCGGCGCCCGCGACGGCGAACCCGTGCAGCCGGGCCAGGGGGCGCAGGCCGAGCCTCGCCGCGGTCTCGCCGCTCATGATGAGCAGGGCCGCCGCGCCGTCGTTGATCGGGCTGGAGCTTCCGGCCGTCACCGACCAGGTGATCTGCGGGAAGCGCTCGGTGAACTGCGGGCGCTCGAAGGCGGGCCGGAGCCCGGCGAGCACCTCGGGCGTGGTGGCCGGCCGGATGGACTCGTCGGCGGTGACCAGCCCGGACGGCGTCCGCACGGGCGCGATCTCGGCGTCGAACCAGCCTTCGGCGCTCGCCTTGGCGGCCTTGGCGTGGGACTCGGCGGAGAACGCGTCCATCGCCTCGCGGGTCAGCCCCCACTTGGCGGCGATGAGTTCGGCGGCGACGCCCTGGGGCACGAGCCCGTCGGGGTAGCGCTCGGGGATGCCGGGGCCGAACGGGACGCTGCCGGGCAGCACGTTGGAGCCCATCGGCACCCGGCTCATCGACTCCACACCGCACGCGACGACGATGTCGTAGGCGCCGGAGATAACGCCCTGCGCAGCGAAGTGCACGGCCTGCTGGGAGGACCCGCACTGCCGGTCGACGGTCGTGGCCGCGACGGACTCGGGCAGCCCCGCCGAGAGCCACGCGTACCGGGTGAGGTTCGCCGCCTGCTCCCCCACCTGGCTGACGGTGCCGCCGATGACGTCATCGACGAGTTCGGGATCGATGCCGCTGCGGTCGACGAGCTCGCGCAGGGTGTGCGCCAGCAGTTCGACCGGGTGGACCTCGGCCAGGGACCCTCCGGGCTTGCCCTTGCCCACCGGCGTCCGGACCGCTTCGACGATGACCGCGTCGCGCATGGCTGCCTCCTCAATCCGCCATCCCGGCCTGTCCGGGTTGGAAAATCAAACTCATTATGCGCGTGTCAGTTGGAATCCACAACCCTTGGGGGTTGTCGACGAAACCCAACGTTTACGACGAAGTCACATGAAGCACCGCAGGCACAGTCGCCACGGTGGAACCATGGCGCCGGGCTTCTCGAACCGGAGGTTGCGGATGCCTTTCGACTTCTCCACCGTCGATTCGGGTGCCACCGCGTGGGTGCTGGCCAGTTCGGCGCTCGTGCTGTTCATGACGCCCGGCGTGGCCTTCCTGTACGGCGGGATGGTCCGGGCCAAGAACGTGCTCAACACCATGTTGCAGAGCTTCACCGTCATGGCGCTCGTCGGCGTCACGTGGGTGGTCGTCGCCTACTCGCTGGCGTTCGGCGGAGGCGGCGAGGTCATCGGCGACCTGCACTTCGCGGGCCTGGCGAACATGGACGAGATCGTGCCGGGCTTCACCGGCGGATCCGCCCAGGCGATCCCGCCCGTCGCCTTCGCCATGTTCCAGATGATGTTCGCCATCATCACCCCGGCACTCATCACCGGATCCGCCGTCGAACGCTGGCGCTACGGAGCGTTCATCCCCTTCATCGTCATCTGGTCGATCGTGGTCTACGCGCCCGTCGCGCACTGGGTCTTCTCACCGGACGGCTGGGCGTTCAAGCTCGGCGCGCTGGACTTCGCGGGCGGCACCGTCGTGCACTGCAACGCGGGCGCGGCCGGCCTCGCCGTCGCCATCGTGCTCGGTCGCCGCACCGGCTGGCCGCGCGCCCACATGGCGCCGCACAACGTCCCGTTCATCCTGCTCGGTGCGGCGATGCTGTGGTTCGGCTGGTTCGGCTTCAACGCCGGATCCGCCCTCAAGGCGGACGCCGTCGCGGTCTGGGCGTTCGTCAACACCAACACCGCCACCGGGGCCGCCCTGCTCACCTGGGTGCTCGTCGAGCGGCTCCGCTACGGCAAGCCGACCGCCCTCGGCGCCGCGTCCGGCGCCGTCGCGGGCCTCGTCGCCATCACCCCGGCCGCCGGATTCGTCGACGCGCGCGGCGCCCTGGCCATCGGCGTGCTCGCCGGGCTCGGCTGCTGCCTCGCCGTCCCCCTGAAGAGCAGGCTGAAACTCGACGACTCCCTCGACGTCGGCGGGCTCCACCTCGTCGGCGGCGTCATCGGCTCGGTGTGCGTAGGGCTGTTCGCCACCTCCGCCGTCAACCCTGCGGCGGCCGACGGGCTCGCCTACGATGGCAACGCCCACCAGCTCGTCCTCCAGGTGGCCGTCGTGGCCGCGGTCACGGCCTACAGCTTCTTCGTCACCTACTTCATCGCCCTCGTGCTGGACAAGCTGCCTTCCCGCCGCAACCGGGTGTCCTCCCAGGACGAGGCGGTCGGCCTGGACTTCGCGCTGCACGGCGAGACCGCCTACGAGACGCACCGCCCGCCCGGCTCCTGAACGCCGCTACGTCCAGGGCTCGCGGTAGCCGGTGTCGTCGAACGACGGGAGGACCGGCGCGGGGCGCGGGGGCGGAGGCACGTCGTCCGCCGGCGCTGCGGCGGGCACGGGCCTGCGGCGGGCCAGCACCGCGCGGATGCCGAAGACGAGCAGGGTCAGCAGGGCGCCCGCGCAGCTCGTCAGGAACACGATGCGCGGGAGCGGGTCGTCGGGCAGCGCGCCTCCGGCCGCGACGGAAGAGGGCGGAGCGACGTCCTCAGGCGTGTCCAGCGGAACCGGGGAGGGCGCGGCGCTCTGGTCCTCCGGTGACGGCGAGGGCGTGTCGGGGCTCGGCGTCGCCGACGGGCTCGCCGCGGGCGCCTCCGGCACCGCGGCGCCGTCACCCGCCGCACCGTCGCCCGCCTCACCGTTACCTGCATTGCCGTTACCTGCATCGCCGTCGCCCGCGCCGCCTCCGCCCGCGGGCTTCGCGGGCAGGACGAGTTTCGCGGCCCCGGTCCCGGAGTCGCCCGCGCCCGCGCGGTGCGCGACGACGGTCACGGTGACCTCGCCCTGCGCCGATGCGGGAAGCGTCAGCGCGGCGGTGCAGCGCCCGTCGGGGCAGTCCGCGCCCGCCTGCGCGGCGCCGCCCGCCGACACGGACACCGAGTACCCGGTGATGTCCGGTTCGGGATTGCGCTGCCAGACGACGGACAGCTTCCGGCCCGACGCCACCGCGACGACCCCGGACGGCGTGTAGGCGGGCACCGCCATCCGGAAGGTCGCCTTGCCGCGGTTGAGCGGGATGAGCCCCGTCATCTCGACGCTGTGCGTCCCGTTGGCGACCGTGTGGCCGTCGATGGCGAAGGTCAGCCGCTCGGCCCGGCCGGAGGCGCGGCGCTCCCCGTCGACGATGAGCGTTCCGCCGGACAGGCCCGCGCGGGCCGAGACCGTCACCGTCGCGTCCGTGACGACCGCGCCGTCGGCGGGGCTGATGTCCGGGGCCGCTGCGCCGAGCAGGACGGGGAGGACCGCCGCCGCGGCCGCGTGCCAGACCGCCATGGGTGGTCCTCTCGCTTCACTGGGTGAGGCGAGATCCTAGGGTCCGGAGGTGCCTGCGGGAAAGGGCCCCGGGCGTCGGCGTCCGGCTCACGGCGGCTCGACGGGCGGCGGCCCCTCCTCCTCGTGGAGGCGCGCGAACATCGCGAAGCGCGCGACCAGGTCCGGGTCGTCCAGGCGCAGGCGTTCTGTCATGTCAGCAAGGATCTTCCGCTGCCGGCCGGGGGTCATCATCGGGCACCTGCCCCAACTCGTTTGATATCCGGATATACCCCATTGATCGGGCCTCGACGCGCCGGAAATACCGGCCTTCCCCGAGTCTCGCACGAGTGACGGCGCACACATAAGTGACCCCTTACGCAAATGCCGGGTCCGGCCTACGATTCGGGCACCCCCTTCCAGGAGGACACCCATGGACGACGGCTTCTTCACCGAGCGCTCGGCCATCCGACAGATCTCCCGCGAGCCCTTCGGCCTGCTCGGCGGCGGCCCCGCCCTGCTGCTCCAGCTCGCCCACCCCAAGGTCGCCCAAGGCGTCGCCGAGCACAGCACCTTCCAGACCGGGCCCTTCGGCCGCCTCATGTCCACCCTCGACTACCTCGCGATGGTGGTCTTCGGCACCAAGGACGAGGCGCACCGCGTCGCCTGGTCGGCGATGCGCGCCCACGACGTCGTCAACGGGCCCGACTACACCGCGCACGACCCCGAACTCCTGCTCTGGGTGCAGGCCACACTCTTCCAAGTCGCCCGCGACCTCCACGCGCGGACGAACGGGCCGCTCACGCCCGACCGGGACGAGGAGTACTACCAGCAGGCCGTCGTCTTCGCCGAACTCCTGGGCGCGCCCCGCGAGGCGCTCCCCGACGACGTCGCGGCCTTCGACGCCTATTGGGACGAGATGGTCCGCACCCTGCGCGTCGACGACCACGGACGCGAGCAGGCGCGTGCCGTCCTCAGCGGGGCCGGGCTGCCCGGCGTCCTGTTCCCCGCGTTCGTCCTCTTCCGGCTCGTCACGACAGGGCTCCTGCCCGAGCCGATCCGCGCGCAGTACGGGCTGCCGTGGACCCCGTCCCGCAAGCTCGCCTTCGCCGCGTTCATGACGGCCGTCAAGCTCGTCGTACGCGTCACGCCCACTCCGGTACGGCATCTCCCAGCGCGCTTGGCCGTGCCCGTCATGCGCCGGTACAGATGGCGGAGGTACCGGCGTCCCGCCGGCAAGGCGCCCGCACGGTAGCCGCCTGCTGCTAGGCGCGGACGCGAAAGGGCGCCGCCCGACACCTCCTCGGAACGGCGCCCCTCGACGGCGGCCGGGCGCGCCCCGGCCGCCGGTCGTCAGGTCTGCTCTCCGGCCTTCCCGGCCTTGGCGGACCCGTCTTCGAGGTCGAGTTCCGCCGTCAGGTCGGCGGCTCCCGCCAACGCGGCGGCTGCGGCCTTCGCCTCGCCCGCGGCCTCCAGCTCCTCGGGCAGCTCGAACGTCGAGCGCAGCGCGGGCGGGCGCAGGAACAGCGTCGCGACCAGGCCGATGACCGCCACTCCCGCCGACACCAGGAAGATGTGGCCGGTGGCGTCGCCGTAGGCCGCGCGCACGATCTGCTTGATGGGCTCGGGCATCGCCGCGATGTCGAGGGTGCCGCCCTGGTCGCCGCTCACCGGGATGCCGGCCTCCTTGAGCCCGTCCGTGATGGACGTGGCGACGCGCGAGGCGAGGACCGCGCCGAGGATCGACACGCCCATCGTGCCGCCGAGCGACCGGAAGAACGTCATCGCGCCGCTGGCCGCGCCGATGTCCTTCATCGAGACGCCGTTCTGCACGACGAGCACGAGGTTCTGCATGGACATGCCGACGCCGACGCCGATCATCGCCATGAAGACGCCCAGCACCACGAGGTTGGTCTCGTGGTCGATCGTCGACATCCCGATGAAGCCGCACAGCAGCACGACGAGGCCGGTGATGACGTGCGGGCGCACGTTGCCGGTCTTGGAGATGATGCGGCCCGAGATGGCCGACGACACCAGCACGCCGAGCATCATCGGGAACGTCAGCAGGCCCGCCTCGGTCGGGGAGTAGCCGCGGCCGATCTGGTAGTACTGGCCGAGGAAGACCGCGCCGCCGAACATCGCCATGCCGACCGAGAGGCTGGCGACGATGGCGAGCGCGGGCGTGCGCTGGGTGACGATGTGCAGCGGCACGACGGGGCGCGAGGCGCGCGATTCGACCCGCACCGCGAGCGCGAGGATGACGATGGTCCCGCCGACCATCGCGAGGGTCTGCCACGAGATCCAGGCGTACTCGTCGCCGACGAACGTGACCCAGATGAGCAGGAGGCTGACGCCCGCCGCGATGAGCCCGGCGCCCAGGAAGTCGATCTTGACGTTGGTCTGCTTCACCGCTTCGACGTGCAGCGACCGCTGGAGCACGAACGACGCGATGGCCAGGAACGGCAGCATGATGAAGAAGCACCAGCGCCAGCCGAGGGGCGAGTCGGCGATGAGGCCGCCGATGAGCGGCCCGCCGACGGTGGCGAGCGCCATGACGCCGCCGAGGTAGCCGTTGTACTTACCGCGTTCCTTCGGCGGGATCAGCGCGGCGATGACGACCTGGACGAGGATCTGCACCGCGCCCATGCCGACGCCCTGGATGGCGCGGAACGCGATGAGCTGCTCGGTGTTCTGCGTGAGGCCGCACGCGACCGACGCGATCGCGAACAGCACGATGCCGGCCTGGAGCAGCGTCTTCTTGTCGAAGAGGTCGGCGAGTCTTCCCCACAGGGGGGTGGTGGCGGTGGTGGCGAGCAGGGCCGCGGTGACGACCCAGGTGTACTGCGACTGGGTGCCGCCGAGATCCCCGATGATCTGCGGCAGCGCGACCGACACGACGGTCGCGCTCAGCATGCCCACGCCGAGCACGGCGAGCAGGGCGCTGAAAGGCTTCATTATCTGCCGGTGGGTCATCCGATCCCCCGGAGCGTCGACGACGGTCAACTCGGTTTCTCCTCCGCTGTGTTCAAGCGTCGAGAGCCTATTGCACGCGATGCAACTTTGCATCAAGTGCAGTTATTCCGCGACTGTGCGATCCGACACCTCTAGGATGTGCGCATGACAGGAACGCAGGGCCTGCGCGAGCGGAAGAAGGCCGAGACCAGGCTGGCCGTGTACCGCGCGGCCATGCGGCTGACCGTCGAGGCGGGGTACGAGAACGTCACCGTCGAGGCGATCGCCGAGGCGTCCAACATCTCGCGCCGCACCTTCTTCAACTACTTCTCCGACAAGGCCGACGCGCTCATGTACGGCGAGGAGGAACGCCACCGCAGGCTGCTGGCCGCCTTCCGCGAGCGTCCCGCCGAGGAGTCCGGCTGGACCGCCCTGAGCACCGCGACCCTGGACCTCTTCGGCGGCTTCGCCGAACCCGACCGCGAATGGATAGCGCGCACGCTCCTCGCCCGGCGGCACCCTACGCTCCTCGCCCGCCAACTCGCGAACCTGATGCGGCTGGAGCAGGAACTCGCCGCCCTCATCGCGGAACGCGACGACGACACCAGCGTGCGCCCCCGCGTCATCGCCGCCTCACTCCTGGCGTCGATGCGCGCCGCCACCAACCTGTGGCTCGACGACGACCAGGCCCGCTCCCTCCCCGACGTCATGCGCGAAGCCATGGACGCCCTCGCCTCGCCCTTCTGACCGCGCGTTCCGGGCGCGGGCCGCACATTCGCACGGCTCGGCGCGGCGGCGCGCGTCGCGTCCCGAGTTCTCCGCCCGGCCGTCCGGCGCCGACCCGGCTCAGGCCCGGACCGCGTGCCAGAGGCGCTCGGGCAGCAGGCGCTCGGCCTCGGCGAGGTCGATGCCGGGAGCGTCGGCCAGCCATCTGCGGACGGTCTCGGCGACCGGCCCGATGAGGAGCATCTCCAGCAGGGAGGGCGGCAGGGCCACCACCCGGCCCGCCGCGACGTGCGGCGCCAGCCAGTCCGTCATCCGGGCGAGCTGCGGGGCCTTCACCGCCTCGACCGTTCCGGCGTGCGCGGGCAGGTAGGCCGCGTAGGCCGAGGCGTGGATGAAGGCCATCTCGTCACGGTGCCCGCGCGCGAACGCGAGGTAGGCCGACGGCACGGCGCGCACTCCGTCCGCGGCCTCCGCGCACTCCTCGACCGCCTCGGCGACCGAGGTGAGCAGCGCGCCCATGCAGCGCGCGTAGAGCGCGGCGGCGAGGCCGTCGAAGCTGCCGAAGTGGTGGTAGAGGCTGCCGCTGCTGACGCCGCTCTCCTTGATGACGGCGCTCATCGTGAACCCTTCGCGGCCCTCACGGGCGAACACCGCGAGGGCGACCTCCAGCAGCCGCTCGACCGTGCGCGGCGTGGTGCGGTGCCTAGGCGACATCGCACGCCCGCGCCGCGTCGGCCCACAGGCGGCGGGCCAGCGCGGTGTCGGTGGCGGGCGGCACGAGCTCCGTCGGCTTCAGCTCCTCGTAGTAGAGAGCGGGGGACGGCTCTGCCACGAGCCGTGCGATGGGGCGGGCGCCCTCCTCCGGGGCGGCCCAGGAGCGCTTGACGAGCTTCAGCAGCAGCCCGAGGAGACCCCGCCGGTCGCCGAGACCGGTGCGGATGACCCCGGGATGCACCGCGGTGATGGTCACCCCGGCATCCTGCCACCGCTCGGCGAACAGCGGCACCGTCATCAGGTTCGCCAGCTTGGTGTCGGCGTAGGTGCGGATCGGATGGAAGTCGAGCCCTTGCGGAGTCCTCTCCGGGTCCACCCTTCCCTTCGGGTACAGGCCCGCCGTCACCTGCACGACGCGTGCTCCGTTCGCCTTGAGCAGGTCCTCCAGGAGGTGGTTGAGCAGGAAGGGCGCGAGATGGTTGGTGAAGAACGCCTGCTCGAACCCGTCGTCGTTGAGCGCCTTCTTCGCCGGCCAGATTCCCGCGTTGTGCACGAGCGCGTCGGTCTCGGGGAACCGCTTCCGCAGCTCCGCCGCGAGCTCCGTCACGCCGGCCCGCGTCCCGAGGTCCCCGACGACGAGCTCCGCGTCCCCGCCGACCTCGGCCCTGGCCGCCTCTCCCTGCTCCCGCCGCCTCGCGACGACGACCACCCGCTCGCCCTGCCCCGCCAGTTCCCGCGCGGTCGCGAGCCCGATGCCGCGCCCGGCTCCCGTGATCACCACAGTCTTCGCCATACGCGGCACCTTACGCATTCTTAGAGACCTTCTCTAGAGAAGGTCTCTATATTTCTCGCGCACGGCACGGCACGGCACGGGGCGGCACGGGGCGTCGCGCTGCGCGGCCGTGGGGGGATCGTGCTCGCTCGCTCGGCGCGATCAGGCAGGCCGCGTCTCGGCCACGCGGCGCAGAAGGTCCGTCAGGGTGGCCCGCTCCTCCTGGTTCAGCGCGGCGAACCAGGAGGCCTCGCGGGCGGCCTGGAGTTCGAAGGCCTCGCGGACGGCGGCCTCGCCCTTCTCGGTGAGCGCGACGGGGACGGCGCGGCGATCGGTCGGCGAGCTGCCGCGTTCGACGAGGCCGGAGCGCTCCAGGGTGTGGACGGCGTTCGTGACCGCCGAGCGGCTCATCGCGGAGAGCTCGGCGAGGCGGGCGGGCATGGTCGGGCCGAGGAGCCAGAGCTTGAACATGAGCCGGAAGCCCGGCAGGGTCCAGCCGCGCGGCCGGTGCACGGCGCCCTCCAGGTCGCCGATGAGCTGGTAGGAGACGTGCAGGACGTTGTAGGCGAGCGAGAACAGGTCGACGTCGGCGTCCGGCGCGACCCTCGGGATGCCCTCCCTGGCCAGGGTCTCGTAATCCTCCACTTGCCCTCCACGGCACTGCTGGTCCATATTGTTACGCCTGTAACAATATGGCCGAGTTGAATAAGGTTGTCGTGATGCGCGTCATCATCGCAGGAGCGGGGATCGGAGGGCTCACCACCGCGTTGAGCCTGCACGCGGCGGGGGTGACCGACATCGTCGTGCGGGAGGCCGTCCCCGAGATCCGGCCACTGGGCGTCGGGATCAACCTGCTGCCGCACGCCGTCCGCGAGCTCACCGAACTCGGCCTCGCCGACCGCGTCGCCGCCCTCGGCGTGCCCCTGCGCGAACTCGTCTACGCCAACCGGTACGGGCACGTCATCTCCGCCGAGGACCGCGGCCTCAGCGCCGGATACCGCTGGCCGCAGTACTCGGTGCACCGGGGTGCGCTCCAGATGATGCTCCTCGCGGCCGTCGAGGAACGGCTCGGGCCGGACGCGGTGCGCCGCGGCGACCCCGTCACCGGGCCCGGACACGACGCCGACGTCCTCGTCGCCGCCGACGGGATCCGCTCGACGGTCCGCGCCGCGCTGTTCCCCGACGAGGGCGAGCCGATCTGGAACGGCCTCACGCTGTGGCGCGGCGTCACCCGCGCCGCCCCGTTCCGCACCGGCGCGAGCATGGTGATGGCAGGGAACGGGCGCGACAAGTTCGTCGCCTACCCGATCGGCCCGGCCGGCCGTGACGGCCTCGCCCCCATCAACTGGATCGCCGAACGCCCCACCGGCGAGTCCGCCGCGAACCGGTCGCTGGGCGACTGGAACCGCGCCGTCCCGCCCGCCGCCGTCGCCGCCGACTTCGCCGACTGGGACTTCGGCTGGCTCGACGCGCCGTCCCTCATCGCGGGCGCCGACCAGGTCTTCGAGTACCCGATGGTCGACCGCGACCCGCTCCTCCGCTGGACGCACGGGAACGTCACCCTGCTCGGCGACGCCGCCCACCCGATGTACCCGATCGGCTCCAACGGCGCCTCCCAGGCCATCCTCGACGCCCGCGTCCTCGCCCGCGCCCTCGCCACCGCGCCGAGCGTCGCGGAAGGCCTCGCCGCCTACGAGGAGGCGCGACGGCCCGCGACCTCCGGCATCGTCACGGCCAACCGCGGCATGGGGCCCGAACTCGTCCTCGGCCTCGCCCACGAGCGCGCCCCCGAAGGCTTCGACGACATCGAGAAGGTCATCCCGCGGGCGGAGCGCGAGGAGATCTCCCTGCGCTACAAGCAGGTCGCGGGTTTCGCGCCCGCCGCGCTGAACGAGCGCGAGTCCTGGTCGGTCGGGCCGGGCGAAGCGCCCGGCCTCGTCCCGCTCGCCACGTTCCGCGTCACCCTCGACCCGATCCTGCACCTCGGCCGGACCCCGCTCGGCGACCGCCGCGTCATCGCCATCACCGGCGGCTCCTTCCAGGGCCCCGGCCTCAACGGCGAGGTCCTGCCGGGCGGCGCGGACTGGCAGCTCGTCCGCGACGACGGCTCGGCCTCCATCGACACCCGCTACACCCTGCGCACCCACGACGGCGCCCTCCTCTACCTCCAGACCCGCGGCTACCGCCACGGCCCTCCCGAAGTCCTCGCCCGCCTCGCCGCCGGCGAGCCCGTCTCCCCTTCCGACTACTACTTCCGCCTCACCCTCACCTTCGAGACCTCGGCCCCCGCCTACACCTGGCTCACCCGCACCATCGCCGTGGCCACCGCCCGCCGCACCCCCGACGCCGTCATCTACGACGCCTACACCCTCCCCTGACCCCACCCGAGATCCGCCTCCCACCCCCACCCGGCACCCCGCCCCTCCAAGACCCAGACCACCCAGTCGCCCGCCCCGCCCGTCCGCCTCTGCCCAGACACCCGCACCACCCGGGCACCACACACCGTCCGAACACCCCTTCCAGCCGAGCGCCCCGGCCGGACATCCGCTCCCCACCCGAACACCCGCGCCGCCCGAGCGCACACGCCGCCGGAGCGTCCACGCCGTCCGAACGCCCTGCCAAGCGCCCGCCCCTCCCGGCCCGAGCGCGCAGTCAGCTCGACCTGGCCGCGTGATCTGGGCACCACCCCCTTGTAAGCGAGGAGATCTCCGATGGGTCAGATCGACGTGCCGGTCCTTCCGGTCACGACCGTGCACGGGCAGCCGATCGAGATGCGGGACGGCACCGTGCTGCGGGCGTCCGTGCACCATCCGGCGGACGGCCAGGGGCACAGGACTGTGCTCGTGCGCAGCCCCTACGGCGAGCAGACGCTGCGCGGCGAGCCGGTGACCTCCTATCTCCAGGCGGGACTCGCCGTCGTGCTCCAGCACTGCCGGGGACGTGGCGACAGCGACGGCGAGTTCAGCCCGTGGATCCACGAGGGCCGCGACGGCGCCGACACCGTCGCGTGGATCAGGGCGCAGCCGTGGTCCAACGGCGAGGTCGTCGCGACCGGCATGTCCTATCTCGCCGGCTGCGCGCTGCAGCTCGCTGCCGAGCGCCCCGAAGGGCTCAAGGCCGTGGTCGCCACGATGACCCCGCACGACTTCTACGACGGGCTGAACTACCTCGGCGGCGCGTTCGCGTTCGGCTCGGCCCACCAGTGGGCCGCGCTCCAGGGCCTGCTCGGCGCACTGCACGACGCCCGCTCGGGCGACGCCGCGGCGTTCGGCAGGCTGGGCACCGCCTCCCAGCTCATGACCGGTGTGCCCGACGCGGCGGTGCCGCCGGCCGACCAGCCCGTCGGCGAGGTGTTCCCGGCTTGGCGCGCGTGGGTCGAGCACCCCGAGCGCGACGAGTACTGGGCGGAGCTGGCCGAGACACTGCGGCATGACCGGATCGGGGTCCCGGTCCTGCACACGGCGGGCTGGTTCGACATCTTCCTCAAGGGCACCCTGGAGAACCACCGCCGTCTGGGCGGGCGCCTCATCGTCGGCCCGTGGACCCACCTGGGCCGCGACGGCACCGCGGGCGACCTGAACTTCGGCCCCCGCGCCTCCGCCCAGGCCGCGATGCTGGAGGCCGAGCACTTCGGCCACCTCCTCGGCAACGACGGCGGCGCTCCCGTGAAGATCTTCGTGATGGGCCGGAACGAGTGGCGCGACGAGCAGGAGTGGCCGCTGCAGCGCGCCGTGCCGACCGAGTACCACCTGCACCCCGGCGGCGTGCTCGCCGCGGGGCCCGCCGCCGAGGACGCGGCCCCCACGGTCTTCCCGCACGATCCCGGGAACCCGGTCCCGACGTTGGGCGGCAACCTCCTGCTGGCGGACGGCCGCAACGTCGGCGCGCGGCGCCAGGAGCCGACCGGCTCCCACCCGGGCGTGCGCGCCTTCACCACCGAGCCGCTCACCGAGCCGCTGGAGGTCACCGGCGAGCTCACCGCGGTCCTGCACGGCTCGACGACCGCGCCGGGCTCCGACTGGACCGTCAAGCTCGTCGACGTGCACCCCGACGGCCGGGCGTTCAACGTCGCCGACGGCATCGTCCGCTCCTCTTCCGGCATGATCCGCCACGAGGTCGACCTGATCGCCACGAGCCACGTCTTCCTGCCGGGCCACCGGATCCGCGTCGCCGTCGCCGCCTCGAACTACCCCCGCTTCGACGTCCACCCGGCCCGGGTCGCCTCCACCCAGACCCTGGGCCATCCCTCCTTCATCACCCTCCCGGTCATCCCCGCCTGACGGACCTCCCGACCCCGCGCCTTCGAAGAAGGGACTGGGCCCTCCCCCCGCGACCTGCTCCGGCACCCTCGCCCCCCGGCACCCGAGCGAGCGGGAGGGCCCCCAGCCCGGAGGGCACGCCTCCTCCACGCGCGAGCTCTCCGGCCCGACCCTGCCGGAGACCCGAGCGAGATCGAATCGCCGCCAGACACGTGCCGCATCCCGCACGAGGCGGAAGGCACTCGCTTGAGCCCGTACGAGGCGACCGCACACCGAGGGCCGCGCGAGGCGGCAAGCGCGCGCCGCGCTCCGCAGGAGGCGGCTTCGCGGTGCGGATCGCGCGGGTTCGGCGGGCGGCGGGTCCCGGAGATCTAACGGACGGACGTCCAGGCCGAGGTTGAGGGCGAGTTGGGCCGCCTGGGCGGGGTCGATGGTCGCGTCCTTCATCGACGCGGTGCGCGGGTCGAGGTCTCCCAGGGCGCTGCCGCGCAGATCGCAGCCGGTGAGCGTGGTGGCGCGCAGGGCGGCACCGGACAGGTCGCAGTCCCGCAGCTTCGAGCCGTCGAGCCGGGCGGCGGAGAGGTCGGCCTCGCGCAGCCGCACCCCCAGGAACTCGCTGCCGCTCAGATCCGCGCGGGGCAGAGCGGTGAACGACCAGTCGCCGCCGTGCACCTTGAGCAGCCCCCAGTCGCAACCGTCGAAGGACGTCCCGGAGGTCTTGCACCCGGTGAACGAGGCGTCGAACAGCGTGCACCTGACGAACGTGCAGTTGACGTACGCGGTGTCGGCGTGGACCGAGGCGTTCAGCCGGACGTTGCGAAAGACGCACTCGGTGAACCGGCAGCCCCGCACCTCCGTCTCCATGAGGTCGAGATCGGTGAACAGGACCCGGTGGAACTCCTCGCCCTGGAGATGCCGCCACTCCCAGTCGTCCGGGCCGATGGTCCGCTCCGGCGCGGGGCCGGGCGGCCTGCGCGATGAGCCGCCTGAAGTACTTCGTCGATCATTCATGCGGCCAAGCTAACCCGGCCCACCGACAGAACCCCGTCGTCATCCACAGCCCGATAAGCCCTGGTCACCGCCCTTTGCTCGGTTTCGCCGGGCCCTGCGACCGTCGACGCGATCTCACCTGCGAGTGAGGTTTCCCTTACCGGCGGCCCCGCCCGTCAGAGCGACCACTCGGCCCGGTAGGCGGGGTGGGTGGAGTACTGCGCGGCGAGAGTGCGCAGGAGGGCTCCGAGCAGACCGAGTTCCGGCGCGCAGGGCCCCTTGAGCGCGTACTTCTCGTAGGTCTCGACGATCGACCTGTGGGCCGCGACGGCGCCCAGCGCGCGCTGGGGGCTCGTCCGGGCGATGTGCTCGGCATACGAGGCGTTCTCGGCTCTGGCCACGAATCCCAGCCTCGCCCACTCCTGCCGCGTCGCCGCGTCGTCCGGGGACACCCGCACCGTTCCGCCCGCGCCCACGCTCCAGGGCGCGCCCGCACAGGCCCGGGCCACGGCCTCGTCCCGGTCTAGTCTCTCCTTCAGGAACCGCACGAGATCTTCCACGTTCACATACTGCCTCCCAGCAGGCCGAACCATCGACACAACAGCGAACTTTCGACCATCTCACCCGGTCCGCGGGGGTGCGGGTGACCCGCTGTGAGCCCCGCGCGACCCTGCAATACGCTGGCGCACGCGAACCCCGAACCGAGAGGCTCCCCCGTGCTCGCCGTCACCTCCGAGAACATCCGGCTCTTCCTCCACGTGCTCGCCGCCACCGTCTGGGTGGGCGGCCAGATCACCCTGGCCGCGCTCGTGCCGCTCCTGCGCGGCTACGAGGGCCTGCCCAAGCTCGCCGCGCGGCGCTTTAACCAGATCGCCTGGACCGCGTTCGCCGTCCTCATCGCCACCGGCGTGTGGAACATGCTGGAACTGCCGGAGGACTACCCCGGGCAGACCACCCTGCACGTCAAGCTCGGCTTCGTCGTCCTGTCCGGTGTCGCGACCTTCCTGCACACCAAGGCCAAGAACAAGGCCGGCCTCGCCGCCTGGGGCGCGATCGGCCTCGTCACCGCGCTCGCCGCCTTGTTCTTCGGCATCCAGCTCTGAGGCCTCCCATCGGCGTCCGGCTCTGAGCCCCGCGCCTTCGCGCCCGCCGGCGCGCCCGCACCCCCGGGCCGCGGCGGGCGCGCCGCGTCTCGGCGGCGGCGCGCTCACCGCACCGCGCGGGAGATCCGGGTGCTCAGGCGTGCCGGATCGGGCCAGCGCACGTCATGGGCCCAGCCGAGCCTCTCCAGCAGCCGGATCAGACCCGCGCTGGCGTCGAGTTGCCCCTTGAGGACGCCGTGCCTCGCGCAGGTCGGATCGGCGTGGTGCCAGTTGTGCCAGCCTTCGCCGAAGGTGATCACCGCCACCCAGGCGATGTTCGTCGACCTGTCGCGCGTGGTGAAGTCGCGGTGGCCGAAGCGGTGCGCGACCGAGTTCACCGACCACGTGACGTGATGGACGACGGCGTAGCGCACGAGCCCTCCCCAGAAGAGGGCGGTCCAGAATCCGGCCCAGGACCATGAGAGGAGTCCGCCGAGCGCGGCGGGCAGCAGGAACGACGCCGCGGCGAGGTACACGTACGCGGCGTCGATCCGGCGGATGTCGGGATCGGCGAGCAGGTCGGGGACCCAGTGCGCGCGGCTGGAGCGGCGGCGCGCGGTGTAGAACCAGCCGACCTGGGCGTGCAGCAGGCCGCGCAGCGGCCCGAGACCGCGGTCTCCGTGCGCCCAGGGTGAGTGCGGGTCGCCTGGCAGGTCGGCGTACTTGTGGTGGCGGCGGTGTTCGGCGGCCCACAGCGAAGGCGGCCCCTGGAGGGCGAGCGCGCCGCAGACGACGAGCGCCGCCCGCACGGGCCTGGCGCATTTGAACGACCGGTGGGTGAGCAGCCGGTGGTATCCCACGCTGATCCCGAAGATGTTCACCGTGTAGAAGAACGCGGCGATGAGCAGATCGCGCAGGCCCAGGCCCCGCCCCCAGGCGGCGAGCGCCCCGGCGGCCAGGGCCGCCAGCGGGAGCACGACGAGCACCACGAGGTAGGCGTGCCGGCGGGCCTGCGAGACCGGGACGGTCCCCCGGACATCCGTGTTGGACCCATCGGACATGAGGCCTCCCCGTGACTGGTTCGTCCTTATTGGACCGGGGTTGCGTAACGGTCGGTAGTGACCTCATGGACAGATGAACCTCACCCAGCGATGTGGTTCGCGTACTCTGTGCGATATCTCCCTTGCGACCGGTGCGATCTCCTGCTTACCCTGCGAGTCCGGCCGATCACTCCCCCTCGCGTGGAGGCCCGATGGACACCGACGGTTATCTCGCCAAGTACGACGCGCTCCAGCAGAGCGATCCCGCAGCGGCGCTCGGGCTGCTGGCCGCCTGGCTGCGCACCGACTGGCGGCCGCTGTTCGCCGAGCTGCGCGCGCGCAGACCCGTGCTCGCCACACCGGCGTTCACCCTCGTCACCCGGTTCGCCGACGTCACCGAGGTCCTGTCCCGGCCGGACTCCTTCACCGTCGCCGCCTACGCCCCGCCCATGGAGGCCGCGCTCGGCGCGCCCAACTTGCTGACGCGCGACGGCACACCGCTCAACTGGCGCGAGAAGGGCCTGATGCAGGTCGTGCTCGCGCCGGAGGACGTGCCCGGACTCCGCGCCCTCACCGGCTCCCTCGCCGACGCGGCGCTCGACGCCGGCGGCGGCCGCGTCGATGCCGTCGCCGAACTGTTCCGGGCCGTGCCGCTGGCCGTCTGCGCCGAGTACTTCGGCTTTCCCGGTCCGGATCCGGCGACGCTCTCGCGCTGGTCCCGCGCGGTGATGACCGACGTGACCGCGAACCTCGCCGGCGATCCCGCCGTGCGCGCGGCGTCGGTCGAGGCGGGCAAGGAGATGATGGACCACCTGCGGGCCCTCGTCGCCGAGCGCAGGGCGGGCCCCGAGGGCGCCGACATCCTGGGCAGGCTCGTGCGCACCCGCCTGCCCGCCGAACTCGGCTTCGACGACGAGCGGATCGCGGTGAACGTCGCCGGGCTGCTCCTGGGGTTCGTGGAGAACGCGGCAGGCTCGATGACGAACGTGCTCGCCCATCTCCTCGCCCATCCCCCGCTGCTCGCCCGCGCCGCCGAGGCGGCCCGCGACCCCGACCGGTTCGAGCCGTTCGTGTGGGAGTCGCTGCGCTTCGACCCGTTCCTGAAGATGATCATCCGCTACCGCGCCCGCGAGCACGTCCTGGCCTCGGGCGCCCACCTTTCGGCGGGCGGGCCGGTGCTCGCCGCGGTCGCCTCGGCGATGTTCGACGAGGCGGCGGTCGCGGCGCCGAACGAGTTCCGGCTCGACCGTCCCGCGCACACCCTGCTGCACTTCGGGCACGGCCCGCACGGCTGCGTCGGCGTCCACCCCGGGCGCACCGTCATCGCCGAGACCCTTCGGCGGCTCCTTCTGCGACCGGGACTGCGCACGGAGGGCGCCATCGTGCGCGACCGCGGCGTCTTCCCCGACGGCCTCCTGCTGCACATGGACTCCCCCGCCTGGAAGGAGCCGCGCGCATGAGCCGCCGCAGCGCCCGCGGAATCTCCTCCGACGGCGCGGTCAACCGCCTGCGTTTCCTCGCCCTCACCCACGCCCGCCCGCTGTGGCGGCTCGCCGAGACCGCCACGCCGCTGCGGCGCGGGCTGAACGCCGTGCTCATCGACCAGGCGGTGCGCGAGATGCCCGCCCGCCCCGAACCGCTGAGCACCTTCGCGCCCTACACGTCCTGGACGTCCCTCACCGACCGCACCTACGCAGGGCGTCACCTGCCCCCGTCAGAGGCCGTTGAGAGCGGACGCCCGTCGGTCGACAAGGCTGCCGATCTCTTCACCCGCGAAGGCCCGATGGATCCGTGCCCACGGTCCACCGTGCTGTTCGCGTACTTCGCGCAGTGGTTCACCGACGGGTTCCTGCGCGGGGAGTCCGCCGAGCCGCGCGATCCCCGGCGCAGCACCTCCAACCACGAGGTCGACCTCAACCCGCTGTACGGGCTGGACGAACGGGCCACCCGCGCGATCCGCGCGCACGAGGGGGGCCTGCTGAAGAGCCAGATCGTCAACGGCGGCGAGTTCCCGCCCTACCTGTGCGAGAAGGGCGAGATCAAGCGGGAGTTCGCCGCCCTGTCGGCGGTGCGGATGGAGATGCTGCCGCCCGAGCACCGCGACACCCTCTTCGCCCTCGGCGGCGACCGCGGGAACGTCCAGGTGGGCTTCACCCTGATGACCGTGCTCTTCCTGCGCGAGCACAACCGGGTGGCCCGGCTGCTGGCCGAGCAGAACCCGGGCTGGGACGACGAGCGGCTGTTCCAGACGGCCCGCAACATCGTCATCGTGGAGGTCATCAAGATCGTCGTCGAGGAGTACATCAACCACATCACGCCCTACCACTTCCGGTTCCTGCTCGACCCCCGCCTCGGCCGCACCCTGGCGCGCGCGCCCTGGCACCGGCAGAACTGGGCGTCGGTCGAGTTCAACCTCGTCTACCGCTGGCACAGCCTGATCCCGGGCGCCCTCGACGTCGGCGGACGCGAGGTGCCGCTGGCCCAGACCCTGTTCGGCGGCGCGCTGATCCCCGGTCCCGGGCTCGGCCGCCTGTTCGAGGACGCCTCGGAGCAGCGGGCCGGGCGGATCGGCCTGTTCAACACGGATCCGGCGCTGCGCGAGGTCGAGGTCTCCTCGATCGCCGACGGCCGGGCGCTCGGCCTCGCGCCCTACAACGACTACCGGGAGCACTGCCGCTTCCCCCGCGTGCGCCGCTTCGACCAGGTGTCGGGCGATCCGCGGGTGCACGAGGCGCTGGCCGATCTGTACGGGAGCGTCGACGACCTCGAACTGTACGTGGGGCTCTTCGCCGAGGAGCCGGGGTCGGCCAAGGCGATCCTGCCGCCGCTGCTCACCAAGATCATCGCCATCGACGCCTTCTCCCAGGCGCTCACCAATCCGCTGCTGGGCCCGCGCGTGGCGAACGCAGCCACGTTCACGCCCCTCGGAATGGAGATCATCGGCCGTACCCGGAGCCTGTCGGACGTGCTGCACCGCAACATCCCCGAGGATCCGGCGCCCCGGTTCGTCAGCATGACCTGGCGGGGAGCTCCGGCATGAGCGATCTCGAAGGCGACGCCGACGCCCGGCTACGGGCCGCGGCCCGCGAGCTGGCCGAGATCGCCCACACGCTGCGGGAGGCGGCAGGGCGGGCCACCGCGGTGCTGGGCGACCCCGCGCTCGCGGCCTCGCTGCGCCGCTCACCGGGCACCGGGCTGCGCGCCCAGCGCGCGCTGCTGCGGGCGCTGACCGACCGGCGCGGGCTCGGCTGGGCCGCCACCGGCGGACGCACCGGGACCCTCGGCGCCAAGCTCGGCGGGCTCGTGGGCGCCGGCAGCCTCCCGATCCGGGTGATGACCACCTCGCTCCGGCTGCGGATCGCCGTGGTCGCCCGCGCCCATCCCGAACTGGGCGACGATCCGAAGCTGCGCACCCTGCTGGAGGCGGTCGCCGCCGACAGCGACCTCGCCGCCGGGCGCGCGCTCTACGCGCTGGTCAGGGACCGGGGCGCCGCACGCGCCCTGTCGGGGATCGCGCCCATCTTCGGCGAACTCCTGGCCCTGCGCGCGCTACTGGACCGCAACCCGCTGAACGACACCACGGCCTGGCTGATCGCCACCGGTATGGGCACCGCGACGGCAGATCCGCTGACCGGCATGAGCAACCGGGTCATCGCCGCGATCGACCGGGGACGGGGCGCGGCGGTCCCGGTGGAGCCCGCGCCGCACGAGACCGCCCGGCTCAGCCCGCAAGGGTCCTTCTTCGACTACCTCGCGGACCTCCAGGTGATCCGGCCGACCGGGCGGGCGCTGGTGCAGACGGTGCGCGGACCCGACGGGATGGAGCGGTACGTCGTCCTCGCTCCCGGCATGCGGATCGGCCGACCGCAGACCGAGCACCCCGCCGACCTGCTCGGCGCGTTCAGCAGCACGGTCCTGGACTCGGGCCCCTACAGCCGCTCCCTGGCCGCGGCGGTCGCCGAGTACGGGATTCCCGAAGGCGCGCAGGTGGCGTTCGTCGGGCACAGCGCGGGCGGCTCGGCGGTGATGAGCCTCGCGCAGGACCCGGCGTTCAACGCGCGGCACGACCTCACCGACGTGATCGCGATCGGAGCACCGATCGACTTCAAGCAGCCCGCCTCCCCCGCGACCCGCGTCTCCAGCATCACCAACCACCACGACATCATCCCGACCCTGGACGGCCAGGGCGCCGGGAACTGCTTCGCGCTGCACCCCGACTGGTACGTCGTGGACTACACCGACGGCACGCACCTCTTCCCTGCCTGCCACGCGCTGGAGCAGTACGCGGCCAATCTCCGCGACGACCTGCCCGAGGCGCGCGCCCACCTGGAGGCCCAGCTCTCCTCCTACACGGGGCCGATCGTCCGGCGCCGCCTCTACCGCCTCCTGGACCACGCGCCCGTGCCACCGGGCTTCCCGTTCCTCACCGTGCCCACCCACCGTGTCGCCGGACCGGCGGGGCCCGTCACGGTCCCCCTGCTCACCCGGGAGGCCACGGCGGTCTCCGCGTGGTTCGCCGTCCGCGCCGAAGCCGCCGCCGACGTCCTCGCCGGCACGTCCGCACACCCGGTCGTGCTCGGCTCTCGGGCGCTGGCGGTCCTGCACCTCACCGACCACCGCGCCGGGGCGCTCGGCCCGTACCGCGAGATCACGCTGAGCCTCGCGGTGCACTCGCCGCTGCGCCCGCACCGGCGCGCGCTCTGGCGGGACGCGCTGCGGCCGCCCGCCATGCGCCACGCGGGCCTGCGCCCGCTGGCCTCGCTCGTCACCACCGCCGAGGCGCTGCACGCCGCGGCCCTGTGGCCGCACCCCGCGCACTCGGCCGAGGTCGAGCTCCGCGTCACCGCGAAGTCCCTCGCGGCGTCCGCGGCCGAGGACGGGGAACCGCTGGTGTCGTTCGCGGGCGACCTGGGCCCTCGCCTTCCCGCCCGAGCTGGGTCCCACCCGAGTTACACGGGGGCCGATTCCGACCGCTCGGCACGCCACCTCCACGCCCCCGGCACCGTCCTGCACACCCTTCCGCGTCTTCGCCTGCACGCGAGCACCGCACCCCACCCCTTCACCGAAACCCTGCGCGCCCTGTCCTTGGACGGCGTCCGCCCACTCCTCGTCCGGGTCTCCCCCGAGGCCCGCATCCGCCGCGAGGCCCCCGCCCCGCTCCACCCCGCCGAGGAGCCCCGCCCATGACCTCCGCCGGCTCCCAGGCCGCAGCACTCGCCGCGTCTGCCGAGTCCGTCGCCGCCTGCGCCCAGCGCCTCCGCGTCCTGGCCGCCCGGCTCCGCACGGATCCCGCCGCCCCGCCCTGGCTGCACGCCGCCCTCGACGCCCACCTCACCGCCACCACCATCGCCGCCCACCATCTATCCGAAGCCGCCGCCCTCCTCACCACCCACCCCACACTTCCTCCCACCAAGAAGCCCTAACCAGTCGGCGGGGGCGGGTCTGGCGCGGGGGCGGCTGGATGTGGGAGGACTGGGCCGGGTCGGCGCGGAAGCAGTCGGCGCGACGGCCCCGTCGCGAGGGTCGGCGCGGGGACGGGGCGGGGGGTGGTCAGGGGGTGGGGGTGGAGAGTGCTTGGGTGAGTGCTTCGGAGGCGGTGGGGGCGTCGGCGTCGGCCAGGCGTTGGAGTTCGCGGAGGTCTCCGGCGGCGGCGGCGCGGCGGGTGAGGAGGAGGCCCGCGCGTTCCGAGCCCTCGTCCAGCAGGTCGTTCAGCTCGGCCAGGTCGCCTTCGGTGTCGGCGAGGTCGGCGAGGCGGTCCAAGGCGAGTTCGTTGCCTTCGTCGGCGAGGGCTCGGAGGGTGTCCCGGTCGGGGGTCGTGTGCGTCATGGGAGCAGGATGCGACCCTGCCCCTGGGGCAGGGTCAATCCGGGAGGATGGAGCCGTGATCACCATCGGACGGCTGGCCCGGTACGCGGGTGTGACGGTCAAGACGATCCGCGTCTACCACGCGAAGGGCCTGCTGCCCGAGCCGGAGCGCGACTCCTCGGGCTACCGGCGCTACACCGCCGCGCACGCCGTCGACCTCATCAAGATCCGCGCGCTCGCCGAGGCGGGCGTCCCGCTCTCCCGCATCCGGGAGCTGCGCGCCGCCACCGACGCCGATCTGCCCGCCGCGCTCCGCGGTGTCGAAGCCGAACTCTCGGCCCGCATCGACGACCTCCACCGGACCCGGGAACGCCTGCGCCGCCTCGCCGACGGCGACGCCGACCTCCTGCCGCCCGGGGTCGGCGCCCACCTCGACCGGCTGCGCCGGTACGGGTTCAGCGAACGGTGGGTGGAACTCCAGGCCGACCTGTGGCTCCTGCTGTTCACCACGCACCCGCAGGACGCCGCGGCGGCGTTGTCCGACCAGGCCGGGTCCGTCGCCGACCCCGGCCTGCGGCGGCTCTTCCTCGACCACGACCGCATCCACGGCGTCGATCCCGATGACCCCGCCGTCGCGCTGCTGGCGGAGCGGATCGTCCGCGCCACCCTGGAGCGCTACGGCACCGGAAGGCCGCCCGGGCAAGGCATCGACTCCGAGGTCCCGGCGCTCATGCAGCGTGCCGTCAACGGCGCGTCACCGGCGTGGCGGAGAGTGGACGCCCTGATCCGGCGGAGCCTCGGCCTCTGAGGCGTTCAGGTGGTGAGGGGGTGGTCTTCGACCTTGTAGCGGCGGATGTAGGTGGTGAGGAAGGCCTGCATGGTGGCTCCGGCGGGCAGTGCGAGGATCGCCCCTGGGGCGCCGAGCAGGGAGGCGCCCGCGATGACGAGGCCGAAGGCGACGGCGGGGTGCATGTCCATGCTGGCGGCCGTGACCTTCGGCTGCAGGACGTAGTTCTCGAACTGCTGGTAGGCGACGATGAAGAGCAGCACCCACAGGGCGGTCGACGGACGCTGGGCGAGCGCGACGAGGACGGGGACGGCACCGGCGATGTAGGTGCCGATGGTGGGGATGAACTGCGAGACGAGCCCCACGAAGATCGCCAGGGTGATCGCGTTGGGGACGCCGAGCAGTTGCAGCGCCACGAAGTGCGCGACCGCCGAGAAGATCGCGAGGATGAGGCGCGAGTACAGGTAGCCGCCCGTCTTGGTGATGGCGATCTCCCAGGCGCGGAGCACGTCGCGCTGCCGGGCGGGCGGCAGGAACGCGCAGACGGCCCGGCGGAGGCGCGGCCCGTCCGCGCACAGGTAGAAGGTGAACAGGGCGACGCCGAAGGTCTGGAACAGCACGGAGACGGCTCCGGTTCCGATGCCCCAGACGTTCCCGGCCACCGACGTGAAGTAGCCGTCGATGTTCGAGCGCATCTGGGCGAGCTGATCGGTGATGTCCGACGGGGACAGATCGAGGCGGAAGGTTCGGTTCACCCAGGAGATGACGGCGTTGACGCGGGAGGGGAAGTCGTTCACGAGGTTCTGGATCTGATCGACCAGCAGGCTGCCGAGAAGGGCGACGAACGCGGCGAAGAGGACGAGGAGCAGGATGAAGATCAGTGCGGTGGACAGGCCGCGCGGCCAGCCGCGCAGCGCGAGGGCGTTCACCGCGGGCTCGATCGCGAACGACAGGAACAGCGAGACCAGCAGGAGGATCAGCAGGCCCTGGAGGCGTTCGAGAATCCAGAGTCCCGCGAGGAACGCCAGGACCGACAGCGCCGCCAGCAGGAACGCCCGCGGCAGCCATCCCGGCATCCGCTCTCGCATCCGGCCAACGTAGCCGGGAAGGGCGGAGGCCTCGCGGAGGCGACACGGGCGATTCCCGGCGCGCGCGGCCGCGATTGCCTACAGTGGCGTTCGTCATGGGCGGTACGGGAGGATGTGTTCCCTGTGGTCGCCGTTACCGGGGAGGGAGACCGTGAGTCGCAGGCTGCTGAGCGTGGGTGTGCGGCTGCACCCGGAGAAGGGCATGTTCCGGGTCCATGACCTGGGCTCGGACCCGACGAGCCTCCAGGCACCGCCGCCTCCGGGCACCGCCCTGGTGAGCGTCGGCTACGACCAGATGTGGATCGGCAGCCTTCAGGACGACGTCGCCATCACCCTCCTGCTCGAGGAGTGGGACACCGAGCCGCCGTCGTCGCCCGGCCCGTGGGAGCAGGAGGCGTTCAGCGAGCTGTACCTGCGCGGGGCGATCGCGGCGTCGGTCGCGACGGGCGAGCCGGTGCTGCACGGCGTCCGCCTCGCGGGCGGGGTCGGCCGCTACCACCTCGCCGTCCGGACCAGGCACCGCGCCGAGATCGCCCGGCTCTACGACGACCTGCTGGACAGGTTCCGCGACGGTTTCAACGCCGAGTTCCAGGCGGCGCTCCGGGCGTTGGAGGGTGTGGAGCACTATCTCGTGCAGCTCTGGCCGATCCAGCCGACCGGGCCGCTGCGCGTGGTCGTCGACTCCCCGATCTGACGGCGCAGCTCACGGGGTCTGCCCTCGGCCTTCGGTGAGGTCGGTGCAGATGGCGCGGGCGCCGAGGTCGAACTCGCTGGCGGTGGCCATGCAGGCGACCCCCGCGAAGGCCGCCCCGTTCGCTTTGGCGGCGTCGAGGCGCTCACGCGTCATGGTGATCGTGCACGTCGTGGACGCGGGTGCCCCGTCGCAGCCGTACCAGCGCGGGGTCCGGTCGATCGCGGACTCCGACAGATACCGGCCCTTGGCCGGGACCTGACCGCTGATGACGGCCTTGAGGGTGACCGACCGGCCCATCGCCAGCCGGAACTCCCCGCACCGGCTCCGGCCGGTGATCGGATCGGTGTCGCCGGTCTCGTCGGTGTCGTGGCTGCATCCGGCGGGGGCGCCCTCGATCTCGACCCGCCACTGGGTCGGCGCGCGCAGGGCCACGTTGCCCGTGGCGCTCCCCGGCGCGACGGGGTTGCCGGCGGTGAGCGCCTCGCACTCGAGGCGGGCCGCGGCGTCGCGCGGGCCCGCAGTCGTCGCGCACACGACGTGGTCGCGTTCGGCCGTGACGGTGCACGCCTCCGACACGGGGCCTTCGTCGCAGCCCCAGTACCGCAGCTGAACGCCCCTGGAGGCGCGCGGTCCGACGGTGACCGCGGTGGCCTCGCCCTTGCGCGCGTCGACGACCGTCGTGCAGTCGGTCCCCGTTCCGGCGGGCGTGCACGTGGACTCGCCGGGGAGTTCCACCGCCGCGACGTGGGTGCGGACGGTGAGCCGGACCGCGACGGTGTCGCCGGTCGCGGCGCTGACCCCGGCGTAGCCTCCCGCGAGCGCGGCGGCCGCCAGGCCACCGGCGAGCGCCGTCCTGACGCGGCGGCGGGAGGCGGGCAGTGCGTGGCGCGCCTTGCCGTTGCCGCGCTGCGCCTTGGCCTCCTCACGCGGCTCCGGAGGCTGCGGGCGTGCCGTGGCCGCGGCGGGCGCGCCACGGGGAGGGGCGGACGCCGAGCCCGGGGACTCGACGCCCAGGTCGACCGACGAGCCGTGCCGGACCGTCTCGCGGGCGTCCTCGGTGAGGCCGGCCCCGACGGGATCGCCGATTTCCCGCCACAGCACCGCGGCCGCGGCCAGCGCGGAGGAGGCCGCGGCCCTGCGCCCGCTGAGCAGGAGCCGCACCCCGTCCTCGTGCAGCAGGTGCGCGAGGGTGCGGCGGTCCCCTGCGCGCTCAGCGGCGGCCTTGCCCTGTTCGAGGATCCGGCCCCAGGAACCGAGCCGCAGCGAGCGGGCGGCGCCCTCGGAGGCCGCGCGCGCCAGCAGGCCCCCGGACTCCGGGTCGCCCGTCCGGGAGGCCGCGGCGACCACCGCGGCGATGAGGTCGCCGTGCGCGGCGACCTCCTCCGGCGTCCGTCCGGGCGCCCCCGCCCAGGCCCGCAGGACCCGCGCGACGGCGCGCACGTCGGACGCGCCGGGGTTGGGGGCGATGACGGGGCCGGGCGCGATCCGGTACCCGTCGCAGGTCTCCACGGCGAGACCGATCCGGGTGAGCCGATCCGCCCCCGCCGAGCCGAGCGGCAGGAGGTCGTCCAGCAGGGCCGGGCGGACCGCGCCGCAGCCGGGCAGGGCGAGCAGGCTCAGAACGCGCAGGACCGGTTCGTCGAGCGCGTCGATGAGCGCGGGCACGAGGTCGCCGACCCGGGCGGGCGGCGGGAGTTCGCCGCCCGCGGCGCTCGCGACGGCCCGCAGCAGCGCCAGCGGCTCCCCGCTGGTGGCGCGCCACAGCGCCTCGGCGCGTGCGGCGTCCGCCTCCTCCTCGCCGCGGCCCAGCGCGGTGCGCACGAGGGCCAGAGCGGGCACCCGCTCCAGGCCCTCGACCTTCAGGACCGCGTCGTCGCCGAGTCCGGAGCGCGCGGTGCCGGAGAAGACGACGCCGGCCGCGGGCACCGCGTCGAGGATCCTGTCGACGGCGGCGGGGGCCAGATCGTCGATGATCAGGCGTACGGGGACGTCGGCGAGCAGCCGCCGCGCCTCGGCCTCGGCGGGGCGGTGCCCGGGCGCGTCGAAGCACGCCTCGAAGATGTCCTGGAGCAGGTCTCCGGTGTCGCGCCCGGTGGCGTCGAGGTGGACGAGGCCGGTGCCGCCGTGCAGGTGCGCCGCCTTGCGCAGCAGGCTGCTCTTGCCGACGCCCGCACCTCCGCGCACGTGCAGGGTGCGTCCCGCCTCCAGCGCGCGGACGACGGACGCGGTCTCGCTGTCGCGCCCGTAGAGCACGAGGGGTGCTTGGGGCAGGGTCCCCACGACCGGGCGGAGACGCGTCGGGGGCTGCTCCCCTTCCGGTAGCACGGCCACTTTCGATCCTTCGGCGGACACCGTCACCAGGTGCTCGCCGAAGACCATCGGCACACCGACGCCCCGCGCATTGTTCACGCCGCCCATCAGACCTCCGGAGGGTAGGAGAGACTTCAAGAGAATCCGCGCGGGATATCCGCCCTCTCTCTGTCCAAAAGGGGCTGGTCATCCATCGAAACCGCGCACGTCCACCTCGGACGTGCCCAGAGAATAAGCCTCCCCCCTCCTCCAGATCCCCCCTTTTCATCTTTTGATCTGCCCGCAGCAATGTCCACTAGTGACAGAGCCCGAGAATTCCCGCAAAGCACGAAAACCGGTAATTCCGACCGCCCGACACACCCCAAGACCGGGCGGAACCCTACGACACCCCTCCCGCACGACACAGCCGAACGCCCCACACAAGGGGCCACACTCCGACACCCGAGACACGAACGACCCGACAAACCCCACCAATCGGAGTAATCAACCATATCGCCCAATTCCCCGATCGGCCCGCGAGAGCAAGCGCTCTCCACACTTTCGCCATTCATGCCCAACCGGATTAAAGCCACAAACAAAACATAAGCGAATTACACCCACCCGCCTATCGGTCACCCGACCGACACACGATCCGAGATCACCGCCACCGCAGCGGACCCCCGACCCACCGCGCGGAGCCCCTCCGGCGACAGACGCGACGCGCACCGGGCCACGGATCCGCCCGACCCGGGTCGGCAATCCACGGCCCTGCGACCACACTTCGGCACCGGGCATATCGAGCCACGAAACCCACCGGACACGCGGCCGGGACCGGCGTCGTGAGTCCCGTCGCCAGGCCGCGAACGACCTTGCGCACGGCTAGGCCACCGGACTTAACGCGTCGGCGCGGCTGTCGGACATCGGCGGTACCGGGCGAGGGCACCTTCCGGACCCTGGCCCGGTGCCGGGGCGGGCTGGGGAACGGGAAACCGGCTCGAAAGAGCCGGGCGCCGCCGTGGAGACGGTCGCGGTGCCGGGGCGGGCGGAGGTTCGGGTGCCGGGGCCGTGGTCGGCTGGGGGGCGGGGTCAGGTGGGGAGCTCGGCGGCCACGCCGGCCACGTCTTGGGCGCTGAGGACGAAACCGTGGTCGCCGATGACGGCGAGGGTCTCGTCGGCGGTGCCCAAGTGGCGGGTGCAGGCGCGGTCGAGGAACGTCTCGACCAGGCGGGCGTTGACGAGCCTGCCGCGTCCGGGCACCCGGAGGAACTCGGCGCGGATGACCTGCCACGCGTGGTCGCTGATGGTGACGAACCGTTCGGCGGCCAGCAGCGCGAGCAGGTTCAGCCGGGTCTCGCGGACCTCGAGGTCGGGCAGGCGGACCGTGCGGAAGTCCGTGACGATCTCGGAGTGGGCCGCGGCGAACTCCTCGAAACGCTCCGGCCGGACGCTCGCGACGAGGGTCGTGGTGGTGACGCCCTCGGCGCGGACCCGGTAGAGGGCGCGGGCGAACGCGTCGCCTTGGCCGTCGTCGAGGATCAGGTCGTCGAGGCCTTCCAGCAGGACGGTCTGGCCCGCGTACCCGTCGAGGAGGGCGGGAAGGCCGTCGGGGCCTGCCTCGCGCACCTGCTCCAGGTGCAGGGTCGTCAGCCGCTCGCCGCTGAAGCCGACCTCGGCGAGCGCGCGGGCGATCATCCGGGCGAGGCGGCGCTGCCCGGTGGAGGGCGCTCCGACGAGGAGGACGGCGGGAGCCGAGGCGCTGGAGACCTCCTGCCCGCGCAGCTGCTGCGCCCACTTGCCGCGGCGGCGCACCTCGGTGAGCATCCGCTCGATGTCGTCGGCGCCGCACAGGAACCGGATGCCGTACGCCTCCACCGTGGTCCCGCCCGTGGGCGCGAGGGGCAGGCCGAACGGCTCGGCGGGCACCGGAACCGGGCCGGGCTCGGGTGATGGCGCGGGGGCGGGCGATGGCGCGGGGGCGGGCGCCGGGACCGGGGCGGGCGGCGGGGCCTGCGCCGCGAACGTCGGCATGTAGGGCGCGGTGCCCTCCGGCAGGTGGGCCGGGCCGGTGAAGTCGGGCGAGAACGGCGCCGTGGCGTCGGCCGGTGGCGGCGCCGCGGAAGGCAGCGGCTGGCCGTAGGGGTCGTACGCCGGGGGCTCGGAGGCCGCTCCTTGGCCGGGCACGTTTCCGATCGGCTGGCCATAGGCGTCGTAGGCGTAGGCGGGCGGGGCGCCGACGGGCCGCGCGTGCGGATCGAACGGCGGCACCGCGCCCGCCTCCGAGGAGGGCGACGCGGACGGGTCGTAAGGCGGCACGGAGCCGTTCGCGGCGGGCGGCGTGTACGGCGGCGGCGTCGCGGGACCGGAAGCCGGCTGGCCGTAGGCGTCGTAGGCCGGGGGCGCCTCGTGACCGGCGGGGCGGGCGTGCGGATCGAACGGCGGCGGGACCTCGGCCTGCTGCGGGATGTCGCGGCCGAACGGGTCTGGCTGCCGCGGGGCCTCGGGCGGGGGCGACGGCAGGTGGCTCGGACGGGTCGCGAAAGGGTCGTCGTCGAAGGGCGGGGGCTCCGGCGAGGGCGGAGGCGCGATGGGCGGCACGACGGGAGGCGGCGCGACAGGAGACTGTGCAGAGGGAGACTGAGCAGCGGGAGCGGGCGCTGCCTGAGACGCGCCGCGCTCGTCGGCGAGGTGGCGGCGCGCGGCGTTGATGATCTCCCACGCGGTGAGCTCGCCCGTCGCCTTGGGGCGGCTGAGCGCGGGTGTGCCGAGTTCGGCGGCGGCCGCCGCGGGGACGACGAACTCCAGATGCTGCGGCGCGGTCTGCGCGAGGCGGCACGCGGTCATCGCCAGCGTGTGGGTGAGCGCGAGCAGCGCCCGCACCTTGCCGGGATCGGTGCTGCTCAGCCCCGCGGGCAGCCGGACGCCCTGGGGGAACAGCTCGCGCAGCGGGTGCTGGGCCTGGCCGAGGACCTCCTGGACGGTCCGCGCCGACTCCGGATCGAGCCACGGCAGAACCGCGGGCACGGCCTGCGGAATGGTCTGGAGGTCGGCGGCGAAGACCGCCGCGGCGGCGCGGCGCAGTTCGGCGGGAGGCCGCGCGGTGCCTTCGGTGAGGTCTCCGTACAGCAGAGCGAGGTCGTACAGGGCCAGCCGCAGGTATTCGCCGGGCGAGGCCTCGCGCACGATGGGGGCGGCGTACTCCGCCGGGCAGCGGCGCAGCCACTCCTTGGCGACGGTCTGCGGCCCGTAGGCCATCGCCTGCTGGTCGGCCTGGACGTACTGGAGCGTGGTGGCGCAGATCGCCGCGAGCGCGGAGGCGCCGGGCTGGAAGGCGCGGTCGGTGGCCAGCGCCCCGGCCAGTTCCCCCATCATCCGCACGACGAAGGCCGCGCCGACGGGATCGCGCGCGCCGAGCCGGTCGGTGTAGTAGACGGCGAGGCGGGTGAGGTCGGGCGCGATCATCCAGCGCAGGTGCTCGGCCTGGACCGTCAGGTAGGGCGCGAACATGGCGACGAGCGGGTGCTCGCCGAGCACGACGGGCGTGCCCGCGCTGAACAGGACGGCGCCCCAGAGGGCGGCGACGGTGGTGGGGGTGCCCGGCTGGAACGCGGGGTCCTGCATGGCGAACTGCTGCGGGTCGACCGCGATCGCGGTGACGAGGGTCTGCTGCACCCTCGCGACGAGTTCGGCGGAGGGGGCTCCGGCGAGCAGGCCGGCCCCGGCCATGAGTCCCGCGGCGATGTCTGGACCGGTCGGGATGAGCTGGGGCGGAACGGGCGGGTTGCCCACTCCGGGCGGCGCGGGCGCCAGCACGCGGCGGGCGGCCGGGTCGGCGGGCGGCGGGCTCGGGTGCCAGTGCCCGTCGAGACCGGCGCGGTACCAGCGGCCCCAGGCCCCGTACAGCCACCACTCGCCGGGCCCGGCCAGCAACCGGGAGACGACCTGCTCCGCGCGCTGCTGCGGCGAGGCGGTCTGCCACCACGCCGAGGAGGTCATCGCGCGGACGTCGGCCTCGGCATTGGCGAAGGGGTCGTCTGCGGGGGCGCCGGAGGTCTGCCAGTTCACCTTTCGGATCCTAGTCGGGTCGGGTGACGCTTCGCCGAGCGCGTGAGCGCCGCGACCGGAGCGTGACCCGGTACCGGCCGCGGGTGCGGCCGGTACGCCTTCCTCCGCTCAGGAGACGGATCGCTCAGGAGGCCAGTTGGCTCAGCATGCGGGTGAACCACACGGTCTTGCCGTGCGGCTCGGTGCGGAAGCCCGAGTCGGCCGCGAGGGCGGCGACGAGCAGGAGCCCCCGGCCGTCCTCGGCGTCGAACTCGCGCTCGGTCCTCGGCTGCGGTGGTGGTTCGAAGGACTCGTCGGTGATCTCGCCGCGCAGGAGGAGTCCCTCCAGCAGCAGGCAGAGGTGGATGGGTCCCTTGCCATGGACGACGGCGTTGGCCACCAGTTCGTCGACCATGAGGACGACTTCGTCTATGTCCGACTGGTCGGCTATCCGCCAGGCCGCCAGCTCCCCCCGGGTGAGTTCCCTGGCCCTGCCCGGTGCGCGCAGGTCCGGGGTGAGCTCCCATTCCGCGGCGCGGGCGCCGGACCTGCCGACCAGCCCCAGTCGCGGTGCGTCCACTGCCCGTCTCCTCCCGTACGACGTGCGTTGCGATGGTGGCCGAGGCCCCCCGGCCCTCACCTTCGGATGTTCCCCCTCCGGCGGCGGAAAATTGCCGTCCGGCGACGGTATGGCCGAAACGGCACTCTTTCGTGCCGCGTCCGCTTCCGGTTCGACCGGGAGATGGCGTTCCGGCAAGGGCCCCTCCTCGCTGGATATCGGTCTCTCTACACATTTGCGACGCGCCAGGCGGCCGACCGGAGTACGTGACGCGTATCACACCTCGGAGAAACCGGCCTGAAGCAGGACAGGGGGGACGCGGTGCGCGAGACACCCCGCAGGAGCCGTTAAGCTGGCTAGGCCGGTGTGGCCAGTGTCCCCGGGCCGCATCTAACGCCTTCACGGAATACCGTTCGGCTGGAGCCGTGTTGTGCCATCCGCCGAGAGGCGACCACCACACCGGCCTTGACGCAAGACAAGGGCCCCGGCGCACCGCGCCGGGGCCCTCGCCGCGTCCGCACCTCCTCGACGCGGACGCGGAGGCGGTCAAGAGAAGAAGACCGCTATGGCGGTGCCGACCGCCGACACCAACCCGAGCACCGTGATCACCACCGCGGCCAGCACGCGCCTGGTGCGGGTCCGGCGCGCCCGGCCGAACCTCTCCAACCGCTGAGCCAGGGCGGGGTCCTCCCGGCTGAGCCGGGAGGCGATCTCGGTCAGGATCCGCTCTTCGTCCATTGAGAGAGCCAAGGCGCACCTCCGGGGGTCATTGAGGTCATCTTCCCCAGCCGAGACTCGTTCTATTCGTCCCGGAGTGATCTCTGTCACGGCCTTCGGACGGCGCCCGCGCCCGGAGCGCTCTCGTGCTGGTTGCGGTCGAGGGCCGTCACCCGGTACGTGTACGCCTTGCCCGGCTGAGCGCCGGGGTCGCTGAAACCCGTGCCGCGGGTGGTGCCGATGAGGTCCTGCGGGCGCACCGGAGCGCACTCCTGCCCCTCGCCCGCCGTGCGGTAGACCGCGTAGGACGTGCCGTCGCCCTTCCACGTCACCTTCACGGCGCCCTCTTCCGTCTTCGCCTGCACGTCCGTAGGCGCGGCGGGGGCCTCTCCGGTCTGCCACGGCGGGATGAGGGCGGGGCGCTGGTAGTGGTCGCGCAGGATCGCGCTCATGAACCCGCCCTTGTCGCGGGCGACGTCGGCGGAGCTGAAGTAGACGTCGCCGCGCACCTCGGGATACCTGGCGTTGAGCGTGAGGTGGCGGCTGATCTCGTCGGGCTTGCGCCACACCGCGTCGGCGCCGACCCGGTAGGCGCCCTGGCCGATGAACAGCCGCACGTCGGTGCCGCGCACGGCGCCCGACCACCACGGCACCAGGACGCGGTAGTCGGCGCGCGGGTCGCCGATCGGCCAGTAGAGCTGCGGGATCACGTAGTCGAGCCAGCCCTGGCGGATCCATCTGCGGGCGTCGCCGTAGATGGAGGCGTAGGAGTCGAGGCCGTTGGTGTCCGATCCGGCCGGATCGCCCGACTTGTTGCGCCAGATGCCGAACGGGCTGATCCCGAATCGCACCCAGGGCTTGGCGGCGTGCACCTCGGTGTCCAGGCGCTTCACCAGCTTGTTGACGTTGTCGCGGCGCCAGGCGGCCTTGCTCGGGTACTCCGCGCCGAACACGCGGTAGGTCTTGGCGTCGGGGAACTCGCCGTCCGACGGATACGGGTAGAAGTAGTCGTCCATGTGGATGCCGTCCACGTCGTACTTGTGGACGACGTCCATGACGGCCGAGACGGCGAGGTCGCGGACCTGGGGAAGGCCCGGGTCATACCAGAGGTACTTGCCGTACTTGACGGCCCAGCTCGGATTCTTCGCGGCGGGGCTGTCGGGCGCGAGCTTGGACCTGTCGTTGTCCTCGCCGACGCGGTAGGGGTTGAACCACGCGTGGAACTCCAGGTTCCTCGCGTGCGCCTCCTCGATCATGAACTCCAGCGGGTTCCAGCCGGGGTCCTTGCCCGCCTTGCCGGTGAGCCAGACCGACCACGGCTCGATCTCGGAGGGGTAGAACGCGTCCCCGGCGGGGCGGATCTGCACGAACACCGCGTTCAGCCTGGCGGCCTTGGCCTTGTCGAGCAGGGTGCGGAAGGCCGCCTTCTTGCGATCGACGGGCAGCTTCGGGTCGCCGGGCCAGTCGCCGCCGTAGACGGTGGCGATCCACATGCCGCGCAGTTCCTTGGCCGGGTCGTCGGGGGTCGGCTTCAGGCCGGTGCACTCGGCGGGCGCTTCCGCGGCGCCGCCCGGCACCGCGGCCTCGGCCTTCGGGGCCGGCACGGGGTCGATGCCCCCCACCGCCGAGCATCCGGCGACCAGGACCGCCCCCGCCACCGCCGTCACCGCCGTACGCGTTCCACCCATTTTCGTGAGGCTACCCGTTCGCCGCGGGGCGGACCCGCCGATTCTGTCGTACCCCCGTGCTGGTATGGGCGCATGGCCACATGGAATGACGTGATCGAGTCGGCGCCGGAGTTCGCCGAGGATGCCGCGGCCCTGTTCGGCGCGCACAAGCACAAGACCATCGCCACGCTGCGCAAGGACGGCGGACCGAGGATCAGCGGGATCGAGATGGAGTTCGTCGAGGGGCAGGCGGTCGTCGGGATGATGCCGCAGTCCCTGAAGGCGCGCGACATCCGGCGGGATCCACGGGTGGCCGTCCACTCCACGTCCGAGGACCCGGATCAGGCGGATCCGGCGGCGTGGCCGGGCGACGCGAAGATCTCCGGCCGGGCGGTCGAGGTCGCCGATCCCGCGGAGGCGGCGGCCCTGCTGAAGGCCATGGGCGCGCCGGAGGAGGTCGCGGGCAGCCCGGTCTTCGTCCTCGACATCGCCGAGGTCGTGGTGACGAGGGTGGCCCCCTCGGCCCAGTACCTGGACGTCTTCCTCTGGAAGGACGGGCAGGTCCGGCAGATGCGGGCGGAGTAGGCCCTTCCCTCTTATTGACGAATTATCTACTATTGCGAGGTGCTCAAGGAGACAACACCCCCCGACCGTCTCGTGCTCGGCGCGCGCGACGTGCGCTTCGACTGGTCGCGGCTGCCGCGCCACTGGGTGCCGGGCGAGCCGCTCGCCACCCACCTGATGAACGTGCTGCACCTTCTGCTGCCCGCGGGGGAGCGCTGGTTCGTCGAGGTGTTCAAGCAGGCCCTGCCCCTCATCGAGGACGAGGACCTGCGCCGCGACGTGCTCGGCTTCATCGGGCAGGAGGCGCTGCACGCCCGCGCCCACACCGAGGTGCTCGACCACTTCGCCGCCCACGGGCTGGACTGCCGGCCGTTCACCGACCAGGTGGAGTGGTTCTTCTCTGTGCTGCTCGGCGACCGGCCCCGGCTGCGCGGGCGCGCCGAGTCCGAGTGGCTGGTGGCGCGGCTCGCCTACATCGCGGCGATCGAGCACGTGACGGCGTTCATGGGCGACTGGATCCTGAACGCCGAGGGGCTCGACCGGGCCGGCTGCGACCCGACCATGCTCGACCTGCTGCGCTGGCACGGCGCCGAGGAGGTCGAGCACAGGTCCGTCGCGTTCGACCTGTACCGGCACGTCGACGGCCGCCATCTGCGCCGCGTCCAGGCGATGGTCGTCGTCGCGCCGCTGCTGTTCGTGATGTGGCGCAAGGGGGTGCGGTTCCTGTACTCGATCGACGGCGAGCTCGCCGGCGCTCCACTGCCGCGCGCCCGCGACGTCCGCGCCCCCGCCGCGCGCGGCGTCCTGCCGCCGCTTCCCCACCTGGGCCGCAAGGTCCTGCGCTACTTCTCCCGCGCCTACCACCCGACCATGGAGGGCGACACCGACCAGGCCGTCGCCTACCTGGCGTCCTCCCCCGCGGCCCGCGCCGCCGAAGGGCGGACGGGATGAGGCTGCCGGCCGAGCTGCGGGGCAGGGGCGGGGCGGACTCCCTGTTCGGGCTGCTGGCGCGGGTCTCCGCCATGCCGCCCGCGCTGGCGGCCCTGAACGGCTTCGGGCGGCGGGCGCCGCGGCCGGTCGATCGCACGCGGGTCCTTGTCGTCACCGAGGTGCGGGAAGAGGCCGAGGGCGTCGCGGGGCTCGTGTTCGGCGATCCCGCGGGGCGGGCGCTCGCGGGCTGGAGGGCGGGTGCGCATGTGGACGTGCGGCTGCCGTCGGGGCGGGTGCGGCAGTACTCGCTGTGCGGGGACCCCGCCGACCGGTGGTCCTACCGCGTCGCCGTTCGGCTGATGCCCGACGGGGAGGGCGGTTCGGCCGAGGCGCACGCGCTCGTGCCCGGCTCGGTCGTGCGGGTGTCGCCCCCGCGCAACGCGTTCCGCTTCACCGGCGGCGGGCCGCACCTGTTCGTGGCCGGCGGGATCGGCATCACCCCGATCCTGCCGATGGTGCGCGCGGCGGAGCGCCGCGGCGAGGACTGGCGGCTGCTCTACACCGGCCGGGAGCGCGCCGCGCTACCGTTCCTCGCCGAGCTCGCCCGGTACGGCGACCGGGTCGCGGTCCGCACGGACGACGCCGCGGGCGTCCCCGGCCCGGGGCTCCTGGACGGCCTCCCGGTGGAGGGCGCCGCGGTGTACTGCTGCGGGCCCTCGCCGCTGCTCTCGCTCGTCCGCGCGGAGGCGGCGGGCGCGCGGGAGTTCCACGCCGAGCGGTTCGCGCCAGGACCCGTCGAGGACGGGGCGTCCTTCGCGGTCCGGCTCGCGCGCACCGGCGTGACCGTCGCGGTCCCCGCCGACCGCAGCATGCTCGACGCGGTCCGCGAGGTCGTGCCCGACACGCCCTACTCGTGCCGACAGGGCTTCTGCGGCACCTGCCGGGTCCGGGTCCTGGAGGGCGATGTGGCGCACCGTGACCGTTTCCCCGAGCGGGCTCGGCGCGACAGTGAGATGATGCCGTGCGTCTCCCGAGCCTTGGGCGACCACCTCGTCATCGACCTGTGACCGTTCCCGGGAAGGGCCGTATGCCCACGACCGACAGACCGCCCGCACCGACCGCGCCCCGCCCCCGCAGGATGTCGCCCGAGCACCGCAAGCAGGCGCTCATCGACGCCGCCCTCGAACTGTTCGGCAGCGCCGCACCCGAGCGCGTCACGATGGAGGACGTCGCCGCGCACGCCCAGGTGTCGCGCGCGCTCGTCTACCGGTACTTCTCGAACATCGAGGAGATCCACGTCGCGGCGCTGCGCACGTCCGTCGACGACCTCGTCGGCCGGATCCGGCGCGAGCGCGAAGGCGACCTGCTGACGCATCTCCAGGACACCATCGGGGAGTTCGTCGCGTTCGCCGAGGAGCACGCGGCGGGGTACATCGCGCTGCTGCGCGGCGGGTCGGTCATCGCGACCTCCGAGACCGCGGCGATGGTCGACGAGGCCCGGCACGCGGCGGTCGCGGAGGTGCTGGCGCGGCTGGAGATCGCCGAGCCGTCGCCCTTCCTGCTGCTGACGCTGCGCTGCTGGGTCGCGGCCTGCGAGGGCGCGCTGCTCACCTGGCTGCAGGAGCGCACGCTGGCCCGCGAGGAGCTGGTGCCGTGGCTGTCGGGGCAGCTCGTGGCGATGATCGCCGCGACGGCGGGCCACGACCCGGCGATCGCCGCCTTCATCTCCAAACTGGAGCGCCTGGCCTGACCCGCGGCCGACTCCGCGTCCAGCGCGAAATCCTCAGGACCGGGCCGGCCCGTTCGCCGCACCGAGCGACGGGCGGGCCGGGCTGCGGCGTAGGACGAGCCTGTCGACGAGCTCACCGACCGGCTCGTCCCACCTCGGTGCGCGACGCCGTTCGGCCTCCGCCGCCCGGGAGCGCTCAGGTGTCGAGGGCGGTGCGCATGACGCTGAACTTGGCGCGGGCCTCGGCGATCTCGGCGGCGGGGTCGGAGTCGGCGACGATGCCGCAGCCGGCGAACAGGCGGGCGCGGCGGCCGTCGAGTTGGGCACAGCGCAGGGCGATCCCCCACTCGCCGTCGCCGCGGGAGTCGACCCAGCCGACGGGGCCCGCGTAGCGGGAGCGGTCCATCTGCTCGAGTTCGCCGATGAGGTCCATCGCCGCGGCGGTCGGGGTGCCGCAGACGGCCGGGGTCGGGTGCAGCGCCTCCAGCACGTCGAGGACGGAGCGCTCGCCCGCGAGCCTGCCGCGCACCGGGGTGGCCAGGTGCTGGACGTTGGCCAGGCGCAGCAGTTCCGGCTGCGCGGGCACGTCGAGGTCGGCGCACAGCGGGGCGAGCGCGTCGCGCACCATGTCGGCGGCGTAGGCGTGTTCGCGGCGGTCCTTGGCGGAGGCGAACAGCGCCTCGCCCAGCGCGCGGTCGGCCTCCTCGTCGGCGCCGCGCGGGGTCGTCCCGGCGAGCACGAGCGAGGCGATCTCGCCGCCGAAGCGGCGGACCAGGAGTTCGGGGGTCGCGCCGACGAGGCCGTCGACGGCGAAGGTGTAGCAGTCGGGGAAGCGGTCGGCGAGGCGGCGCAGCAGGACCCGCGGGTCGATCGGCTCGGCGGTCTCGGCCCACAGGTCGCGCGCGAGCACGACCTTGCCGAGCCGCCCGTCGCGGATGCGGTCCGTGGCGGTGCGCACGGCCTCGCCCCAGCCCGCGTCGTCGAGGGCGCCGCCGTGCCAGACGACGTCGGACGGCGGCCGGGGCGCGAACAGCTGCGCCAGCGGGTCGGTGTCTTCGCCGACGACGGTCTGCCAGGCGCGACCGTCGCGCCAGCCGACGACGCTGCGGGGCACGATGAGCACCGAGTCGTCGCTCTTCGGGTCGAAGCCGAACGTGCCGAAGGCCACCGGCCCCGAGCCGGGCACGCCGACGGAGTCGTCGATCTCGGCGCCGTCGAACAGGGCGGTCAGCGCGGCGCGGGCGCGGGCGAACCTGCCCGGCCCTCCGCCGATCGGGACTCTCGCCGCCTCGCCCCATCCGACGAGCCCGGAGTCGCGCCTGATCCAGGCCAGGGCCGCCGGATGCGGCAGCCGTCCGATGAGGTCGACGGGGCCCGGCACGGGTAGGGTCCGCACCGTCAGCCGCTCGGAGGTTCCCAGCACAACGCTCACGGGGCCCACAGTACAACTGAGTTGAACCCGTTCAAACCACACGTGTCGCTGTTCACACCGCGGCCTCCGTGGCGTGGGTTGCGCCGGGTAGGCTCCGATCATGCAGAACCGCTGGATACCCCTCGAAGGCGCCGTGAACGTCCGTGATCTGGGCGGTCTGCCCACCGAGGACGGCGGAGCCACCAGGTTCGGCAGGGTGCTCCGCTCGGACAACCTCCAGGACCTCACCGAAGCCGACGTCACCCTCCTCGCGGGCACCATCGGCATCGGCCACGTGCTCGACCTGCGCACCGAGGCCGAGGTCCAGCGGGAAGGGCCCGGTCCGCTCAAGCGCGCCGGAGTCGCCCACCACCACCTGTCGCTGTTCAGCACCTCCGACGACCCCAAGGAGGTCGACGTCGACGCGGTGCTGCCCTGGCAGAAGCGCGACGCCCGCGAGACGTCCGGCGACCGCTCCGTCGCGGCCTACCAGGGCTACCTGAGCGATCGGGCCGACTCCGTCGTCGCCGCGCTGCGCGTCATGGCGCACGAGGAGGGCGGCTCGATCGTGCACTGCGCCGCGGGCAAGGACCGCACCGGCGTCATCGCGGCGCTCGCGCTGTCGGCGGTGGGCGTGACCCGGGCGGCCGTCGTCGCCGACTACGCGCTGACCTCGGAGCGCCTCGACGCGATCCTGCGCCGCCTCCTGGCCTCCGACACCTACCGCCAGAGCCTGAGCGGCCGCGCCAAGGAGACGCACGAGCCGCGCTCCGACGTCATGGAGCGCTTCCTGTCCGGCCTCGACACGTCCCACGGCGGCCCCCTGCCCTGGCTCAACGCCCACGGCTGGACCCCCACCGACACCAAGGCCCTGCGCGACCGCCTCCTCGCCTGACGCGGCCCCCACACCCCGCCCCGTCCCGGACGGCGGCGAGCCGGAGCGGAGCGCCGAGCAGTCTCCGGACATCACCGCGCGTGGTCGGCTCGACCCGTCTTTTTCTGCGCCCGTGCCGCCCACCCGAGCCGGCGGCTGACGTGCCCGCGCGCTGACGCGCGACGCCGGTTTCGGCGGCACCGGCACCTGGCGGCTGCTCGGGGTGTCAGGCGTGCGCGGTGTCCAGGAGGGTGCGGGCGAGGGCGTAGGCCTCGGGAAGGGAGTCGCCCCGGTAGGAGAGGGCGGCGATGCCGGCGAGGTGGTGGTCGGCGTTGATGGCGACGGTGTGGGCGAGGTGGCGGAAGAGGGGCGCGTCGGAGTAGGAGTCGCCGTAGGCGACGACGCGGGAGACGGGCAGGGCGTGGCGGAGGCGGAGTTCCTCGGCGGCGTGCACCTTCGCCTCGGGGCCGAGGATGCCCCCAGGGTCGAGCGGGGTGGTGAAGGGCAGGGCGGGGAAGCGTGAGGCGACGACCTCGTCGACGCCCACGTCGAGCAGGAGGTCGGCGAAGAAGTCGGGCGACAGGGTGATGACGGCGGTCCTGCCGCCGCGGGCCCGGATGTCGGCGCAGACCTCGGTGATCCCGGTGAGCCAGGGCGAGGCGGCGAAGGCCTCGGCGACGTGGTCGGGCGTCAGCTCGTGCCACAGGGCGTAGACGCGGGCGGCGAAGCCCGGCGAGTCGATGAGCCCGGCGCCGAGGTCGGCGTCCAAGGCGGCGAGTTCGGCGGTGATCCCGAGGAGCCCGGCGATCTGAAGGCTCGCGGTCGTGCCGCGCAGGAGCGTGCCGTCCATGTCGAAAAGGTGCAGTTCCGTCACGGGGCCCATACCACCACCCCGTGCGTCCCTCGCGCATCGGGTTTTCCGGCGGGTTCGCGAGTGTGGTGTACATCGCGCACTGGTTTCCTCCAGAACGAGACATTCTCTAATGACACATAGGGAACTGATGCGTTACGGTGCCGAGGACCCCGCAGCGATGAGGAGAGGGACGTGAACGTTCTCGCCGAGGAACTGAAGCCGGCCGGAGGCGCCGCGCTCGACCAGGTGTTCATCGCCAGCGGAGCGGGCGTGGTGTTCGCCGTCGCCCTGCTCGCGCTCGGCTGGGGACACCGGACGGGCAGGCTCACCGCACTGACGAAGGCCGCGGCGGTGGCCGGCCGGAACGGGAAGCTGGGCATCCCGGGCTGGGCGGCGCTGCCGTCGATGGTCTCGCTGGTGTCGCTGCTCACCGCACTGCTCGGGATGTACTGGGATATATCCCTACACATCACCCGGGGGCGTGATGAAGGCCCGTTGGCGAACATCGCGCACTACCCGATCCTCATCGGACTCTTCGGCATCTTCGCCGCGGGCGTGCTCGCCCTCGTGCTGCCGCTGCGCGAGAAGCCCGGCCCGGCCCCGCTGCGCATCACGCGCGACTGGTACGTCCCGGCGGGCGGCGCGCTCGTCGCCGGCGCCGGGTTCTACGCGCTGCTCGGCTTCCCGCTCGACGACGTGTGGCACCGCATCTTCGGCCAGGACGTGACGCTCTGGGGCCCCACCCACCTCATGCTCATCGGCGGCGCGGGCCTCTCGCTCGTCGGCATGATGATCCTGGAGCGGGAGGGCCGCGCCGCGGGGTCGCCCGGCAACGGCGTCATCGCCTACATCCGGCGCGGCAGCATGGCGGGCGGCCTGCTCGTGGGCCTGTCGGTGTTCCAGGCCGAGTTCGACTTCGGCGTCCCGCAGTTCCGGCTGGTCAACCAGCCGTTCCTCATCGCGCTCGCGGCGGGCGGCGCGCTCGTCGTCGCGCGGCTGTGGGTCGGGCGGGGCGGCGCGCTCATGGCCGCGGCGTTCTACCTGCTGGTCCGCGGCGGCGTCTCGCTGCTCGTCGGCCCGGTCATCGGCGAGCTGACGGCGGCCGTGCCGATGTACCTCGCCGAGGCGCTCCTGGTCGAGGTCGTCGCGCTGTTCCTCATCCGGCGGACCTACGCGTTCGCGATCGTCTCCGGGCTCGTCATCGGGACCGCGGGGTTCGCGGCCGAGTACGCGTGGACGGGGGTCGCCTACCGGCTCGCCTGGACGCCCGACCTCGTGCCGGAGGGCGTGGCGATGGCGGTCGCCGGGGGCCTCGCGGGGGCGGTCCTGGGCGTCCTGCTCGCCGAGGGGCTGGCCGGGCGGCTGCCGCGGCCCGCGGTCGCCCGGGGGCTGTTCGCCGGCGCGCTGCTGGTCATCGCCGGGGGCGCCGCCAACGGGCTCATCGCGACGGTGCCGGACGACCTGTCGGCGCACGTCGAGATCGCCCCCGACGGCAACGCGGCCATCACCCTCAGCCGTCCCGTGGACGATCCCGCGTGGGTGCAGGTGACGGCGTGGCAGGGCGGCGACCTGCACGTCGACACGCTGGAGCAGACGGGTCCTGCCGCCTACCGGACGACGACGCCGATGCCCCTGGACGGCGAATGGAAGACCCTCATCCGGATCCACGACGGGCGGGAGCTGTCGGCGGTGCCGATCTACCTGCCGAAGGACCCGGCGATCGGCGCGGAGGCGATGCCGGCCGAGCCGTCGTTCACCCGGCCCGCCCAGTCGGAGAAGCTCGTCCTGCAGCGCGAGCTGAAGACCGACGTGCCGGGCTGGCTGTGGGGGGCCGCCTCCCTCGTCGTCCTGGGGTGCTCGCTGGCGCTCGTCCTGGCCCTCGGATGGGGCACCCAGCGCGTTGACCGTGCCACCCGGGAACGTCCCGATGTACGGTCTCGGTCATGATTCTCGCCGATCACTCCGCCACCGAGGCGATCGCCCTGTTCGTCCCGGCGCTGGCCATCGTCTCGGTCATCGCCGGAGCGATCATCGTCGACCGCCGCCGCGGCGCCGCCGAGGAGGCCGCGGGGGCCGCTGCCGACGATTCCCCCGAAGCGAGCCCTGAGGCCGAAAGCCCGTCCGACGCGGCAGACCCCGGCACGGGGACCGGTCAGGGCGAGGACCGAGGGGAGGGCGGCGCGGGCTCGCCCGTCTCCGGCGCGGGGACCGGTCCGGACGCGGCCGAGCCCGCCGACGGGTCCGCCGCGACCGGCGCGGCGGGCCATTCGGAGCGCGAAGCCTGACCAGGGGCGGGCGTCACCGCTCCCGCCCGAAGAGGCCGAGCCGCTCGTGCAGCGGCGCTTGGGGAGCGCGGGGGCCAGACCGCTGATCCGGCTGTCCGGCGCAGGATGCGGGGCGGGACCGGAGGGTCCCGCCCTAGAAGTCAGCTCTGGTGCGTGGGGCCCACTCGGGCGCCGCGGTCATCTGCCGACGGCGGAGCGGAGGGCGGCTTCGATGACCTCCAGGCCGGCGATCGCGTCGGCCATGCTGACGGGCGGCGGGGCGCCCTGCTGGAGTGTGGCGGCGACGCCCCGGTAGAACTCCTGGTAGGCGCCCGGGTCGGTGCGGACGGGGCGGGCCCGGCCGGGGACGCCGACCAGGCCGTAACTCTCGGGCGGCATCTGGCCCCAGCCCGGTTCGCGCGGGGTGCGCCCGGCGCGCAGGGCGGCCTCCTGCCCGTCCATGCCGTGGATGACGTAGGACGCCTCGCTGCCGAGGACGCGGAAGCGGGGTCCGAGGTCGGCGGCGGTGGCGCTCATCCAGAGGTGGGAGCGGACGCCGCCCTCGTGGGTGAGGCCGAGGAAGACGTCGTCCGGGACCTGGGCGCCCTCCCGGCGCGTGTCCACTTCGGCGTACACGTGGGTGGGCGGCCCGAACAGGCAGATCGCCTGGTCGACGAGATGGGTGCCGAGGTCGTACAGGATGCTGCCGGCGTCGGCGGGGTCGCGCGATTCCTTCCAGGATTCGGCGACCTCGGGGCGCCAGCGTTCGAAGCGCGACTCGAACCGGTGCGCCTTGCCGAGGGCGCCTTCGGCGATGAGCCTGCGGGCCGTCCGGAAGTCCCCGTCCCAGCGGCGGTTGTGGTACGGGAAGACGGGCGGCCCGTACGACTCCAACTCCCGGGCCTGCGCGGACGTCACGGCGACCGGCTTGTCCACGACCACCGGAAGGCCCGACTTGAGCGCCGCGGTGGCGAGCGAGACGTGGGTGCGGTTGGGGGTCGAGACGACGACGAGGTCGCAGTGCTGCGGCTCGGCGAAGACCGCCGAGGCGTCGGGCAGCACCGCGACGCCGGGGTACCGCTGCCTGACCGCTTCCTGCCGTTCGGGGTCGCCCGTCACGACGGCGACCAGCATCATCCCCGGCACCGAGCTGATGAGCGGGGCGTGGAAGGCCGCACCCCCGAGCCCGTATCCGATGAGGACCACACGCAGCGTCATAGACCGATCATGACAAACCGGCCCGGGACGGCGAGCGGGAGGGTGGCCTCACCGCTCATGGCAGGCGGAGGCGGGCGAAGACGGCGCGGTGGTCGCTGGCCGGGAGGGCGTGGACGGCGTAGTCGAGGACGGCGACGCGGGGGTCGGCGAGGATGTGGTCGATGGCGATGCCCGGGACGGGGCGGCCGTCGGCGGGCCAGGTGGGGTGCAGGGCCGCGCCGCGCGCTTCGGCCGCGGAGCGGTAGCCGGTGGCCAGGACGGCGCGGAGGCTCGCGTGGTCGAGGGTGGCGTTGAAGTCGCCGGCGAGGATGCGCACCGCGCCCTCCGGCGTGGCGGCGGGCAGCGCGGCCTGGCTGTCGCGCCAGCACTGGTCGAGGCCCGGGTAGAGCGGCGCGCAGGTGTGGATCGCGACGACCTCGACGGGTCCGGCCGCGCCGGGCACCGTGATCTCGGCCCGCACCGCGCCCGCCGGGGACGGTCCCGGCACGCCGATCGGTCGGGCCGAGTAGAGCGTGGTGTCGTTGGTGCCGTCCTGCGCGTGCGGCAGGTACTCGCGGATGCCCGCCTTCTCCAGGGCCTCCTTGGCGTGCGGTGGCAGCTCCGACAGGGCGAGGACGTCGATGTCGAGGGTGCGGACGAGGCGCAGGACGTCGCTCGCGGGGGTCCTGCCGTGCAGCAGGTTCGCCGCCAGGATCCGCAGTTCCGGCCCGCGGGCCGCAGGTTCGCCGTCCGCCAGGACGCGGGGCACGAGGAGCGCGGCGAGCACCGCGACGGAGACGGCCCCCGCGAGGGCGGGGGCGCGCCGCCGCAGGACGAGGGCGACGACGGGCGCGGCCACGGCCGCCGCCGCGACATAGGGGGTGAACGAGACGAGCTGCACCCAGCGGAAGGACCCCTCCCATCCGGACAGCCGCACCGCGGCCCACAGCGCGAAGGGCGTGACGAGCACCCAAGCGGCAACGGTCTTCCAGCGCCCCATGATCCGGCCCCCCGCGGCGATCACCCGGGGCGGCTCCCCGCGCCCCTCCGCGCAGGCTAACAGCGCGGACCCCCGCCGTGACTCCCTCGAACGAGTGAGTTGGATATGGCAACCTGGAGGGTATGAGCAGCACCGCGCGCCCCTGCTCGATCGCCGGGGCGCTCCAGATCGTCGGCGAGCGCTGGGCGCTCCTGGCCGTCCGCGAGATCATGTTCGGCAACCGCAGGTTCGACGAGATCGCCCGCAACACCGGCGCGTCCCGCGACATCCTCACCACGCGCCTGCGCTCCCTGGAGGCCGCGGGGGTCCTCACCCGCCGCCTCTACCAGGAGCGGCCCGCGCGCTACGAGTACCATCTCACCGAAGCGGGCCGCGATCTCGCGCCCGTCCTCACCGCCCTGCGCGACTGGGGCGACCACTGGATCGACGGCGACCCCCCGGTCACCGCGACGCACACCTGCGGCCAGGTGGCCGACACCGTCCCGGTGTGCCGCCACTGCCTCGGGGAGGCGACCCCGGAGACCCTGCGCCTGACCGTCAACGCCCCGGGCTGGACCTTGAAAGGACCTGAGTGACCTCCCCCCTCGACCTCCCCTCGCTGCGCCGCCTGGAGGCGGAGGGCGCGAGGCTCCGGTATGTGTACTTCTGGGGGCACACGCCCAACGCGAGCGGCAACCACGTGTTCTCGCAGTGGTGGCAGGGGGCGTTCGAGCTGGACGGGGTCCGCTATCCCTCGGCGGAGCACGCGATGATGGCGGGCAAGGCGCGGCTGTTCGGCGACGACGCGGCGCTGGCGAAGGTGATGGCCGCCGGGCATCCGCGCGACGCCAAGTCGGCGGGCCGCGAGGTCCGCGGGTTCGACGAGGACGTGTGGGCCGAGCACAGGTTCGATCTCGTGACGCGGGTCAGCGCCGCCAAGTTCGGCGCGACGCCGGAGCTGCGGGCGCATCTGCTCGGGACGGGCACCCGGGTCCTCGTGGAGGCCAGCCCGCTCGACCGCATCTGGGGCATCGGCCTGGCCGCCGACGCCCCCGACGCGTCCGCGCCCGCGCGCTGGCGGGGCCTGAACCTTCTGGGCTTCGCCCTGATGCGGGCGAGGGACCTGCTGGCCTGAGCGCGCTCAGCCGACCGTCCAGGTGCCGTCGGCGGCGGGGCGGACCCCTACGGGCTCGCCGTTCACGAAGACCAGCAGCCGCTCTCCGTCCGGCACGGCGGCGCCGAGCCGGACCGCCGCGCGGTCGGTCTCGTCGCGAGTGAAGGCCAGCGACGGCACGAGGGCCGCCAGCGCGGTCTTGAAGGCCTGGGGAAGCCTCTCCCTACCGCAGGACTCCCGGTCCGCGCAGAAGGCGTCGAAGACGGTGAGGGGCCCGCTCGCCTCGGTGCGCGGCAGCGCCGTCAGCGCGGCGGCGTATGCGGGGGCGATGTCTTCCGCCAGGCTCCCCGCGTCCTTGGCCACCTCGTTGTTCAACCCGCCGCCGTTCAGCCCGTCGCCGTTCCGCCCATCGCCGTTCCGCCCGTCGTCCAGGGGGGCATCGGGCGCGATGCTCGCCGGCTTCTCGTGGGAGGCCGCGTCGGGGCGTGCGGCGGATGCGGTGTGCAGTTCGGAGGACTGCTGCACCCACAGCAGCGGGAGCACCGCGGCGGCGCAGGCGGCGACGACCGACGACACCGCGACGGTGACGCGGCGCCTGCGCCGGACCCGCCGGACCTCGCCGAGGACGGCGTCGGCGAGGGACGCCGACGGCCCGGGCGCGTCGTCGGCGAGCAGGTCGAGCAGGGTGCGGTCATCCATGGGCGTCGTCCCGTACCGTGCCGTAGGCTTCGCGGAGTTTCTCCAGGCCGCGCATGGTCTGGCTGCGGACGGTGACCGCCGAGCAGCCGAGGAGTTCGGCGACCTCGGCGACCTCCAGGCCGACCCAGTGCCGCAGCACCACCGCGGCGCGCTGGCCCGCGGGCAGGGCGGCGAGCGCGGCGCGCAGCCGCACGTTCCCGTCGACGGAATCGAACGGATCGGCCCCGGGGCGCTCGGGCGGCGCCTCGGTCGCGGTCTCGTACCGCCGGTGGGGGCGGCGGTGCTCGTCCGCGGCGACGGTGACGAGGATCCGGCGCACGTAGGCCTCCGGGTTCGTCTCGATGCGCTTCCACCGAAGATACGCCTTGACCAGGGCGTTCTGCACCAGGTCCTCGGCGCCCGCGCGGTCGGCGGTGAGCAGGTAGGCCAGCCGCAGCAGCGCCGGGGAGCGTTCGGCGACGAAGTGCCGGAACGCCTCCTCGTCGGCCATCGTGGCCTCCTCGTTAAGCCGGGACCTGCCATACGGTGGTCCGCTTGTGCCGGGCGTCCTCCAGCGCACGGCTCACCGGCACGTCGTACCGGGCGAGCGCGGTGTAGCTGCCGCGCGGCAGGTAGCGGCGTCCGGGGTCGCCGACGAGGACGAGCGCGCCGCGTCCGGCGTTCGCGCGGAGGAACGGCTCGACCCTACGGGACATCGCCTTGTCGTAGAAGACGTCTCCGGCGAGCACGAGGTCACTGCGTTCGTGCTCATGGGGCTCATCGGCGACCTCTTCGAGGAGGTCGGCGCAGACCGCGGTGACGGTGACGCCGTTGGCCTCGGCGTTGGCGGTGACCGCGGCCGCGGCGTACGGGTCCACTTCGGCGGCGACGACCTCGCGGGCGCCCGCGAGGGCCGCGGCGACGGCGACGACGCCGGAGCCTGAGGCGAAGTCGAGGACGCGGCGGCCGCGCACGAGTTCGGGCCGGTCCAGGACGTGCCGGGCGAGGGCGAGCCCGCCGGTCCAGGCGAAGGCCCAGTAGGGCAGGCCGGTGTCTTCGGTGCGCTCCCAGAGCCCATAGGGATCATCGGCCTGGTGGAGCACCATTTCGGGAAGGAACGGGACGGGTCTCAGGCGCGTGTGCGCGCGCACGAAGGCGAGTTCTTCAGGCGCCTGGCAGAGCGGGGGGTTCGACTGCACGTTGGAGACCTTAAACCGCGCGCCCTTACAACGCCATTTCCCACGGTCATTTTTCCTCAGGTTCCATTTTGTTGCCTAATCAGACTATGTCTGGTGACACTTCCTGCGACCTGGAAAAACCGTCATAAAAGGCAACATCCGCCCCGCCCCCGCGATCCGGCGCCACGGCCCGCCTTCCAATAGTTAACAAACTTACCTAATATGGGCGCCCATGTGGTCACCCAGGATGTCGGTCGCGGCGGTGTTCGCCCTGCACGGTGCGGTCGGCGGCTCGTTCGCCACCCGCATCCCGTGGATCCAGGAGAGGGTCGACGCCGGCGCCGGCGGGCTGGGCCTCGCGCTCCTCGCCCCCGCGTGCGGCGCGTTCCTCGCGATGCCCCTCACCGGCCGCCTCATCCACCGGCGCGGCGCCCGGACCGTGGCCCGCGCGACGGCGCTGCTGTTCGCCCTCTCCCTCGCCGCGCCCCCGCTCGCCTCCGACCTCGCAGTCCTGTGGGTGCTGCTGCTGGCCTACGGCGTGCTCGGCGGCGTGTGCGACGTGGCGATGAACGGCCTCGGCGTCGAGGTGGAGCGGTCCCTCGGCAGGCCGATCATGTCGGGCTTGCACGGCATGTGGAGCGTCGGGGCGCTGGTAGGCGCGGGGGCGGGCGCGCTCGCCGCGGCGGCCGGGATGGACGCGCGCACCCATTTCGCGGCGGCCTCGTGCGTCCTGGTCCTGCTCGCCCTGGCCGCCGGGCGCGGCCTGCCCGACCCGCCGCCCGGCGAGGCCGAACCGTCCCGGTTCACACTGCCGGAGCGCGGGCTGCTCGGCATCGGCCTCGTCGGCTTCTGCGCGGTCTTCGCCGAAGGCGCCACCGCCGACTGGTGCGCGGTCTACCTGCGCGACGTGGTGGGCGCCGAGCCTGGCATCGCCGCGGCCTCCTACACGGCGTTCGCGGTGACGATGGCCGCGAGCCGGCTCGTCGGCGACGCGGTCGTGGCCCGGCTCGGCACGGTCCGCACGGTCCGGCTGGGCGGGGTGATGGCCGTCGCGGGCGGCGTGCTCGTGGTGACGGGCCGCGCGCCGGCCCCGGCGATCGCGGGCTTCGCGCTCATCGGCCTCGGCATCGCCGTCGTGGTGCCGCTCGCGTTCGCCGCGGCGGGACGGGCCGCGGACGCGCCCAACGAGGGCGTCGCCGCCGTCGCGACGATCACCTACTCGTGCCTGCTCATCTCCCCCGCCCTCGTCGGCGGCCTCGCCTCGGCGACCTCGCTCCCGGTCTCGTTCGGCGTGATCACCGCGATGGCCGCGCTGATGACCGCCTCGGCGGGGTTCCTCGGCCGCGGCGAGGCCAAGGCCGCCTGAGGCGGCCCGAGGCGGCTCAGCCCAGCAGGCGCAGAGCGCGCTGGGTGCCGCTCCTGGCGGCGCTCGCGGCGAGCTTCGGGACCGCCGCGGGCGCGGTGCGCAGCGTGACGCGGACGGCGATCGCGGCGGCGGCCTCGCCCGCGGGCCCGCCCACGACGAGTTCGGTGATCCGGCGGGTCGCGCGGGAGACCGTGCCGTCGGCGGCGGCCGGGACGGGCTCGCCGCGCAGCACGCCGACCGCGCCCGTCCAGGCCAGGCGCACCGACTCGCGGGCGCTGTCCTTCATCCGCTCGCGCAGCGCGGTGCGCGCGACGTCCTCGGCCATCTCGGTGAGCGCGCGCCCCAGCTCGGTGCCCGCCGCCCAGGAGGCCGCGCCGGACGCGCCGCGCCCGGCCAGCTCCGCCAGCCCGCTCGACCCGGCGAGCTCCACGACCACCCTGACGGGCTCGCTGCGCGCCACGTCGCCGGCCCAGCCGACCGCCGCGGAAGGCAGCATCCCTGCTCCGACGAGCCGCGACGCCACCTCCTCGGCCGCGTGCCTGGCGATGTTCTCGGCGACCTCCAGGGCGAGTTCCGGCCCCACCTCGATCACCACGTCCATGACGACGTCGGCGACCACGTCCGTGACGGAGTCGAGCGCGGTGTCGACGGCGGTCCTGGCCAGCGCGCTGCCCGCGGCCCGCTCGGTGATCCCGACCCAGGTGGAGGCGGCTCGCGTCGTCAGCGGGTTGCGCAGCGCGAGGCGGCGCGCGGCCTTCGACAGCGGGTGCCCGGCCGCCTGGCCCGCGACGGCCAGCGCGGTGGCGGTGACGCCGTAGGCGGCGCCGGTGACGGCGTTGCCGCCCGCGGCGGTGGCGAGCTGCGCCGCGGCCTGCTCGGCGATCGTGATGGCGAGGCGCTGCGCCGCGGTCTGCGCGGCCCGCTCGACGGGGACGCGCACGGCGGGCAGGTCGAGGGCGCGTTCCAGGCCGGTGCGCGCGACGCCGACGGTGAGGTCCCGGCCGAGTTCGCGGACCGGGCGGGTGATGAGGGAGCCGAGCCGCCAGAGGCCGGCGACCTCCCGCCGGAGGTCCGTGCCCCCGGTGTGTTCCGCCTCCATCGCCCGCTCCTTAGGCCGTCACTCCACCTCGCCCGGGAGCTGTCTTCCCCCGGCCGACCTGCGGCGAAGAGGGTATCCCCTGCCGCCCGCGGAACAATCCCGATCACTTGGGGCGATCTTCGGGGGACGGATCCGGCCGATACCGTTGAGGCCATGAGCAATCTGGAGATCGCGCCCGAGCCCGTCGCCACCGGCGGCACCGCCGACGTCAAGGCGACGCCCGTCCGGGAGTTGCTGCCGGTGAAGGAGGTCATGCTGGGCGGCACCACGCTGGTGCGGCGGCTGCTGCCCTCGTTCGGCCGCCGCATGGTCGGCGCGTGGTGCTTCCTGGACCACTACGGGCCCGACGACGTCGCGAACGAGCCGGGCATGCAGGTCCCGCCGCATCCGCACATCGGCCTCCAGACCGTCAGCTGGCTGCACGCGGGCGATGTCCTGCACCGCGACAGCCTCGGCAGCCTGGCGACGATCCGGCCCGGTGAGCTGGGCCTGATGACGTCGGGGCGGGGCATCGCCCACTCCGAGGAGTCCCCGGCGCCGCATCGGCCGATCCTGCACGGCGCGCAGCTGTGGACGGCCCTGCCGGACTCGGCGCGGCACAAGGCGCCCGCGTTCGCCCACCACACCGACCTGCCGGTGGTCACCGCGCCGGGCCTGCGCGCGACGGTGTTCCTCGGCGAGTTCGACGGCGTGGTCTCACCCGGCGAGGTGTTCACGCCGATCACCGGCGTGGACGTGGCCGTGGAGGCGGGCGGCGAAGCCCGGCTGCCGCTGGAGTACGACTTCGAGTACGCGGTGCTGACCATGACCGGCGACGTCCGGATCGACGGCGCCGAAGCGCCCGTGGGGCGGCTGCTCTACCTCGGCTGCGGCCGGGACGAGGTGCCGGTCGAGGCGGGTTCCGCGGCCCGGTTCCTCCTGCTGGGCGGTGTCCCGTTCGAGGAGAAGCTGGTGATGTGGTGGAACTTCGTGGGCCGCACCGGGGCGGAGATCGCGGCGGCCCGCGACGCCTGGATGACCGGCGATTCCCTGGGCGTCGTGCACGGCTACGACGGCCCGCGCGTCCCGGCCCCCGCCCTGCCGAAGGTCCCCCTGAAGCCGCGCGGCCGCGAGCGCTGACGGCCCGGCCCGGCCGGGACCGTCAGGCCCGAGGCCGCCTCGTCGCCCAGGGGGTCAGTCCCACCAGAACGACCAGGCGTTGCGGCCCACGAGCTCCTCGGCGTAGCCCTCCAGGCTGCCCGCGCCCTGGACGACGACGTCCGGGCAGAACGCCCAGTGCTCGGCGGCGACGTGCACGGCGTGCTCGGCGTCGCGGGGCGGCGCGGCGACGCTGAAGTCCATCGTGTTGAACCCGATCCGGACGAGGCGCGCGCCGAAGCGGTCCTCCCAGCCGCGCGCGACGGCGGCCATCGGCGCGGTCCACGGGTTGTGGTTCAGGGCGCCCTGCCAGCCCATGACGGCGAGGGTGTCGGCGGAGCGGGTCGCGGCGACCAGCCCGAGAAGGGTGCTGCGGCCGTCGGCGAGGCGGCCGACGAGCCAGTCGGCGGCCTCCATCGGCTCGGCCATCGGCTCGCCGGGCGCGGCAAGGCCGGGGCAGAACTTGCCGAACGGGGCGAGGTCGTCGAAGTCGTCGCCGTAGCGCAGCCGCGGCTCGATCATGTCCTGCCAGACCTCGGTCATGAACTGGGCCGGCTCGTAGACGTCGATCTCCGCCTCGGGCTCGGGCGCGACCTGGCCCGCCGCCCACGGCTGCGCGGACTCGTCCAGCAGCAGCGGCCACAGGCCCGAGTACCGGTGCTCGGCGGCGAGGCTGCGCCAGACGTCGGCGGTGACGGGCGCGTCGCTCAGCCAGAACGCGGGCCGCGTCACCGGATGATCGCGGCGGTAGGACCGGTCCGGCCACACCACCGCACCCTCGGGCAGCGGAACGTTCAAAGTCCGGCCGTTGCCGCCGTCGGCGAACAGCCGGTAGACACCCGCCGGCAGCGCCCTGCCGGGCCGGGGATCGTCCATGCTCGACCACTTTCGACTTGTAACGACCTATGCCGGATCTTGGCGCATTCCAGGACTCTACTGCCACCGGGCCGCCCTGTGCGGCTCCCGCAGGCAGAGCGTGCGACGATCGGTGCCGTGACCGCCGAGACCAAGCTGCCCGCGCTGCTCCCCGACCGCCGGACCCTGACCCGGGAGATCTGGCTGGTGTTCGCCCTGTCACTGGGCGCTTCGGCTCTGGCGGCGCTGATCTCGTTCACCGGCTCGGTCACCGCGGAGAAGGGGCTCGCCGAGCAGACCGCCTCGCTCGTCACCGACCGGTACGCCGGACGGCCCTGGCTGGGCCTGTCCTGGCAGCTCTACGCGATCGCGTCCTCGCTGGTGCCCGTCGCCCTCGTCGCCCATTTCCTGGCCCGTTCTGCCGAGCCGATCGGCCGGACCCTCGGCGTCGCGTGGGTCCCGCGGGGACTCGACCTGCTGCGCGGCGCGGGCGTTGCGGCCGCGATCGGCGGCTCGGGCCTGCTGCTGTACCTGGGCGCGAACGCCGCGGGCGCGAACCTGACGATCGTGCCGACGACGCTCGGCGACGTGTGGTGGCGGATCCCGATCCTGGTGCTGTCGGCGATCGAGAACGCGGTGCTGGAGGAGGTGATCGTCCTCGGCTACCTGATCCACCGGCTCGACCAGCTCGGCTGGTCCCGTTGGAAGGCCGACCTGACGAGCGCCGCGGTCCGTGGCGGCTACCACCTCTACCAGGGCCTCGGCGGGTTCTTCGGCAACTTCGTCATGGGCGTGGTCTTCGCGTTCCTCTACCGCCGCTGGGGCCGCGTGATGCCCCTGCTCGTGGCGCACGCCCTCATCGACATCGTGGCGTTCGTCGGCTGGGTCGCCCTCGCCGGAAAGGTCTCCTGGCTCCCCGGCACCTGAGAGACCGTTGCCGCAGGGGGACGCCGGCCGGCTCCCGCGCGGGTCAGTCGGCCCAGTCGAAGGTGCGGGTGACCGCCTTGAGCCACTGGGCGTACTCGCGTTCGCGCTGGTCGGCGGGCATCTGCGGCTCCCAGCGGCGGTCGGCCTTCCACTGGGCTGCGAGCTCGCTTCTGTCCGCCCAGACGCCGGTCGCCAGGCCCGCCGCGTAGGCGGCGCCCAGAGCGGTCGTCTCGTTGATGCGCGGCCGGACGACGGGGACGCCCAGCACGTCGGCCTGGATCTGCATGAGCAGGTCGTTGACGACCATGCCGCCGTCGGTCTTCAGCTCGCTGAGGGTGTGGCCGGAGTCCCGGTTCATCGCGTCGACGATCTCGCGGGTCTGCCAGGCCGTCGCCTCAAGGACGGCGCGGGCCAGGTGGCCCTTGTGCACGAAACGGGTCAGGCCGACGATCGCGCCGCGCGCGTCGGAGCGCCAGTAGGGGGCGAACAGGCCGGAGAACGCGGGCACGAAGTAGCAGCCGCCGTTGTCCTCGACGGTCGCGGCAAGCTCCTCGACCTCGGCCGAGGAGGAGATGACGCCGAGGTTGTCGCGCAGCCACTGCACGAGCGCCCCGGTGATCGCCACCGACCCCTCCAGCGCGTAGACGGCGGGGGCGTCGCCGATCCGGTACCCGACGGTCGTCAGCAGCCCGTGCCGGGACGCGACCGGGCGCTCCCCGGTGTTCAGCAGCAGGAAGCTGCCGGTGCCGTAGGTGTTCTTGGCGTCGCCGGGCGCGAAGCAGCACTGGCCGAACAGGGCGGCCTGCTGGTCGCCCAGCGCCGACGCGATCGGCACGCCCTCCAGGACCCCCCTGCCCGTCCCGTAGACCTCCGCCGACGAGCGGATCTCCGGCAGGACCGCCTCGGGGACGCCGAACGCCGCAAGGGTGGCCGGATCCCACGCGAGGGTCTTCAGGTCCATGAGCATCGTGCGGGAGGCGTTGGTGACGTCGGTGACGTGCCGTCCGGTGAGGTTCCAGATCAGCCACGAGTCGACGGTGCCGAACAGCACCTCGCCGCGCTCGGCGCGCTCGCGCAGGCCGGGGACCTCCCGCAGCAGCCAGACCAGCTTCGGGCCGGAGAAGTAGGTCGCCAAGGGCAGCCCGCAGGAGGCGGCGAAGCGGTCCGGGCCCTCTTCTCCGGCGAGTTCCTTGCACAGCCGGTCGGTGCGGGTGTCCTGCCAGACGATCGCGTTGTGCACGGGCTCGCCCGTGCGGGCGTCCCAGACGACGGTCGTCTCGCGCTGGTTGGTGATCCCGACCGCGGTGAGCTCCGCCGCCGCCAGCCCGGCCCGCTCCAGTGCCTCGGCCACGCACTCCTGGACCGACGCCCAGATCTCGGCAGGGTCGTGCTCGACCCAGCCGGGCCGGGGGAAGATCTGCGCGAACTCGCGGCGGGCGTCGCCGACGACGGTGCCCGCGGAGTCGAAGACCATGCACCTGCTGGACGTCGTGCCCTGGTCGATCGCGGCCACGTACACCGGCTGCCTCCCGCTGGTCGTCCCCGCGGCGGCCCGCGGGCGGTGCCGACATCTTCGCGGAAACCCCGCCCCGCCGTCACGGGGGACGGGCGGCGGGCGTCAGAGCGGGTTGTCGTCGGACGGGTCGCCCTGGCCCGGGCCGCCCTCGTCGCCCGGTGACGGGGAGTTCGTCCGGGTCGGCGCCGGGGTGGGCTGCGGGGAGCCGGTCTGGCCCGGCGTCGGGGTCGGGCTCGTCGTCTGGACGGGCTCGGGAGGCAGTTTTTCGGGCTGGGAGCGCCACAACCAGATGACCGCGCCCAGGATCAGCGCGAGCAGCAGGAGCACCGCGACGGCCGCCAGGATCGTCCCCCACGGCCCGGTGCTCCCGCCGCGGGCGGAGTCTCCAACGCCGCCGAAGAGCATCGTGTCGCGGCGCGGCCCCGTGCCCGCGCCCGCGCCGCGGGCGGCGTAGCGGGGGAAGACCAGGTACGGGCCGCCCGAACCCGCGGGGGGCACGCCCGACTCGGTCACCGGGTAGGCGGGCTCGGCGGCGCCGACCCAGTGGTGCGCCAGCGGCGGTCCGCCGCCCTGGCCGGAGAGCTCGACCGAATCCAGGAGCCCGCTCAGGTCGCCTTCGCCGACCGCCCAGGGACCCGGATTGGAGACGTCGTAAGACAGCAGGCCGCCCCGCTCGCCGCGTACGGCCGCGGCGAAGCGGTCGCGCGCCGCGGCGTCCCCGGCGGCGCCCTTGGACAGCAGCACCACCTGCACGGCCCGCCCCACGCCGTCGACCGCGCCGAAGACGTACCCGGCGGGCGTCTGGCGGAGCGCGCCCGTCAGACGGTACGGGCCGGGTGACGGCGGGGACGGCGGCGGCGCTGTCATGACATGACCATAACGCCCGCGGGGAACGCTCTCGCGAACCGCACGCGATCATCCGTGTCGGCGGCGGGGCACCGGGTAGTCACGTAGGGTCGGACTTGTCAGTCGAGACAGTCTTGTCAGTCGATGCAGTGGAATTCGGGGCGAAGGGGCTGGTGTGACCGTCACCGAAGGGACCAAAGAGGCGTCCGCGCTGCTGGAGCGCGCGCTCTCCGAGGTGAAGAAGGTCATCGTCGGCCAGGAGCACATGGTCGAGCGGCTGATCGTCGCGCTGCTGGCGGGCGGCCACTGCCTCGTCGAAGGCGTGCCCGGGGTGGCCAAGACCCTCGCCGTCTCCTCCCTCGCCCAGGTGACCGGCGGATCGTTCGCCCGCGTCCAGTTCACGCCCGACCTCGTGCCCTCCGACATCGTCGGCACCCGCATCTACCGGCCCTCCAGCGAGTCGTTCGACGTGGAGCTCGGCCCGGTCTTCGCCAACTTCGTCCTCGCCGACGAGATCAACCGCGCCCCCGCCAAGGTCCAGTCGGCGCTGCTGGAGGTCATGGCCGAACGGCAGGTGTCCCTGGCCGGCCGGACCTATCCCCTGCCGAGCCCCTTCATCGTGCTCGCGACCCAGAACCCGATCGAGTCCGAGGGCGTCTACCCGCTGCCGGAGGCCCAGCGCGACAGGTTCCTCATGCGGATCAACGTCTCCTACCCCGACGCGGCCGACGAGATGGCGATCCTGCGCCGGATGAGCGTCGACCCGCCCTCGGCCGAGCAGGTCCTCGACCCGCAGACCCTGATCGACCTCCAGAAGGCCGCCCAGCGGGTGTCGGTGCACGAACTCGTCGCCGACTACGTCGTCCGGCTCGTCATGGCCACCCGGCAGCCCGGCGCCTACCGGATGCCCGACCTCGCCCCGCTCATCGAGTTCGGCGCGAGCCCCCGCGCGACCCTCGGCCTCGTCTCCTCCTCGCGCGCCCTCGCGCTGCTGCGCGGCCGCGACTTCGTGCTGCCCGAGGACGTCCACGACGTGGCACGCGACGTCCTGGTGCACCGCCTCGTCCTGACCTTCGACGCCATCGCCGACGGGGTGTCGGCCGGCGAGCTCGTCGCCCGCGTCCTGGCCTGCGTGCCGCCGCCGCGGGTCGTGTGGAACCACGGCCAGGTCTGATGCGGATCCCCGAAGACAGGCTCCGCAGGCTGGAACTCAAGGTGACCGGCCGCCTCGACGGGATGCTCGGCGGCGAGCACCTCGGCCTCCTGCCGGGGCCCGGAAGCGAACTCGCCGAAGCGCGCGCCTACCAGCCGGGCGAGGACGACGTCCGGCACATGGACTGGTCGGTCACCGCCCGCACCGCGATCCCGCACGTGCGCGACGTGGTCGCCGACCACGAGCTCGAGGCCTGGGCCCTGGTCGACCTCACCCCGAGCATGGACTACGGCACCACCGACCTGCTGAAGCGCGACCTCGCCGTCGCCGCCCTCGCCGCCGTCGGATTCACCGCGACCCGCCTCGGCGACCGGGTCGGCGCCTACCTCATGACCGGCCCCGCGCTGCGCCGCAGGCCCGCCCGCACGGGCCGCAGCCGCCTGTACGCGCTGCTGCGCGAGGTCGGCGAGGCGCCCAGCGAACCCGGCCCGCTCACCCTCGAAGGCGGGATCACCGCGCTCGACCGGGGCCAGCGCCGCCGCGGCCTGCGCGTGGTGATCAGCGACTTCCTCGACGGCTCGGACTGGGAGCGGCCGCTGCGCCGGATGGCCGCGCGCCACCAGGTCCTCGCGGTCGAGGTGATCGACCCGCGCGAGCTGGAGCTGCCCGCGACCGGCATGATCGAGTTCGCCGACCCCGAGACCGGGGCCGTCAGCGAGTTCCTGCTGAACGCCCGCGTCGCCGAGGACTACCGGCGGGCCGCCGCCGCCCAGCGGGCCGCGAACGCCGTCGCGCTGCGCCGCGCGGGCGCCGGCCACCTCGTGCTGCGCACCGACCGCGACTGGGTGACCGACATCGCCCGGTTCGCCCTGCGCCGCCGCAGACTGGGAGGGCGCGCATGACCTTCCTGTCGCCCTGGTGGCTGCTGCTCCTCGCGCTCGTCCCCGCGATGCTGCTCGCCTACCTCCTGCTGCTGCGCCGCGGCTCCCGCCAGGCGGTCCGGTTCACGAACCTGCCGACGCTGCGCGCGGTCGCCCCGCGCAGCCCGGCCTGGCGCAAGCACCTGCTGGCGGGGATGTTCCTCACCCTGCTGACGGTGCTGTGCGTCGGCGCCGCCCAGCCCGCCGCGACGGTGAAGGTGCCCCGCGAGCGGGCCACGATCATGGTCGCGATCGACGTGTCCCTGTCGATGCAGGCCACCGACGTGAGCCCCTCCCGCTTCGAGGCGGCCAAGGCGTCGGCCAAGACCTTCATCGAGAGCCTGCCCCGGCGGTTCAACGTCGGCGTCGTCTCCTTCGCCGGGACGGCCAACGTGGTCGCCTCGCCCACCGCCGACAGGGTCGCGGCGCTCACCGCGATCGACAACATCGCCCTGGACCGGCGGACGGCCATCGGCGAGGCGGTCTTCGCCTCGATCACCGCGATCAAGACCTTCGACGCGGGCAACGGCTCCGACCCGCCGCCCGCCCACCTCGTCCTGCTCTCCGACGGGGACAACACCTACGGCAGGTCCGTCTCCTCGGCCGTCGCGGCGGCGCGGGCGGCGAGCATCCCGGTCTCCACGATCGCCTTCGGCACCCCCTACGGCACCGTGACGATCGAGGGCGAGACGACGACCGTCGACGTCAACAAGGCGACCCTGCGCGCGCTGGCGTCCCAGACCGACGGGCACGCCTACGAGGCCGAGGACTCCGCCCAGCTCTCCGAGGTCTACGAGAGCATCGGCACCTCCCTCGGCTGGCGGCCGGAAAGCCGGGACATCACCTCCTGGTTCACCGCCCTGGCCGCCCTCCTGGCCCTCGCGGGCGGCGCCCTGTCCCTCACCTGGTTCTCCCGCCTGCCCTGAGCCGGGTACAGGGCGCCCCGGCGCAGCCGGGCCCTCAAGCGCCCAGTACCCGGCCCAAAGAACACAGCCGGGTACAGGGCGCCCCGGCGCAGCCGGGCCCTCAAGCGCCCAGTACCCGGCTCGAAGAAGCACAGCAGGTCGGGCGGGTATCGCGACGGCATTAGGCTTGGCGGCCGTGGGGGATCATTACTTCTCGGCCGAACCGGGCACGTCCAGCCGTCCGGCCTCCGTCGACCTGGTGCTGCGCGACCTGCACCTGCGGCTGGAGACCGATCGGGGCATGTTCTCCCCCGACCGCGTCGACGCCGGCACCCGGATCCTGCTCGACTCCGTGCCCCCGCCGCCGCAGGAGGGGCATCTCCTGGACATCGGCTGCGGGTACGGGCCGATCGCGCTGACCCTCGCCAAGCGCGCCCCCGGCGCCACGGTCCACGGCGTCGACGTCAACCGGCGGGCGCTGGAGCTGGCCGGGCGCAACGCCGCCGCGGCGGGCCTGGAGAACGTGTCCTTCACCGAGCCGGACGCGCTCGATCCGGCGCTGCGCTTCGCGGTGATCTGGTCGAACCCGCCGATCCGGATCGGCAAGGCCGCGCTGCACGAGCTGCTGGAGACGTGGCTGTCGCGGCTGACGGCCGACGGCCGGGCCTACCTGGTCGTCCAGAAGCATCTCGGGAGCGACTCCCTCCAGCGCTGGCTCACCGAGTCGGGCCTGGCGGCGTCCCGGCTCGCGTCCCGTTCGTCCTACCGCATCCTGGAGGTCCAGGCCCGTGAACACCCCTGAACGCCGGCAGCTTCGCGCGACCGACGTCAAAAGGCTGAACCGCACCTGGCGGCGGGCCACCGAGGGGCGGCTCGGCCTGCTCGTGGAATCGGTCACCCAGCCGTTCAACATCGGCTCGATCTTCCGCACCGCCGCGGTGTTCGGCGTCGAGCACCTGTGGCTGGCGGGCAACGCGACCCCGCCGACCCACCCGAACGCGCAGAAGACCGCGCTCGGCACCGACCGGCTCGTCCCCTGGGACCACGCCGGGACCGTCGCCGACGCCGTCAAGAAGGCCCGCGCGCAGGGGTTCAAGGTCGTCGCGCTGGAGCTGACGGGCGACGCGAAGCCGCTGCACGAGGCCGATCTCGCGGGGAACGTGTGCCTGGCCGTGGGCGGCGAGGACCACGGCTGCTCCCCCGCCCTGCTGGCAGCGGCCGACTCCGTCGCCTACATCCCGCAGGTCGGCCGGGTCGGCTCGCTGAACGTCGCGGTGGCCACGGCCGTCGCGCTCTCGGAGATCCGCCGCCGCGAGTGGGCCGGCTGACGGCGCGCCGGGTGACCCGGGCCACTGCCTTTACACAGTAAGTCCGAGTCATACTGAGGGCGATGCGCTACGCCTTCCTCGACCACGACGGCCCCATCGCGTTCGCCCACCGCGGCGGGGCCTTCGGCGCGCCAGAGAACACCATGGCCGCCTTCCAGCGCGCCGCCGACCTCGGCTACCGCTACATCGAGACCGACGTCCAGGCCACCTCCGACGGCGCCCTCCTGGCCTTCCACGACGCCGATCTCGCCCGGGTCACCGGCGAGCCCGGCAGGATCGCGCGGCTGCCCTACCGGCGGATCAGCCAGGCCCGCATCCACGGCACCGAGCCGATCCCCCTCCTGGAGGACGCCCTCGGGTCGTTCCCCTCGATCCGCTTCAACATCGACATCAAGGACCACCCCGCGATCACCCCGCTGATCCGCGTCCTGCAGCGCACCCGGGCCTGGGAGAGGGTCTGCATCACGTCCTTCTCCACCCGCCGGCTCGCCCGGGCGCGGGCCCAGGCCGCCGAACTCACCCGCGAACCCGTCTGCACCGCGCTCGGCCCCAGCGGGGTCGCCGCCGTCCGGCTCGGCGGCCGGGCCGCCCGCATCGCCGCCGAAGGGGTGGCCTGCGCCCAGATCCCCCACTCCCTCGGCCCGCTGCCGTTCGCGACCGCGTCCTTCGTCACCCAGGCCCACGCCGTCGGCCTCGCCGTGCACGCCTGGACGGTCAACGAACGCGGAGTGATGGACCGACTCCTCGACGCGGGCGTCGACGGGATCATGACCGACGATCTGGAGGCGTTGCGGGAGGTCATGGCCGGACGCGGCCTCTGGGGCGGGGCCGGAGGGTAACAGACAGGGTTGGAAAGGCGACCAGCGGGAATCTTGTAGCGGTATCCAGCGTTGGTCACAGCAGGACCGCTAGCCGTCTGGGAGGCGTTTTTCGATGGCAGAGCGCGCACTTCGCGGCACCCGGCTCGGGGCGACGAGCTATGAGAACGACAGGAACACCGACCTGGCACCGCGCCAGGAGGTGTCGTACACCTGCCCGAAGGGCCACCAGTTCAGCGTCACCCTCGCCGCCGAGGTCGAGGTGCCGATGACCTGGGACTGCCGCAACTGCGGTGTTCCCGCCCTTCTGATGGACGGGGAGGTGCCCATCGCCAAGAAGGGCAAGGCACCTCGCACGCACTGGGACATGCTCCTGGAGCGCCGCTCCATCGAGGACCTGGAGGAGGTCCTGGCCGAGCGCCTGGAGATCCTCCGCTCGGGCAGGCGAAAGACCGCATAGCCCGCGGAAGCCCGCGAGCCGCGAACGAAGAACGAGTCACCGATGAAAGGCCCGCACCGCGATCGGCGGTGCGGGCCTTTCGCGTCCGCCCGGCGGGCGGCTGCTCGGCGCGCGGCTGCTCGGCGCGCGGCTGCTCGGCGCGCGTCCGCTCGGCGCGGATCAGCGGCGGCCGGGGCCGTCGCCCTCGTCGTCGTCGCGCAGGACGTCGCCGCGCAGGATCTCGCCCTGCACGGGGGGCCGGGCGGGGCGGTCGTCCTCCTCGACGACCTCGCCGCGGATCACGTCGCCCTGGCCGGGGAAGACGGGGCCGCCAGGGCCGGGGAAGCCCGCCGTGGCGCCGATGCGCGCGGCGCGGCGCTCGGCCCAGGCCATGAGGGGCTTGCGGACCAGGGGGCGGGTGAAGGGCAGCACGCACAGGAATCCGACGATGTCGGTGAGGAAGCCCGGGACGATCAGCAGGACGCCGCCCGCGAGGATGAGGAACCCGTCGGCGAGTTCGCGGTCGGGCATGCGGCCCTGGGAGAGGTTCGCGTTGAGGTTCGACCACGCGCGTTTGCCCTCGCGCTTGACGAACCAGAGCCCGAGGAGGGTCTCGGCGACCAGGAGCAGCAGGGTCCACCAGCCGCCGATCGCGTGACCGACCTGGATGATCACGTAGATCTCGGCGACCGGAAGGAGCACGAACAGGAGTGGAAGGAGCAGCGGCCACATGTCTTCATCATCCCCGATGATGTGCGGTGTCCGAACTGCTGGTTCATGTTTGACAGGGCAATGGATTCCGGTAGTTTGAGCCGTCTGGTCCAGACCGGACCCGACGGGCTCGGGCATCCTATAGACAACGGACACCGCCTCCACTGCCTGTGGGGACGCGTCCGGCCCGACGGATGTCCGGGCCCGCGTCCTTTGCCGGTACCTTCTTTTGCAAGGGGCGCCGGGAACGCTGGAGATGGTGTGACGCAGGAGACGGTGACGGCCGAGCCCCGAGAGGCGCCCGAGGGGCCGCACGCCGCGGCGAGGCCCCGCCGGGCGGCGCGGATCGCGGTGTGCGCGGCCGCCGGCCTGATCATGTGCCTCGCGTTCCCGCCGAGCGTCTTCGGGCCGGACACGGGCAGCCCGTCGGGCCTCTGGCCGCTGGCCCCCGTCGGTGTGGCGGTCCTGGCGCTGGCGCTGCGGGGCCTTCGCCCGTGGGCGGGCGCGCTGGGCGGCCTGGTGTGCGGCCTGTTCTTCTTCGTCCCCGTCCTGCCGGGCCTGCGGCCCATCGGGACCGACGTCTGGCTGGGCCTGAGCCTCGTCGAGGCGCTCTACTTCGCGCCGATGGGCGCGGCCATGGCCTACGTCGCCAGAACCCGCCTGTGGCCGCTCTGGGTGGCCGGGCTGTGGGTCGCCCAGGAGCTGGTGCGGGGCCGGGTGCCGCTCGGCGGCTTCCCCTGGGCCCGCCTCGCCTTCTCCCAGACCGATACCCCCTTCACCGCGTTCGCGGCCCTCGGCGGCGCTCCGCTCGTCTCGTTCGCCACCGCCCTCACCGGCGCCCTGCTGGCCTTCGCGGTCCTCGCGGTCGCGGCCCGCGGCCTGCGCGCCGCCGCGCTCGGCCTCGTCGGGGCCCTGGCGGTGCCACTCGCCGGACTCGCCGTGCCGACGGGCTCCGGCACCGGCGGCGAGACCGCGACCGTGGCGGTGATCCAGGGCAACGTGCCGCGGTCCGGCATGGACTTCCTGGGCCAGCGCCAGGCCGTCCTCAACAACCACATCGCCCGCACCCGGGAGCTCGCCGCGCAGGTGAGGGCGGGCGAGGTGGCCCGGCCCGACCTCGTGATCTGGCCGGAGAACGCCAGCGACATCGACCCCTACGGCGATCCCGAGGCCCGCGCGCTGATCGACGAGGTCGTCGAGGAGGTCGGCGCGCCCGTCCTCGTCGGCGCCCTCACCTCCACCCCGGACGGGACGATGGTGGAGAACCGCGGAATCGTCTGGGACCCTGAGACGGGCCCCGGCGAGTACTACACCAAGCGGCATCCCGTGCCGTTCGGCGAGTACATCCCGTTCCGGGACGTCCTTACCAAGATCATCTCCCGGCTGGAGAGGGTGCCCCGCGACTTCGCGCGCGGCACCCAGGACAACATCCTCACCATGGACGGCGTCCACGTCGGCGACGTCATCTGCTTCGAGGTCGCCTACGACGGGATCGTCCGCGACGCCGCGGACGCGAAGCTCCTGGTCGTCCAGACCAACAACGCCACCTACGGGCACACCAGCCTGCCCTGGCAGCAGCTCGCCATGTCGCGGCTGAGGGCGGTCGAGCACGACCGCACCGTGCTCGTCGCGGCCACCAGCGGGATCAGCGCGATCGTCGCCCCCGACGGCACGCTGGTCGACCAGTCCCGCGAGTTCACCCCCGATGTGCAGGTGGCCTCCATGCCGCTGCGCACCTCGGTTACCATCAGTGACCGCCTCGGCGGGCTGCCGGAATGGCTGCTCGCCCTGGTCGGCGTCACCGGGGTGGGCCTCGCGCTCACCACGCGGAGGCGGGCCTCGAACACAGGCTCCGGAGAGGCAGCATGAACGCGATCGTCGTGATCATCCCGACGTACAACGAACGGGACAACCTCCCCCTGATCACCGCGCGGGTCCGGGCCGCGGTGCCCGGCGCCGACCTTCTGGTGGTCGACGACGACAGCCCCGACGGCACCGGCCTGCTCGCCGACGAGATCGCCACGGCCGACGACCACGTCCACGTGCTGCACCGCACGGCCAAGAACGGCCTCGGCGCCGCCTACCTGGCCGGGTTCCGCTGGGCGATCGAGCAGGGCTACGACATCATGGTCGAGATGGACGCCGACGGCTCCCACCAGCCCGAGCAGCTCCCCCGGCTGCTGGAGGCGCTGGAGGAGGCCGACCTGGTGATCGGCGCCCGCTGGGTGCCCGGCGGCGAGGTGGCGAACTGGCCGAAGCGCCGCGAGATCCTCTCGCGCAGCGCCAACACCTACGCCCGCCTCATGCTCGGCATGCCGCTGCACGACGCGACGGGCGGCTACCGGGCGTTCCGCCGCGAGACCCTGGAGAAGCTCGACCTGGACGACGTCGACTCGCGCGGCTACTGCTTCCAGATCGATCTCGCGCTGCGCGCCCACCGGGCCGGCCTGCGGGTCGCGGAGGTCCCGATCACCTTCGTCGACCGCATCCACGGCTCCAGCAAGATGGACGGCTCGGTGATCGCCGAGTCCATGCTCCGGGTGACCTCCTGGGGCCTGCGCGCCCGCTTCGGCCGCTGACCGTCCCCTCGGCCGTCAGAGCTCGCGGCGCCGGAACACGGCAGTGGCCGCGGCGAGCAGGGCCCCGGCGAGCAGGAGCCCTGTCGCGACCGGCCACCACAGGGTGCGGTCGGCCGCCTGGGCGCCCATGGCCAGCGCGTTCGTCACCGGGACGAGGCCGGCCGGCGTGAACTCGGTGAGCGCGGGCACCACGCCGAGCAGCACGAGCAGGAAGAAGGCCCCGATGCCGACGCCCGCCGCGCCCGCGACCGCGTCGGTCGCCGCCGACGCGAGGAGCGACGCGGTGATCAGGACCGCGGCGAGCACGAGCCACACCGCCGTCGCCCCCAGGACGGGGCCGAGGGGGGCCGATCCGAAGACCGCCCAGGTGACGCCCCAGGACACGAGGGCGCCGAGGAGCGCGGCCGCGGCCGTGAACGCCAGGAGCACGACGGCGTGGGTGAGCACGTAGGCGGTCCGGGACGGGGGTTTCACCAGGGTCAGCGCCGCGACTCCCGAGCGGACCTCGGAGTTGATCGCCCCGGCGGCCATGACGACGACCACGAACACGACGAGCTGGGTGAGATTCTTCGTCCACTGGGCGTTCGCGTCCAGCGCGGTGGGGTCCGGCAGCGGGATCGCCGCGGCCTGGCCGGGGCCGAGCGCCGCGGCCAGGAGGTCGTTCGTGAACCTCGCCAGCACCGGGCCGGACGCCGCCAGGAAGAGCACGACGGCGGGGAGCACCCAGATCCGCCAGGTGCGGACGATCTCCCGCGCGCGGAGGCGGAGGAGGGCGGTGGCCGCGCTCACCGGCCGGCTCCGATCAGGCCGACGAAGATGTCTTCGAGGCCGGTCTCCCGCGGCTCCAGACTGCGCAGGCGCAGCCCGAGGGCGGCGATCTCGGCGGGCAGCCGCACCGCGGCCTCGTCAAGGTCGGCGACCGTCAGCACGAGTGTGCCGGGGGCGAGGTCGTCGGCGACGCCCGCCACCCAGGGCAGGCCGGTGAGGGCCTCGCGCAGGCGCGGGGCGTCGTCCACCTCCACCAGCAGGCGGCCCTGGACTCCACCGTAGGCGGCGCGCACCTCCGCGAGCGGCCCGGAGGCCACGACCCTGCCGCCGTCGACGATCGCGACGCTGTCGCAGACCCGCTCCACGTCGGGCAGCAGATGCGTGGAGAAGAACACCGTGGTGCGCCCGCGCAGTTCGCTCAGCAGCTCCAGCACGACGTGCCGGCCCAGCGGGTCGAGGGCCGAGGTCGGCTCGTCGAGGAAGAGCATCTGCGGGGCGTTGACGAGCGACTGGGCGATCCCCAGCCGCTGGCGCATCCCGCGCGAGTATCCGCCGACCCGGGAGTCGACGCCGGCGAGCCCGGTGAGTTCGAGGAGTTCGTCGGTGCGGCGGCGGGCGGTCCGGGCGGGCAGGCGGAACAGGCTCGCGCTGCTCTCCATCACCTCGCGGGCCGTCATCCAGGCGGGGAACCCGGGCACGTCGGGGCAGTACCCGAGCAGCGCGCGGACCCGCGGATCGGCGGGCTCGCGGCCGAGGACGCGCACGGTCCCGGCGCTCTGGCGCGCCAGGGCGAGGAGGATCCGCAGCGTCGTGGTCTTCCCTGAGCCGTTCGCGCCGAGGAAGCCGAACACCGAACCCTGCTCGACCCGCAGGTCGAGCCCGTCGAGCACTCGGCGTGCCCCGTAGGACTTGACGAGGCCGCGGACGTCGATCGCCGCGGTCATCGATCGTCTCCGTAGAGGCTCCGGACCGTGCGCCGGACTCCGTCGCCGGCCGGCTCGGGCGCGGGAGCGTCGGCGGCGGGCGCGGGACGGCGGCCGACGGCGAGGAACACGATCACGCCGAGCAGGCTCATCAGCACGATGGCGATCGCCCACGGCCACTTCCGCCCGGACACGACCCGCTCGCGCGGCAGGCGGGCCAGCACGACCAGGGAGGCGACCTGGAGGGCGAGCTGGACGGCGGCGAGGGCGCCGAGCGCGATCAGGACGGGTGTCGGGACCGCGGACGGGTCGGAATTCATGACGTCTCCTTCGTCGGGGTGGAGGCCTCGCGCCAGGCGCGGCGAAGGCCCGAGCGCAGCGGCACGACGAGGACGGCGAGGGAGGCCGCGACACCGGCGGGCAGCGCGGCCGCGGTGAGGAGTCCCCACCGTCCGCGCGGTGCGCGGGCCTGCGCGACGGTGGCCGCGACCACGCTCGCGGAGATCACCGCGAGCGAGGTGGCGCTCGCCGCGCGCACGAGGCGCTCCTCGGTGGGGACGCCCCTTCGCTGGGCCCAGAGCGCGGGCACCGCCCCGAGGGCGACGGCTCCGGTGAGCGTCCAGCGGGACGCCTCCCCTCGCGGCCTGCCGCTGAGGCCGAATCCGGAGGCCACGGTGGGCGGGAGGCCGCGCCATGCCAGGGCGAGGGCCGTCGCCGTCGCTCCCGCGATGGCCGCCGGCACCGCCTGCGCGAGGCCGACCTCGCGCCGCGGGATGCGGGCCAGGACGTCGTCGCCCGCGTCGTCGGGGCGGATGAGGCCCAGCCGCACCGCGACCGCGCCGAGGTTGAGGGTCCAGCCGAGCCCGAACAGGCGCGGGACGACCAGGCGGGGGTTCGCCGGATCCCAGGTCCGGGAGCGGACCTCGGCGCTCACCGGCCCGCGGGTCTCGACGGGCAGGCCGAGGACGCGCCAGCGGGCCTCCTGTTCCGGGGACTCTCCGGCCAGGGCGTCCCGCAGGTGGGCCGCGTACTCCGCCGGGTCGCCGAGCGCGGTCGCCGGGTCGATTCCGGCGTCGGCGAGTTCGTCGAGCTGGGCGGACAGCGCGGACAGCGCGCGCCTGCGGTCGGCGCCGGGCAGACCGCCCAGGTGCGCGCCCACGGCGCGCAGGTAGTTCTCCGTCATGATCTTCCTCCCCCGAGGATCTCCGTCATCGCGCCGCTCAGCGCGACCCAGGCCGCGGCGCCTTCCGCGAGTGAGGCGCGGCCTTCTTCGGTCAGCCGGTAGTACTTGCGCGGCGGCCCTCCCGCGGCCTCGGCCCATCGCGTGGCGACGAGCCCCGCCTTGTCCAGCCGGGCGAGCAGCGGGTACACCGTGCCGGGCGTCGGGGCCAGCGCGGGGTACGCGCCGAGCCGCTCGATGATCTCGATGGCGTAGCACTCCTCCCGGTCGAGCACCGCGAGAATCCCGAGTTCGAGCACGCCCTTGCGGAGCTGAACGGCCCGATCACCAACTGGCATGACATACATCCTTGCACAACAAGGTACAGGGTCCGGACGCGCGAAAACCCCGCCCGGTACGCGGGCGGGGCTTCGCTGGGGGTGTCCTGTGCCGGGTGCGCTACTTGACGGCGCCTGCGGTGAGGCCCGCCTGGATCTGCCGCTGGAAGATGATGTAGACGATGACGACCGGGATGATGGCCATGCTGAGCGCCGCCATCAGGGCGGGCCAGTCCTGGCGGTAGCCGGCCGAGGTGCTGATGGTGGCGATGGCCTGCGGCAGGACCCACTTGTTCTGGTCCGCGGGGACGATGATGATCGGGAGCAGGTACTGGTTCCACTGGCCGATCACGTTGAAGATCGTGATGGAGACCAGGCCGGGGCGGGCCATCGGCATCATGATCTGGAAGAACGTGCGGATGTGGCCGGAGCCGTCGATGAACGCCGCCTCGGCGACCGACGTCGGCAGCGTCCGGAAGAACGCGGTCAGGAAGAACACCGTGAACGGCAGCGAGTAGGCGACGTACACGAGGATGAGGCCCTGGTAGGTGTTGTGGACGTGCAGGTTCTGCACGACCTTGAACAGCGGGACCAGGGCGAGGAAGACCGGGAACATCATCCCGGACACGAACATGAAGTAGACGAGCTTGCTGCCGCGGAACTCGTACCGGGCCAGCACGTAGGCGGCCATCGAGCCGAACAGCATCGTCAGGAACGTGCTGCAGGTGACGACGAAGATGCTGTTCAGCAGGTAGCGGCCGATGTTCGCGTCACGCCAGGCGCGGCCCCAGGCGTCGAAGTGCCAGCTGGCCGGGAGCGTCCAGGCGTCGCCGAAGATCTCGCTGTTGGTCTTGAACGCCGCGACGAACGTCCACACGATCGGGACGATCACCAGCAGCGCCCAGATGGCCAGCGCGACGTGGGACATGCCGTTGAACACGCTCGACGCCACCCCGGACAGCCCGCCGCGACGCTCTTCGGGGGCGGAGTCCTTGCGGGCGGGCCGGGCGGAGGCGACCGGCAGGTCCGTGCTCGTCTGTGCTGCGTTGGTCTTCATCGCGGCCGCCTTAGAACTCGATGCGTTCGCGGCGGGTGACGCGCAGGGTGAGCGCCGCGAAGGTGAGGGTCATGAAGAACAGGACGACGCCCATGGCCGAGGCGTAGCCGAGGTCGGAGTAGCGGAAGACCTGGCGGTAGATCTCCAGCGCCACCACGGTCGTGGAGTTGTCTGGGCCGCCCTGGTCGACCGACAGGACCTGGACGATCGCGAACATGTCGAACGCGGCGATCCCGAGGTAGATCCAGCCGACCTGGAGGGTGTCCCACAGGAGCGGGAGCGTCACCCGGAAGAAGAGGGTGAAGCGGCCCGCCCCGTCGATGGCGGCGGCTTCGAACACGTCCTTGGGGATGGCGGACATCCCCGCGGAGAACAGGACGACGTAGAAGCCGACGCCCTGCCAGACGACGACCCCGATGATCGACCACAGGGCGATCTTGGGATCGTTGAGGAACTGGACGGGGGCGACCCCGACCTTGGCGAGCAGGCCGTTGAGCATGCCGCTCTCGTTCGGCCGGTAGACGGCCTGGAAGAGCACGCCGAGGATCGCCACCGCCAGCACCTGCGGCAGGAAGAAGACCACCTTGTAGAAGCCGGAGAACCGGACCCCCTTCATCGTGCCGGTCTTGCCCGCGCCCCCGCCGACGTTCAGCAGGAACGAGAAGAACAGCGCGATGACGAGGGTCGCCAGCGGCAGGGTGATGAGGATCCACAGGTGGTGCCAGAGCGCCGAAGTGAAGGCCTCGTCCTCGAAGAGGTCCTGGAAGTTCTTCAGTCCGACGTACTCGGGCGCCTTGTAGCCGTTCCACTTCGTGAGCGCGATCTGGAAGGCCTGGACGTACGGGCCGATCACGAAGACGGCGTACAGAACCACCGGGATCGCGAGGAACCCGATGATGAAGGGATATCTACCCTGCCGCATGGCTGGTTCTCCGGAATTCTGGGGGAAGGTCAGGACGCCCGGGTCTGGATGTCGGAGCCGGCGTCCTCCTTGGCCTTGTCGGCGGCCTTCTGCATCTCGGCGCAGAACGTCTTGGCGTCGTTGCGGCCGTACATGAGGTTGTTGGTCTGGCGGCGGAGCTCGGTCTCCAGCTCCTTGTACCAGTTCTCGAACAGGCTGGTCGTCACGACGTTCTGCCCCGCGGCCTGCTGGGCGGCGAACACCGAGGACAGGCCGGGCGAGAGGGTGAGGCCCTCGGCGGCGCCGTTGACGATGGTGAGCGAGCCGGACTTCTCGGTGAAGCCCTTCGCGCCCTCCTTCGACAGCATCTGGCGGAAGTACTCCATGCCGCCCTGCGGGTTCTTGCCCTTGGCGGAGACGAAGTAGTACTCGCCGGCGGCGACCCGGACCGCCTCGTACGGCATCGCGTCGGCGGCGGTGACGGACGGGGTCGGCGCGAGCCCGTACTTGAAGGTGGCGGGGGTGGACGGCTTCTGCTCGTTCTCCAGCCAGGAGCCGGACGGGTAGAAGGCGACCTTGCCCTCGTTCTGCTGGGTCTGGACCTCGGTGTGGATGAGGCCCTCGTAGGACTTGTCGGAGTACTTGGTGTTGATCTCCGCCCAGGCGGCCGCGGCCTGCTCGACGGCCGGGTTGGTCCAGGCGCCGTCGACGAGGTTGTCGATGTCGAGCAGGACCTTGTTGCCGCCGATCTTCGCCGCCGAGATGAGGATCATCCAGTAGGCGTAGTAGGAGGCGTTCTTGCCCGCGTAGGCGAACGGGGTGATGCCCGCGCCCTTGATGGTCTCGGCGAGGGTCTTGAACTCGTCGAAGGTCTTCGGCGGGGTCCAGCCCTTGGCCTTGAAGAGCTCGGCGTCGTACCAGAGGCCGTAGGTGGTGGACACGTACGGGAGCAGGAACGGCTTGCCCGCGACGAGACCTGCCTCGATCGCGCCCGGCATGACGGTGTCGCGGACCTTCTTGGCGGCGTCGTCGACCGAGGGGGCGTCCCACAGGGCGGTGAGGTCCTGGAGGTGGCCGGCCTCGGCGAGGGCGCCGGTGTCCATGAGGTCGGTGCCGGAGTTGGCGACGACGTCGGGGATGTCGGTGCCGGAGGAGAACCGCGGCTGGAGGGCCTTGCCGATCTCGACGATGCCCTCGTGCTTGATCTTCGCCTCGGGGAACGCCTTGACGTACATCGGCTCGTGGAGCTGGGTGGCGTAGTCGTCGCCCAGGCCGCCCTTGAAGATGACGACGTTGAGCGGCAGCGTTCCGTCGACCTTGAAGGGGTTCTTGGCGTCGCCGTCGGACTTGACGTCGGTGCCGCCCTCGTCGTTGCTTCCGCCCGTCGCGCAGGCGCTCAGCAGGGACAGGCCGGGCGCGGCCACGGCCACGAGGCCGAGGCGCTTCAGGACGTCGCGGCGCTGGAGGCCGGTGTTCGCTCCGGTGAACTCGGTCATGAGTGCTGTCTCCCTAGGGGGAATGGGGTCGGGACAGGGGCAAGGGATTCGGGGGTCACGCGGGATCTTCCGCATGTTCAGGGCGGCACGGTCGAGGCGAAGAGCTCGTCGCGGGTGAGCGTGAGCCCGTGTTCGACCGCTCCGGTGAGGACCGGGTCGGGTCCGACGGTGGACAGGCGCAGCGGCGGCCGGGGGATGGTCAACCGGTGCAGTTCGTGTTCGACGTGGCGGCGCAGCGCCTCTCCTCCGGCCATCAGCACGTCCCCGGTGAGGACGACGAGGGCGGGGTCGAGGAGCGCGGTGACGGAGGCCAGGCCGGTGGCGAGGCGGACGGCCACGTCGCGCAGGGCGTCGCGGGAGGCCGGCTCGTGCTCGCGGGCCGCGGCGGCGCGGACGGCCGAGGCGGCGTCGGTGCCGCGGAAGCCGTGCGAGCGCAGGACGGTGCGGACGGCGGCTCCGGCGGTGAGGGCCTGGAGGCCGTGCGGGGCGAACCGGCCGGTCTCGCGGGCGGTGGGCGCGCCGGGCACCGGCATGAAGCCGATCTCCCCCGCGCCGCCGCCCGCGCCCCGGTGCAGCCGGCCGCCCAGCACGAGCGCCATGCCGAGGCCGGAGCCCGCCCAGAGGACGACGAAGTCCTCGTGGCCGCGGGCGATGCCGTGGGCGGCCTCGGCGAGCGCCGCCAGGTTGACGTCGTTCTCGATCTCGACGCGGGTGCCGAGCGCGGCGCGGAGCCGGTCGGCGAGATCGGGGATGCGCCAGCCGGGCAGGTGCCGGGAGTAGCCGAGGCGGCCGGTCTCAGGTTCGACGACGCCCTGGACGCCGACGACGACCCGGGACAGCCCGGTGACGTCGATCCCGGCGGCGGCGCAGGCGCCCGCCACGGCGGTGGAGACCTCGGCGGCGGCCTTGCCCCCGGCGCGCGAGGGGCTGGGCAGGCGGAACCGTCCGACGGTCTGGCCGGTGAGCCCGGCGACGACCGCCTCGATCCGGCCGGGGGTGATGTCGAGCCCGCACACGTGCGCCGCCGACGGGTTGATCCCGTACTCCTCGGCGGTCGGGCCAGGCCCTCCCCCGCGCCGTCCCTCCCGCACGACCAGCCCGGATTCCCTGAGGCGGGTGAGGAGCTGGTGCGCGGTCGGCTTGGACAGCCCGATGAGGTCGCCGAGTTCGGGCCGGGTGAGCGGCCCGTGCTCCAGCAGGGCGCGGAGCGCGGCCTGGTCGTTGATGGCGCGCAGAAGCTGCGGTGTGCCCGGTATGTGCGCGCTCATGACCTGCCTCCTCTCCGACCCGGAAGATTAACTATTAGGAAAGTGTCCTAATCATTGAGGTGAAGGTAGATCCCGATCGCCCGACCGTCAAGCGCGCTTCCCGCCCCCCGACACGTTCGCAACCAACCCGTGACAGACCCGTCCGCGCCGTGTTTCCCGCACATGACGCGGGCCCCGCCCGCGTGATGCGGACGGGGCCTGCGGAGACTCCGGAGACGTCTCAGAATACGGACGAACCATCAGGCTTCTTACCTGTTCACCCCCGCCTCCCTCCCCCGGGCCTCGGGGCCGGCGGCATCCGCGCCGGGTCCGGAGGCGGCCGGGCCTGGATCGGCGCCGGCGTCGTCCCGCATGCGGGCGCGTCCGGTGACGGCGACGCGGGCGCCTTCGGCGAGGGCGCGTGCGGTCCCGGGTCCTCTGCCCCCTGTGGCCCCGGTGATGAGGAGGGTCTTTCCGGTGGCGCGGATCGTCAGGGGGCTTCGGTGAGGGCCCGGGTCATCCAGTCGGCGAGGTGGGGCAGCCAGTCGGGGCGGGCGTTGCCGAGGAGGTGGTCGCCGTGCGGGACGGACAGGTATCGCCGCGGGGGGCCGCCTCGGCGAGGGGCGCCCCGTTCGTCACGCCGAAGATGACGTCTTCGCCGCCGTCGACGACGAGCAGCGGCACGGTGATGCGGGGGGCGAGTTCCGTGAGGTCGGCCTTTTCGGCGAACCCCCGTGCCGCCTCGGGCCCGCCCGGTGGGCCAGGATCGACCACGACGGTCGCGGGCGCGTCGGCGGGGCCGCGCAGCCAGCCGGTGAAGTCCGCGCCCTCGATCCGCCGCGCCGCCGGCTCCAGCAGCGCGAGGCCCGCCGCCAGCGCCGCGTCCGCCTCGGCCGCCGCCCTCGCGACGTCCTGGGCGGCGGCGGGGTCGAAAGGGCCCTCGGCCTTGGCGGCGCCGTGCGCCACCCGCGCCGCGCCGAGTTCCCGGAGCCGGGCGCCGCGCTCGGGCGTGGCCGACGCCGCCGGAGGCTCCGGTGAGCAGGACCCGCAGTCCGGTCAGGGGGCCCGCCGCGCGCAGCAGCCGCAGGGCGGTGATGTCCCCGTCTCCGTCTGCGTTCTTGTCTGCGTCCTCGCCCTCGGCCGGGACGGGGCGTCCCGGCCGGTCGGGGCGGGTCAGGCCTGCGCGGAGGGCTGGAGGCCCGGGATGAGGCCTTCGCGGAAGGCGTCGACGAACAGGGCGTGGTCGCGGCGGACGGTCTCGGCGTAGCCGTGGCCGAAGGCGACCATGGCGGCGACGAACGCGGACTCGTCCTCGCCGATGGCGGCGTCGATCGCGTCCTCGACCTGGAAGGGCACGAGGGTGTGGTCGGAGTCGCTGTCGGACACGCAGTGGATCTTCGCGGTGGCGCGGCCCAGGTCGTCGAGGAGGGCGGTCATCTCGTCGGGCTCGGTGAGGGAGCCCCAGTCGAGGTCCGCCTCGTACGGCGAGAACTCCTGGACGACGAAGCCCACCCCGCCGATCTCGGTGTAGCCGAGCCACGGGTCGGCGTTGGCCTGCAGCGCCCGGCGCGACAGCGCGGTGCGGTGGCCGTGGTGCTCGAAGTAGGCGGCGATCCGCTCGTCGTGCACGACCCGCGACGGGGCCGCGACGTTGCCCTGCTTCACCGAGAGGATGACGTCGTTCTCCAGGGCCTGGCTCGCGCCCTCGACGAGGATGTTGTAGGCGGCGAGCCCTGCGGAGCCGATGCCGAAGCCGGACGCCCCGACCACGTCCTTGATCCGGTAGGTGAGGCCGCCGAAGCGCTTGTCCTGCGGGATCGTGTCGAGGTAGTGGGCGTAGGCCTCCTCCACCCTTGCGCGCTCGGCGTCGTCGAGGCGGCGGATGTGGGAGCCGTCGCGCATGCGGCGCACGTGCCCGTCGACGACGGTGTGCCGGTTCAGCAGGTCGACGCGGTTGGAGGAGACCGCCTCGACGAGCACGTCGTACACGTGCCCGGTGGCGGTGTCGAGGGTGAGCGCCCACTTCTCGTCGGGGTCGTGCCGGGCGTAGAAGCGGACCTGGTCGACGTAGGCGCGGACGTAGGTCTCGATGAGCCGGGTGATGTCGGCGTCGGAGATGGCCTTGCTCCAGGCCAGGAGGGCGAGGCTCGCGACGAACCGCTTGACGTCCCAGGTGAAGGCGCCGATGTAGGCCTCGTCGAAGTCGTTGACGTCGAAGGTGAAGACGCCGTCGTCGCTCATGTACGTGCCGAAGTTCTGGGCGTGCAGGTCGCCCTGGATCCACACGCGCGAGGTGCGCTCGTCGGCCCACGGGTCGTCGTCGCCGACGATGTCCGCGTAGAAGATCGGGGCGCTGCCCCGGTAGAACGCGAACGGGTCGGAGGCCATCTTGCGGAAGCGGCGGCGGAACTCGGCGGGGCTGCGTTCCATCAGCGGGGCGAACGCCTCGACGAGGACGTCGACGAGCCGCGTGCGGCGCTCCTTGGGCTCGGTCGCGCCGAGCGCGGCCACGAGGTCGGTCATGTTTCGGGGGTTTCCTTTCGCGGGTTCGACCTGATCATCCCGCTATCGCGCGCCCCGTGCCGTGCGATTCGCCCTCAGGCCTCCATGTACCGCGCGTCCACTTTCTCGATCTTGTCCTGGAGGGCCCGGGCGGGGTCGTCGGCGAAGGAGCACAGCGCGACCATCGCGGTGATCACCACGTCGCACAGCTCGGCGGCGACGTCCTCGCGGGTGTGCGTGACGCCTTTGCGGGGGTTCTGGCCAACAAATCCGATATACGCCTGCGAAACCTCGCCGATCTCCTCCGTCAGCTTCACCAGCCGCATCGCCCGTTCGTGGTCGCCGGTGCCGTTCACCTCGTCCAGATGGGCGGCGAAGCGGCGGACGCTCGGCCAGGGGTCGTAGACGCTCATGCCACGACCCTAATGTGAAAGGATGTCAGTAAGCGCTAACTTGCACGCTGTGCGGCGTGAGCTGGCACGACGTGACGCCGGAGGAAGGCACAGACATGATCGAGTGGTCCGCGGACGAACTGATGATCCGCGACGCGGTGCGCGACTGGGTGGCCAAGGAGGTCCGACCCCACCAGGACGGACTGGACTCCGGCGACGTCTCCCCGTACCCCATCATCCGAAGCCTCTACCGGACCTTCGGCATGGCCGACATGGCCGCCTCGTCCTTCGACAAGCGCATCGCCAAGGAGAAGGCCGGAGAGCCCGCCCCCGAGAAGAAGGAGGGCCCCGACGCGGGCGCGTCCTTCACCATGCTGCCCATCATCGAGCTGTGCAAGGTCGCCCCCGGCCTCGTCACCGCCATGGGCGTCTCCCTCGGCCTCGCCGCCGGGACGATCATGAAGCGCGGCACCGTCGAGCAGAAGGAGCGCTGGGGCCGCGACCTGCTCACCTTCGACAAGGTCGGCGCCTGGGCCATCACCGAGCCCGACTCCGGCTCCGACGCGTTCGGCGGCATGAAGGCCTCCGCCCGGGTCGACGGCGACGGCTGGATCCTCAACGGCAACAAGACGTTCATCACCAACGGCCCCGACGCCGACACGATCGTCTTCTACGCCAAGCTCGACGACGGCCGCCCCCTGCGCGACCGCGAGATCCTGTGCTTCGTGCTCGACAAGGGCATGGAAGGCCTCGTCCAGTCCAAGCCGCTGCGCAAGATGGGCTGCCACTCCTCCCCCACGGGCGAGCTGTTCCTCCAGGACGTCAAGGTCGGCCGCGACCGGCTCCTGTCGGGCGGCGGCAGCGGCAAGGAGTCGGCCAAGCAGAACTTCACGACCGAGCGCGCGGGCGTCGCGGCGATGTCCCTCGGCGTCATCGAGGAGTGCCTGCGGCTGTCCATCGACTACGCCAAGTCGCGCGTCGCGTGGGGCAAGCCGATCGGCGACTACCAGCTCATCCAGCTCAAGCTGGCCAAGATGGAGGTCGCCCGCATCAACGTGCAGAACATGGTCTTCCGGCACATCGAGCTGGCCAAGGCGGGGCGCAACCCCACCCTCGCCGAGGCGAGCGCGATGAAGCTGTACTCCGCGCAGGCCGCCTCGGAGGTGGCGATGGAGGCCGTCCAGCTGTTCGGCGGCAACGGCTACATCGCCGAGTACCGGGTCGAGCAGCTCGCCCGCGACGCGAAGGTCTTCCAGATCTACGCGGGCACCGACGAACTCCAGATCACCCACATCGCGCGGGACCTGCTGAGCCGGTGAACCAGGAGCGGGCGGTCGCTGGACATCGCGGGAATTGATCTGGATACTCGCGTTCATGGACGGACCGCCCGCATTCCCGGTACGGGCCTCCGACACCCGCCGGGACAGGGTGATCGAGGAGCTGCGCGACAGGCTCGTCGAAGGGCGCATGTCGCAGGGGACCTACGAGCAGCGGATCGAGCGCGCCCTGCGGGCCCGCAACGAGGCCGAACTCGAGGAGCTGCTGCACGACCTGCCCCCGCGCAGCGGCGTCATCGCCCGCCTGACGGGCCTCGTGTCGTCGCTGTCCTCGGCGACCGCCCGCGTGGAGTCGGCCTGGCGCGCGCCCAGACTGCCCAGATTCATCCTCCCGACCTCCCAGCAGCCCCGGGTCCTCATCGGCCGCGCCCCGGGCTGCCACTTCATCCTCAGCGATCTGACGGTCTCCCGCTTCCACGCCGAGATCCGGGCGAGCGACGGCGGCTGGATTGTCAGCGACCTCGGCTCCATGAACGGCACCCGCCTCAACGGCTGGCGCCTCACCGGCCCCGTCCCCGTCCGCCCCGGCGACCAGCTCGGCTTCGGCGACCTCACCTTCGTCGTCGCCTCCACCGTCGCCTGACGCGATGGGGCGCTCCCGCCGGGCTCCGGCGCGTGTGCGTCGCCCTTCCCGTCCCCGAGGAGCGCTCCGCCGAAGGCACGGCCCCTGGCCGCCCGGCCGGGAAGCGGGGCGGCCAGGGGCCGTGGGTCACTTCGGGGTGATGTTGAGGCTGCCGCCCTGGGGGACGGGGACGACGCTGATGCGGCCGTCCTTGATGGCCTGGTAGAGGACGGCGCCGTTCGGGCCGAGGACCTTCACGAGTTCCTTGAGCGCCTGGATCTCGGTCTTGATCTGCTTGTTGCGGTTCTCCTGGGTGTTGTTGTCCTCGATGGCCTGCTGGGCGGCGGCGAGGGCGTTGCGCACGTTGTCCGGCGGGACGGGCTGCTGGAGGGTGAGCAGGAAGGCGCCGCAGTCGCCGGAGCCGGTGTAGGTGGGGGCGCAGAAGAAGTTGTCGCCGGCCGTCGCGTTGACCTGGGCGGCCACGGCGGTGCCGACCTCGGTCTCCCACTTGCGCTTGGTCTCCGGGTCGGAGTACAGGTCCTGCCACGCGTACTTCTTCGACACCTCGTCCAGGGCGCGGTCGAGGGGCGCGCCGATGTAGGTGCGCAGCATCTCCGACCAGCCCTCCTCCTCGTAGGCCTCGTACTTCAGGCCGATCTCCTCGTGGAACTTGCGCAGCGTGTCGCAGGCGTCGTTGAGGGAGAACGTGGCGACGCCCTCGACGGTCAGTTCCAGATCGTCGCGGGAGACGACCTTCAGGGCGTCGGACTCTCCGTTGCCGCCGAACTTGTAGGTGCGCTGGCCGACGGGGTAGGCGTAGACCTTGTCGGCGGGCCCGTGCCAGATCCGTCCGTTGCCGCAGTTGTCGAACTCGGTCGAGGAGAAGGGCCCGGCGTTGTACTCCAGGCCCTTCTGGTCGGGAGCGATACTGGCCGAGCATCCGCTCAGCACCAGGGCCCCGACGACGAGCGCGACGACCGCGCCGAGCGCCTTCAGATATCTCACTGCCGCTCCATTCTCGGGTGGCGGCGGCCAAGGGGGCAGACCGCCGCGGGGGGTGTGCACCGCACGCTTTTAGACGCGCCGGATCGTCCGCGCGCCCACCCGGCTACCCGACTGTGACCTTGGTGGGCCGCCTCGCGCACCGAGGCGGGTTCACTCGGCCCGCAACCGGAATGTCAGACCCGGCGCGCATCATGAAGTCCCGGGCTCCCTCACCTCTGGAGCAGCCATGGACGACACCCGCGCCGCCCTCGCCCACATCGCCGCCGCCGCCCGCGACTCCTACCGCCCGGGGGACCACATCCGGGTCCGCTCCTCCGGGGTGGTCCACGCCCTCACCCTCACCCGCTGGCTCGCCGGCGAGCTCCTGCCGGGCCCCGCCTGCATGGTCGGCGTCTCCGGCTGGGACCCGTACGCCGCCCACCCCGCCGCCTCCCCCGTCACCTGCCTGCGCTGCCTCCGCCTCACCGACCCCCCACCCCCCGGCGTCACGCAGCTCCCGCTCTTCGAGTGACCGGCGGGGGCCCGCGCGGACGGCGCCGTCCGCGCGGGCCCCGCGATCGGGGCGGGTCAGCGGGAGGCGGCGCGCCAGCGGGCGGCCGCGAGCGGGGCGAACAGCGCCGTCAGCGCCACCGGGCCGGCGACGGCGAGGACCGCGGCGTGCTCGGCGAACCAGGACGTGCCGCCCGCCGCGGACGCGCCGAGCAGGTCGCGCAGGGCCGCCGCGGTCGCCGACAGCGGGTTGGCGTCGGCCACGGCCGCGAGCCAGCCCGGCATGGTCGCGGTGTCGATGAACACTCCGGAGAGGAACAGCACGGGCCATACCGCTACCTGCACCGCCTGGACGGTCTGCGGGTCGCCGGCGCGCAGCCCGAGCCACACGCCGGTGCTGAGCATCGCGATCCGCAGCAGGAGCAGCAGCCCCGCCGCGGCGGCGAGGCCGCCCGCCGAGGCGTCGGGCCGCCACCCGAACGCCAGGCCCGTCGCGGCGACGACGGCGACGGCGATCGCCGAGTCGAGCAGGTCCGCCGCGCAGCGTCCGGCGACGACGGCGAGTCCGCTCACCGGAAGCGACCTCAGCCGGTCGCCGACGCCGCGGGCCGCGTCGGTGCAGACGCCCAGCATCGTGCCCTCCAGGCCGAAGAACACGGTCATCGTGAGCACGCCGGGCATCACGAACTCCAGGTAGGAGCCGCCCGTCGCGCCGCCGACCGCGCCGCCGAGCAGGGCGGTGAACATGCCCATGAGCAGAACGGGGAACAGCCAGCCGAACACCTTGACGCCGGGCCGGTTCCGCCAGTGCAGGAGCTGTCGTCCGGCCAGGGTGCGGCTGTCGGAGAGCAGGGCGCGGGCCTCCACGGCCATGCCGGTCATGACGGTCATCGGACGGCTCCTTCGGCGTCGGCGTCGGCGTCGGCGTCGGCGTCGGCCACGATCCGCAGGAACGCCTCGTCGAGGGTGGGCGTGCGGACGTCGAGGTCGGCCAGGGCGACGTCCGCGGCGTGCAGGGCCGCGGCGATCGCGAGGAGGGCGGGCGCCCGGTCGGCGACGGGGACGCGGACGGCCTCCCCGGAGGCCTCGACCCGCCCTGCGGCGAAGGGCCGCACCACGTCGGCGACGCGGGCGGCGTCGGCCGGGTCGCGGGGCACGAGGCGCACGACGTCGGCGCCGAGCCCCGCCTTGAGCTCGGCGGGCGTGCCCTCGGCGACGATCCGGCCCCGGGCGAGCACCGAGACGCGGTCGGCGAGCGCGTCGGCCTCTTCCAGGTACTGGGTGGTGAGCAGGACCGTCGTGCCGCCTTCGGCGAGCGCGCGCACGGTGTCCCAGACCTCGCGGCGCGCGGCAGGGTCTAGGCCGGTCGTGGGCTCGTCGACGAACAGCACCTCGGGGGCGACGAGGAGGGCAGCGGCCAGGTCGAGCCTGCGCCGCATGCCGCCGGAGTACCCGGCGACGCCGCGGTCGGCCGCCTCGCCGAGGCCGAGCCGCGCCAGCAGTTCGGCGGCCCGGCGCCCGGCCTCACCGCGTCCGAGCCTGGACAGGCGGCCGAACATGGCGAGGTTCTGGCGTCCGGTGAGCTCCTCGTCGACCGCCGCGTCCTGGCCGACGAGCCCGATCCTGGCGCGGACGGCGCGGCCCTCGCGGACGGGGTCGTGCCCGGCGACGCGGACGGTGCCGGAGTCGGGCCGCAGGAGCGTGGCCATGATCCTGACGGCGGTGGTCTTGCCGGCGCCGTTCGGGCCGAGCAGCCCGTGGACGGTGCCCCGGGGCACCGTGAGGTCGAGTCCGGCCAGCGCCGGACCTGACGGGTAGGACTTGCGCACGTTCGCGAGATCTATCGCGGTTTCCATCCACCCCTCCTTGCGTACGCCGTCGGGTACGGCGTACGCAAGGAGGCTAGGGTACGGTGTACGCAAGACGCAAACCGCGAACCGCTCGAAGGGGATCCGCCCGGTGCCCGCACGACCGCCGGTCCAGGACCTGGCCCGCAGCGTCTACCTGCTGTGGGGCCACCACCCCGCGCCCGGACGCTCAGGCCTCAGCGTGCCGAAGATCGTCGCGGCGGCGCTGGAGCTGGCCGACACCGAGGGCCTCGACGCCGTCTCGATGCGCCGGGTCGCCGAGCAGCTGGGCGTCGGCGCGATGTCGCTGTACCGGCACGTCCCCGGCAAGGACGACCTCACCGCCCTCATGGTCGACGCGGTCCACGCCGAGGCCTACGGCGACGACGTCGAGGCCGCCTCCCGCCGGGACGGCTGGCGCGAGGCGCTCCGCCATGTCGCCGCCCGCAACTGGGACCTCTACCTGCGCCACCCGTGGCTGCTCGACGTGCACGCGCCCCGCCCGAACCTCGGCCCCCACACGGCCCGCAAGTACGAGGCCGAACTCCGCGCCCTCGACGGCATCGGCCTGTCCGACGTCGAGATGGACACCGCCCTCACCCTGGTCCTCACCCATGTCGCGGGCTCGGCCCGCGCCCACCGCGCCGCCACCCGCACCGAGGCCGACTCCGGCATGTCCGACGCCGAATGGTGGCAGGCCGTCACCCCGGCCCTCACCCAGGTCATGACCGACCCCGACCTCATCGTCTCCGCCCGCGTCGGCTCCACCGTAGGCGCCGAGTTCAACGCCGCCTCCTCCCCGGAGCACACCTACACCTGGGGCCTGGAAACCCTCCTGGACGGCCTGGCCGCCCGCCTGCCCGGCTGACCGGCCGGGTGCTCCGTCACCCGCGCGGTCCGGCCGCCCGGCGGCACAGCGACGCGAACTGCGCGGGGGCGAGCGTCAGATGCCCGGCGGCGGGGTTCTTCGAGTCCCGGACCGCGATCCCGCCGCCGAGTCCGGCCACCTCGACGCACGCCTCGTCCTGAACGCCTCCGCTGTGCGAGCTCTTCCGCCATTCGACGGTCATGACAGGGCCTCCATCTTCTGCCGGATCAGCTTCCGGGTGTCCTCGTCGGACAAAGCCTTCTGGCTGATGAAGTCCCAATCTAGGGCCACTTCCCGGACTTCGGCAGGGGACTCGATCATGCGTCCCCCGCGCCAGGCGCCCACATAGGCGACGTCCCGCTCGTCCAGGCTGAGGAAGCGGACGGGGCCGTCGGCGCCGATGTGCGATCCGACGGTCTTGGGGATGACGCGCACCCCGATCGTGTTCCGCAGGCTGAGCTCGTGCAGGTGGGCGAGCTGCGCCCGGAGCGCGGCCGGACCGCCCGTCTGCTGCTCCAGGACCGCCTCTTCGAGCAGGGCCCAGATGTAGAGAGGGTCCGCCCGGTCGAGCATCGCCGCCTGCCGCGCCATCCGCGCCGTCACCGCGGCGTCGACGTCGCTCACCGTCCGGGCCGACGACAGCAGCGCCCGGACGGTCTCCTCGGTCTGGAACGGGATCGGGATGAGCTGCCCGTGGTAGATCTTCACGACCCGGGCGCGCAGTTCGTAGTCGGCGACGGCCCGCGCCCAGTCCGGGTCGTGGGCGGTGCAGGCGTAGAAGTGCAGCGTCCGGAACAGCAGCCCGGTGCCGAAGCGCTCGTCGAGCTGGGCCGCGTAGTCGGTGCCGAGCTTGCGCCGACCCGACTCGAAGTTGGAAACAGTGGACCGCGCGACGTCGAGGATCTGCCCGAGCTGTGTCAGCGACAGCCCTTCCCTCTCCCTGAAGTGGCGGATCATGTAAGCGAGGAAGTGCCAGTGAGAGGCCTCGGGGTCCAGCGGATCACGCACGATCACGGGCATGCGAATCTCCTGTTTTCACCTTTACGGGCAACAACAGATCGTAGTCGTCCGATGCGATTCTCGTGAGCGAATCCGGAAAGACCGACTACTGCCGGGAGGCACGGTGCCCGCGAAGACCTCCGACGACCTGCACCTCACGATGCTCGCCGCCCGCCCCTCGGCGGGCCTGGCCCGCACCCTCATCGCCCAGCGCCTCACGAAGTGGGGCCTGGCCCATCGGACCGACGACGCCCTGCTCGTCGCGACCGAACTCATCACGAACGCCGTCGCCGCCGCCCCGGGCGGCCGCCTGCTGGTCCGCGTCTCCCGCGACGCCCGCGGCCTCCTCATCGCCGTCTGGGACCCGAGCCCCGAACTCCCCCGCCCGTCCCCCCGCATGCCCGCCACCCTCGAAGCCCTCGACGCCGCCCCCGACACGTTCGACGAAGGCGGCGGCTGGGGCCTCCCCCTCATCCGCGCCCTCTCCACCTCCACCGGCACCCACCTCGACCGCGCCCGCGGCGGCAAATGGACTTGGTCCCTCCTGTCCCCCTGACCACCGTCCCGTCGGGCGCGCCACCCGGGCGCGTGCCCCGGGCCATGAACCGGCGCCCGCCTCGGACGGGCCGCCGACTCAGTCCGGAGCGGGCAGTTCGCGAAGCCGTCCCAGCGCGTCCCGGTACCAGCGGATCCCCGAGGCGTCACGAAAGGCCACCGCGACGACCCAGGAGTTCACGTCGGCCGTTCCGGCGTCGGCGGCCAGTTCCGGCGGCATCGGCACCTGCCTGCGCCCGCCGCGCTCAGAGCTGGGGTGGGCGGCCTTCGAAGGGGGTGCTGAGGACGATGGTGGTGCGGGTGTTGACGTTGGCGGCGGAGCGGATCTTCTGGAGGAGGTCCTCCAGGTCGCGGGGGGTGCCCACGCGGACCTTCAGGATGTAGTTCTCGTCGCCGGCGACGGAGTGGCAGGCCTCGATCTCGGTGAGGTGGGCCAGGCGTTCGGGGGCGTCGTCGGGGGCCGCGGGGTCGATGGGCTTGATGGAGATGAAGGCCGTGAGGGGCAGGCCGATCTGGTCGGGGTCCAGGCGGGCGGTGAAGCCCTGGATGGCGCCGCGTTTCTCCAGGCGGCGCACGCGCTGGTGGACGGCGGAGACGGACAGGCCGGTCTCCTTGGCCAGGTCGGTGAAGCTCATGCGGCCGTCTCGGGCGAGCAGGAGCAGGATCTGCCGGTCGGTGTCCTCCACGGGGAGAAATCTACCGTGATCGCCCGGGGCGGGCGGAAGGAGTGACCGGACCGCAACTCGCCCTGACCATGAGCTCCGTCGGAAGCACGACGGGGCGGGCCGCGCGGCGTCCGGGCGCGCGCAGCACGAGCTCGCAGGCCCGCTCCCCCATGGCGCGGGCGGGCCGGGCCACGACGGTCAGCGGCGGGTCGCACAGCTCCGCCCACGGCACGTCGTCCACGACGATGATCGACACATCGGCGGGGATGCGGAGGTTCAGCTCGCGGGCGGCGAGGATCGCCGCCTCGCCGAGCCGGTGGCCGCCCGCGACGATCGCGGTGAGGTCGGGCCGGCTCTGGAAGAGGCCCGCGGCGCTGGCGTAGGCGGCGTCGGCGGAGGCGCGGGCGCGCACCAGGAGGCCCTCGTCGGGGGTGATGCGGTGCTCTTCGAGGGTGGCCCGGAACGCCTCGCGGCGTTCGCGGGCGCCGCCGAGCGTCGCGTCGCCGTCCAGGTGGGCGATGCGGCGATGGCCGAGCCCGGTGAGGTAGTCGATCGCGGTGCGGACGCCTTCGGCCTCGTCGGCGAGGACGGCGGGCAGCCCGGTGATCCCGGACGGGACGCGCCCGGCGAAGACGACGGACACGCCGAGCCGGGCGAGGCCCTCCCAGACGGCGGCCTCGCCGAGGACGGGCATCGCGATGATCCCGTCGACGCGCTGCTGGGCGAGCCTGTCGACGATCTCGGCTTCGAGGGCGGGGTCCTCGCCCGCGGCGTCGAGGAGGACGTGGCAGTTCTCGGCGCGGGCGGTCTCCAGGACTCCGGCGATGAAGTCGGCGCAGAACGGGTCGGCGGCGTCGGGGACGATGAGGCCTATCCCGCCGGTCCGCTGGGTCTTCAGGCTGCGTCCGAGCGCGCTGGGGCGGTAGCCGATCGCGTCGGCCGCGGCCTGGACGCGCTCGCGGGTGGCGGCGCTGACCGATCCGGTGCCCGACAGGACGCGGGAGACCGTGGCGACGCCGACGCCCGCGCGCGCCGCCACGTCCTTGATCGTCACTCCGGCCACCGGCCACCTCCTCGGCTCATCCTCCCACGCAACCCTCTTCCCAGAAATTGGAAACGTTTCCAAACGCCGAGAATCCGGACGATGACTTGCATAACCACCTCGTCTGCACGTAGACATAGGGCGACACACCGCCGAAACACCCTTTGGAAACGTTTCCATTCAGGGCCGGCGACCAGGCAGACGGAAAGAAGGGCCGCACGATGGCGCGGATCGTCCTTGACGGCATCGACAAGATCTACTCCGGCGGGGTCAAGGCCGTCGACGGGCTCTCCCTGGACATCGAGGACGGCGAGTTCATGGTGCTCGTCGGCCCGTCCGGATGCGGCAAGTCCACCGCGCTGCGGATGATCGCGGGCCTGGAGGACATCTCCGGCGGCACCCTGAACATCGGCGGCAAGGTCGTCAACGACCTCGCCCCCAAGGACCGCGACATCGCGATGGTCTTCCAGAACTACGCCCTCTACCCGCACATGACGGTCGAGCAGAACATGGCGTTCGGCCTCCAGCTGCGCAAGACCCCGAAGGCGGAGATCAAGAAGCGCGTCGGCGAGGCCGCCAAGATGCTCGGCCTGGAGCCCTACCTGTCCCGCAAGCCCGCCGCCCTGTCCGGCGGCCAGCGCCAGCGCGTCGCGATGGGCCGCGCGATCGTCCGCGAGCCGCAGGCGTTCCTCATGGACGAGCCGCTGTCGAACCTCGACGCCAAGCTCCGCGTCTCGATGCGCGCCTCGCTGTCGCAGCTGCACAAGCGCCTCGGCGTCACCACGATCTACGTCACGCACGACCAGATCGAGGCGATGACCCTCGGCGACCGCGTCGCGGTGCTGCGCGACGGCAAGCTCCAGCAGGTCAACACCCCGCAGTACCTGTTCGAGAACCCGGTGAACCTGTTCGTCGCCGGCTTCATCGGCTCCCCGTCGATGAACTTCGCGACCGCCCGCCTGACCCGCAAGGACGACGGCACCGGCTCGGTGGACTTCGCCGGCTTCTCCCTGCCGGTCCCGGCCGAGGCGTTCGCGGCCCGCCCGGACCTCGCCTCCTACGCCGGCGGCGACATCATCCTCGGCATCCGCCCCTCGGACTTCGAGGACACCTCGCACGCCAAGCCCGAGTGGCCGCGCGTCCAGGTCACCGCGAGCGTCACCGAGGAGCTCGGCTCGGAGATCAACGTGATCTTCCCGATCGACTGCCCGCCCGTCCAGCACAAGGACACCGCCGACCTCGCCAGCGACGCCACCGACGGCGAGGAGGGCGACGGCACGCTGCCGCTGCTGGAGAACAAGACGCTGTGGACCGCCCGCGTCAACGCCCGCTCGCACGCCCGTCCGGGCGACGTCCTGGAGCTGGGCATCGACTGCGAGCGCCTGCACTTCTTCGACCCGGCCACCGGCCTGGCGATCGGGCACCCCGACTCCGCCGCCGCCGCGTCCCGCCTCGGCGTCGCCGCCGCGGGCGCGGTCTCGAAGGGCTGACGCCTCGGCCGACGCCTTCGGCGCACGGCCCGGTCGCCTCGGGGGGCGGCCGGGCCGTTCCGCGTCCAGGGGTCGGCGACGGCTAGGCGTCGACGACGACGAGGTCGCGCGTGGTGAGGTTCATCCGGTCCGCGCCGGTCGCGGTGCACACCACGATGTCCTCGATGCGGGCGCCGTGCGCGCCCGGGTAGATGCCCGGCTCGATGGAGAACGCCATGCCCTCGGCGAGCGGTTCGGTGTTGCCCTCGACGATGTAGGGATGCTCGTGGGTCTCCAGGCCGATCCCGTGCCCGGTGCGGTGCACGAAGTACTCCCCGTACCCGGCCGCGGCGATGACGTCGCGGGCGGCGGCGTCGACGGCCTCGGGCGTGACCCCGGGCCGGACGGCCTCGACCGCGGCCTTCTGGGCGGCGCGCAGGACCGCGTAGTAGTCGAGGAACTCGCGCGGCGGCTCCCCCACGCTGTACACGCGGGTGGAGTCCGAGCAGTAGCCCGAGGGCATGGTGCCGCCGATGTCGACGACGACGGGCTCGCCCGGCCCGATGACCCGGTCCGACAGCTCGTGGTGGGGGCTCGCCCCGTTCGGCCCTGAGGCGACGATGGTGAAGTCGACGCTCACGTGCCCTTCGGCGAGGATCGCCTCGGCGAGGTCCCTGCCGACCTCGGCCTCGGTCCGCCCGGCCCTCAGCACCTGCGGCACCAGCCTGTGCACCCTGTCGATCGCGGCGCCCGCCTCGCGCAGCGCCTCGATCTCGGCGGCGGACTTGCGCATCCGCAGGGTCCGCAGCACCGCTCCGGCGGCACTCAGCGCCGTGCCGGGCAGGGCGTCGCGCAGCCGGAACGCCATCGCGGCCCACATCTGGTCGGCGACCGCCACGCTCGGGATCGGCCCGAGCCGGGAGGCGACCAGCGCGAACGGGTCGTCGGTCTCCTCCCACCCGACGATCTCCACGCCGAGGGAGCCCGCGGGCGACACCCGCACGATCGGCACCTCCAGGCGCGGCGCCACGATGAAGGCCTCGCCCTCGGCGGGCACGACGAGGCACATGAGCCGTTCGGAGAGGTGGCCGGGGTAGCCGGTGACGTACCGCAGATCGAAGCCCGGCGTGAGGACGACCGCGCCGAGCCCCGCCTCCCCCACCGCCTCGCGCAGCCTGGAGATCCGCTCTGGCGGGTACAGCGCCGTCGTCACGACGGCCGCGTCGTCGTTGTCCATCTCCCCACGTTAGCCGAGACGATCAAGCCGCCGGGCCGCCGCGGCCCCGCTACGCTGGGCCCATGTCCCGTCTGATGCTGCTCGACACCCCCTCGCTGTACTTCCGCGCGTTCTACGGGGTGCCCGAGTCGGTGAAGGCCCCCGACGGGACCCCCGTGAACGCCGTCCGCGGTCTGATCGACATGATCGCCCGGCTGGTCACCGACCGGCGGCCCGAGCGGCTGGTGTGCTGCTTCGACGCCGACTGGCGGCCCGCGTTCCGGGTCGCGGCGATCCCCTCGTATAAGGCGCACCGGGTCGCCGAGGAGCGTCCGGCGGGCGACGTCGAGGAGACCCCGGACACGCTGCTGCCCCAGCTCCCGGTGATCGACGCGGTCCTGGACGCGCTCGGCATCGCCCGCGCGTCCGCCGAGGGCTACGAGGCCGACGACGTGATCGGCACGCTGGCACACCGCGACCCGGGCCCGGTCGACATCGTCACCGGCGACCGCGACCTGTTCCAGCTCATCGACGACGCCCGCGAGGTCAAGGTCCTCTACACCGCGCGCGGGATCCGCAACCTCCAGGTGTTCGGCGAGGCCGAGGTGTCGGAGAAGTACGGCATTCCGGGCCGGGGGTACGCGGACTTCGCGACGCTGCGCGGCGACCCGAGCGACGGCCTGCCGGGCGTCCCTGGCATCGGCGAGAAGTCCGCGGCGGCCCTGGTGTCGCGGTTCGGCTCCCTGGCGGGCATCCTGGAGGCGCTGGACGCCGGGACGACCGAGGGGTTCCCCGCGGGCGCCCGCAAGCGGATCGAGGCGGCCCGCGCGTACCTGGGCCCCGCCGAACTGGTGTGCCGGGTCGTCACCGATCTGCCCCTCGACGTCGCCGACGCGGCTCCCAAGGAACCGAAGGATCCCGAGGCCCTCCTGGCACTCAGCGACCGCTGGAACCTCGCGTCACCGGTGAACAGGCTGCTGGCCGCTTTGTGAGGGGACTCGCGGGCGGTCCTGTGTCAACGGGCACACGGCGCGCGCGCGGACAGGCGCACTCTGAGGGCGTGGACCGGAACTCCCCCAGGGGAGCCCCGCCGCCGACCCCTCACCGGAAGGTCCTGCCCCATGGCCCTCATCGACAGCCGCCGCCCGAAAGCCCTGCCCGACCGCTCTTATTCAGACGACGAACTCATGGCCGCGGTTCGCGCCTCCAACCACGACACCTCCTTGGCGTCGTGGACGGTCGCGACGATGGCGGTCGGCGTCCTCATCCAGGTCGGCATGCTGGCCTCGGCCGATCCGTCGTTCGCCCAGCTCGCGCTGACCGTGCTGCTGCTGCCCCTGCTCGCCGCGAGCACCCGGATCGTGCTGCTGCTCGACAGGGCCGCGGGCGCGCTCGGGGCACCGGCGAACGCGAGTCAGATCCTGGCCGGGCTGGAGACCCGCGGAATGTGGACCTTCCAGGCGCGCCTGTGGAGTTACGGCACCGCCGCGCTGTTCTGCTGCTGGACGCTCGCCGTCCAGTTCCTCACCCGGTAGGGCTCCGGCGTCCCGCGGTCCGGCTCCTCCCGGCCCCTCCCCCGCCGCGGGACGCCGGTCCTCGCCCTACCGGCACCTTTCGGTTTCTCCTGGAGGACCGGGAATCTCAAGGCCCCCTCGCAGGAGGCAGCATGCCGCTCGACGCCCCTCGCCGCACGTTCTGGACGAGCCTCGACGACGCGTCCCGCCTGACGCTCCAGCGCTTCGGCCGCCACCGCCGCTTCAAGGCCGGCGAGCACCTGTGCAGGCAGGGCGAGGCGTCCGACCACGTCCTGGTCATCACCGAGGGCTGGGCCAAGGTGTGCGTCGCCGCCGAGGACGGGCACGAGTCCGTCGTCGCGGTGCGCGGGCCCGGCGACCTCATCGGCGAGTCCGGCCTGATCATGGGCGAGCCCCGCGGCGCCACCGTCACCGCCCTGCACGCCCTCCAGGCCCTCACCGTGACGCGGGCGCGCTTCACCGCGTTCCTCGACGACGCCCCGCAAGCGTGGCTGAAGCTCTCCGGGACCGTCGCGCGGCGCCTCGCCCAGTCCGACGGCCGCACCGGCGGCGGCCCCCACCTGGCCGGCCGACTCGCCGCGTTCCTGCTCCAGCAGGCCGCCGACAACGGCCACGCCCTGCCCGGCGGCGGCATCCTCATCCCGCCGCTGTCCCAGACCGAACTGGGCAGCTGCATCGACGCCTCGCGCGAGACCGTCGCCCGCGCGCTGCGCGACTGGCGCGCGCTCGGCCTCGTCGAGACCGGCCGCCGCCGCACCGTCATCCAGAACCCGTCGGCCCTGCGCGCCTACGTGGACGCCCTGCGCGACGCCTTCTGACGCCCGCCCTTCAGGCCGCAGAGGCGGACTCCCGCTCGGCGGCCTCCGCGGGCGCCGAATGTCGCGGCCGAGCCGGCGGAGCGCGGCCGGATCCCGGACGCAGGCCGACGGCCCGTCCGCGGACGGGCCGTCCCGCGCTGCGGCTAGGCGACCGAGGAGTAGGCGACGACGCCGCGGCGCATGGCCTCGGCGGCCTTGCGGGCCGTCGCGCGGACCTCGCCGTCGCCCGCCGCGTCGGCGATCTGGCCGAGGAGGTCCATGAGCTGCTTGACCGAGCGCACGAAGTCGCCCGCGGTCATGCCGGCCTCGCTCAGGACCTCGTCGAGGTCCTCGCCGCCCGCCCAGCGGTAGGCGGCGAACGCGAAACCGAGATCGGGCTCGCGCTGGAACGCCACCTCGTTGTCCTTCTCCACGCCCTCCAGCTCGCGCCACAGCCGGACCATCGCCGTCAGGGCGTCGCGGCTGCCCGGCGGGATCCGCGGCGGCGCGGCGTCCTCCGGCTGGCGCGACTCGTACACCAGGGCCGACACGCACGCCGCGAGCTCCGCAGGCGACAGGCCCTCCCACAGGCCGTCGCGCAGCGACTCGGCGGTCAGCAGGTCGAGTTCGGAGTAGATCCGGCCGAGCCTGCGCCCGGCGTCGGTGACCTTGCCGTCCTTCAGGTACCCGAGCTGCTCCAGCACCCCGCACACCCGGTCGAAGGTCCGCGCGATCACCTGGGAGCGGGACTCGACGCGGCGGCGCAGCCCGGACGTCTCCCGCTCCAGCCGGAAGTACCGCTCGGCCCAGCGGGCGTGGTCCTCGCGCTCGTCGCACCCGTGGCAGGGGTGGGCGCGCAGCGCCGCGCGGATCCGCTGGATCTCGGCGTCGTCGCCGTCGGCGGCGCCGCCCCGGCCGCCGAACCGCTTGACGTCGGCGTGCGGGACCTTGTTGCGCAGCGTCGCCGCCATGTCCTTGCGGTGCTGGGGGTTGCGCGGCGAGAACCACTTGGGGATCTTCACCCGCTCGACCGGCTCGACCGGCGTCAGGAAGTCGGCGAGGGTGAGGCGCTTGACCTGGCGGCTGTCCAGCAGGACGAGCGGCGCGGGACCGTCGGAGCGCTTGGCGAGGCCGGTGTCGAGGATCAGCGCGACGCCGTGGGTCCGCCCCGACGGCACGATCACCACGTCGCCGGGCCGCAGCCGCTCCAGCGACCGGGCGACCTCGAGCCTGCGCGCGCCCGCCCGGCTGCGCGACAGCTGCCCCTCGGCGTCCGACAGGGACCGGCGCAGCTCCGCGTACTCCATGAAGTCGCCCAGGTGGCAGGAGGCCGCCTCGGCGTACCCCTCCATCGCCTCCTCGGACTTGCGCAGCTGCCGGGCCAGCCCGACGACCGCCCGGTCGGCCTGGAACTGCGCGAACGACTCCTCCAGGAGCGTTCCCGCCCGCTCCCGGCCGACCGCGCCGACGAGGTTCACCGCCATGTTGTAGGACGGGCGGAAGGAGGAGTTCAGCGGGTACGTGCGCGTGCCGGCGAGCCCCGCGACCGCGCCCGGGTCGACGCCCGGCTGGTACAGCACGACCGCGTGGCCCTCGACGTCGATGCCGCGCCGCCCCGCCCGGCCGATCAGCTGGGTGTACTCGCCGGGCGTGAGGTCGGCGTGCGTCTCGCCGTTCCACTTGTCGAGCTTCTCGATGACGACCGTGCGGGCCGGCATGTTCACGCCCAGGGCGAGGGTCTCGGTGGCGAAGACCGCGCGGATCAGGTTCTTGGCGAACAGCTCCTCCACGACCTCCTTGAACACCGGCAGCATGCCCGCGTGGTGGGCGGCGATGCCGCGCTCCAGGCCGTTCAGCCAGTCGTGGTAGTTCAGGACCGCCTTGTCGGACTCGGGGATGTCGGCGGTGCGCTCCTCGGCGATCCTGCGGATCAGCTGGGCGTCCTCCCGGGACGTCAGGCGCAGCCCCGAGTACAGGCACTGGGAGACCGCGGCCTCGCAGCCGTTGCGGGAGAAGATGAAGGTGATCGCCGGGAGCAGGCCGGCGCGGTCGAGCCGCTCGATCACGTCGGGCCGCGACGGGGGCCTGAAGCGCACGGGACGGTGGTCGCGGCGCCGCCCGGACCGCCTCCCGTTGTTGATCTTTGCTTTGCGGACGTCGTCCAGGGAGATCCGGCGCAGCTCCGGGTTGACCTTCGCGCGGCCCTCGCGGGAGTCCTCCACGAACAGGTCGTACAGGCGGGTGCCGACCAGCATGTGCTGCCACAGCGGGACCGGCCGATGCTCGTCGACGATCACCGTGGTGTCGCCGCGCACCGCCTTCAGCCAATCGCCGAACTCCTCGGCGTTCGACACCGTCGCCGACAGCGCCACCACCCGCACCGACTCGGCGAGGTGGATGATCACCTCTTCCCAGACGGCGCCGCGGAAGCGGTCGGCCAGGTAGTGGACCTCGTCCATGACGACGTAGCCGAGCCGGTCCAGGGTCTGCGAGCCCGCGTACAGCATGTTGCGCAGGACCTCGGTGGTCATCACCACGATCGGCGCCTCGCCGTTGACGGAGTTGTCGCCCGTCAGCAGGCCGACGTTCTTGGCGCCGTACCGCTTCTGGAGATCACCGTACTTCTGGTTCGACAGCGCCTTGATGGGGGTGGTGTAGAAGCATTTACGGCCCTCCCGCAGCGCGAGGTGGACCGCGAACTCCCCCACGACGGTCTTGCCGGAGCCGGTGGGGGCCGCGACCAGGACGCCGTCTCCGGACTCCAGGGCCCGGCACGCCTCCAACTGGAATCCGTCCAGGTCGAAGTCGTACAGGCCGCGGAACTCCCGCAGCGCGGGCCCGTTCTCCGTGACGTTCTGCTTGTGGGCCGCGTAACGCTCGGCGGGACTGCTCATGCGTCCAGCCTATGGTTTCGCGGGAGCCGATTCCCACCCGGTTTTCACACCCGCCCCGGGAGCGGCTAGCGCAGCGGCTCGGGCTCGCCGATGTCGGACGGCTCGTCCTCGATCACCGAGGCCTCGTCATCTGACAGGCCGTCGTAGAGTTCCTTGCCCGCACCGCGCCGCTTGTCGACCAGATAGGCGATCCCGTCCGACACCCCGAACAGGATGACCACGGGCGCGGCCAGCGACAGCATCGTGAACGGGTCGGCGCTCGGCGTGGCGACGGCCGCGAACAGGAAGATCCCGAAGATGATGCCGCGCCGCCAGCGCTTGATCGTGGCGTGCGGCAGGGCCCCGGCGAAGTTGAGCACCGACACGAACAGCGGCAGCTCGAACGCCAGCCCGAACACCAGGAGCATCGTGATGAGGAAGCTCAGGTACTCGTCGACCGTGATCAGCGGCGCGACGTCGTCGGGGGTGAACCCGAGGAAGAGCGCCAGACCCCGCTCGATGGTGAAGTACGCGAGGGTCATGCCGACCATGAACAGCGGCAGCGCCAGGGCGATGAAGAGCATCGTCCAGCGCTTCTCCTTGCGGTGCAGCCCCGGCGCGACGAACGCCCAGAGCTGGTAGAGCCACACCGGCGAGGACAGGATGGCGCCGACGATGAACGCGATCTTCACGTTCAGGAAGAACGACGAGAAGATCCCGTTGACCACCAGCGAGCACGAGTCGTCGCCGCGCAGGGCGTTCGACTGCGGGACATCACAGAACGGCTCCCGCAGGAAGTCCCAGACCTCTTCCTTGACCAGCCAGCCGACGATCATGCCGATCAGCAGGGCAAGCAGCGCCTTGACCACCCGGTTGCGCAGCTCGCGCAGGTGGTCCAGGAGCGGCATGCGGCCTTCGGGGTTCTCCGAGCGCCCGCTCATGTGCTCATCCTCGGGGTGTTGTCAGGGACGGGGCAAAACGGGGCTCAGGAGGCGCGGTTCACCTGGTCGGGCGCGATCGGGACGCCGCTGACCGTGGTGCCGTCGTTCTGGGGCGCGGCGATCGGCTGCGCGGGAGCGGCCTGCGGCTGCGGCTGCGGCTGCGCAGGCGCGGCGGGGGCGCTCTTGTCGGAGTCGTCGCCGACCAGGCCCTTGGTCTCGGACTTGAAGATCCGCAGCGAACGGCCCAGCGAGCGCGCCGCGTCGGGCATCTTCTTCGTCCCGAACAGGACCATGATCACGACGGCGATGAGCAGGAGCTCGGGCCAACCCAGACCAGCCATGGGCACTTCCTCACTTCAAGTCGGTCACTTGCCCCCAGATCGTACGCCCCACACAGAGCGGAACGTAAGCATCACCGAGGCGGATCCCTAAGGTTTCTTACCTATTCACCGGTGGTGAACCCGGAACTCACCTTACTCTCCCCGACCCACCCACGTCCCCCGACAACGAACACGAAACAGGCACTTAACGGACATTCTTAGCGGTCTTTGATCCGCTCCCAGAGCCTGTCGATCTTCTTCTGGAGGCGCGAACGCTTCGGATCCATCCGCCGCCGCGTCCGCTCCACCGCCCACGCCAGCTCCCGCACTGCCAGGAACAACCGGAACGCCGCGAACGCCACCACGCACATGCCGACCGTCGTCAGCACCACCCACGTCATCGCCCACTCCACGCCCGCCAACCTACACCGGACGGCCGACACCGGCCGAAATCACGGGCACCGAGCCCACCGGTCGCGAGATCACCCGTAGCGAGATCACCAGCACCGAGATCACCAGCACCGAGATCACGTGTACAGCGCGAGCGCCCGCTCGGCGTCGCCCCGCACCTCCTCGGCCAGCTCCCGCGGAGCCACCAGCCGCGCCTGATCGCCCAACCGCAGCGCCAGCGACCGCACCCACCGCGGATCCGACGCGCGCAGCACGATCCGCATCCTGCCCTCGCCGATCTCCTCGGCGCTCTCGCACGGATAGTGGTCGGCCACCCAGCGGCCCTGCGCCGCGAGCTCGAAGACGGCCCGCACATCCTGCGCCGACCCCTGGTACAGGCCGCCGTCCAGATCGCGGCCCCGCACCCCGTCCGGCACCGACGCCGCCGCCTCCAGCACCCGCACCACGGTGATCTGGTCCATCCGGAACAGCCGCACCGCCTCGGCCCGCCGGCAGAAGCCCTCCAGATACGTGCGGCCGTCCACCACCAGCACCCGCATCGGATCGACCTCGCGCTCGGTGTGCTCGTCGCGGCCCGCCACGTAGTAGCTCAGGAACAGGCGGCGGCCCGTGTGCAGCGCCTCCTGCACCTGGCCGAACGCGCCGGCCCTGCCGTCGACCTCCACCGACACCTGCCGGGCCGCCTCCGCCGCGCTGCCCGCCGCGTCCTCCAGCTTCGCCACCACCCGGCTCAGCGCGTCCCGCTCCGCCGCGCCCGGCAGCTCCGCCAGCATCCGCAGCGCCACCAGCAGCGCAGCCGCCTCGTCCGCGCCCAGCCGCAGCGGCCGGCTGATCGACTCCGCCTCCGCCACCGTGATGTCGCCGCCCTCATAGCTGAGGTCGATCGGGCAGTACGGATCGGGAGAGCGCAGCTCCAGGCACCACAGCAGGTTCAGGTCATCGCGCAGCTCCCGCTCCGACACCCCGAACGCCTCCGCCGCCTCCGCCATGCTCACGGTGTCGCGCGACACCACGTAAGGCACCAGCGCCAACAGCCTCGACAACCTGTCCGACGACGTCGTCGTCACGACAGCACCCCCTTCAGATGCCGGATCACCGCATCACGCAGATCCGGCGGATCCAGCACCACGAGATCATCGGCGAACCGGGCCAGGCTCGCGGCCGTCCACTCCGCGTCCCAGACGCTCAAGTCGGCCTCCTCCCAGCCCTCGTCCACCGGCACCACGTCCGACGCCCACCGGCGCACCCCCTGCGCGCCGCCCTTGCGCAGCCGCACACGGGCCGTCCGCCGCTCCGCCGGACGCTCCCCGAAATCGAACGCCAGCGCCCGGATGTCCGTCCCCTCCGGGACCTTCACCGAGCCGTCCGGCCCCGCCGAAACCACCTCGCCGACCACCCGCGACAGCCGGAACACCCGCTGCGCGCCCCGCATCCGATCGAATCCGACCAGGTACCAGCGGCCCCGCCGCGAGGTCAGCCCCCACGGCTCCACCAGCCGCCGCTGCGGCTCCGACCTGCCCATCTTCACATAGTCGAACGCCACCGGACGCCCGTCGCGCACCGCCTCGTACAGCGCCGGGAACGCGGGATCATCGGCCGCGAGCCGCGACTCCAGCACCGGCGAGCCCGCCGGATCGGCGTCGATCCCCGCCGCGCGCAGCTTGAACAGCGCGCCCGAGGCCGCCTCGGCCATCGACGTCTGCTGCCACACCCGCGCCGCCAGACCCAGCACCGCCACCTCGTCCGGCGTCAGATGGATGTCCGGCAGCTCATAGGCGTGCGGCGGGATCCGGTAGCCGATCTCGTCGCCCTCGTCCGCGCCCAGCTCCAGCGGAATGCCCAGCTCGCGCAGCTCGTCCTTGTCCCGCTCGAACATGCGTTTGAACGCATCCGGCGACTCCGGATAGCCCGGAACCGCCTGCCTGATCTGCTCCGCCGACAGATACCTCCTGGTCGCCAGCAGGCAGACCACCAGATGCAGCAGCCGGTCGGTCTTACGCCGCGACATCTCCAGCGCCACCTCCCTCGCAGTGAAACGCTACCGTCTTCCCCGTGATCCGATGGCGTAAAGGAACAGTCCAGGGCGTCCGCCGCGAATGGCCGGGCGCGGTCGAACTCGACGTGACCGTCGACGGGCAGGGCGCGCGCGCCCTCGCCTACCCCGCCCTCGTCGGCAGACCCGAGCCCGGCGACACCGTCCTGCTCAACACCAACGCGCTCGCCCTCGGCCTCGGCACCGGCGGCTACGCGATGGTCGTCGCCGTCCCCGACCGGCTCCCGCCCGACCCGACCGGGCCCGGCCACCTCGTCAAGGCCCGCTACACCCCGCTCCAGGCCACCGTCCTCGGCGCCGACGAGCAGGACTCCCCCCACCACGAGACCCTCGCCGAAGCCGACGACCTCGACGGCATGCCCGTCCTGATCGCCGACCTCCACTCCGCCCTGCCCGCCCTGCTGTCCGGGCTCCTCCTCGACCGGCCCGGCACCCGCGCCGTCTACGTCATGCCCGACGGCGGCGCCCTCCCCGCCTGGTTCTCCCTGTCCATCGCCCAGCTCAAGGCAGCCGGAGTCCTCGCCGGGACCATCACCACCGGGCAGTCCTTCGGCGGCGACCTGGAGACCGTCACCGTCCACACCGGACTGCTGGCCGCCCGCCACGTCCTCGACGCCGACGTCGCCATCGTCGCCCAAGGCCCCGGCAACCTCGGCACCGGCACCCGCTGGGGCTTCTCCGGCGTCACCGCGGGCGAGGCCGTCAACGCCGCCGCCGCCCTGAACGGCAGGCCCGTCGCCTCCCTGCGCGTCAGCTCGGGCGATGCCCGGCCGCGCCACCAGGGGATCTCCCACCACAGCCTCACCGCCTACGGCCGCGTCGCCCTCGCCCCCGCCGACATCCCCGTCCCCACCCTGCCCGGCCCCTTCGGCGCCCGCGTCGCCGAGCAGGCCGCCTCCCTGCCCGACCGGCACCGGCGCGTCCCCATCGCCCTCGACGGCCTGGAAGAGGCCCTCAGAGCCGACGAGCGGTCCTGGGGCGTCCGCATGTCCACCATGGGCCGCCGCATCGACGGCGACCTCGAATACTTCCTCACCTGCGCCGCCGCAGGCCGCCACACCGCCGCCCTGCTCTGACGGCGCCCTGACCGCCCTTTTCGACCAACGCCGCGCGGGTCCCCACCGGGCCCCGCGCGGCGGTCAGTAGGCGCCGAGGATGTCGATCACGTACACGAGGGTGTCCGAGGCCTTGATGCCGTACTTCGGCAGGCCCTTCACCTCCATGTCCTTCGCCCCGTAAGCCATCTCCGGAGGGGCCACCACCAGAAGGCGGCTGCCCACCTTCCGGCCCACCAGCGCCTCGTCCCAGCCCTTGATCACCTGCTGCTGGCCGATCACCGCCGCGTAGACCTTCCCGTCCGACCACGACGAGGAGAACACCTTCCCGTCCCGCCACAACGCGCCCACATACTGGATCGCCAGCAGATCGCCCGCCTTCACCACGTCCCCGGGACCCGTCTTCACCGTCTCGACCGTCAGCTTCGCCGGAGCCGCCGCCTTCGGCACCTTGATCCCCGGCACGGCCCCCGCCGTCACCTCCGGAAGACCCCCGCCCTTGGCGAAGGCCGGCGCGTCCTGCACCGAAGCGCCCTTCGGGAACGCCGCCTTCACATCGAGCACGTAAACCAGCGAATCGTCCGCCGAGATCCCCAGCCGGTCCGAACCCTTCTGGCCGTAGCCGTCCCCCGGCGGGATCACCGCCACCACCCTGCTGCCCGCCTTCGCCCCCACCAGCGCCCGCTTCAGCCCCGGCACCAGATTCCACGACGGGAACGCCGCCGGAACACCGCCCTGGAAACTGTTCCCGATCAGCTTCGACGACCCGCCCGACGCCCACGTGTACCCCACGTAATCCGCCACCACGAGATCCCCGTCGGCCACCGCCCTGCCCTCACCGTCGACCAGGGTCTCCGAAGCGAACTCCTCCCCCGGCGCCTCCCCCTTCGGGAACTCCACCGACGGCACCGAGCCGAAATCCCCCGACACCTCCACCTTCGGCTCCTCCGGCCCATCCCCTCCGCACCCCGCGAGGGACGAGGCCAGCAGCACAGAAGCGGAGACAACCGCGAGAAGACGACGCATCAAAACAACCTTCTGGCGACGAACGAAAAGGACGGGCGCCCACCTTACCGATCAGTAAGACCCCGCAAAAGGGGCTACCAACCGATAAGGGACACCCGCCCTTCCCTCACCTCACATCCCGGAAGTCACATCCCCGCGATGAGCTTGTCGACCCGCTCGTCCACCGAACGGAACGGATCCTTGCACAGCACCGTCCGCTGCGCCTGGTCGTTCAACTTCAGATGCACCCAGTCCACCGTGAAATCACGGCGCTTCTCCTGCGCCTTCTTGATGAACTCACCCCGCAGCCGCGCCCGCGTCGTCTGCGGCGGCACCGACTTCGCCTCGAAGATCGCCAGATCCTGCGCGACCCGCTCCACCGCCCCCTTCTTCTCCAGGAGGTAGTACAGGCCCCGGTTGCGGTGCACATCGTGGTACGCCAGATCCAACTGCGCCACCCGCGGCGACGACAGCGGCAGATCGTACTTGTGCCGGTAGCGCTCGATCAGCTGGTACTTCGTCACCCAGTCGATCTCCCGCGCCACCATGTCCAGATCCCCGGTCTCGACCGCCGTCAGCGTCCGATCCCACAGATCCAGCACCCGCTGCACCAGCGGATCGGCACCACGCCGATCCATGAAGTCCTTCGCCTTCGAGAAGTACTCCCGCTGGATCTCCAGCGACGACGCCTCACGGCCGTTCGCCAGCCGCACCTTCCTGCGGCCCGTCATGTCATGCGACACCTCGCGGATCGCCCGGATCGGGTTCTCCAACGTCAGGTCCCGCATCACCACCCCGGCCTCGATCATGCGCAGCACGAGATCGGTCGCCCCGACCTTCAGCAGCATCGTCGTCTCCGACATGTTGCTGTCGCCCACGATCACATGCAGCCGCCGGAACCGCTCGGCATCGGCATGCGGCTCATCACGCGTGTTGATGATCGGACGCGAACGCGTCGTCGCCGACGACACACCCTCCCAGATGTGCTCCGCCCGCTGCGACACGCAGTACACCGCACCACGCGGCGTCTGCAGCACCTTGCCCGCACCGCAGATGATCTGCCGCGTCACCAGATACGGGATCAGCACATCGGCCAGCCGGCCGAACTCCCCATGCCGCCCCACGAGATAGTTCTCATGGCACCCGTAGGAGTTCCCCGCCGAATCCGTGTTGTTCTTGAACAGATAGATGTCACCGGCGATCCCCTCCTCCCGCAGCCGCCGCTCGGCGTCCACGAGAAGACCCTCCAGGATCCGTTCCCCCGCCTTGTCGTGCGTGACCAGATCGACCACGCTGTCGCACTCAGGCGTCGCATACTCAGGATGACTGCCGACGTCCAGGTAGAGCCGTGCCCCGTTACGCAAGAACACGTTGCTGCTCCGGCCCCACGACACCACTCGGCGGAACAGATAACGCGCCACCTCATCAGGTGACAACCGCCGCTGTCCGCGGAAGGTGCAGGTGACCCCGTACTCGTTCTCGAGCCCGAAAATGCGCCTGTCCACACCTCGACCCTATGCGGGAAAGACCCAGATCAACAGTGTCCGCACCCCACGATTCTCACGATTCGTGGGCGACCCATCGCACAAATCACATAACACGCACAACAGGGCCACTCCAGGCGCTTTCCGCCTGAAGTGACCCTGCTACGGCCCGCGTCAGCCCTCCGAAGAAGCCTCCGACGACGCCGAAGGCGACTCCCCCAGCAGCTCATCGATCCGCGTGGGCGTCAACCGCCTGAACAACCGCCGATCACGGTTGCGATCCAGCACCGCCACCTCCAGCTTCTCCGCCTCCAGCACCCTGTCGGCATCCTGCTGCTGCAACGCGTGCACCGCCACCTTCAACGCCTCAGAAAGGCTCTCGCCATCGCGGTAGCCCTCCTTCAACGCCGTCGCCACCGCGTCCGCCGCACCGCCCATCGCCACGAAACCGTGCTCATCGGCGACCGACCCGTCGAACGTCAACCGGTAGATCTGGTCGCTCGACGAGTCATCACCGACCTCCGCCACGACCAACTCCACCTCGTAAGGCTTCGTCTGCTCCGTGAAGATCGCACCCAGGCTCTGCGCGTACGCGTTCGCCAGACCCCGCGCCGTCACATCCGACCGGTCGTACATGAACCCGTTCACATCCGCGTACCGGACACCCGCCAGCCGCAGCTGCTCGAACTCGTTGTACTTCCCGACCGCCGCGAACGCGATCCGGTCATAGATCTCCGAGATCTTGTGCAGCGCCCGCGACGGGTTGTCCGCCACGAACAGGATCCCGTCGTCATACTGCAGCACCACCACCGAGCGACCCCGGGCGATGCCCTTGCGCGCGTAATCCGCGCGGTCCTTCATCTGCTGTTCGGGAGCCACATAGAACGGCATCGACATCGCTTCTGACCCTTCTCCAGCCTGACCGGGGGACGATTACCGCAAGGGGGCGTTCGGACCGCCCGGCGAGGAGTAACGCGCCTCCACCACGGCCCGCGCCACCTCACCGACCTCCTCGTCCGGCACCCGCCGGAACCCGTCGTCGGTGATCGCCGCCACCACCGGGAAGATCCCGCGCGTCAGATCCGGCCCACCCGTCGCCGAGTCGTCGTCGGCCGCGTCGTACAGCGCCTGCACGCACACCACGCGCGCGTCGGCCTCCGACAGGTCCGGACGCCACAACTTCTTCAGCGCGCCCCGCGCGAACACCGACCCCGACCCGATCGAGTGGTAGTCGTGCTCCTCGTAGCGGCCACCCGCCGCGTCATAGGAGAAGATCCGGCCGATCCCCTTCTCCAGGTCGTAGCCCGCGAACAGCGGCACGACCACCAGGCCCTGCATCGCCATCCCCAGGTTCCCGCGGATCAGCGTCGCCAGCCGGTTCGCCTTCCCCTCCAGGGACAGCAGCCGGCCTTCCATCTTCTCGTAGTGCTCGAGCTCCAACTGGAACAGCCGCGTCATCTCCAGGCCGATCCCCGCGGTACCGGCGATCGCCACCGCCGAGTACTCGTCCGCCGGGAACACCTTCTCGATGTCGCGCTGCGCGATCACATTGCCCGCGGTCGCCCGGCGGTCGCCCGCCATGATCACACCACCCGGGAACGTCACCGCCACGATCGTCGTCGCGTGCGGGATGTTCAGATGCTCCGCACTGCCCGACACCATCCGGCTCCCCGGAAGCAGCTCGGGCCGGTAGGCCCCCAGAAAGTCCACGAACGACGACGTCCCCGAGTTCATGAAGACCCCCGGAAGACCCCCGCCCATCGGCACAGACGCCATGTGACTCCTTCCCCAGCACGCCGGTAGAACTGTCTCGACCCTACTGACATTCGACCGTGTTCCGCATGCCGCGAGATCTTCCCTCGCTCCGCCCTCGGCGAACCCCCGCATGCCCCCCACTTCCCCTGAACCCCAAATCGTGACCAAGAACCCCCCACCAAACCGGCCCCAACCACCGCACCAGCCCCATCGGCTCCCTGCTCTGGACCACCCTCGACCACCAGCACCCCGCGCCCACACCAACCCACGCCCAAGCCCGAAACCACCCGCACCGCCCGAACGAAGCCACCTTGTCTCCGCCGCCATCGGCGGCTTCCGTCTCCACTACGGCTTCACTTCGGTCCGTTGCGCCAGGCCGTCCTAACCGGTGATCTCGCACCACATGCCGCGCTCGTCCAAGCTCGCCCACGGCCGCGGGAACTCCGCCGTGGCGTAGTGCGCCGCCGACCTCAGAACCGCGGGGTCGTCACCGAGCATCCCCATGCCGGAGTTACAGCCGGTGCACAGCAGGCCCCGGAACTCCCCCGTCGCGTGGTCGTGGTCCACGTGCGTGATAGGGGCGTCGAGGCAGATGGCGCACCGGCCGTGCTGCAGCTTCGCCAGCCCGTCGACCCAGGGCTCGCTCACGCCGTACTTCAGCCGGAGCTTGTACTCACGGGCGCTCTTGCCGCCCTGGCCGTGCGCGTTGCGCGGGAGCAGGCGCGGAACTCCGGACTCCTGCAGCTCCCTGGCCGCCTGGTGGATCCACTCCACCTTCCCCTCGAGGTACAGGGCCGCCTGGGCGAGGCGCCACGGGTCGTCGTCGAACTGCCCGAGCGCGCCGTTACAGGTGAAGCACAGGACGCCCCGGACCATGGACGTCCAGTGGCAGTGGTCGACGTGGTCGGGGTCGGGGCGCCGACAGATCGCACAGACGCCGCCCTGCTGGGCGACGATCGAGCGCACGCCCGCCGACGTCACGCCGTAGCGGCGCTTGAGGTGGTAGTCGCGGGTGCTGCCGTGGTTCTTGACCCTGTTCTCCTTCATGATCCGGTTGTGGCAGGGCAGACAGTAGGTCGTCAGTCCCGACTTCGCTGAGCGGTTCTTTCCGAAGTTGGCCGTCGGCTGGATCTCCTGGCACGCGGAGCAGTACTTCTGCCCTTCCTGCGCCACCGGCCGACGGCGGAAAGGCTTGGCCTCCTTCCCGTCCTCGGCTCGGCGCTTGCGATATCGAGCGGCGTTCCGGACGCTCATGCAGTCCTTGCAGTAGAGGTGAACACCGTCCGGGGACTGCCGGTACCTGCCGAACGCGGTCGTGGATTTCGTCTCGCCGCAGTCGCGGCAGCGCTTCACACTTTCCATGAAGCGCAACTTAACGGCACAGAAAAGGGTTCGCACGGACTATTCGAAAACCCGTGCGAACCCTCCACTGTTGTCCGATTCGTGAAGCCTCAAATCGGACATATCATACTATTACTCCCCGCCTTTTTGTACGTAAGAACGGACAAATTCCTCAGAATTCTCTTCTAGGACATTGTCGATTTCGTCCAAGATTGCGTCGACATCGTCCGAAAGCTTTTCGTTGCGCTCCTGGACGTCGGAGGAGGCTTCGGTGGTGGTCTCCTCGACCTCTTCGGTCTGGCGGGTGGTCTGCTTCTGTCCGCCGGTGTCCTTGGTGGCCATTAGGGGCTCCTCCCGTATGTGCCGCGTGTACGGCGACCTTACCCGGGGCTGCTACGGGCTGGCGTAGGTGGCGTTCCGCCCTGAGCAGAGCGACCGGAGGGGTCCCTACGGTTATCGCCCTTACGGGGGTTGCCGAAACGGGGTAAAGGGCACATCGCCGTGCGGCGTGCCTGGTGGCGGGGGTGGCCTCGGAGCCCGTAGAAGGGGTTCAGGTGGAGATCAGGACTCGCGACCCCGGGCAGCGGGGCCGCGGAGCCGAAAAGCCGAGGGCCCCGTACACGTCCGTGTACGGGGCCCTCGGCGATGGTGCGTCGCCCGGGTGGCCGGTCCTGAGCTGGGATCTGGGCAGGCGGTACGGAGGCCTCAGAGGCCGTCAGGGGGCTCGCCGGGCCCCCTGACGGGCGAAGCGGCACGAGCCCCCGGCGGCCGGGTGGTCGCCGGGGCGCTGGTCAGCTCTGGCCGCCCAGGACGGCGAGGAGGTCGGCGGCGGTGCGGCAGCGGTCCAGGAGGGCGCCCACGTGGGTCTTGGTGCCTCGCAGGGGCTCCAGGGTGGGGACGCGCTGGAGGGACTCGCGGCCGGGGACGTCGAAGATGACGCTGTCCCAGCTCGCGGCGGCGACGTTGTCGGCGTACTGGGCGAGGCAGCGGCCGCGGAAGTAGGCGCGGGTGTCTTCCGGCGGGGCCTCGATGGCGCGGGTGACGTCGTCCTCGGTGAGGAGGCGGTCGATGCGGCCGAGCGCGACGAGTTTGTTGTAGAGGCCGCGGTCGGGGCGGATGTCGGAGTACTGGAGGTCGACGAGTTCGAGGCGGCTGTGGCCCCAGTCGAGGTTGTCGCGGGTGCGGTAGCCCTCGAGGAGTTCGAGTTTGGCGACCCAGTCGAGTTCGCGGGACAGTTGCATGGGGTCGTCGCCGAGTCGGGTGAGGACCGATTCCCAGCGGGCGAGGATGTCGACGGTCATCTCGTCGGTGTCGGTGCCGTATTTGTCTTCGACGTATTTGCGGGCCTGCTCCAGGTATTCCATCTGGAGTTGGACGGCCGTCATCTTGCGTCCGTCCTTGAGGGTGATGAGGTGTTTGCAGGTGGGGTCGTGGGAAATGGCGCGCAGGGAGGCGACGGGGGATTCGATGCCGCGGTCGGCGGTGAGGAATCCGTCTTCGATCATGGCGAGGACGAGTGCGGTGGTGCCGGTCTTGAGGTAGGTGGAGATCTCGCTCATGTTGGCGTCGCCGATGATGACGTGCAGGCGCCGGTATTTCTCGGGGTCGGCGTGGGGTTCGTCGCGGGTGTTGATGATGGGTCGCTTGAGGGTGGTCTCGAGGCCCACTTCGACTTCGAAGAAGTCGGCGCGCTGGCTGATCTGGAAGCCGTCGCCGCGGCCGTCGACGCCGATGCCGACGCGGCCGGCGCCGCAGAAGACCTGGCGGGTGACGAAGAAGGGGGTGAGGTGCCGGACGATGTCGGAGAACGGGGTCTCGCGCTTCATCAGGTAGTTCTCGTGGCAGCCGTAGCTGGCGCCCTTGTTGTCGGTGTTGTTCTTGTACAGCTGGATGGGGTGGGTGCCGGGGACGAGTGCGGCGCGTTTGGCGGCGTCGGCCATGACGCGTTCGCCCGCCTTGTCCCACAGGACGAGGTCGAGGGGGTTGGTGACCTCGGGGGTGGAGTACTCGGGGTGGGCGTGGTCGACGTAGAGCCGGGCGCCGTTGGTGAGGATGACGTTGGCGAGGCCGAGGTCCTCGTCGGTGAGCTGGGTGGGGTCGGCGACTTCGCGGGCGAGGTCGAAGCCGCGCGCGTCGCGCAGGGGGTTCTCCTCTTCGAAGTCCCAGCGGGCTTTGCGGGCCCGTGCCGCTGATGCCGCGAGGTACGCGTTGACGACCTGGCTGGAGGTCACCATCGCGTTGGCCCCGGGTTGTCCCGGTACGGAGATGCCGTATTCGGTTTCTGTTCCCATGACCCGCCGAACGCTCATGTGTCCGAGCCTAGTGTGCTTCTCGCGGATCTCGGTGGGCGGAGGGCGGTTCGGCGCGTTTTTGCTTTGCGGGTGTGTGAACCGGGGTTGCGGGTGTGTGAACATGCGAAACGGCGGGCACACTGTGTGCCCGCCGTTTCGTGTTCCTGCCCTTGCGGGTGCCGTGTGGCGCTGGTCTTACAGGTATTGGCCGGTGTTGGCGACGGTGTCGATGCTGCGGCCGGATTCTGCGCCCTTGGTGCCGGAGACGAGGGTGCGGATGTAGACGATCCGTTCGCCCTTCTTTCCGGAGATGCGGGCCCAGTCGTCGGGGTTGGTGGTGTTGGGCAGGTCCTCGTTCTCGGAGAACTCGTCGACGCAGGCGTCGAGGAGGTGCTGGACCCGGAGGCCCTTCTGGCCGGTGTCGAGGAACTGCTTGATGGCCATCTTCTTGGCGCGGTCGACGATGTTCTGGATCATCGCGCCGCTGTTGAAGTCCTTGAAGTAGAGGACTTCCTTGTCACCGTTGGCGTAGGTGACCTCCAGGAAGCGGTTCTCCTCGGTCTCGGTGTACATGCGCTCGACGGTCGCCTGGATCATGGCGTCGACGGTGTGCTGGTTCTCGCCGCCGTGTTCCTTGAGGTCGTCGGGGTGCAGGGGCAGTTCCGGGATGAGGTACTTGGAGAAGATGTCCTTGGCGGCTTCTGCGTCCGGGCGCTCGATCTTGATCTTGACGTCGAGGCGTCCGGGCCGCAGGATCGCGGGGTCGATCATGTCCTCGCGGTTGGAGGCGCCGATGACGATGACGTTCTCCAGTCCCTCGACGCCGTCGATCTCCGACAGGAGCTGGGGCACGATCGTGTTCTCGACGTCTGAGGAGACGCCGGATCCGCGGGTGCGGAAGATCGAGTCCATCTCGTCGAAGAAGACGATGACGGGGGTGCCGGCGGAGGCCTTCTCGCGGGCTCGTTGGAAGACGAGGCGGATGTGGCGCTCGGTTTCGCCGACGTACTTGTTGAGGAGTTCGGGGCCCTTGATGTTGAGGAAGAAGGACTTGCCTTCCTGGCCTGTCTTCTCGGCGACCTGCTTGGCGAGGCTGTTGGCGACGGCCTTGGCGATGAGGGTCTTGCCGCAGCCTGGTGGGCCGTACAGCAGGACGCCCTTCGGGGGCCGGAGCTTGTGCTCGCGGAACAGTTCGGCGTGCAGGTAGGGAAGTTCGACGGCGTCGCGGATCATCTCGATCTGCGGGCCGAGGCCGCCGATCTCCTCGTACGCGATGTCGGGGACTTCCTCCAGGACGAGTTCTTCGACCTCGGCCTTGTGGATCTTCTCGTAGACGTACCCGGAGCGGGTGTCGAGCATCAGCGAGTCTCCGGCGCGCAGAACGATGCCTTCGGCGCGCAGGGGTTCGGCGAGCTTGACGATCCGTTCCTCGTCGGCGTGCGCGACCACCAGGGCGCGTTCGCCGTCGGCGAACACCTCCTTGAGAGCGACGACTTCGCCTTGCTGCTCGAATTCGAGGGCCTCGACGACGTTGAGTGCCTCGTTGAGCATGACCTCTTGACCGACTTGGAGGTCTTCGACCTCCACCGCCGGAGAGACGTTCACCCGGAGCTTGCGGCCCCCGGTGAAGATGTCGACGGTGCCGTCCTCACGTGCGTTGAGGAAGATGCCGTATCCGGAGGGCGGCTGCGCCAACCGGTCGACTTCCTCCTTGAGAGCGATGATCTGCTCTCGCGCCTCTCTGAGTGTGGACACCAGTCGCTCGTTCTGGCCGGTCATTGCGGCCAGATTCGCCTGTGCCTCGTGCAGGCGCTCCTCGAGCACCCGCGTCTGGCGGGGGGATTCCGCGAGCTTCCGACGCAGAACGGAGATCTCTTCCTCCAGGAAAGAGAGCTGCGTCTGGAGGTCACGAACCTCCCTGTCGTGCGCCTTTCGCCCTGCGGCGTCATCACGAGCGGCCACGCCCCGTCACCTCCTACCGAAGAGCCGACGACCTACTCTGACCCTACCTATCTGGCGGGGATCCGTAACCTGACTATTGCATTTCCTTACCGTGGCGGTCCAGTTACGGCGCGCGGTTCGGCCAGGTCGGAGCGGCCTCGACCGCTAAAGAAACGTCGGTGAAACAGAAAAATCACGGCGTGTCGGGGCAGGCGGGGGTCGATTACGCCTGAGGCGAACCGATTTCTGTTTCTCCGTCCGTAACGTTCACGCGATCGGCGGGGAAGGTATTCCCGTTACCGCGGGTGAGTTCGTTTTCGGCCGGTTCGGGGTAGGCGCCCTTGGCGGGGCGGCGGCGCCGGAGCGGCGGGGTGACGCCGTCGGCGAGGCGGCGGGCGGTGATGAGGAAGCCGGTGTGGCCGATCATGCGGTGGTCGGGGCGGACGGCGAGGCCCTCGACGTGCCAGGAGCGGACCATGGTCTCGAAGGCGTAGGGCTCGGCGAAGGAGCCGTGTTCGCGCAGGCCTTCGACGACGCGGGACATCTGCGTGGTCGTGGCGACGTAGGCGCAGACGAGTCCGCCGGGGACGAGGGCCTTGCCCACGGCGTCGAGGCATTCCCAGGGGGCGAGCATGTCGAGGACGACGCGGTCGACGTCGGTCTCGGTGATGGCGTCTTCCAGGGAGCCGACGGTGAGCTTCCAGGAGGGGTGGGGGCCGCCGAAGAACTTCTCGACGTTCTTGCGGGCGACCTCGGCGAAGTCCTCGCGGCGCTCGTAGGACGACAGGGTGCCGTGTTCGCCGACGGCCCGCAGGAGGAAGCAGGACAGGGCGCCCGATCCGGCGCCCGCCTCGACGACGCGGGCGCCGGGGAAGATGTCGGCCATGGCGATGATCTGGCCGGCGTCCTTGGGGTAGACGACGGCCGCGCCGCGCGGCATGCGGACGGCGAAGTCCTGGAGGAGGGGGCGGAAGACGAGGTAGTCGACGCCGCCGGTGGAGCGCACCACGATGCCTTCGGGGCGGCCGATGATCTCGTCGAACTGGAGGTAGCCCTTGTGGCCGTGCCACTGCTTTCCGGCGGCGAGGGTGACGGTGTTGATGCGGCCCTTGGGGTCGGTGAGCTGCACCTGGTCCCCGTCGCGGAGAATGCCGTGGGGTGTGCGGGGGCCGGGTTCGTGGGTGGCGCTCATCAGTTCAGATTATCGGTCCCCGAGGGGTCTTCGAGCCGGTCAGGCCGGGGGTCCGGGGGCGCGGTCAGGTGGTGGTGAGGGTGCGGTGGAGGTCGGCGGTGGACAGGACGCCGAAGATGTCGCCCGCGGGGTCGAGGAGGAGGTGTTCGGTGGCGCCGGAGAGCTGGACGGCTTGGAGGAGGTCCTGGCCGGTGAGGTCGGCGGCGAGGGTGGTGGAGGCGTCGAGGCCTCGGGAGACTTCTCCGGCGGTGGTCCAGGGGCGGCGCTGGAGGGGGACGGCTTCGACGGCGTGTTCGCTGACGAGTCCGGTGGGGCGGCCGTGGCCGTCGACGATGACGAGGGCTCCGGCGCCGTGGCTGCGGGCGTGGTCGAGGGCGAGGGCGAGGGGGGTGTCGGCGGTGACGGTGGCGGCGCGGCGGGCGAGGCGGCGGGCGGTGAGGAGGGGGAGGCGGTCGCGGAGGCGTTCGGCGCGCAGGGACTGGGTGGCGGCGATCCACATGAAGGAGGCGAGGAAGGCCGACCACAGGACGGTGATCCAGTCGGTGCCGCCGGCGGGAGTGCGGGTGGCGAGCCAGGTGCCGCCGAGGAGGACGAGGACGGCGAGGCCGCGGCCGGTGTGGGCGGCGACGACGGTGCCGGTGCGGTCGCGGCCGGTGATCTTCCAGACCGTGGCGCGGACGAGGAATCCGCCGTCGAGGGGGAGGCCGGGCAGGAGGTTGAAGACGCCGACGATGAGGTTGGTGAGGGTGAGGGCCTGGAGCAGGAGCGCGGGGACGGGTCCGGGGTCGGTGAGGGTGAGGAGGGCGGCTCCGGCGCCGCCGAGGGCGAGGGAGAGGACGGGTCCTGCGGCGGCGATGAGGAAGGAGGCGCCGGGCCGGGTGGCTTCGCGTTCCAGTTGGGTGACGCCGCCGAGGAGGTGGAGGACGATGGCGCGGACGGGGAGGCCGAAGGCGCGGGCGGTGGCGGCGTGGCCGAGTTCGTGGAGGAAGACCGAGAGGTAGAGCAGGACGGCGAAGGAGGCGGCGAGCGCGGTGGCGGCGGGTTGGGCGGTGACGCGTTCGGCGGCGGGCAGGAAGCCGAGGGTGATCAGGACGGCGATGGGGAACCAGCTGAGGGAGACGTACACGGGGACGCCCATGATGGTCCCGAGGGACATGCCGGGCGGTCGTTCGCCGCGGGTCCGGGCGTCGCCGTGGTCCTTCCGGGCGTCGCCGTGGTCCTGGTCTCTGCGCACGTTGTCGATGCTAGCCAGCGGGTGGGGCGGTTCCGTCATACCTGTCCCCTAGTCTCTTCGGCATGACCTCCACGACCGGTTCTGGGCCCTTGGTGATCGGTTCGCTGTCGCCGTCGCGGGCGGGTGATTTCATGACCTGTCCGCTGCTGTACCGGTTCCGGGTGATCGATCGGATCGAGGAGCGGCCGTCGCCGGCGGCGGTGCGGGGCACGCTGGTGCACGCGGTGCTGGAGCGGTTGTTCGATCTTCCGGCGGCGGAGCGGACGGCGGCGGCGGCGCGGGCGATGCTGGAGCCGCAGTGGGCGGATCTCGTGGCGCGGGAGCCGGAGTTGGAGTCGCTGTTCGAGGGTGCGGCCGAGGGTGAGCACGAGGAGTGGCTGGCGCGGGCGCATGAGCTGGTGGAGAGCTATTTCCGGTTGGAGGATCCGCGCCGTCTGGAGCCCGCTGATCGTGAGCTGTTCGTGGAGACGGTGCTGGAGTCGGGGTTGAAGCTGCGGGGGTACATCGATCGGGTGGATGTGGCGCCGTCGGGTGAGGTGCGGATCGTCGACTACAAGACGGGGTCGGCGCCGCGGGCGGATTTCGAGGCGCGGGCGCTGTTCCAGATGCGGTTCTACGCGCTGGTGCTGTGGCGGTTGCAGGGGCGGGTTCCGGCGTTGCTGCAGTTGATGTATCTGGGGAACGGCGAGGTGCTGCGGTATGCGCCGGATGAGGCGGATCTGCGGGCGACGGAGCGGAAGCTCGAGGCGTTGTGGCGGGCGATCGCGCGGGCGTCGGAGACGGGTGAGTGGCGGCCTCGGCCGGGGCGGTTGTGCGATTGGTGTGATCACAAGGAGCGGTGTCCGGAGTTCGGGGGTGTGCTGCCTCCGCTGCCGGAGGGCGCGGGTCCTGCGGTGGTGCCGCGGCAGCGGGATTTCTCCGACGATCTGTGAGGTGGGGCGGGGCGCCCGCCCGCCCGGCAGGGTGTTTCGCCGGGGTCGTCCGTTTTTGTAGGTGTCTGGTCGCCGATTGTGGGCGCATGGGTGCCGTGTGCCGCCTACGCTGCGGGGTATGGGTGCGCCGGATCTCTATTTCTCGTGCGATGTCGAGGCCGACGGTCCGGTGCCGGGCCCGTACTCGATGTCGAGTTTCGGGCTGTCAGTGGCCGGGGTGTTCGACGGGCGGTCGTTCACCGCGTATCCGCCGACGAAGCACACGTTCTACGCGGAGCTGAAGCCGATCAGCGCGGATTTCGTGCCGGAGGCGGCGGCGGTGAGCGGGTTGGACCGTGCCCGGCTGGCGGCCGAGGGGCAGGATCCGCGGGCGGCGATGACGGCGGCGGGCGCGTGGGTGCGGGCGCGGGCCAGGGAGGCCAAGGCGGTGCCGGTGTTCGCGGCTTATCCGCTGGGTTTCGACTGGTTGTTCATGTACTGGTACTTCATGCAGTTCGCCGAGGCGGGGTCGCCGTTCGGGCATTCGCGGGCGCTGGACATCAAGACGCTGTACGCGGCGCGGGCCGGGGCGCAGATCCGGGATTCGGTGAAGAGCTCGATGCCGCGGCGGCTGCTGTCGGACCGGCCGCACACCCATCACGCGCTGGACGACGCGATCGAGCAGGCGGAGCTGCTGCAGAACCTGATGGTGTGGGACGGCTCCCGCTGACCGGGCGGCCGGGCGGGGTGGTGCCCGGCCGGGGGGTTCAGGCGGCGACGGTCTCGATCTCCTCTTCGGTGACGGGATCGGGTTCGGGCGCGGGGGCGGGGCGGCGGCGCCGCTCGGCCAGCGCGGCGAGGCCGCACAGGAGGGCGCCCGCGGCGAGCCAGGCGAAGAGGGTGAGGATGTGCCCGGCGCGGCCTGCCTCGGGGAAGTAGAGGGTGGAGCGGACGGTTTCCAGGAGGGCGGCGCCGTTCCAGAAGGTGTGCAGGGCGCCGAAGAAGCCGTTCTGGAGGTCGGGCGTGAAGATGCCGCCTGAGCTGGTGAAGTTCAGCATGACGAACAGGACGGTGACGGCGAGGGTGGTCCAGCGCTTGAGGAACGGGAAGAGGCCGACGCCGATGAGGATGATCCCGCCGGAGTAGAGCCAGGCCAGGGGCCAGAACGTCCAGAGGTCGTGGGTGAGGACGTGGAAGACGGGGGCGCCGAGGACGGTTCCCGCGGTGGCGACGACGGCGGACATGGCGGCGGCGAACAGGAGGCGGATCCGCATGGGCAGGGCGCCGGCGGTGGCGCCGATGAGCCCGGCGGAGGCGTAGGAGCCGATGCTGAGGGCGACGAGGAGGAAGAACAGGCCCTGGCCGGTGGGGTCGTCGTCGACGGTGGGGGCGAGGTCGGTGACGGACAGGGGCGCGCCCTGCTGCGCGGCGACCTTGGTGAAGGCCTTCTCGGCGGCGCTCGCGGCGGTCTCGGAGGCCGCCTTGGCGACGATCAGTTCGTGGGTGGCGGGGACGTAGGCGGCGGTGATGTCGCGGTCGGCGACGAGGTCGGCGGCGGCGGCCCGGTTGGGGACCGTGGTCACGTCGAGGGCGTCGCCCGCGGTGTCCTTGAGGGTCTGGGCGAAGGCCTTGGTCTTGGCGTTGTCGGCGACGACGGAGACGGCCATGTGGTGGGGGGCGGGTGAGGCGAGGGCGCTCATGTAGGCGAGGCCCATGCCGAGGCAGAGCACGAGAGGGGTGATCAGGTGGGCGAGCAGGTGGAGCGCCGTGCTCATGGTCGCGGGCTCCGCCCGCTCCGGGATCGGGCGCTTGTGGACCTCATGCCGCCCCGCCCGCGCTAGGGCGCGGTCGGGGCGGCATGAGGGCGCCCGATCCGTTTCGTGGATCTCCACGTCCTGGGCCGAGCCCTGCGGCTGAGGTGGAAGCATCCCGTTCTTCACCCTTCCAATTGGTTGCAGAATACAACTGACAGAACTGGTTGTACTCTACAACCATGACCGGACCTGAAACGACCGAGGACGAGGCCGTGGAGACCATCGAGCGCGAGATGACCGCGTTCGCGCGGCGCGCGCGGGCCTCGGCCGCCTGGCTGCACCCCGAGCTGTCGCTGGTGTCCTTCACGCTGCTGGCCCGCCTGGAGGACGAGGAGGGGTGCAGGGTGGTGGACCTCGCCGCGCACTACCGGCTGGACAAGTCCACGGTGAGCCGCCAGGTCGCGGGCCTGGAGCGCGAAGGGCTGCTGGAGCGGCGCCCCGACCCCGCCGATCACCGGGCGCAGGTGCTGCATCTCACCGACGAGGGCCGCCGGATGCTGGCCGGGGCCTCCGCGCGGCGGCACGCGCTGATCGCCGAGCGGCTGGAGGGCTGGCCGCGGGAGGACCTGGTGAGGTTCGCGGCCTACATCACCGCGTTCAACGCCAGGTCGCGGGTTTAGGCGCGGAGGACGCGGGGCTAGAAGTCTCCGTCGGCGGCCTGCAGGACGGTCAGGCCGAGGCCGCGCCACATGGCGACGACCTTGTTCCGGTCGTCGATGACGCCCGCGGCGGGCCCGTGGGCGGGCAGGACGTGCCGGTGGTAGAGCTCGTGCTTGACGGCCTCGTCGGGCCGGTGGTCGCCATCGGCGCGCATGAGGAGGTCCTCGCCCGGGACGCCGATGTGGTGGGCGATCCAGGCGGAGGTGGCGGCGCGGGCGCGCTCGCTCCGGCCGGACAGGTAGACGACGGGGTGGCCGGCGGCGGCGAGGGCGCGGACGACGGCGATGACGGGCAGGTGGGGCAGGTCGGTGCCGACGAGGGTCATGTCGTAGGGCGAGCGGGGCCGCTCCATGGCGGGGTCGCGCAGCGCGACGGTGCCGTCGAGGTCGACGAGCCAGGGGGCCGCTCCGGCGGCGGGCGGCCGGTGGTAGTGGGCGGCGCGGACGCCGTGCAGCCAGGCTTCGACGGCCGCGGTGTCGGGGGCGTCGGGCAGGGGCGTGCGGGCGGTGGCGAAGGCCTCCTCGGTGGCGGCGATGAGGGCGCGGGCCTCGGTGGCGTCGCCTGCGGCGAACCGCTCGCCGAACGCCCGGATGCCTTCGGGATCGGCGAGGGCGACGGTGAGGCGGCCGGTCCGGTACAGGTCGAGGCCCTGGTGCAGGAGGCGGGCGAGGTGGCGGGCGGCTTTGGGGGTGCGCGCGTCCGCCCGGGTCTCGGCGCGGCGCAGCTGCTGTGCGGCGTAGCCGAGGTAGGCGTCGCGGACGCGGCCGGCCGACAGGAACGAGCCGCGCAGGGCGAGGAGTTCGTCGCCGAGGGGGGTGCGGGTCTCGTAGAGGTGGTCGGGCAGCCACAGCAGTTCGGTGGCCGTGGGGTTGGCGTCGAGGGCGAGCGCGGCGTACTTGGCGGCCTCGTGGAGGGTGATGTCGTCGTTCCCGGGGCCTCCGGTGACGCGGGAGGCGTGCCGTCCGGCGGGCGGGGTGAGGCCGTGGAAGGCCGCGGTGGGGGCGGCGTAGACGCCGAGCCGGTCGGTGTCGGAGGCCGTGGTGGCCAGGCCGTAGGCGGTGGAGCCGACGATGCCGGACAGCAGGGTCGTGCCGGGGTTCAACGGGCTGCTCCAGCGCGCTCGGGGACGGGGTCCCGTCACCCTGCCAGAGCGTCACTTTCCCCGGCAAATCGTTTCCGTCGCAGGTCGGCGCGTCAGAAGGCGGCGGCGGGCGGCGGGCCGGAGGGCAGGTCGGGACCGCGCAGGCCGCGCAGCCGGAACGAGGTGACGATCAGGGCGATGCCGAAGAGGATCGAGAACAGGCCGATGATCCAGATGAGGGCGAGGCCGCCCGCGCCGGGCCAGATGAGCAGCAGCAGCCCGAACAGGACGGAGATGATCCCGCCGACGATGAACCACCATTCGCCTTCGATCTGGCGGCGCAGCCAGATCCCGGTGATGATCTCGAAGACGCCGGTGATGATGGCCCAGCAGGCGATGACGAGCAGCAGGACGAACACGGTGATGCCGGGCCAGAACAGGGCGATCAGGCCGGCGGCGACGCTGAGGACGCCGGTGAAGGCGAGCCAGCCGCGTGACTGGCCGGGCAGGCCCCTGATGGCGTGGTAGAGGGCCGCGATGCCGTCGACGAGGGCATAGGCGCCGAACAGGATGGCCAGGGCGAGCACGGTGATGCCGGGCCACACCCAGGCGATGATGCCGAACAGGACGGCGAGGATGCCGCGCAGGAGTACGAGCCACCAGTGGCGGGCCACTTCCTCGATCATCGCGGGCCTCCCGATCTTGGGCGTTTCTCCTGGGATGCCCGCGCCCGCCCCCAAGACAACCGGACAGGACGGGCAAGCCACGGCAAACAGCCCGCGAAACGGCCCGGGGGACGGCCCGGAAAGCAGGGCGGGCCCCCGGCGCCGTCGCCGGGGGCCCGCTGTCCGAGCGGCCGTATCAAGCGGCCGTCAGTGGTCGGCCGTCACTGGGTGGCGATGGCCTTGAGGACGTCCATCCGCCCGGCCCGCCAGGCGGGCACGAGGGAGGCGAGGATGCCGATGAGCGCCGAGAACAGCGCGCAGACGACCAGGAACCAGATCGGGATCGACAGCACCGTCATGAAGTCGGGGGTGCTGCGCTGGATGGCGATGCCGAACACCAGGCCGAGGGCGATGCCGAGGAATCCGCCGAAGACCGCGATGGCGACGGATTCGAGGCGGATCATCCGGCGGGTCTGGCGGCGGCTGAGGCCGACGGCCCGCAGGAGGCCGATCTCGCGGGTCCGTTCGGTGACCGACAGGGTGATGGTGTTGACGACGCCGAACACCGCGATGATCACCGAGAGGGCGAGCATGAGCGTGAAGATGCCGAGGACGACGTTGAGGGACTCCACCTGCATCTTCTTCAGGTCGGCCTGGTCCATCACCATGATCCCCGGGTAGGGATCGGTGGCCTTGTCGAGGGCGTCGTGCAGGGCCTTGCCGGGGCTGGCGGCCTCAAGCGCGAGGAGGTCGGGGATCGGCTTGGCGACGTGGGCGCGCCAGGCGGTGGGCGACAGGATCAGCGATCCGACCATCTCGTTGTCGGTGTAGACGCCCGCGACCCGCACCGTGAGCTTCTCGCCGTCGGGGAAGGTGGCGGTGAGGGTGTCGCCGACGGCCAGGCCGTCGTCCTTGGCGCGGGTCTCGCCCACGAGGATCCCGTCGGCGCCGGTGTCGGCGGTGCCGGACAGGACGTCGGCGTTGGAGGCGGCGAGGAGCGCCGCGGCGTCGCCGCTGGCGTAGCCGGTGCGCTCGCCGTCGAGGGCGAAGGCGCCGGTGCCGACCTCGGCGACCCCGGTCACGCCGGGCACGGCCCGCACCGCGGCGATGGCGGCGGGCTCCAGCCCGCCGGGGCTCACCGTCTGGACGATGTAGTCGGCGCCGAACTGCTGGTCGACGAGGTCGGTCAGGGACGCCTTGGCGGAGGCGGCGATGACGTTGACGGTGGTGACGAGCGACAGCCCGATCATGAGGGCGACCGCGGTGACGGCGGTGCGGCGCGGGTTGCGGTGCGGGTTCTCGCGCGCCATCCGCCCTGCGGTGCCGAACACCCGCGGGTACCAGCCGGCGAGGACCCTGACGACGGGGCCGCCGATGACGGCGGCGAGGACCGCGGCCGACAGCCACACGATGAGGACGCCGACGCCGATGAGCGACAGGGTCGTCTCGGTGCCGCCGGTCCCGGCGAGGCCCGCGGCGAGGGCGCCCGCGCCGAGGGCGGCCAGGACGGTGCCGATGATCGCGCGGGCCCGCAGGCTGCGCTGCGGGAGGGACACGTCGTCGCGCATGGCGGCGACCGGCGGGATCTTGGCGGCGCGGCGGGCCGGGAAGTAGGCGGCGGCGCAGGTGACGAGCACGCCGACGGCGTAGGACCAGGCGACGGCGGCGGGGGTGACCGACAGGGCGCCGCCGAGTTCCAGGCCCATGCTGGAGAACAGGGTCTTCAGCACGACCGCGAGCCCGATGCCGAGGAACAGGCCGAGGGTGGAGCCGACGATGCCGACGACGAGCGCCTCGCCGAGGACGGCGCGGGTGACCTGGCGGCGGGAGGCGCCGACGGCGCGCAGCAGCGCGAGTTCGCGGGTGCGCTGGCCGATGAGCATGGAGAAGGTGTTGAAGATGTTGAACGAGCCGACGACGATCGAGACGATCGCGAAGGCGAGCAGGAAATTGCGCAGGAACCCGAGGAACTGGTCGATGTCGCTGCGGTTCTCCTCCTGCATCTGCGTGGCGGTGACCGCTTCGAGTTCGGCGGGCAGCAGTGGCGCGATCTTGGCGGCGAGGGCGGTCTGGGTGATGCCGTCCTCGGCCTTGACCGAGACGCTGGAGTACCGGCCGGGCTCCAGCAGGAGCTTCTGGGCGGTGGCCTCGTCGAAGAACACGAAGGTGACGCCGAGGTCGTCGCCGGAGGCCAGGCCCGAGACCGTGGCCTCCTGCTGGCCGCCCTGGTAGGCGAAGCGGACCTTGCTTCCGACCTTCGCCTTCGCGAGTTCGGCGGTGCGCTCGCCGAGCACGACCTGGCCGGGCCCGGTGGGTGCGGTGCCCTCGATCAGCGGGGTGGACGGGTCGCTGTTCCACGCCATGCCGAGCTGCGGGGGTCCGCCGCCGCCGATGAGGTCGCCCTCGGCGTCGATGAGGGCGGCGAAGCCGGAGACCTCGCCGCGGGCCTCCGCGACGCCCGGGACCTTCGCGATCTCGTCCTTGAGCGTGGCGGGGATGGAGATGGCGGTGCGGGCGGACTCGTCCTCGGCGGTGCCCTCGATCGCGGGCTTGGCCCGGACGCCGACGCTCGTGTTCGCGTACAGGTCGGTGAACAGCGAGTCGAAGGACTTGTTGGCGGTGTCGGTGAAGATCAGGGTGCCGGAGACGAACGCGACGCCGAGGATCACCGACAGGGCGGTGAGGACGGCGCGGACCTTGTGCGCGGCGAGGTTGCGCAGGGAGACGCGGGTGACGGCGGAGCTCATCGGGCCGCGACCTCCGGCAGGTCGAAGCCCTTCATGCGCTCCAGGACGGCGTCGGCGGTCGGGTCGGGCATCGTCCCGACGATCCGGCCGTCCTGCAGGAAGAGGACCTCGTCGGCGTACGCGGCGGCGGCGGGGTCGTGGGTGACCATGACGATGGTCTGTCCCATCTCGCGGACCGAGGAGCGCAGGAACGACAGGACCTCGGCGCCGGAGCGGGAGTCGAGGTTGCCGGTCGGCTCGTCGGCGAAGATGATCTCGGGCCGGGAGGCGAGGGCGCGGGCGCAGGCGACGCGCTGCTGCTGGCCGCCCGACAGCTCCGACGGGCGGTGCTTGAGGCGCGGGCGCAGCCCGACGGTGTCGATGACGGTGTCGAGCCACGCCTGGTCGGGCTTGCGGCCGGCGATGTCGAGGGGGAGGGTGATGTTCTCCAGCGCGGTCAGGGTCGGCACCAGGTTGAACGCCTGGAACACGAAGCCGACCTTGTCGCGGCGCAGCCGGGTGAGGGCCTTGTCGTTCATGCCGGTGAGGTCGGCGGCGCCGATGAACACCTGGCCGGAGGTGACGGAGTCGAGGCCGGCCATACAGTGCATCAGCGTGGACTTGCCCGAGCCGGACGGGCCCATGACGGCGGTGAACCTGCCGCGCGCGATGCCCGTGGTGACGTCGTCGAGCGCCCGGACCTCGGCGTCTCCGGTGCCGTAGGACTTGGTGACGTGCAGGACGCGCGCGGCCAGGTCGCCGGAGGGCGCGGGCGGCTCGGCGGGGGTGTGCGACACGGGGCTCTCTCCCAGGCGGTGCGGTTTGTTTGACGCACCCAACGCTAGGGAAGGCCGGGCCCGCGCGGATCGGCCCTGGGAACCTATTTGCCGCTCCCCCGGCCGCAGGAGGACCGCTCCCCCGTTCCTCCCCCTGGAGGAGGGGGTCCCCCGAGACGTCGCCCTTTCGGTCTCAGGGTGATCCTCCGATCGGGGTTCAGCTCCCGCCCGGCCGGATCATCCCGGTCTCGTAGGCGTAGACGACGGCCTGGACGCGGTCGCGCAGGCCCAGTTTCGCCAGGACGTTGCCGACGTGGGTCTTGATGGTGGTCTCCGAGACGACGAGTTCCCGGGCGATCTCGGCGTTGGACAGGCCGCGCGCGACCTGGCCGAGCACTTCGCGTTCGCGTTCGGTGAGGTGGTCGAGGCCGGGCGGCGGCGCCTCCTCGCGGACGGCGGGCAGCCGGGCGGCGTACCGGTCCATGAGGCGGCGGGTGACGCTCGGCGCGATGAGCGCGTCGCCGTCGGCGACGATCCGGATGGCCGCGACGAGGTCCTCGGGCGGCGCGTCCTTCAGCAGGAAGCCGCTCGCCCCGGCCCGGACGGCCTCGATGACGTACTCGTCCAGGTCGAAGGTGGTGAGGATGAGGACGCGGGGGTCGTGGGCCGCCGCCCTGTCGCGGATGATCCGGCGGGTCGCCTCGATCCCGTCGACGCCCGGCATGCGGATGTCCATGAGGACCACGTCGGGCAGGAGGGTGCGGGTCGCCTCGACCGCGGCGGCGCCGTCGGCGGCTTCGCCGACGATGGTGAAATCGGGTTCTGCCTGGAGGATCAGCCGGAAACCGGCCCGCAGCAGCGGCTGGTCGTCCACCAGCAGGATCCGGGTCGCGGCCGTGCTCAAGTCATGCCTCCAAGGGGAAGGTCGCGCGGACCTGGAAGCCGCCGCCGGTGCGGGGGCCTATCCGCAGTTCGCCACCATAGAGGGCGACGCGTTCTCTCATGCCGACGAGTCCGTGGCCGGATCCGCCCGCGGCCGAGTCGATGACGCCGCGGCCGTCGTCGCTGATCTCCACGAGGAGGTCGCGGTCGCGGTATCTGAGGTTCACCCAGGCGCGGGCGTGGGGCCCCGCGTGCTTGAGGCTGTTGGTGAGGGCCTCCTGGATGAGCCGGTAGGCGGCGAGGTCGACGCCCGCCGACAGGCGGCGGGCGTCGCCGGTGACGTCGAGGTCGACGTTCAGGCCGGTTTCGCGGACCTGCTCGATGAGGCCCGACAGGTCCTCCACGCCGGGCTGCGGCGACAGTTCGGAGCCCGGTGGGGCCGCGTCGCGTTCGGTGCGCAGCACTCCGACGATCCTGCGCATCTCCGACAGGGCGGTCCGGCCGACCTGCTCGATCGTGGCGATGGACTCGCGGGCGAGGTCGGGGTCGCGGTCGATGATGCGGCGGGCCGCGCCCGCCTGCACCGTCATGACGCTGACGTGGTGGGCGACGACGTCGTGGAGTTCCCGCGCGATGCGCGAGCGCTCCTCGACGCGGGCGGCGCGGGCGTCGGCGAAGCGGGCCTTCTCCAGGCGGGCCGCCCGGTCCTCCAGTTCGGCGAGGTAGGAGCGGCGCAGCCGGGTGCTGCGGCCCGCCCACCACACGGCCGAGAGGAGGGCGAGGAACAGGGCGAGGGAGATCGCGTTGGGGCTCGGGTCGGCGGTCACCGTCAGCACGGCCGAGATGGCGAGCGCGGCGCCTCCGGCGAGGGCGCTGCGGGCCAGGGGCCGGTGCGCGGCGACGGTGTAGACGGCCAGGAGCAGCGCCACGATGTCGCCGGACGGCTTCTGGTCGGCGGTGTGCAGCAGGATGCCGCCGGCGAGGGTCACGGCGAGGACGCCGATGGGGAACCGCTGCCGGAACGCCACGGCGCCGGTGAGCGTCACGAACACCGCGTAGGCGAAGATGCCGGGTTCGGCGTAGACGACGTTGTGGAAGGTGCCGCCCGACACGTCGATGAGGGTGAGCGCCGTCAGCGAGAGCGCGACGAGCCCGTCGAGGGCTTCGGGGTAGCGGGCGGCCCAGGCTCTGAGATCGCTGATCGGGGAGGTCACCCACTCAAAGTAGGGGTCATTACAGAGTGCCCGCCCCCTCCGGTATGCCGATCCGCACCCCCTCCTTCCGGAGGAGGGCCCTCACCTGCCCCGGTTTCCAGGAAGCACCGCCAGGCGCGGTCTCTCACGTGATCGGGCGCCCCTGGGCTGCCCCGTAGGCCCCCAGGGCCGGAGGGGCAGCCCAGGGCGCGAAAGCGCCCGATCACAGCCGTCACGCAGGCCCCCAGGGCCGGAGGGACGGCCAAGGACACAGCCCGATCACAGCCGTCCCGCAGGCCCCCAGGGCCGGAGGGACGGCCAAGGACACAGCCCGGTCACCGCCTACCGCAGGCCCCCAGGGCCGGAGGTCGGGTCGGCAACAGGGAAGTGGCAGGCGACGGCGTGGCCGGGGACGGTGTCGGCGAGGGGTGGGACCTCGGTGCGGCAGATGTCCTGGGCCTTCCAGCAGCGGGGGTGGAAGGGGCAGCCGGGGGGCGGGTCGAGCGGCGAGGGGACGTCGCCGGTGAGGCGGATCCGCTCGCGGCCTTCGCGGGCCGACGGGTCGGGCACGGGCACGGCCGACAGGAGCGCCGTCGTGTACGGGTGCTTGGGCCTGGTGTAGAGGTCGGCCTGGTCGGCGACCTCGACGATCCGGCCCAGGTACATGACGGCGACCCGGTCGGAGATGTGCCGGACGACCGACAGGTCGTGCGCGATCACCACGTAGGTGAGGCCGAGTTCGTTCTGCAGGTCCTCCAGCAGGTTCACGACCTGCGCCTGGATCGACACGTCCAGGGCGGAGACGGGCTCGTCAGCCACGATCAGCTTCGGTTTCAGCGCGAGCGTGCGGGCGATGCCGATGCGCTGGCGCTGGCCGCCGGAGAACTCGTGCGGGTAGCGGTTGTAGTGCTCGGGGTTCAGCCCGACCAGTTCCAGCAGCTCCTGCACGGCCCGCTTCACGCCCTGCGGGGTCTCGACGTTCTGAAGGTGGAACGGTGCTCCGACGATTGAACCGACGGTCTTCCGTGGATTCAGCGACGAATACGGGTCCTGGAAGATCATCTGGATGTCACGCCGGAGCGGGCGCATCCGGCTCTGCGAGAGCCGTGAGATCTCCCGCCCCTCGAACCTGATCGAGCCGGAGGTCGGATCCTCCAGGCGCATGATCATCCGGCCGGTGGTCGTCTTGCCGCAGCCCGACTCCCCCACCAGGCCGAGCGTCTCACCCTTGTTGACGGAGAACGACACCCCGTCCACGGCCTTGACCGTCGCGACCTGGCGGCGCAGCAGGCCCGCGTTCACCGGGAAGTGCTTGCGCAGGTCGCTCACCTCCAGCAGCGGGCTCTCGCCTCGCGGGGCGGGCACGGCGGCGTCCGCCCCGGCGGTGTCGGCAGCGCCGGTGTCGGCAGCGTCGGTGGACATGCTCTCCCTCACAGCTTCGGACCGATCTCGGCGTCCCAGATCCGGCGGCGCTCGACGGCGTCCAGGTGGCAGGCCGCCCGGTGCGTCTCCTCCAGCTCGACCCGCAGCTCGGGCACCTCGCTCTGGCTGAGCCCGCCCGTCCGGTCGGCGTAGGCGCAGCGCGGATGGAACGCGCAGCCCGACGGCAGGTTGATCAGCGACGGCGGCGCGCCCTTCACCGGCATGAGCCGGTCGGTCCGCGCCCGGTCCAGCCGCGGCATCGACCCGAGCAGACCCCACGTGTAGGGGTGCAGCGGCCGGTGGAACATGTCGTCCACGCCCCCCTGCTCCACGCATCTGCCGCCGTACATGACCAGGACGTCGTCGGCGATCTCGGCGACCACGCCGAGATCGTGGGTGATCATGATGATCGCGGAGTTGAACTCCTGCTGGAGGTCGCGCAGCAGGTCGAGGATCTGCGCCTGCACGGTGACGTCCAGGGCCGTCGTCGGCTCGTCGGCGATCAGCAGTTCCGGGTCGCACGAGAGCGCCATCGCGATCATCGCGCGCTGGCGCATGCCGCCGGAGAACTGGTGCGGGTAGTCGTCCACGCGCTTCTCCGGCGTCGGGATGCCCACCCTGCCGAGCATGTCGATCGCGTGCTTGCGCGCCGCCTTCTTCGACACGTCGTTGTGGATCCGGTACGCCTCGATGATCTGGGCGCCGACGGTGAAGAACGGGTGCATCGACGACAGCGGATCCTGGAAGATCATCGCCATGTCGCGGCCGCGCAGCTTGCGGACGTCGTCGGGATCGGCGCCGACCAGCTCGCGGCCGTTCAGCCAGATCTCGCCCGACACCCGCGCGTTCTTGCGGTTGTGCAGGCCGAGGATGCCGAGGCTCGTCACCGACTTGCCCGACCCCGACTCCCCCACGATCCCGAGCGTGCTGCCCCGCTCGACCGAGAACGACAGCCCGTCGACGGACTTCACCAGTCCGTCGTCGGTCGGGAAGTGGATGCGCAGGTCCCGCACATCGAGGAACGGACCGCTCACGAGAGCCTCACCCTCGGGTCGACGACCGCGTACAGGACGTCCACCAGGAAGTTCAGGAACACCACGAAGAACGTGGAGACGAGGACGACGCCGATCACCATCGGCAGGTCCCCGGTGAAGATCGACTGAATGGACAGAGCGCCGAGCCCGGGGAACCCGAAGGTGCTCTCGGTGAGCACCGCGCCGCCCAGCAGCAGCCCCAGGTCGAGGCCGAAGACGGTGAGGACGGGCGTGAGCGAGGCGCGCAGCGCGTGCTTGCCGATGACGGTCTGCTCTTTCAGGCCCTTGGCGCGCGCGGTGCGGATGTAGTCCTCGCCGAACGTCTCCAGCATGCCCGCCCTGGTCAGCCGCGCGTACGTGGCCGCGTACAGGAAGGACAGGGTGACCCACGGCAGGATCAGGTTGGACGCCCATTCGACGGGGCTCTCGGTGAGCGGGACGTACCGGACCTCCTCCCAGAACTCGAACCCGTAGACGAAGATCGCCTTGGCGAGCATGCCGGTGAAGTAGATCGGCAGGGACACCCCCGCCAACGCGATGATCATCGCGACCCGGTCGAAGACGCTGCCGCGCCGCAGCGCCGACAGGATCCCGATGCCGACGCCGGAGACCATCCACAGGATCGCCGCGCCGAACGACAGCGAGAGGGTGACGGGCGCCCGGTCGATGATGGTCGGCAGCACGGGCTGGGAGGTGCGGAAGGAGTAGCCGAGGCAGGGCGGCGGGCACCAGATCTCACTCGGCCCGTTGTCGAAGTTCTGCCCGGCGACGATGCCCTGGGCGAACCGCGCGTACTGGACGATGATCGGGTCGTCGAGGTGCAGGCGGGCCTTGACGTCGGCGATGACCTTGTCGTTCGGGGCGCGGCCCGCGTAGGTGACGGCGATCTGGTCCGTGGTCTGCCCGGCGAGCTTCGGCAGGACGAAGAAGATCCCGAAGGTGACCATGCTGCTGACGACCAGCATGGCGATCGCCCCGAAGAGGCGGCGGATGAGGAATGAGAACACGGGCGGCGGCCGGACCGGGCCCGTCCTCGCGGACGGGCCCGGGTGCGAGGCCTTTCACCTACCTTCTGATGCGGCGTGCGGCAGGCGGACTAGCGGACGCCGATGTTCAGGTAGTCGTACATGCCGCCGTAGCCCTCGCTGACCGTCAGGTTGGTGACGTTCGGGGGCCGGTAGAGCAGGATCTTGGCGTAGACCAGCGGGAGGATCGTCGCGTCCTCCATCACCAGCTCGTCGATCTGGGTGTAGATCGCCTCGCGCGCGGTGATGTCGGTGTTCTTCGCGGCGTCGTCCAGGAGCTTGTCGACCTCGGGGAGCTTGGTCTCCTGGATGTTGGTGTTGCCGGACTCGCGGATGATGCGGCTGTCGACGATCTGGGAGAGGAAGCCGTAGCCGGAGGGCCAGTCGGGCGCCCACGCCATGGACAGCAGGCCGACGTTGTTGTCGCGGATCCACTTCTGGGCGCCGGCGTACTTGCCGAAGTAGTCGCCCGCCGGGACGCTCTGGATCTCGGCCTCGACGCCGATGCGGGCCAGCGCCTCCTGGACCGCGGTGCCGGCGGCCACTTCCTTGTCACGGTCGGAGCGGACCGAGAGGCTGGTCTTGAAGCCGTTCGGCTGGCCGCACTCGGCGAGCTCGGCCTTGGCCTTGGCGACGTCGCCGTGGTTGTCGGCGCCGGACGGGTAGACGTTGGCCTCCTTGTAGCCGGAGACGCTCGGCGGAAGGACGGTGGAGGCGATGGCGCCGCCGCCCTCGGGACCGCCGTGCGCGGTCTGCGTGGCGACCTTGTCGACCGCGTACTGGACGGCGCGGCGGCAGTGGATGTTGTCGAACGGCTTCACGTTCGGGTTGACGCCGAGGTAGCGCAGGTAGCCCGCGACGGGGTTGTCGGAGTTGCCGCGGTTCTCGTCGTCGCCGAGGATCTTCGGCTGGGCGGCCTGCTGGACGCCGACGCCGGCGAGGTCGACGCCGAGCGTGCCGGCGAGGAGCTGGTTGTCCAGGTCGTCGGCCTCGATCTTGAGGGTGACCTCGATCTTCTCGGGCAGCGCGTGGGTGGCGCGGACCGGGTCGGTCGCGGGGTCCCAGTTGGGGTTGCGCGACAGCTTCATGACCTTGCCGCGCTCATAGGTGTCGACCTTGTACGGGCCGGTGGCCAGCATCGCGTTCTGGTAGGTCAGACCGGTGTCCTTGGCCTGCGGGACCGGCTGCGTCTGCATGGAGACGAGGTAGTCGAACTCCGCGAACGGCTGGTTCAGGTGGAAGACGATCGTGGTGTCGTCGGGGGTCTCGATGGACTCCAGGCCCTTCTCGGACTTGTCCTCGTAGGGGCCCTTGTAGGGCTCCTTGTTGTCCTTGAGGTAGGTCTGGAAGTAGTGCGGGCCCTGGTTGAGCTCTTCGGTGTAGTTCGAGCGCTCGACCGCGTACTTGACGTCCTTGGACGTGACGGGGGTGCCGTCGTCGTACTTGATGCCCGGGCGGAGCTTGTACGTCCAGGTCAGGCCGTCTTCGCTGACCTCGCCGAGGTTCTCGGCCAGGTCGGGGACCAGGTCGCCGGTCTTGCCCGGCTCGGAGCTGAACGTCGTGAGGGACCGGCTGTAGAGGCGGCCGAAGTTCATCGAGTAGGCGTAATACGTATTGCCCATGTCCGGCGAGTCCCAGTCGTCGGAGTGGCCGAACTTCAGGGTTCCGCCCTTCGCGTCCGAAGGGTTGGCCATGCCGGTGAGGGCGGTGTCAGCCGGGGAGGTGTCGAACTCTGGCTCGTCGCTTCCGCCGCACGCGGAAAGCCCCGCGGACAGCATCAGCGCCGCCGCGGCGACCGCTGTGAACCTGGTCTTCAACCGGGTTACCTCTTCCTGATCTGGATGGTGGGGGGGCGGGGGGTAGGGGTGCCTCCGGCCGGGGCCGTCAGCGTGAGCGGGGGTCGAGCGCGTCGCGCAGGCCGTCGCCGAGGAGGTTGAAGGCGAGCACCGCGAGGAAGATCGTGAGGCCGGGGAACACCATGAACAGCGGGGTGTTCTCGTATCCCTTGGCGGCCTCGCTGAGCATCCCGCCGAGCGACGGCAGCGGCGGCTTGACCCCGACGCCGAGGAACGACAGCGACGCCTCGAACAGGATGTTCGTCGGGATCAGCAGCGTCGCGTAGACGATGATCGGCGCGAAGAGGTTCGGCAGGATCTCCTTGAAGTACACGTGCGTGTGGCTGGCGCCGAGCGCGCGGGCGGCGTCGACGAACTCGCGCTCGCGCAGCGACAGGACCTGGCCGCGAACGATCCGGCCGATGTAGGGGCAGTAGAACAGGCCGATGATGACGATCAGCAGGCCGATCTTGAGCCCGTTGCCCTCGATGCCGAACATGCTGCGCGGCAGGATGCCGACGAGGGCGATCGCGAACAGCAGCAGCGGGAACGCAAGGAGCGCGTCCATGGCCCGGCTGACGACGGTGTCGACCCAGCCGCCGAAGTAGCCCGCGATGCCGCCGATCACGACGCCGACCACCACCGACAGCAGCGTGGAGATGATCGCGACGAGCAGGGACACGCGGGTGCCGATGAGGATGCGGGCGAGGACGTCGCGGCCGGTGGTCGGCTCGACGCCGAGCAGGTGCTCCCAGCTCATCCCCGAGTGCAGGAAGCCTTCCTTGGGCCGCAGCATCGAGGTGTCGATGAGGTCCTGGTTGGAGACGTTCGGGTTCGGCAGGAACCACGGCCCGAAGATCGCCGCGAGGGTTAGCAGGACGATCGCCACGGCACCGGCGATGGCCACCTTGTCGCGTTTCAGCCGCGACCAGGCGATCTGCCACGGGGATCTGCCGTGGATCACCCGGCCCACGCCTTCGGCCTCTTGCGGACGTGCCTGGGGGTCAGACCCCGACACCTCGATCGGCGCGGTCACGCTCCACAACCTCCACGCAGCACGGATGCCTCGAACACTGTCGTGAAGCACAGTCGCCGTGCGGCGGACGGGACGCCAGACCCCGTGTCCGGATCGTGATCCCGCTGAGATCGAAAACGCATGGGGCCATGACAAAGAACGGACATAAGGGGTGTTCAACCCCTTATGTCCGTTCTCTCGTTGCGGCACCTCGAAGGTGCGCGCCGTAACAGTTGTTTTACAGACGAGATCTTGACGCAGCCCGTCCGGCCCCGACGGTAATGATCGGGACATTCTCCTGTAACGGCAACCCGTTCTCGGGAGATGTCATGGGGCGGCCACCCGCCCCGACCGACCCCCGTGCGGCCCCGGTCGGCGCTCCGGCCGGCTCCCCGGTCAGCTCTCCGGGAAGTGGCAGGCCACGCTGCGGCCCTCGCCCCGGTCGGTCAGCTGCGGCACCTCGGTGGCGCACTTCGGCTGGGCCTTCCAGCACCGCGGGTGGAACGGGCAGCCGGACGGCGGGTTGAGCGGCGACGGCACGTCGCCGGTCAGCCGGATCCGCTCCCGGTCCTTGCGGGCCGCCGGGTCGGGCACCGGCACCGCCGACAGCAGCGCCTTGGTGTAGGGGTGCTGCGGCCGGGTGTACAGGTCGGCCTGGTCGGCGATCTCGACCATCCGGCCCAGGTACATGACGCCGACGCGGTCGGAGATGTGCCGGACCACCGACAGGTCGTGCGCGATCACCACATAGGTGAGGCCGAGCTCGTTCTGCAGGTCCTCCAGCAGGTTCACCACCTGCGCCTGGATCGACACGTCGAGCGCGGAGACCGGCTCGTCGGCGATGATCAGCTTCGGCTTGAGCGCGAGGGTCCTGGCGATGCCGATGCGCTGGCGCTGGCCGCCGGAGAACTCGTGCGGGTAGCGGTTGTAGTGCTCGGGGCTGAGACCGACCAGCTCCAGCAGCTCCTGCACTGCCTTCTTCACGCCCTGCGGCGTGTCGATGTTCTGGAGCCGGAACGGCGCGCCGACGATCGACCCGACGGTCTTGCGCGGATTCAGCGACGAGTACGGGTCCTGGAAGATCATCTGGATGTCGCGGCGCAGCGGGCGCATCTTGCCCGGCGCGAGATCCGCGATCTCCCGGCCCTCGAACTTGATGCTCCCGGCCGTCGGGTCGAGCAGCCGCATGATCATCCGGCCGGTCGTCGTCTTGCCGCAGCCCGACTCGCCCACCAGGCCGAGCGTCTCACCCTTGTTGACGGAGAAGGACACCCCGTCCACGGCCTTGACGGCCGCGACCTGGCGGCGCAGCAGGCCTGCGTGCACCGGGAAGTGCTTCTGGAGACCGGTGACCTCCAGCAGGGGCGTGGAACCCAAAGCGCTCACCTTCTTCAGAGGTTCGGCCGGATCTGGTTCTCCCAGATGTCCAGTCGCTGGTCGGGGGTCAGATGGCAGGCGACCCGGTGGCTCGCGTGCGCGGCGGTCGTCACCAGCTCGGGGCGGACCGTGGTGCAGGGGCTGCCGTCGCCCAGCATGTGCGCGCAGCGCGGGTTGAACGCGCAGCCCGACGGCAGGTTGATCAGCGACGGCGGTGAGCCCTTCACCGGCATGAGCCGGTCGGTCCGCGCCCGGTCCAGCCGCGGCATCGACCCGAGCAGTCCCCACGTGTAGGGGTGCTGCGGGGCGTGGAAGAGCTCCTCGACGGTGCCCTGCTCGATCGAGCGGCCGCCGTACATCACCATGATCCGGTCCGACAGCTCGGCGACGACGCCGAGGTCGTGGGTGATCATGACGATGGCCGAGTTGAACTCCTGCTGGAGGTCGCGCAGCAGGTCGAGGATCTGCGCCTGGACGGTCACGTCGAGGGCCGTGGTGGGCTCGTCGGCGATGAGCAGCTCGGGGTCGCAGGCCAGCGCCATGGCGATCATCGCGCGCTGGCGCATGCCGCCGGAGAACTGGTGCGGGTAGTCGTCCACGCGCTTGTCGGGCGTGGGGATGCCGACCCTGCCGAGCATGTCGATGGCGTGCTTGCGGGCCGCCTTCTTCGACACGTCGTGGTGGATCCGGTACGCCTCGATGATCTGCGCGCCGACCGTGTAGAAGGGGTGCATCGCCGACAGCGGATCCTGGAAGATCATCGCCATCGTCTTGCCGCGCATCCGGCGGACCTCCTGCGGGTCCGCGCCGACGAGCTCCTTGCCGTCCAGCCAGATCTCACCCGACATGCGGGAGTTGCGCCGGTTGTGCAGGCCGAGGATGCCGAGGCTCGTCACCGACTTGCCCGAGCCGGATTCGCCCACGATGCCGAGGGTCTGCCCCCGCTCCAGGGTGAAGTCCAGGCCGTCGACGGACTTGACCAGTCCGTCGTCGGTCGGGAAGTGGATGCGCAGGCCCCGGACGTCGAGGAACGCCTTGCCGGTCGCGGCCGGGGCCGCCGGTGCCGATTCGCTCACGGTGCTCAACTGCCCAGCCTCACCCTCGGGTCGACGACGGCGTACAGAATGTCCACGATCAGGCTCGCCAGGACGATGAAGACCGTCGCGAGCAGCACGACGCCCATCACCATCGGCAGGTCGCCCGAGAGGATCGAGGTGATCGACAGGGAGCCGAGGCCCTTCAGGCTGAACACCTGCTCGGTGAGGACCGCGCCGCCCAGCAGCAGGCCCAGGTCGAGGCCGAAGATCGTGACGATCGGGGTGAGCGACGCGCGCAGCGCGTGCTTGCCGATCACGGTCCGCTCCGGCAGGCCCTTGGCCCGCGCGGTGCGGATGTAGTCCTCGCCCATCGTCTCCAGCATTCCCGACCGCGTGAGCCGCGCGTACGTGGCCGCGTACAGGAACGCCAGGGTCACCCAGGGGAGGATGAGGTTCCACGCCCACAACCCGGGGTTCTCCAGGAAGCCGACGTAGGAGATGCCGTCCCACCAGCCCAGCGAGTAGACGAAGATCGACATCGCGACCATGCCGGTGAAGTACACCGGCAGGGACACGCCCGCGAGGGCGATGGCCATGGCCGCCCGGTCGAAGACCGTGCCGCGCCGCAGCGCGGACAGGATGCCGATGCCGACGCCGCTGACGAGCCAGATGATCGACGCGCCGATGCCGAGCGACAGCGTCACCGGGGCCCGGTCGAGGAGCGTGGGCAGGACCGGCTCATTGGTGCGGAAGGAGAAGCCCAGGCACGGCGCCGAGCAGTGGTCGACGCTCGGGCCGTTGCTGAAGTCCTGGCCGGCGAAGATGCCCTCCACGAACCGGCCGTACTGAACGGCGATGGGGTCGTCCAGCCCGAGCCGTTCCTTGACGTCCGCGATGGCCTCGGCCGTGGGGGCCTTGCCGACATAGGAGGCGGCGAGCTGGTCGGTGGTCTGCCCGGCCAGCTTCGGCAGCTGGAAGAAGATGCCGAACGTGACCATGCTGACGACCACCAGCATGAGGACCGCGCCGATGAGGCGCCTGACGATGAATGCGAACACGAGGAACGGCCCGGTGATCCCGGCCCCCGCGAGGGGGCCGGGACCACCACTCGGCCTTCACCTGCTTTCGGTGATGACGAGCGGTTGGGAGGCCTTACTTGAGGCCGAGGTTGACGTAGTCGTACTGGCCGCCCATGAACTCGGACACCACGACGTTGGTCAGGTTGGCGGGGCGGTAGAGCAGCTGCACGGAGTAGGTCAGCGGAACGACGTCCGCGTTGTCCATCGAGAGCTGGTCGATCTGCCCGTACAGCTTGTTGCGCGCGTCGGCGTCACCCTCCTTGGTGGACTTGTCGAAGAGCTTGTTGATCTTCGGCAGGTCGGTGGAGGAGATGTTGGTGTTGCCGGTCGACTTGATGCTGCGGCCGTCCAGGATCTGCTGGAGGAAGCCGAAGCCCGACGGCCAGTCGGCGGACCACTTCATCATGGCCAGGCCGACGCCGTTGTCCTTCAGGAACGCGGGCGAGCCGGCGTACTTGGTGAAGTAGTCACCCGACGGGTAGCCCTTCAGGTCGACCTTGATGCCGGCCTTGCCGAGGCTCTGCTGGATCGACTCGGCGGTGGCGACCTCCTTGGGGCGGTCGGCGCGGTAGGTCAGCTTGGCGGTGAAGCCGTCGGCCTTGCCGCAGGCGGTGAGCTGCTCCTTGGCCTTGGCGACGTCACCGGCGTTGTTCGCGCTCGGGTACTTGTCGAAGTCCTGGTGGCCGACGACGGTCGGCGGGAGCACCGTGGAGGCGATGTCGCCGCCGGTGATCGGGCCGCCGAGGGCGGTCTGCACGGAGGTCTTGTCGACCGCGTACTGGACGGCGCGGCGGCAGGCGATGTTGTCGAACGGGGCCACGCGGCTGTCGATCGTCATGTAGGTCAGCGCCGAGCCGGCCGCGGCGTCGGTGTTGGCCTTCTCGCTGCCGCCGAGGGCCTTGGGCTGCGCGGCGGTGGCGAGGCCGCCCGCGGCGAGGTCCACGTCGAGGGAGCCGGACATCAGACGGGCGTCGATGTCGTCCTGCTCCTGGCCGAGCGCGACGGTGATGGTGTCCGGGAGCGCCTTGCGGAGCTCGTCGGTGCTCTGGTCCCAGTGGGTGTTGCGGGAGAGCTTCATCGCCTTGCCGACCTCGTACGAGTCGATCTTGTACGGGCCGGAGGAGACGATGTTCTTCTTGTAGTTCAGACCGGTGTCCTTGGCCTGCGGGACCGGCGCGGTCTGCGGCATGAAGGCCAGGTAGTCGAACTCCGCGAACGGCGTGTTCAGGTTGAACTTGATCGTGTACTTGTCCGGGGTCTCGATGGACTTCAGGCCCTCGGCGGACTTGTCCTTGTACGGGCCCTTGTAGGGGGTCGCGTTGTCGACGAGGTACTGCTTGAAGTACTTCGGTCCGCCCTGGAGCTCGTCGGTGAAGTTCGACCGCTCGACGGCGTACTTGACGTCCTGAGCGGTGATCTCAGTGCCGTCGTCGTACTTGACGCCCTTCTTGAGCTTGTACGTCCAGGTCTTGTTGTTGTTCGAGGCCTTGCCGAGGGACTCGGCGAGGTCCGGAACGAGCTCCTGGCCCTCGGCGCCCGGCGCGTTCTTGTACGTCACCAGGGTGCGCGCGTAGTAGCGGGCGAAGTTCCAGGAGAACGCGTAGTAGGTGTCACCCGGGTCCGGCGAGTCCCAGTCGCTGGACATCGCGTACCGCAGTTCCCCACCGGTCTTGTCGGACGGGTTGAGGATCGAGGTGTTGGCCGCGTTCTGGACCGCGGTGGAGGAGGAGTCCGCACCCGAGTCCGAGTCCCCTCCGCAGGCCGTCAGGCCGGCGGCGAGCACGGCGCACGCGGCGAGCGACGCACCGATCTTGATCTTGTTCATTGTGCTGAGAGCACCTCTCTACAGAACTGGCAGGGAACGCAAACCCACCTGGTGGGGGTCACCGGGCGCGGGGGTCGAGCGCGTCGCGCAACCCGTCCCCGAGCAGGTTGAAGGCCATCACCGTGAGGAAGATGGCGAGGCCGGGGATGATCATGAACATGGGGGTGTTCTCGTAGCTCGACACCGCGAGGCTGAGCATCGCGCCCCAGGACGTCATCGGCGGGATCACGCCGACGCCCAGGAAGGACAGGGCCGCCTCGAACAGGATGTTCGTCGGGATCAGCAGCGTCGTGTAGACGATGATCGGCGCCAGCAGGTTGGGCAGCAGCTCCTTGAACAGGATGTGCCCGTGGCTCGCGCCGAGGCTGCGGGCCGCGTCGACGAACTCGCGCTCGCGCAGCGACAGGGTCTGGCCGCGCACGATCCGGCCGATGTAGGGCCAGCTGAAGAAGCCGATGACGAAGATCAGGACGCCGATGCGCACCCAGTTGCCGGTCAGGCCGAAGACGCTGTCGGGCACGACGCCCACCAGCGCGATCGCGAACAGCAGCAGCGGGAACGCCAGGAAGACGTCCATGGCCCGGCTGATGATCGTGTCGATCCAGCCGCCGAAGTAGCCGGCGGCGACGCCGAGGACGGTCCCGATGGTGACCGACAGGAGCGTCGCGAGGAACGCGACGATCAGGGAGATACGGGCGCCCATGACGATCCGGGCCAGCATGTCGCGGCCGGTCGTCGGCTCGACGCCGAGCAGGTGGTCCCAGCTGATGCCCGAGTGCAGCCAGCCGTCGTAGGGCCGCTGCATGGTCGGGTCGATGAGGTCCTGGTGCCACACTTCGTGGTCCTGCAGGAACCACGGCCCGATGGCGGCGATGACGATCAGCGCGATGATGACGACGCCGCCGGCGACGGCGGCCTTGTCGCGCTTGAGGCGCGTCCAGGCGATCCGTCCCAGCGAACGGCCCTGGATCGCCTCGCTGGGAACGCCCTTGAGGACGTCCTCCGGGTGGGCCTCTGCCTCACCCTTCGTCACTTCGATCGGCGCGGTCACGCACGTTCCTTCCTCGCCACCTGGACACCGCCACTGCGCGTAGCGGTGTACGTGCCCCTTGTACCGGCGGGTGCGGCTGTCTCCGGGCACGAGGGACGGCTTGTTTCACAGAAAGTTGCCACCCCGTGACGCATCCGACCGAGCCCGACTCCGAGGGAAGTGGAACGTTCCGTGAAGTCTTCGTCAATTTCGGACGCGCGGAGAGATGTTATACGTGCATCCGATATGAACCGCACCTGAGCGGCGCGGTCTCGTGAAGATTTACCGTTCTGAGTCCGGCAGGCACAGCTGGAACCAGGGTGAACGGGGCGTCTCGCGAGAGAATATTCGCGTTCGACGATGCTCGGGACGTGAGAGGGGCCTGAGGGGCATAGCTCCTGACATAACCCCGAAGCTATGGAAGGCACGCGAAAGGCCCGCCCCCAGGGGGACGGGCCTCAGGTTTCGGTCAGGCGCGGGGCGTCACAGGCCGCGGCGGCGCAGGATCTCCTCGATCTCGGCCATGTCGTCGTCGACCGGCGGCGCGGACCTGCCGCCGCGCACCGCGGGCGGCGCCGAAGCCGCCTGCCCGCCCCGCACGGCCCGCTGCGCCTTGCCCGCCCGCAGGCGGACGCCCGACACCATGTACAGCGCCCCCGCGAGTGCCAGGACGGCCACGCCGCCCCACCGCACCGGACTGAACGCCAGCGACCACAGGAACTCCGTGACGCCGGTCAGGTAGAGCCCGAGCGGCACCAGCGACCAGGCCGCGCCGCGCATCCCCGAGGCGGTGCCGCGGGTCCGGCTCACCCCCCAGCTCGCCGCAAGGCCCACGAGCGTGGCCACCAGGCTCACCATGAACAGGAAGGAACCACTCATCGCCGATCGCCCCTCGTCATCGCACTCGACCGCCTGCCGGCGGACTCGGCTCTTCCCTTCATACTCACATGTCGAGGCAAACCGGTCCCTCCTCCGCGAGAAGGGTCCGCCCCTGAGGAACCCCTTACCGGGAGGCGGCGATCTCCCGGAGGCGGTCCAGGCTCAGATCGGCCAGCGCCGGGACGACGAGGCGGCGCGGACCCGCCGGGATCGGGACGATGTTGGGGATCGCGACCACCACGCAGCCCGCCGCCTCGGCCGCGGCCACGCCCGTCGGGGAGTCCTCCAGCGCGACCGTCGCGGAAGGCTCGGAGCCGAGCAGGCGGCATGCCTTGAGGTAGGGATCGGGGTGCGGCTTCGTGTGGTCCACCTCGTCGCCCGTCACCGTGACCGTGAACAGGTCGCGGCCGAGCGCCTCGATCGCCACCTCGGCCAGCTCCCGGAACGTCGAGGTGACCAACGCCACGGGCACGCCCTCGGCGCGCGCGTCGGTGAGGATCTCCTTGGCGCCGGGGATGATCTCCAGCTCGGTCGGCAGGCGCTCCTTCATGAGGTCGAGCATCCGCCGCCCGACCTCCTCGACGGAGGCGTCCGCCCCGGCCAGGTCGATGATGTACCGGGACGCGGCGTACAGGGAACTGCCGACCACGGCGTCCTGGTGCTCGGTGCCCCAGGTCCCCCCGAGCCACTCCGTCACATCCCGCTCGACCGAGTGCCAGACCGGCTCGGAGTCGATGAGGGTCCCGTCGAGGTCGAAAGCAAGAGCCTGAAGAGTCACGTGAACCAAGGCTATGCGGTCATACGTGGCGGGAACACCGGCGGGCCCGCTAGCGTTCCGTGAACAACTACCGACTGGTAAGGAGCACCCCCCATGACGTACCGGTCCATCGTCGTCGGCACCGACGGCTCCAAGACCTCTTTCCTCGCCGTCGAGCGCGCCGCCGAGATCGCCGCCGCGACCGGCGCCCGGCTCATCCTGGTGTCGGCCTACCATCCGATGCCCGAGCGCGAGCGCAACGAGGCGGCCGACCGCCTCGGCGACCTCGCCTACAAGGTCCAGGGCTCCACCCCGGCCGAGGACGTGCTGCGCGCGGCCCGGGACCGGGCCGTCGCCGCCGGCGCCACGGAGATCGCCGAGGTCGCCCGCGAAGGCGACGCCGTCGACGTCCTGGCCTCCGTCGCCAAGGAGGAGTCGGTCGACCTTGTCGTGGTCGGCAACCGCGGCCTCAACAGCCTCGCGGGCCGGCTCCTCGGGTCCGTTCCGGCCAACCTCTCCCACCGCTCCCCCGTCGACGTGCTGATCGTGCACACCACCGACGGGAAGTGATCCGCGAGCGTCCTGGAATGTGACGCGATACGGATCACCTCATCCCTACCGCACAGGGATGACCCGCTGTCGGATGGGTAGGGGTTGCCCAGGACGTAGGCTGGACTTGACCGTGATCCAATTGCGAATCCATCGTCGTCCCCGGTAGGAGGCCGTGTGCTCGAACTCGATTCCGTGCCCGTGCTGGACCGCCCGGTGCTCATCGCGGCGTTCGAAGGCTGGAACGACGCGGGCGAGGCCGCCAGTGGAGTGATCGCCCATCTCGCGACGAGCTGGGGCGCCCGGCAGATCGCCGAGATCGACCCGGAGGACTACTACGACTTCCAGGTGACGCGGCCGCGCGTCGAAGGACTCGGCGACGACCGCAAGATCGTGTGGCCGACCACCCGGATCTCCGTCGTCAGGCTGGACTCCGGCCGCGACGTGGTGCTCCTGCACGGAATCGAGCCGAACATGCGGTGGCGCGGCTTCTGCCGGGAACTCACCGACTACCTCGCCCGGCTCGGCGTCCGCTCGGCCCTCCTGCTCGGCGCCCTGCTCGCCGACGCCCCCCACACCAGGCCCGTCCCGGTGTCGGGCTCGGGCGGCGGCCCCGCGTTCGGCGACGAGACCCTGGAGCAGTCGTCCTACGAGGGGCCGACGGGCATCCTCGGCGTCCTCCAGGACAGGCTGGAGGCCGGCGGCGTCGAGACCGTGGCGCTGTGGGCGCAGGTCCCCCACTACGTCTCCTCCCCGCCCAACCCCAAGGCGACCCTGGCGCTGCTGCGCCGCGTCGAGGACCTCCTCGACGTGGCCGTGCCGCTCGGCGAACTGCCCGAGCAGTCCCGCGCATGGGAGGAGGGTGTGAACGAGCTGGCCGAGCAGGACAGCGAGGTCGCCGACTACGTCCGCACCCTGGAGGAGGCCAAGGACGCCACCGAACTCCCGGAGGCCACGGGCGAATCCATCGCCCGCGAATTCGAGCGGTATCTGCGCCGGCGGGGCATGGAACCGCCCGTCTGATCCGCTTCCTCCGCCGCGTCGGTAAGCTGACGGCATGCGTTCGTGGTCAGCTCCCCGGGTCCCCCGTCTCTCCGATCTGGGCCTGGCCTCCCCCGGGCCCGCCCTGCGCCTTTACGACAGCGCGACCCGCACGGTCAAGGCGACGGACCCGGGGCCGGTCGCCCGGATGTACGTGTGCGGCATCACCCCCTACGACGCCACGCACCTCGGCCACGCCAACACCTACCTCGCCTTCGACCTCGTCGGACGGGTGTGGCGCGACCTCGGCCACGACGTCCTGTACGTGCAGAACGCCACCGACGTCGACGACCCGCTGCTGGAGCGCGCCGAGGCCACCGGCGTCGACTGGCGCGACCTCGCCGAGCGGGAGATCGAGCTGTTCCGCACCGATATGGAGGCCCTGCGGATCGTCCCGCCCGCGCACTACATCGGCGCGGTCGAGGCCATCCCGATGATCGTCGAGATGATCGAGGGGCTGAAGGCGTCCGGGCTGACCTACGAGCTCGACGGCGACCTGTACTTCCCCGTCACCGCCGACCCGGACTTCGGCGGCGTCAGCGGGCTCACCGCCGCCGAGATGCTGCCGCTGTTCGCCGAGCGCGGCGGCGACCCGGCCCGCGCCGGCAAGAAGGACCCGCTGGACGCCCTCCTGTGGCTGGCGCACCGGCCGGGCGAGCCCTGCTGGGACTCCCCCTTCGGCGAGGGCCGCCCCGGCTGGCACATCGAGTGCTCGGCGATCTCGCTGCGCTACCTCGGCATGTCCTTCGACGTCGAGGGCGGCGGCAGCGACCTGACCTTCCCCCACCACGAGTTCAGCGCCTCCCACGCCCAGGCCGCCACCGGCGAGCACCCCCACGCCCGCGCCTACGTCCACGCCGGCATGGTCGCCCTCGACGGCGAGAAGATGTCGAAGTCCCGCGGCAACCTCGTCTTCGTCTCCAAGCTGCGCCAGTCCGGCACCGACCCCATGGCCATCCGCCTGGCCCTGCTGGCCCACCACTACCGCGCCGACTGGGAGTGGACCGCCCCCCAGCTCGACGCCGCCAACGAGCGCCTCTCGCGCTGGCGGGCCGCCGTGGAACGTCTCACCGCCGCCCCCGCGGCCCCCTTCCTCGCCGAGATCCGCGAGGCCCTCACCACCGACCTCGACGCCCCCGCCGCCCTGGCCGCCGTGGACCGCTGGGCCGCCGCCGACGGCGCCGACCCCGAGGCCCCGGCCCAGCTCCGCGCGATCACCGACGCGCTCCTGGGCGTCGCGCTCTAAGCGCCCCGCACACCCTCCTCAGGGCGCCGGTCGAACCGACCGGCGCCCTTTCTCGCATGAGAACGTTCCAGATTTGTCATCGTGGATACGAGAGTCTCAAGGCTCTTACTCACCCGTTGACAGACTTCCGACTAGGGCCCCGCCGACGCCTTGCCGGGCCACCAAGGCCTACCTACGCTCGGGGACAAGCAGGTGAAAACCTCGCCGCTGAGCTGGCCTGACGCACGAAGCGTCATCGCCCGCTCACGGTCCCACCCCGAAGGAAAGGCCACCCCCCATGCTCCGCAAGCTCGCCGTATCCGCCGTCGGCGCGGGCGCCGTGGCGCTCGTCGTCGGCAGCCCCGCCTTCGCCCTCAGCGGAAGCTGGACGTACTCCGGCCCCACCACGGTCACCGCCACCTCCAGCAACCTCGTCTTCTCGGCGGGCAACCTCCCCATCACCGCCGCCTGCACCTCCGCCTCCGCCACCGGCACGAGGGCCAACACCTCCGGCACCTGGGTCTCGACCCCGCCCTCGTCCGGCGGAACCCCGGTGATCACGGGCCTGGCGATCACCACGAGCGGCTGCACCACCACCAACATCTCGCCGCCGATGACCTTCAACCTGACGCAGAACGGCACGGCGCAGCTCTTCGTCACCGGCGTCACCACCGGCAGCGGCACGACCGTCACGCCCGGCGAGATCCGCGGGCTCTCCGTCAAGGGCACCGCCCTCGGCGGCCTGTGCACCGTCCAGGTCGACGGTCCCGGCGGCGCCAACTCCAAGACCGGCGTCATCGGCGGCACCTACACCAAGACCGCCACCACCGGGACGATCACCACCACGGGCGCCAGCAACATGACGATCGCCAGCGCCAGCGCCTTCTGCACCCTCGGCGGTCTCTCCGTGGGCGACGCCGCCACGCTGACCGGCAGCTTCGGCGTCACCAGCGCCCTGCCCACCATCACCGCGACCAGCCCCTGATCCGAGTCCGGCCGGGCGCGCTCATCGATCCGCCGGCATGCCGTGCGCTCGTGGAAGAGCCGTCCGGCCCTCTCCTCGGGCTCGCCTGACGGCGCGCGATCAGGGCGCGAGCGCACGCCTCGGTCCGACGAGCCCAGGGATCACGTCGAAGGCGCCGTTCGTACCGACCGGCGCCTTCGGCTTGAGGACGCTCAGCAATCGCTACCACCCCGAAGAAGGGCCTCCCCCCATGCTCCGCAAGCTCGCCGCATCCGCCGCCGGCGCGGGCGCCCTGGTGCTCGCCACCGGCAGCCCCGCCTTCGCCGGAAGCTGGACGTACAGCGGCCCCTCCACGGTCACCGCCGGCTCCTCCAACCTCGTCTTCACGGCCGGCCCCGTCAGCGCCGCCTGCACCCTCGCCAACGCCACGGGTTCGGCGCCCGGCGCCGTCGGCAGCTGGGGTCCCCCGCCGCCGCCCGAGGACCCGGTGATCAGGAACCTGGGCATCACCGCGAGCGGCTGCGCCACCACCAACGTGACGCCGCAGATGACCTTCAACCTGACGCAGAACGGCACGGCGCAGCTCTTCGTCACCGGCGTCACCACCGGCAGCCCCACGACCGTCACGCCCGGCGAGATCCGCGGGCTCTCCGTCAAGGGCACCGCCCTCGGCGGCCTGTGCACCATCCAGGTCGACGGCCCCGGCGGCGCCAACTCGGGCACCGGCATCATCGGCGGCACCTACACCAGGACCGCCACCACCGGCACCATCACCGCCACCGGCTCCAGCAACATGGCGATCAAGAGCGCCAGCGCCCTCTGCACGCTCAGCGGCCTGTCCATCGGCACCCCCGCCACGCTGAGCGGCAGCTTCTCCGTCACGAGCGCGGTCCCCACCATCACCTCCTGATCCGAATCCGCCCGGCCGTTTCGGCCGCGGCCCGCGCCGCCACCCGTGCGAACGGAGCCGGAGGTCAGGCGGGCAGGACGCGGGTCCAGGCCGTCGGGTCACCGGGGGTCGCCGTGAAGTCGTAGCGCAGGCCCTCGTGGGAGAGGGCGACCAGGGAGACCGAGGTGGTGCCGAAGACGCGGCCCTCGTCGGTGGTGTGGCGGTGCAGGAGGGCGCGGGGGTCGGAGGTGGACAGGGCGTCGCCTTCGGCGATGGGGAGCCAGGGGCCCCAAGCCGAGGCGGTGGGGCCGTCGCCGGCGGGGTCGGGGCGGGGGGCGGACGCCAGGAGGGGGCGGAAGTGGGCCAGGCGGGCCCGGATGCCGTCGAGGGCCGCCTCGGGGATCTGGGACGGGCCCGGGCAGGTGGCGTCGAGGCCGGTGTTGACGACCAGATGGGTGCCGGGGTCGAGCCAGCGGTCGGTGAGGTCGAGGCCGGTCCAGGTCCACAGACGGATCTTGTCCGGTTCGGCGCAGACCAGGTGGAAGGGGTCGAAGCGGGCGAGGTCCAGGGTGCCGAGGTCCCCGTGCTCGGCGGCGCGCAGGGGGAGGTCGCCCCGGGAGAGGCGGCCCTCGGCGGGGGCATCCACGCCGCAGCCGTTCAGCACGACGCCCAGGCGGTGCGCGGCCGGGTTCACCGCGAGCCAGGTGCCGCCCGCCTGGCGGTCGCGGCCGCCGATCAGGCCGGGCCGGTCGGGCCAGTGGGCGGCGGGCGGGTCCCAGGCCCGGTCGGTGTACTCGTCGCGGACGCCGACGGCCAGGACGGGGACGGGGGAGGCGGGGTCGAAGCTCAGCAGGCACGTGCACATGGCGGGAACCTCACATCGGGGGCCAGGGGACGGCGGGCCAGTCCTCCGGGGGGTAGGGGTGGACCCGGTGCTTCAGCATGAGGTCTACACGATGCCGGGTGGCCTCCACCTCGGCGGGGGTGAGGTGCCCGGTGAGCCGCTCGGCGAGGGTGCCGTCGAGCTCGGCGCGGATCTTGGCCAGCGCCTGGAGGGCGAGCGGCTTGAGCGGCTTGCCGCGCCACTGCCACAGGACCGTCCGCAGCTTGTAGTCGGTGGAGAAGGTGACGCCGTGGTCGCAGCCGTAGACGTGCCCGCCCGTCACCGGCAGGAGGTGGCCGATCTTGCGGTCGGCGTTGTTGATGACCGCGTCGAACACCGCGACCCGGCGGACCGCCGGGTCGTTGGCGCGCGAGAGGGCCACGAGATCGGTCTCCGGGTCCGGCTCGATCCACAGCTGGACCATGCCGGGCCCGTAGGGGCCGTCCCGGTGGACGGTCGGCGGGACGATCCGCATGCCCATCGCCTGGGAGACGAGGTAGGAGGCGACCTCCCGTCCGGCGAGGGTGCCGTCGGGGAAGTCCCACAGGGGCCGCTCCCCCGCGATCGGCTTGTACACGCACTTGGCCTGCACGCCGTCGAGCTCGATGTCGCAGCGCAGCGTCGCGTTGGAGGCCTGGACTATCCGCCCCTCCACGGTCATGGCGCCGCTGGTGAGCAACCGTTCCGCGGCTTCGGCGTCCTCCGCAAGAGACCGCGTCATATCGTCCTTAGATGTCCGTTCTGCCGGGGGCAGACGTGGCCTGTGGCGTCGAGCGGGAGGCCGCACAGCGGGCACGGGGGACGGCCCGCGGCGACGAGCTTCAGGGCCCGCTCGGCGAAGGCGCGGGCGTGCGCCGCGGTGATCGACACCCGCAGGGTGCCGCCGGACGGGTCGGCCTCGCCCGCCTCGGCGTCGGCCTCCTCGGCCGCCTCGACGATGATCCGCTCGGTCTCGGGGTCCCAGGCGAGCGACAGGGAGCCGACCTTGAACTCCTCCTCGACGGGGAGGTCCAGCGGCTTGTCGTCGCGCAGGCCCTCGGGGGTGATCGCGGGGACGTGCGCGCTGCCGTGGGACAGCCGCAGGACCTCGTCCAGCAGCTCTTCCAGGCGCTCGGCGAGCAGCCCGACCTGGAATTTCTCCAGGCTGACGCTGGTCACCCGGGCCCCTTCGCGGGCCTGGAGGTAGAACGCCCGCTGACCGGGCTGGCCGATGGTACCGGCGACGAACCGGTCCGGCATGTCGTAGGAGATGACCGGCATGATTCAGACCCTACGCGCCGCCGCCGACAGGTGCGTCACCGCTCCCCGGGTTGGGCGGGACCAGGCCCTCCACCCCTCCCCCGGAGTCGTTGAGGCGCACCAGGAACGGGCGCAGCTCGGTGTAGCGGATCACCGTGACGGACGCGGGGTCGACCTGGATCCGCTGGAACTGGTCGAGGTGCAGACCGAGGGCGTCGGCGGCGACGGCCTTGATGATGTCGCCGTGGGAGCAGACGGCGTAGACGGCGTCGGGGCCGAGGCGCTCGTTCCACTCCCGGATCGCCTGGACGGCCCGGAGCTGGGCGGCGGCCAGGGACTCGCCGCCGGGGAAGGTCACCGCGCTCGGATGGGACTGCACGACCTTCCACAGGGGTTCCTTGGCGAGGTCGGCGAGTTCGCGGCCGGTCCACTCGCCGTATCTGACCTCGCCGAACCGCTCGTCGGTCTCCAGCCCGAGGGTGCGGCCCTTCAGGACCTCGCGCGCGGTCTCCTCGCACCGCTGGAGCGGCGAGGACACGACCGCGTCGAGCGGGAGCGGGGCGATCCGGGCCGCGGTGCGCTCGGCCTGCGCGCGCCCGCGCGCGTCCAGGGAGACGCCGGGGGTCCAGCCGGTGAGGACGGGCCCCGTCTGCGCGGTCAAACCATGACGGATGAGAAGAACAGTCGGCACCCTGTCACCTTAGCCGCGCCCCCGGGCGCCGCCTCGCGGACCGATCACGATAGAGCCGCGACCTGTCCCGCGGGTGAGGATGCGTCGACCTTCATACCCGAGACCCTGGGCACAGGTCCGGATGTGCCTGATACTTAACGGCGTGATCGTCGATTGCGCGATATACCGGGACGGGTTCCGCGAGAACGTGGGCGGCGGGGTGGCCGAGGCCATCGCGTCGGTGCGCGACGATCCGGGGGCCTTCCTGTGGATCGGGCTGCACGAGCCGGCGCCGGAGGAGTTCGACGAGGTCGCGCGGGAGCTGCGGCTGCACCCCCTGGCCATCGAGGACGCCACGAAGGGCCACCAGCGCCCCAAGATCGAGCAGTACGGCGACTCGTCCTTCGTGGTCGTCAAGACGGTCTCCTACGAGCGTCCGACGTCGGTGACGCTCGGGGAGATCATGCTGTTCATCGGCCCCGACTTCGTGATCACCGCCCGGCACGGCGCCGCGAACCCCCTGAAGGCGGCCCGAGCGCGGCTGGAGGACGACCGCAAGCTCCTCGCCGAGGGCCCGGGAGCGGTCCTGTACACGGTCCTCGACGAGGTCGTCGACACCTACGACGTCGTCACGCACGAGCTCGAAGCCGACATCATGGACCTGGAACGGCGGGTCTTCACCAAACGCGGCGGCGACCACACCGAGGACATCTACACCGTCAAGCGCGAGACGCTGGAGTTCCGGACCGCCGAGGACCCGCTCCTGCCCGTCATGTCGGAGCTGGCCAAGGGCCGGGTCCGCCTGTGCGCGGAGCTCTCCGACAAGTTCCGCAACGTCCAGGACCACCTGCTGCGGGTCGACCAGCAGGTCGACTCGCACAACGAGCTGATCACCAGCGTCCTCACCGCCCATCTGGCGCTGCTCGGCCGCCAGCAGAACGAGGACGTCCGCAAGATCTCCGCGTGGGCCGCCATCCTCGCCCTGCCGACGATGATCGCGGGCATCTACGGCATGAACTTCGACCACATGCCCGAGCTGAAATGGTCGTTCGGCTATCCGCTGTCCCTCGCGGTGATGGCCGGCGCGTGCTTCCTGCTGTACCGCAGGTTCAAGCGCGGCGGCTGGCTCTAGCGCACCGCATCGGCAGCCCGCTGGATCGCCGGCGCATCACATCGGGGACGGCCTGCGCGGGTTCACGATCGCGTCGGTGCCGCCGTCGGCGAAGACCACGGAGCCGACGAGCAGCGAGGCGTCGTCGGACAGCAGGAACGCGATGAGGGCGGCGATCTCCTCGGGGCGTCCGGGGCGGTCCAGGGCGGTCGGGTAGGCGTCGGCGAACACGCCGAGGACGGGGTCGCGGCGCAGCGCCTCCGTCATGGCGGTCGCGATGAGGCCGGGCGCGACCGCGTTCAGCCGGATTCCCGCGCCGGCCCAGCGCGCGGTGACCGCCTCCCGGCGCAGCCAGTACGCCAGGGCCGCCTTCGTCGCCGGATAGACCTGCACCGCTTCGCCTCCGGCCACGAGGGCCCGTGCGGCGTCCTCGTCGCCCGCCAGGCAGGAGTCGGCGATCTCGGCGGGCCAGCCGGGCTGGCAGGTGACCGAGTTCGACGACAGCAGCACCACGGCCGCCCCGCCCGCCGCTTGGAGTTCGGGCCGCAGCCCCTCGACGAGCGCGAGCGCGCCGAAGTAGTTCACCGACACGACCAGCGCCGGGTCCACTCCCGTCAGCCCCGCGACGCCCGCGCACGGCACCAGGCCGCGCACCGCCGCGACGCGCGCGCGGACGCCCGCGACGGCGGCCTCGCGCCCTTCGGCGGTCGAGAGGTCGGCGACGACGTCGGCGTCGCGCAGGTCCACGGTGACGACCTCGTGGCCGAGGCCGCGCAGGCGCTCCGCGGTCGCCGCGCCGATTCCGGACGCGGCCCCGCTCACCACGTACGCGCCGCTCATTCGACGCTCAGCCGGGGCTCGTAGGGGGCCAGGAGCGCGGGCCAGAGGCGTCCGTCGGCCTCCGGGCCGAGCCTGCGGCCGATCCGCTCGATCGTGCGGTGCGTCGGCAGCGCGAACGCCAGCACCAGCGGATACCCGAGGACGAAGGCCAGCACCATCGGCAGGAACGAGTCCGAGGCCATCGACAGCGGCAGCCCGCACAGCACCACGCTCTCGGTGAGCGCGAACCGCAGGAACAGGGCGCCGCGGAACGCCTCCGAGACCCGCCGCGCCGCCCGCTGCTCGGCCGGTTCGGCCTTGCCGGCGCCCGCGCCCGCGACGATGACGTCGGTGGAGCTCTGCGGGAGCGGCAGCGGCAGGCGCGGCGTGAGCCACAGCACGGCGAGCGCCACCAGCGGAACGGCGGCGGCCGACCACAGCGGGGGCGTGTCGAGGGTGTGCGTCTCCATCCGGACGATGAAGGGGGACAGCGCCAGCACCACGACGGGCATCGCGCTGAGCAGGAGGAAGGCTCTGCGGAGGTTCCCCAGCACCGTCGGGGTGCGCAGCGAGGCGGCGAATCCCGGATCGCCCGTGTGATCGACCACAGCCGAACAGTAGCCTGTGACGGGCGATACCGACAGAGACCGGACGAGAACGGACGCGCGTCCCGAGCTTCGCACCTGTCCGCCTCCGGCCCACCGGACCCTATAGCTTTAGGACCATGGAGCATCGTCAGCTCGGCCGCAGCGGGCTCATGGTGTCCCGGCTCGGTCTGGGCACCATGACCTGGGGCGAGGGCACCGACCCCGCCGAGGCCGCGCGCCAGCTCACCGCGTTCGTGGCGGCCGGCGGCACCCTCGTCGACACCGCCGACGTCTACTGCGAAGGACTGGGCGAGCAGATCCTCGGCAGCCTGCTCGGCACCGTGGTGGACCGCGACGAACTCGTCCTGGCCACCAAGGCAGGGCTGACCCCGCACGGCTACGACTCCTCGCGGCGGCACCTGCTCGGCGCGCTCGACCGGTCCCTCGACCGCCTCGGCGTCGACCACGTCGACCTGTGGCAGGTGCACTCCTACGATCCGGCGACCCCGTACGAGGAGACCCTCGCGGCGCTCGACGAGGCGGTCTCCTCGGGCCGCACGAGGTACGTCGGCGTCTCCAACTACGGCGGCTGGCAGCTCGCGACGGCGGCGACCTGGCAGCGGGCCTGGCCGGGCCGCTGCCCGATCGTGTCGAACCAGGTGGAGTACTCGCTGCTGCAGCGCGACCCCGAGCGGGAGGTGCTGCCCGCGGCGCTGTCGGCCGGCTGCTCGGTGCTCGCCTGGTCGCCGCTCGGCCGCGGCGTGCTCACCGGCAAGTACCGCAACTCGATCCCGGTGGACTCCCGCGCGGCGCGCGACCGCCTGGAGCACTTCGTGGCACCGTATCTCGGCGAGCAGAGCGCCCGGATCGTCGAGTCGGTCGCCACGGCCGCCGAGGGCCTCGGCACCACCGCGCTCGCGGTGGCGCTGGCCTGGGTCCGCGACCAGCCGGGCGTCGCCGCGCCGCTGGTCGGCGCCCGCACCACCCACCAGCTCAAGGCGGCGCTCGCCGCCGAGGAGCTGACCCTGCCCGATGAGATCCGCGACGCACTGGACGATGTCTCCGATGTCCTCTGATTCCTCCCTTTCCGACCTCCTTTCGCTGGGCGTGCCCGAGGCGCTTGCGCCGCGTGCCGCCGCCCACCTCGGCGCCGACTCCGCGGCGCTGCTGCGCGGCGACCCCTGGGAGCTGCTGCGGCTGCCCGGGGTGAGCCCGGAGCAGGCCGACGGGTTCGCCCGCGGCGTGCTGCCGGACGCCGACCCGCAGGACCTGCGGCGAGGCCGCGCGCTGGTCGCGCACTTCCTCGCCGAGGCGGCGAGGCGCGGCGACACCGCGCTGCCCGGCGAGGCCGTCGTGCGGCAGCTCCGGGAGCTGCGCGTCGCCGACCCGGTGGCGGCGGTGAACGCGGCGCTGGACGAGGCGCGGGTCATGCTGTTCCTGGAGGAGCCGGACGTCCCCGACGACGCCGAGGAGCTGCCCGACCCCGAGGAATGGCTGGCGCTCGCCCGGTACGGGCTGGCCGAGGAGACCGTCGCCGAGGGCGTCCAGCGGCTCGCCGCGACCGCGCCCCCGCTCGAGGTCCCCGAGGACGGGGAGACGCCGAAGGGCGAGGCCGCCGTGCAGGCGCTGTTCCACGGCGTCAGCCTCGTCACCGGGCCCATCGGCGGGATGCTCGCGGAGCTCGCGGCGACCGGGCTGCCGCTGGCCGTCGCCGCCGTCACCGCGACGGCCGCCGCCGAGTTCCCCGGCGCGGTGAGCCTGCACCGGCTCCTGGAGGCCCGGGAGTCCTACACCGGCATCGGGTACGCGCGCGGCGAGCAGTGGCCCCTGGAGGCCGCCGTGGTCGTCGTGGCGGGCGCGGAGGCCCTCGACGTGGAACTCGCGGCAGCGCTCGTCGAAGCCTGCCCGGACGGGGTCCACCTCGTCCTGTGCGGGGATCCCGACGGGCTCGCGTCCCTGCGCCCGGGGAGGGTGCTGGCCGACCTCGTCGTCTCCGAAGCCGTCCCGGTGACCTCCGTGCCGCCCGCGGACGGGCCGCTCACCGAACTCGCCGAAGGCGTGCGCGGCGGAACCCTTCCGGTCGTGAACGCGCCGGGCCGCGAGGTCGTCGTCGTGCCCGTCGCCGACGGGCGCGAGGCCGCCCACCGCGCCGGGCAGCTCCTCACCGACTCGATCCCGCGCGCGCTCGGCATCCCCGCCGGCGACGTGCAGGTCCTCACGCCCGGGCTCGCCGGAACCGCCGCGTTCAACGCCGCGCTGAAGGCCGTGGTGAACCCGGGACCCGGCGCGTTCGGCGGATTCGACGCCGGCGACCGGGTGCTGGTCGCCCTCCCGTTCGCCGAGGCCCCCGCGGGCGAGACCGGCACCGTCGTCGAGGCGGGACCGGACGGGCTCGCCGTGGAGTTCCCCGACGGGACGGTGCGGGTGCCGCTCGCGCAGGCGGCCCGGCTCAGGCACGGCTGGGCGATCCCTGTCCAGCAGGCCGCGGGCACCCGCTGGCCCGCCGTCATCGCGGTGTTCCCGACGCAGGCCGATCTCTCGGGGCCGCTGCTGCTCACCGCGCTGACCCGGGCGCGCGCCCACCTGTCGCTGGTGACGGCGGCGGGCCCCGCGCTCACCCGCGCCGCCGCCGACCGGACGCCGCGGGCGCGCCGCACGCGGTTGATCGGGCTCCTCAGTTAGAACCAGATTCGTTTCCTTGGTTGCGCATACGTGACTTGGGCGCCATCGATCCGTTGTAATAAGTCCGACAGATCGGTTAACTCCCGCCCCGTATCACCGAGGACCTGGTTCCTGAGGAGGAGCATGCACCCCGGACGTCGTCCCCTCCGCCGTCTCGGTACGGCGAGCGTCCTGGTGTCGACCGGCGCCCTGCTCATCCTCACGGCCGTGCCCGCCGCGGCCGCCGAGGAGGAGTGCAAGAAGGGCGTCGACCCCGAGACGACCATCGCCAACATCACCTGCCAGTGGAACAACAACGTCGAGACCATCAAGAACGAGATCGACAAGGCCCAGGGCAAGGACCCGAAGGACGCCGAGGAGGACGAACCCGCCCTCGGAGCGCACTCGGCGCCCGACGAGACGAAGCCCAAGCCGAAGCCCAAGAAGCCCAAGTCCACCCCCGCGGCCCCGTCGGCCCCCGGCCCCGCCGCCACCTACCGCGCCCCCGCCGCCCCCCAGGGCAGCACCCAGCCCCTCCCCGAGACCCCCACCGACACCCTCCCCGAACCCCGGGTCGCCGAGGCGCCCACCGCCCTGGCCCTCCCCGAGACCCACCTCGTCGCCCCCATCTCGGCCATCACCCCCGCCGGCGACCCCTCCCGGGCCCTGTGGACCGCCGCCGCCTCCGCAGCCGCCACCGCGGCCCTCATGGCCCAGTTCAGCATCCTCGGCCGACGCCTCCGCCGCCCCCGCTGACCCCTCCCGGCCCCGGGCGTCGGAGCGCCCGGGGCCGACCCGCCCGAACGCGGAGGCGTCCGGGCTTCTGGCGTCCGTGGCCGTCGCCCTCCCGTTCCTCGGGCCGGGACGGGCGCGTGGCCTGCGCGGGCGGTCAGGGGCGGGCGATGGGTTCCTGGAGTTCGGTGACCCAGTCGGCGGGGTTCTCGCAGTGATGGAGGGTGATCTCGCGCGGGTAGGCGGTGGAGCGGTAGCCGTGGGCGTCGATCCAGCGGCCCAGGGACTGGATGGTGGGGAGCACGGTGTCCATGGAGCCGCGGTGGATGACGGTGGCGGCCTCCGGGACGGGCGGCAGGTCGAGGACGCGCAGCCCGTCGTCGTCGCGCGGGGGCACGGCGACCTGGACTCCGGCGTGGATGAGGACGCCGCCCCCGGGGGCGTCCTCATAGTAGGAGACGCCCGGCCCGGTCGGCGCGATCCCGGCCGCCGCCAGACGCTGGAACAGTTCGGCGTACAGCGGCTGGATGACCGGGCTGACGGCGTCGAAGCCGGGCGCGACCGCGGTCAGCTCCGCGATCCGGATGCTCGGCAGGCTCTTGAGCACGACGTCTTCGATGGGCATGCGGCCCTCGCTTTCGATGGAGCGGAGTCTCGCCTCGACCCGGGTGAGCCGCGCGGCCTCGGCGGTCAGCGCCGCCTCGACCTCGGCGCGCCGCAGCCGGAGCATCGCCCGCAGCTCCTCCCCGGTCACCTTGTCGTCGACGATCTCCCGGACCTGCTGGAGCGTGAACCCGAGGTCCTTGAGCGCGATGACGCGGTTGAGCCGGGAGAGCTGCGCGGCGGTGTAGTACCGGTAGCCGCTGGCCGCGTCGACGCGCGCGGGCCGCAGCAGCCCCACCGCGTCGTAATGCCGCAGCATCCGCACCGAAACCCGTCCAAGCCGGGCGAAATCTCCAATGGCGAACATGATGCCTCCGAGTCGACCGCCTCACACGGTGTCAGAGTCAACCGGCGCCCGGTGTGCCCGGCCCGCGCGGACGCCCCCGCCCTCCTCGTCTCCCGCCCTCCTCGTCTCCCGCCCTCCTCGTCTCCCGCCCTCCTCGTCTCCCGCCCTCCTCGTCTCCCGCCCTCCTCGTCTCCTGGGCTCCTGGGCTCCTGGGCACAAGCGAAAGGCCCGGCGGGTGGCCGGGCCTTTCCTGGGTGGGTGCGGGGTGCGGAGCGGTTGGGGTGCTCTCGCGGGTGGGGCTAGTCGAACTGGCCGCCCATGGCGTGGACGCCGCCGTCTACGTGGATGATCTCGGCGGTGGTGGCGGGGAACCAGTCGGACAGGAGGGCGACGGTGGCCTTGGCGGTGGGGGTGACGTCCGCGATGTCCCAGCCCAAGGGGGCGGACTTGGACCAGCCGTCGGTGATGCCCTCGAAGCCGGGGATCGACTTCGCGGCCATCGTCTTGATCGGGCCCGCCGCGACGAGATTGAAGCGGATGCCGTCCTTGCCGAGGTAGCGGGCCAGGTAGCGGTTGGCGGACTCCAGGCCGGCCTTGGCGACGCCCATCCAGTCGTAGACGGGCCAGGCGGCCTGGGCGTCGAAGGTGAGGCCGACGACGGAGCCGCCGCCCTTCATCAGCGGAAGGCACGCCATCGTCAGCGACTTCAGCGAGAACGTGGAGATCTGGACGGCGGTGGCGACGTCCTCCCACTTGGTGTTGAGGAAGTTGCCGCCGAGCGCGTCCTGGGGCGCGAAGCCGATCGAGTGGACGACGCCGTCGATGCGGTCCCAGCCGTGGCCCTGGACGGTCGCGACGAGCGTGTCGAGGTGCTCGTCGTTGGTGACGTCGAGTTCGATGACCGGCGGCGGGTTGTCCGGACCGGACGGAAGCTTCTTGGCGATGCGCGCGGTCAGGGTCGGGCGGGGGAACGCCGTCAGGATGACGTTGGCCCCCTCCTCCTGCGCGATCTTCGCGACGTGGAAGCCGATGGAGGAGTCGGTGAGGACGCCCGTCACCAGGATGTTCTTGCCTTCGAGGATGCCCATGCTCAGTGCCCCATTCCCAGTCCGCCGTCCACCGGGATGACGGCCCCGGTGATGTAGGAGGCCGCGTCGCTGGCGAGGAACCGCACGACCGCGGCGATCTCCTCGGGCTCGGCCTGCCGCTTCAGCGGGATGTTGTTCTTGATCGTCTCTTGCAGCTTCTCGGGGAGTTCCGCCGTCATGTCGGTGTTCACGAAGCCGGGCGCCACCACGTTCGCGGTGATGTTGCGGGAGCCGAGTTCGCGGGCCATCGAGCGGGCCATGCCGACCATGCCGGACTTGGAGGCCGCGTAGTTGACCTGGCCGCCGGACCCGGCGAGGCCGACGACGGAGGAGATGAAGATGATGCGGCCCTTGCGCATCTTCATCATGCCCTTGACCGCGCGCTTGGCGACGCGGAAGGAGCCGGTGAGGTTCGTGTCGATGACCGACGTGAACGCGTCCTCGCTCATGAGGGCCAGGAGGGTGTCCTTGGTGACGCCCGCGTTGGCGACGACGACCTCGACGGGGCCCTGCTCGGCCTCGATCTTGCCGAAGGCCGCGTCGACGTCCTCCATGCTCGTCACGTCGCACTTGACGCCGAACAGGCCCTCCGGGGGCTGGCCCGACCGGTAGGTGACGGCCACCGCGTCGCCCGCGGCCTGCAGTTCCCGGGCGATCGCGAGCCCGATGCCGCGGTTGCCGCCGGTGACCAGGACTGAGCGCGTCATGCGCGTAACCTCCAGTTGGGTAGCGAGCGTCACATGCCCGGCCCAAGTTACCGGCCCGCACCGGCCCTGCCAGGTGCGGAGGCCGACAAGATCCGGCCTCCGCGTTTGTCCCGCCCGCCCAACGGGCAAGGCGGGACACCCGCGTCACCAGGTGGGCCGCCCGATCCAGTCCTGCGTCGACCACCCTGAGTTGCACGGCTGAAGGGTGACCTCCTCGTCCCAAGCCGTCAGGCATCCTCCCCTCGTGTTGATCTGCCCCATGGAGCCGTTCACGACCGACCACGCGGTCCAGCGCTGCGAGATCGGAAGCGGGAACACGCAAGGGGCCACCTCCACATGGGAGCCGGGCACCGGACTGGCGGAGGTCAGGCACAGCCCCGGCCGGGTGCTGATCCCGAACGACCCGCAGCTTCCTTCGCTCGTCGGCACGCAGCCCATCGACCAGACCTGGCCGGGGGACTGGTCGCAGGGCGCGGCTTTGACGACACCGGAGCCCGTCCCGCCGTCGAGGCAGTACCAGCTCAGCCGGTTGTTGAGCTCGTGATCGTTGAGGGAGGGCAGCCGATCGGCCGCCGCGGGTCCGGCCGCGAACAGCGTCGCGACCGACACGAGGGCCAGGAACATCGCACGCGCCTTCTGGGTCATCGCACCTCCACATCGTCGTTCTCCGGGCGCCGCTCACGCTAGGCAGGTCGCGGTCGAAGGGACAGGGGTCCGGGTCCCCGCCGCGGCGCGTCCCGGCCGGGACCCCGGTCCCCGCTCCGTCCCCGGTGCGCGCCGGGACATGGCGGGAGCGCGCCGGGATCGGGTGCCGCCCGCCGGGGAGATCGATAAGTTCGGGTGGTGCATGAAATCGATCCGGCTTTTACCGCCATTCCGTTGCGGCGCCTGGCGGACGCCGCGCTGTCCCGGGCCAGGGAGCTCGGGGCCACGCATGCCGATTTTCGGCTGGAACGCATTCGGAGCCAGACGCTCCGGCTGAAGGACGCCGTCCTTGAGACGGCGTTGGACGCCGACGACATCGGGCTGTCGGTCCGGGTCGTCAAGGACGGGACGTGGGGGTTCGCCTCGGGCATCGACCTCACCGCGGAGGCCGCCGTGGCGGTCGCCGAGCAGGCCGTCGCGGTCGCGGAGGTCGCGCGGGCGATCAACCGGGAGCCGGTCGAGCTGGCCGCCGAGCCGGCGCACGGGGAGCGGATGTGGGTGTCGGCCTACGAGGTCGATCCGTTCACCGTCCCGACGTCGGAGAAGGCCGAGCTGCTGTCGGGCTGGTCGCGGGGGCTGCTGACGGCGGGCGTGGACCATGTGGACGCCTCCCTGCTCCAGGTGAAGGAGAACAAGTTCTTCGCGTCCCTCGACGGCACCGTCACCACCCAGCAGCGGGTGCGGGTGCATCCGCAGCTCACCGCCGTCAAGATCGTCGACGGGGCGTTCGACACGATGCGGACGATCGCCCCGCCCGTCGGCCGCGGCTACGAGTACCTGACGGGCACGGGCTGGGACTTCCCCTCGGAGCTGGCCCGCATCCCGGATCTGCTCGCCGAGAAGCTCGCCGCCCCGACCGTCGAGGCCGGCGCCTATGACGTGGTCGTGGACCCGTCGAACCTGTGGCTGACGATCCACGAGTCGATCGGCCACGCGACCGAACTCGACCGCGCGCTGGGCTACGAGGCCGCCTACGCCGGGACGTCCTTCGCGACGCCCGATCTGCTCGGCGACCTCCGGTACGGCTCGCCCGTCCTCAACATCACCGGCGACCGGACGGCGGAGCACGGCCTGGCCACCATCGGCTACGACGACGAGGGCGTGGCGACCCAGCGCTGGGACATCGTGACCGGCGGCGTGTTCACCGGCTACCAGACCGACCGGCGGATCGCCCGCCTGACCGGCCAGGAGCGCAGCAACGGCTGCGCGTTCGCCGACTCGCCCGGCAGCACCCCGATCCAGCGGATGGCGAACGTGTCGCTGGCCGCCGACCCCTCCGCGGACGCGCCCTCGACGGACGAGCTGATCTCCCGCGTCGAGAACGGGATCTACATCATCGGCGACAAGTCGTGGTCGATCGACATGCAGCGGTACAACTTCCAGTTCACCGGGCAGCGGTTCTTCAAGATCAAGAACGGGAGGCTGGCCGGGCAGGTGCGCGACGTGGCCTACCAGGCGACGACCACCGACTTCTGGAACTCGATGGAGGCCGTCGGCGGGGAGCAGACGTACGTCCTGGGCGGGGCGTTCAACTGCGGCAAGGGCCAGCCGGGGCAGGTCGCCCCGGTCAGCCACGGCTGCCCCTCGGCGCTGTTCCGCGGTGTCAACATCCTCAACGCGCTGAAGGAGGCGGGCAAGTGAGGCCCCAGGAAGCCGTGGAGCGGGCCCTTGCCCTGTCCACCACCACCGACTGCGTCGTCGTCGCAGAGGAGTCCAGCGACGCGAACCTGCGCTGGGCGGGCAACACCCTGACGACGAACGGGGTCGGCCGCTCCCGCCGGCTGACCGTCATCGCGATCCAGGACGGGGCCGTCGGGGTGGTGTCCCGGGCGGGCGCCGGACCTGACGACGTCGCCCAGATCGTCAAGGACGCCGAGGAGATCGCGCGGGCGGGCGAGCCGGCCGAGGACGCGGGGCCGCTGCTGTCGGGCGCCTACGGCGACTGGGACGCCGAGCCGGTCATCACCGACATCTCCGTCTTCTCCGCCTTTGCTCCCGCGCTCGGCGAGCAGTTCGCCCGAGCCGAGGAGGTCGGCAACCGGCTCTACGGGTTCGCCCACCACGAGATGTCCTCGGTGTTCGTCGGCTCGTCGGCGGGCCTGCGGGCTCGGCACGACCAACCGACGGGCAAGCTGGAGCTCAACGCCAAGAACGCGGGCAGCTCGGCCTGGGTCGGCGCGGGCACCCGCGACTTCGCCGACCTCGACGTCCCCGGCCTCGGCACCGAGCTCGGCCGCCGCCTCGCCTGGGGCGAGCGCCGGATCGACCTTCCCGCCGGCCGCTACGAGACGCTGCTCCCGCCGAGCGCCGTCTCCGACCTGATGATCTACCTGTACTGGACGGCCGGGGCCCGCGACGCCCACGACGGCCGCACCGTGTTCAGCTCCCACCCCGTCGGGACTGAGCTGTCCAAGCTCCCGCTCCGCCTCTACAGCGACCCTTCGGCGCCCGGCCTTGAGTGCACCCCGTTCGCGTTGGCCCTGGCGTCCGGCTCGAACTCGTCGGTGTTCGACAACGGCCTGCCGCTCGGCGCCACCGACTGGATCAGGGACGGGAAGGTCTCCTCGCTGCTGTCGACCCGGTACTCGGCGGGCCTCACCGGCGCGCCCGCCACCCCGGAGATCGACAACCTCCTCATGGAGGGCGCGCCCGGCGGCGCGTCCCTGGAGGACATGATCGCGCGGACCGAGCGCGGGCTGCTCCTCACCTGCCTGTGGTACATCCGCGAGGTCGACCCGCAGAACCTGCTGCTCACCGGCCTCACCCGCGACGGCGTCTACCTCGTCGAGGGCGGCGAGGTGGTCGGCGAGGTCAACAACTTCAGGTTCAACGAGAGCCCGCTCGGCCTGCTGTCCCGGGTCACCGAGACCGGCGCGGCCGTCCCGACCCTCCCGCGCGAGTGGTCGGACTACTTCACCCGCGCCTCGATGCCGCCGCTGCGCGTCGCCGACTACAACATGTCGACGGTCAGCAAGGCCTCCTGAACGGTCCGCGTCCCGGCCCCCGCCTCTCGGGCGGCCGGGACCGGCCGTCAGGCCTCGCCGTCGGGGTCCTCCAGGCGGAAGCCGACCTTCATGGTCACCTGGAAGTGCGCGATCTCGCCTTCCTCCAGGTGCCCACGGACGTTCACGACCTCGAACCAGTCCAGGTGGCGCAGGGTGGACGAGGCGCGGCGGACTCCGTTGCGGATGGCCGACTCGACGCCGTCCGCAGACGTTCCGACGATCTCCGTGACGCGGTAGGTACGGTCCGACATGACGATTCCCCCCATTTTTCGGCTATCCCAGAGCCTTTCCCCGATGGCGCCTTGCGCACCCTCCGCACCGAAACGCCACCGCGAATGGCATCTCGTATGCGCCGGGCATAACGTGGAGGGGTGAGGCTTCACTCGCGCCGGAAGGCACCGGTCTACACCGTCACCGAAGCCCCCCGTCCCCTGTCGGAGGACGTGGCGGGCCGTGAGAAGCGCTATTTGATCTCCATGGGCGTCCGCACGGTGTGCTTCGTGCTGGCGGTCCTGCTCTGGCACCAGGTCCACTGGGTGATCGGGGCACTGCTCCTCGTAGGGGCGATCATTCTGCCTTACGTCAGCGTCATCTTGGCCAACGGCGGCAGAACCCCCGAGAAGGCCGTCACTCTGGAGGACGGAGTGAGCACGCGCCGGATGCTCGAGTCAGGAGATGACGCAGATTCCGGGTATGACGAAGAAATGTCTCCGTGACAATCTCTTGACTCAACCGGGGGGGTTTCGGTGTACGATTTGTACTCGACGCTCCGGTCCCCCGTCGGGGCGTCCCTTGCCGGTGTTCCGGGCCCCCGTCGGAACACCGATGTGCGGCACAGGGAGGGTTGCCCCCGTATCCTCCCTGTGCCGCTTTTGCGTTTCCGCACTTCACCCGCGGTGCGCGCGGATCGCGAGGGCTGCGGGTCGGAAGGGCTTAGGTCCCCCTTTTCTCGCGGCTTACGCCCCTGGAACGGCGCGCCGTCGCCCGGAAGGCTGAGAGCCGTCCGAGCGAAGGAGGACCATGGGCCCCGTCACCGTCCATCCCGGGAACCGCATCACCGCCGCGATGGCCGCGCACGCCGAGGCGCGGGTCGCCGAACTCCTCGACGCGCTCGACGAGCCCGTCCTGGACGCCACGATCCGCCTCGCCGTCCTGCCCGACCGCTCCCTGCCCCGCCCGGCCCGCGCCCGCGTCAGCGTCCGCCTGCGCGGCCGCCGCATCCGCGCCCACGCCCAGGCGACCAACCCGCACGGCGCGGTCGAGCTCATGCGTCAGCGCCTCGCCGAGAGGCTCGGCGCCTTCACGGGATGATCGCCACCGGGCAGTGGGCGTGGTGGAGGACGGCGTGGCCCACGGAGCCGAAGACGAAGTGGCCCAGGGCGCCGCGGTGGTGGGTGCCGAGGACGAGGAGGTCGGCGCGCTCCGAGGCCTTCGTGAGGGCCGCCGCCGGATGGTCGCCGACGATCTCCTCGGCGACCTTGACGTCGGGGTTGGCCGCCCGCCACGGCTCCATCAGCTCCGTGAGGGTGGCCGCCGGGTCGACGACCACGGGCGCCGACTCGGCGTAGGGGGTGAAGACCTCGGCGGCGTCCCAGGCGTGGACGGCCCGCAGGACCGCGCCGCGCTCGCGGGCCGCTGCGAACGCGAACTCCAGCGCGGCGGTCTGGTCGATGTCGAAGGCGATCGCCGCGACGATCTCGCCGCGCGGCCCGTGCCCGTCGCCGCGGACGACCACGACCGGGCCCTTGGCCGTCCCGGCGACCTTGAGACTGGTCGAGCCGAGCAGCAGCTCGGTGAACCTGCCTCGGCCGCGCCGGCCGAGCACGAGCAGGTCGCGCGGGTTCGCCAGCTCGCGGAGCACCCGCGGCACCTCGCCGAAGACGTTGTCGGTGGTGACGTCCAGGCCGCTGCGCGCCCCGACCTGCGCCGCCGCCTCCTCCAGGATGCGGCGGGCCTCCACCGAGCGGCGCTCGTCGGGCTCCGGCGGGGGGATGTCCGGCAGCCCGATCGTCGCCGACGGCTGCACGTGCACGATCCGCAGGGGGCGGCCGGACAGCACCGCCTCGTCGGCGGCCCAGCGCACGGCCGCACCCGACGCCGGCGATCCGTCCGTCGCCACGACGACGGACCCGGCTGGCGGAAGGCCGGTCGGCTGTTCGCTCATACTCCGATCGTGCGCCGCGCGGAGGCGGCCCGGCAAGGCCGGGCGGGGGCTGCGCGGCCGTCCTTGGCCGGGCCCTTGCCGTCTCCAGGGGCGCCCGTGGGCCTCAGCGCAGGGGGACCCGCCAGAACAGGACGGTCCCGCCGCTGTCGCGCGTCCTGGCCTCCATGGTCCCGCCGAGCGCCGCGGCCCGCTCCGCCATGTTCCTCAGCCCGCTGCGCCGTCCCCCTTCGGGGATGCCCGATCCGTCGTCCTCGACGCGCAGGATGAGGTCGTCGCGGACGTCGAGGACGACGTCGACGCGGCGGGCGCCCGAGTGCCGCACCACGTTCGACAGGGCCTCGGTGACGACCGCGAGGAGCTGCTCGCCGACCTCGGGCTCCACCGCGGTGTCGAGGAGGCCGTCGAGCCGGATCGAGGGCGCGAAGCCGAGCAGCACCGCGGCGTTGTCGACGATGGTGTGGACGCGGCTGCGCAGGCTCTCGGCGTCGGGTTCGACCTGGAGCGCGAAGATCGTCGACCGGATCTGCCGGATGGTCTCGTCGAGGTCGTCGACGGAGCGCTGGATGCGGCGCTGCACGTCGGGCTTGTCGGCGAGCTTGACGGCGCTCATCAGCGTCATGGCCGTGGCGAACAGGCGCTGGATGACGGTGTCGTGCAGATCCTTGGCGATCCTGTCGCGGTCCTCCAGCAGGGACAGCCGCTCCAGGTCGCGGCGGCGGGCCGCGAGCTCCAGCGCGATCGCGGCCTGCGCGGCGAACGCCTCCAGCAGCCGCTGGGTCAGCTCGCCGAACTGCTGGCCGCCCGGCGCGTTGATCACCGACAGGACGCCGCGGGCCGAGCCGCCGCTGCCCAGCGGCACCTGCAGGGCCGTGCCGATCGGTACCTCCGGGGAGATCCTGGCGCGGTCCGCGGCCGGGCGGGCGTCGTTGAGGAAGCGGGACTCGCCGGTGTCGTAGACGACGGCGCCGAAGGCCTCGTCGAAGGGCATCCGCAGGTCGGCGACCAGTTCCGAGCCCAGGCCGGCGGCGGCGTCCACGACGAACTCCCCGGCCACCTCGTCGGCGGTGGCGACGATCGCGAGATCGGCCTCGCAGATCTCCCGCGCCCGGTTCGCGACGAGCCCGACGACCTCCTCGGGGGCCGTGCCCGACAGCAGCGCCGTGGAGATCTCGGTCAGGGCCTGCTGCCAGCGCTCGCGGCGGCGGGTCTCCTCGTAGAGGCGGGCGTTCTCGATCGCGACGCCGGCCGCGGTCGCCAGCGCCGAGACGACGACCTCGTCCTCCTCGTCGAAGTCGCCGCCGCCGTTCTTCTCGGTCAGGTAGAGGTTGCCGAACACCTCGTCGCGGACCCGGATGGGCACGCCGAGGAACCGGTGCATGGGCGGGTGGTTCGCCGGGAAGCCGACGGACTCGGGGTGGGCGGCGATGTCGTGCATCCGCAGCGGCACCGGCTCCTTGATCAGCAGCCCGAGGATGCCGTGCCCGTGCGGCCAGTGCCCGATCGCGGTGATCTCCGACTCGTCGACGCCGGTCGTGACGAACTGGACGAGGTGCTCGCCGTCGCCGCTGATCACGCCGAGGGCGCCGTACCGGGCGTCCACGAGGGTGGCGGCGGCCTCGGTGATCCGGCCCAGCGCCGTCTCCAGGTCGAGGTCGCTGCCGATGGAGACGACGGCCTCCAGCAGCGAGTGGACCCGGTCCCGGGTGGAGCGGACGGTCTCCAGCCGGGCCTGGAGCTCGGTCAGCAGGTCGTCCAGCTGCAACTGGGGCAGGATCAGCCGGGCCCGTTCCGATCCGGGCCTGGGTTCCGTTCCCACCGCGCTCCTCCCGCCGGTCTTCCTTCGGTCAACTGCCTATCCTGCCGGAGTCACGGCGTCCACCGGAAGCGGGGTACCAACAGGTCTCATCTCGGAACGTGCACCGCCGTCCGCGCATGATGGGACCTTCGTCCCCGGTGAAGCCGCCGTTCGCGACTTGGCCGGGACCGAACGCCCGGATACTTTCGTAGGGCACCGCAGCCCCGCTCCGGGAGGATCCAGATGAGCACCGACCGGGATCAGCCGATCCGCGTCTTCCTGCTGGACGACCACGAGGTCGTCCGCAAGGGCGTCGCGGCCCTGCTGGAGGCCGAGGGCGACATCCAGGTCGTCGGCGAGGCCGCCTCCGCCGCGCAGGCCCTCGCCCGCATCCCCGCCGCCGCCCCGCACGTCGCCGTGCTCGACGTCCGCCTGCCCGACGGCGACGGCGTCTCGGTGTGCCGGGACATCCGGGCCGGGCACCCGGAGATCAACTGCCTGATGCTCACGTCGTTCTCCGACGAGGACGCCCTGTTCGACGCGGTCATGGCGGGCGCGTCCGGGTACGTGCTCAAGCAGATCCACGGGTCGGACCTCATCGGCGCCGTCCGCACCGTCGCCTCCGGCCAGTCGCTCCTCGACCCGCGCTCCACCGGGCAGATGCTGCAGCGGCTGCGCGAGCGCGAGACCCGCAAGGACCCGCTGGCCGCGCTGTCGGCGCAGGAGCGGCAGATCCTCGAACTGATCGGCGAGGGACTGACGAACCGGCAGATCGGCGAGCGGATGTTCCTCGCCGAGAAGACCGTCAAGAACTACGTCTCGAACCTGTTCGCCAAGCTCGACATGCGCCGCCGCACCCAGGCCGCCGCGTTCGCGGCCCGCCTCAAGGCCGACGCCGGGCACGAGCCGCGCGAGCGCTGAGCCGGTGCGGGCGGGACCTTCGTCCCTGGGCTCGGGGCCGGATCCTCGCGAGGATGCGGGCATGCAGAACGCTGACCGGGGCGCCCTGGAGAACATCGACGAGGCCGACTGCCGTGTCCTGCTGAAGAGCGTCCCGATCGGCCGGATCGTCTTCACCCACCAGGCGCTGCCGCGGATCCAGCCCGTCTCCTACGCCCTCGACGGCGACGACGTGGTGATCCGGGTGCCGTCCGGGTCGAAGGTCGCCGCCGCGGCCCAGGACGCCGTCGTGGCGTTCGAGATCGACGACTACGACGAGCCGTCCAGGACGGGATGGTCGGTCGTGGTGGTCGGGCGGGCCCGGCGCGAGGACTCCCCCGCCGCGATCGCCGCGCTGCGCGGGCTGGGCCTGCGCTCGTGGGCGGAAGGCCCCGGCGAGGAGTACATCCGGATCGTGCCGGAGATCCTTTCGGGCCGCCGCGTCCGGGACCTTCGCCCCTGACTTGCGCGCCTCGCGCGCACGAGGATGGGGGCCATGACGGGAGCGGGACGCGGTGCGGAGATCCTGGCGGAGGCCGAGTGCCTGGCGCTGCTGGCCACGGTGCCGGTCGGCCGGGTCGCCTTCACCGACCGGGCGCTGCCGGCGATCCAGCCCGTCAACTTCGTGATGGACGGGACCGATGTGGTGCTGCGCACCGGCCGGGGATCGAAGCTGGCGATCGCGATGCGCCGGGCTGTCGTCGCGTTCGAGGCCGGCGCGTTCGATCCGGTGACGCACGCCGGGTGGACGGTGACCGTGCTGGGCGAGTCCCGCACGGTCACCGACCCGGCGGAGCTGGCCAGGCTCGACGCGCTGCCGCTGCGGGTGTGGGCGGGCGGCAGCCGCGACCACTGCATCCGGATCACGGGGCGGTACCTGTCGGGCCGCAGGCTGTCCGCGACCGCCGCCTGACGGCTCCGGCTCTCCGCGACCGCGGTCCGGAACGGGCGGTCCGGCCGTCAGCGGCCGTGCGCGACGACCACGGGGCAGTGCGCGTGGTGCAGCATCGCCCGGCCCACCGACCCGAGGACCAGCCCGGGGAACCCTCCCCTGCCGCGGCTGCCGACGACGAGCACGTCGGCCTTGGCCGAAGCCCCCGCGAGGGCCCGGACGGCCCTGCCGCGCACGACCTCGGGCGTCACCTCGACGTCCGGGTACCGGCCCGTCCAGCCCGCGAGCGCCTCGGCGAGCACCAGGCCCTCCTCCTCGGCGACGAGTTCGGGATCGAACACCACCGGCTGCATCTCGCCGTGCCCGGTGCCCGGCGGGTGCGTCCAGGCGTGCACGGCCCGCAGCCGCGCGCCTCGCGCGGAGGCCTCCGCGAAGGCGAACTCCAGGGCGTCCCGGGCGCTTTCCGCGGTGTCGACGCCGACGACGACCTCGTTGTGCGTGGGCGGCTCCGCGTGCCGCACGACCGCGACCGGGCAGGGCGCGTGCGCGGCGACCTGGCCGGTGACCGAGCCGAGGAGCAGCCCGGCGAGCTCCCCGTGGCCGCGGCCTCCGACGACGAGCAGCTCCGCCCGCTCTCCTTCGGCGACGAGCGCGGCGGCGGCCCCGCCCGCGATCAGCTCGGTGTCGACGGCCACCGACCGCGCCGTCGCCGCGGCCCGGTCGGCGCCGCGCCGCAGCGCCTGGAGGCAGCCGTCGCGGATCTCCTGGCGGACGGTCTCGGCGCCGGGCGCCGAGGTGTGCTCCAGCAGCCGGGGCGTGACGGCGAAGACCAGCCGCAGCGGCAGGTGCCTGCGGGCCGCCTCCGCCGCCGCCCACTCCACGGCGGCGTAGCCGGGCTCCGAGCCGTCGACTCCGGCGACGACGGGCCGCCGCTCACTCATTGCGGTAGGGGCGGGTGACGGCGATATTGCACGGGGCCAGGTCGATGAGCGCGCCGCTGACCGGGCCGAGCGCCAGGGCCGCCTGGTCGCCGTGGTCGCCGAGGATGAGCAGCGACGCGCCCTGCGCGGCCTCCAGCAGCACCTCGCGCGGCGGCGCGTGCACGAGCCGGACGGTGACGTCGGCGAGCGGGTGCTTGGTGCGCCACGCGGAGATCTCCCGGTGGAGCCGTGCGCCCGCCTGCCTGCGGAACTCCTCGATGTCGGGGGTCTCGGCGGGCGCGTCCGCGGCGTGCACGGCGACGAGCTCGCGGCGGCGCAGCGCCGCCTCCTCGAACGCCAGCTCCAGCGCGGCGCCGCTGGCCCGCGACAGGTCGACGCCGACGACGACGGGCCCTTCGGCCGCGGGGTCGCGGACGACCACGACGGGGCACAGCGCGTGCCCGGCGGTCTGCCGGGCGACCGAGCCGGACCGCAGTTCGGGGAACCCGCCCGCGCCGCGCGCCCCGACCACGAGCATGACCGCGTCGGTGGACTCGTGCAGCAGGGTCGCCGCGGCCGGGCCGCGCAGCAGCGCCCGACGCACGGTGACGCGCGGCGCGGTCGTCTCGGCGATGAGGACGCCCTTGCCGAGCTCCAGGTCGGCGAACCGCCGGACCGTCTCATAGGACGCTGCGTGCGACGGGTCGGCGTACGCCCAGTGCCAGGCGTGGCACACCACGAGGTCCGCGCCGCGCAGGCTGGCCTCGTGCGCCGCCCACCGGATGGCGCGCTCGCTGCTCTCCGAGCCGTCGTAGCCGACGACGATCTCGCTCATGGCTCTCCTCGGGATGTGACGACGGCGACCGGGCAGTCGGCGTGGTGCAGGACGCCGTGGGAGACCGAACCGAGCACCGCGCCCTTGAACCCGCCGAGCCCGCGCGACCCGATGACGAGCAGGTCGGCGGTCGTCGACTCGCCGGTGAGCGCCGCGACCGGGTGCTCGAACGGCATGTCGCCGGAGCACTTGACGTCCGGGAACCGCTCCGCCCACGGCTCCAGAAGCGATTCGATGCGCTCCAGCGGGCCCGCGCTGAGGACGGACAGACTCGGCGTGTCCCAGGAGTGGACGGCCCGCAGAACCGCGCCGCGCGCCCGCGCCTCGGTGAACGCGAGGTCGAGGATCCCGGAGTTGTCACGGTCGAGGTCGATGCCCGCGACGACGGCGCCGCGGGTCCCCGACACGTCCCCGCGCACGATCACCACCGGGCAGGCGGTCCGGCCGGCGACGCGCAGGCCCGTCGAGCCGAGCAGCAGCCCGGCGAACCTGCCGGTGCCGCGGTGCCCGACGACGAGCAGGGCGCACCGCGCGGACAGGTCGATGAGGACCCGCGGGGCGTGGCCGCGGAGCTCCTCGGTGGTGGCGGGCACGCCGGGGAAGAGCCCGGTGACCGAGGCGCGCGCGGCGGCCAGGATGACCCTGCCGCGCTCGTAGGCCCCGGACTCGCTTTCCGGCACCGCCTCGCCGAACCTCGGCTCCGGCTCGCGGACATGAACGATGTGCAGGGGCAGCCGACGCCTCGCCGCTTCCTGCGCGGCCCACCGGACCGCGGTCCCCGCGCCCGGCGACCCATCGGTCGCCACCGCCACCGGGCCGTGCTGTCCTTGGCCCGCCGACGTGGCGCTTGAGGACCCGGCTTCGCCGGGGCGCCCCGCCACCGGGCCGTGCTGTCCTTGGCCCGCCGACGTGGCGCTTGAGGACCCGGCCTCGCCGGGCCGCCCCTGGCCCGCCGGGCCGGTGTTCGCTTCCATGACTCCAGTGTCACCCTCCGTGCCCGGCCGATTGCCACCGGGGTGCTGGTGAAGGCGTTCTCGCCCGCTGCGAAGGACTCTGCGCGAGGGGACCTTCGCCCCTAAAGGCGATGGCCCGGCCGGGCGGAGACTGATTCCCGGGAAACGAGGCGAGGAGAGCAATGTCCAGTGAGGTCACCAGCGGGTCGACGCCCCCGGTGAACACGTCGCGACTCGAAGTCCTCATCGGCGATCTGGAGGAGCGCACCGCGCGGATCACCGAGTCGCTGATCGCGGTCGCCGAGGCTTTCGAGCAGGCGCCGCCCGAAGTCCGGGCCGACGCCATCCGGCTGGCCGCCGAGACCCTCCTGCCGGACGAGCCCCCGAACGCGTGAAGCGGGGCGCCCGCAGGCGCCCCGCTTCACCTGCCGTCCCTGCCTATCGGTCTTCCTGTACCTGTCGGTCTTCCGGCGGGTGCACGACGGTCACCGGGCTCAGCGCGTGGTGGACCGCTCCCTCGCTGGAGGAGCCGAGCAGGCGCTTGCGCAGCGACCCGCCGCGGCGCGCCCCGACGACGAGGATCCTCGCCCCCTCGCTCGCCGTGACCAGCTCGGTCACGGGGTCTCCGTCGACGAACCGCACCTGCACCTCCACGCCGGGGAAGCCCTCCGCGCCCGCGCGCACCGCGGCCTCGAACCGCTCGCGCGCGATGTCCCGCAGCTGGTCCTCCTCGACGAACGGCGTGTCCTTGACCTCGGCGCTCGCGGGGTAGACGCACAGCGCGACGACCCGTGCGGACCTGGCCTTGGCCTCCTCCAGCGCGGCCCGCAGCACGTCCCCCGAGACCGCCGAGCCGTCGAGGCCGACGACGACGGGGCCTGCCGGGTTGTCCTCGCCGCGCACGACCGTGACGACGCCGGTGCCGTGCGCGGCGACCTGGCTGCCGACGGTGCCGATGAGGGCGCGCCGGAACGCGCCCATCCCGACGCTGCCGACGACGGTGAGTTCGGCGTCGCGGGCCTGGTCGACGAGGTTGAAGGCCGGCGACCCGCTGATCGTGAGGGTCTTGACGGCCAGCCCCGGGTGGGCCGAGCGCGCCTTGTCGGCGGCCGCCTCGACGAGTTCGGTCGCGGACTTCTCCACCGCGTCGACCGGCATCATGACGAAGCCGGGGTAGACGACCTGCCAGACGTGGCAGACCGTCAGCGGCAGCCTTCGCGCGGCGGCTTCCTCGGCCGCCCAGGCGAGGGCGCGCTCACCTCCTTCCGAACCGTCGTAGCCGACGAGGACTCCGAGCTTCTCCTGACGGGGATCGGCCATGGGATTCAGGCTCTCCTTCCTAGGGACGTTCGCCGGGCACGATGACCGCCCGGCCGGTCAGCTCGCCCGCGGCGAGCCGCCGGTAGGCCGAAACCGCTTCTTCCAGCGGGAATGTGGTGATCTCGGGGACGAGCAGTCCGCGCGCGGCGAGGTCGAGGACCTCGGCGAGCTCGGGCCGGCTGCCCCAGTAGGTGGACTGCACCGAGACCTCGTAGGCCGGTGAGTTGAACGTGACGGGCAGGCTGCCTCCGGCGATGCCGACGACGGTGACGTCGCCCAGCATCCGGGCCGCCGCCCCGGCGATCGCGAGGGTCGCGTCGGCCCCGACGAAGTCGAAGACGGCGTCGGCGCCGCGCCCGTTCGGGGTGGCCTTGCGGATCTCGGCGGCGGTGTCCTTGCCAGAAAGCAGGGTCAGGTCGGCGCCGAGGGACCCGGCGAGTTTCAGCGCCTCCTCGCGGGTGTCGACGGCGATGACCCGGGCGGACGTGGTGGCCTTGAGGATCTGGATGGCCATGTGGCCGAGCCCGCCGACGCCGATGACGACGGCCGTCGCGGTCGGCGTCAGCTTCGGCCACGACCTGCGGATCGCGTGGTACGGGGTCAGGCCCGCGTCGGTCAGCGGCGCGGCCACGACGGGGTCGAGCCCTTCGGGCAGCGGCAGGACCAGGCGCTGGGAGGGCACGAGCAGCAGGTCGGCCATGCCGCCGTCCAGGCCGAGGCCGCCGCCTCCGCCGGGCACGGGCGCCTCGGCGGGCTTCTCGCAGTAGGTCTCGACGCCGAGCGCGCAGTGCTCGCAGGTGCCGCAGCCCCACGGGCCGTAGACGGCGACGGGCAGGCCCACGTCCAGGCCTCGTACCCCCGGGCCGACCGCGTGCACCCATCCGGCGTTCTCGTGGCCGAGGGTGAAGGGCGGGTTCCAGGGCAGGTCGCCGGGGCCGAAGTCGTGCATCAGGTGCAGGTCGGAGTGGCAGGCTCCGGACCCGCCGACCTTCACCACCACCTCGCCGGGCCCTGGTTCCGGCTCGGGCGCCTCGACCAGTTCAGGCTCGGTCTTCCACGCCGTCAGCTTCAGTGCGCGCATCTGCATCCCCCGATTCGTCGCGTTCGCGGCTACACCGCCGCGTCGTACTGCGCGCCGGCGTCGATGAGCCTGAGGCGCGTCGCCTGGAGCCGGCCGAGGATCACCTGGGTGAACCTCGTGTTCAGCTCGGTGCCGAGGCCAGGGTTCGCGGCGCCGTGCGTGCGGACGAGCGCCGCGTCGAACTGCAGGGCGGTCACCGGCATGGTCGCCACGGCGCCGAACCGCCAGGTCCGGGGCGGGAACAGCCACGACCATCCCAGGATGGAGCCGCGCCCGTAGAACTCCACGGCTATGTGCCCCCTACCCGGAGTGAGCAGGTCCAATCTGGCCTGTCCGGACATGAGCGCCCAGAACCTGTCGGCGTTGCCGCCCTCGCGGAAGATCCGCTCGCCCTGCTCGAACGTGACGGGGGTGGCGGTAGTGGCCAGCACGCTGAGCTGGCCGCCCGGCATCCCGCGGAAGAACTCGTGCCCCGCCAGCAGCTTCGCGTCCACGCCCATGACCGACCTCCCGAGGTCCTCTTGTCGTGTCCCCAGCCCACCAGGGCCGCCCCCGCCCCGTCAGGGACGCACGTCCCCGGTTCGGAGGACGGATCCGGCCACCAGAGGGACCTTCGGCCCTGGAAGGGGTACAAGGCCCCGCAGAAGCTGGAGACGTGGATCGGAGCCGAGGAGGCGGGCCCTTGGCCGGGAGGTACCTGACGCGCAGGACGGCGCCGCGCGGCTACCGGATCGTGGACCGGTACGCCGAGGCGCCGGGCGAGCTGACGCTCGTCCTCGCCCCCGAGGGGTCCGACGGCCCGGCGGCGGGCGGTACGGACGGGCGTTCGCCCGTGCCGCCCGCCGCGGGCCGCTTCTGGGTGCTGCACACCGCGGCGGGGCAGCGGCTGCCCGTCGCCGACGTCTCCACCCGGCGGCTGCACACCGACGGCACGACCGCGGAGAGCTCCCTCGTGGAGGTGCGGGCGCTGCGGGTGCCGTGCGGCCCGCGCGCGTGCCAGGTCGGCGAGGTGGTGGGCCTGTCCGGGCCCCGCGGGCTCGGCTGGGACCTCGACGGCGCGGCGGGCCTCGACCTGCTCGTCGTCGGCTGGGAGCGCGGGCTCGGGCTGCTGCGGCCCGTCGTCGAGCGGGCGCTGGCCGAGTCGGGGCGGTACCGGGAGCTGCGGGTGTGGGCGGCGGGCGCCGTGTGGTCGGCCGCGGGAGACGGCGGCCGGTGCGAGGCGCCCGCGACGGGGCTCCTCGCCCCCGGCGGTCCGGACGCGCCGAGCCTCCACTTCGACCCTTCCGCGACCGTCGCGCTGCTGGCCGGTCCGCTCGCCGCGGCCACCGCCGCCGCGGCCGACCTGCACGCCCAGGGGGTGCCCGCCGAACGCATCCAGGTCGCCGCGCACGAGCTGCTGCGCTGCGGCACGGGCAGGTGCGGCGGCTGCCGCGAGGAGGCCGCCGCGGGCCCGGTCCGGGTCTGCGCCGACGGCCCCGTGCTGCGCTACGACCGGTTGCCGGTCAGCGTCCGTTGCCCTCGGCCGAGAGCAGCACCATGATCATGAAGGCGAGAAGGCTCGCGAAGAACAGCAGTTGGAGCCCGACGATCCGCGCGCCCGCCGAGAGTCCCGCCCACGGGCGGTCGGCCGCGAGAACGACGAAGACCGCGACGAGCGCGCCCACCAGGCAGGCCGCCAGCGCCGCCCGCTGGCGCCTGCGCCAGAGCGCCTGGTCGCCCGCCGACCACGCCCCCCGCGCCCCGGCCCACATCAGCAGCAGCCCGACGAGGCACCCGGCGGACAGCAGCAGCGGGAACACCACGAGTGAGGTCATGTCCGTCGCGCCCGGCGCCTCGGCCTCCCGCAGCGGGTAGTACAGCAGCACGTAGACGCTCAGCCCGAGGACGAACGCGCCCGCCCCCAGCACCAACGCGCTCGCGCCCGCCCGCACCCACGTCACTCCGTGTCGGCCCCCTCGGGCGGTGGGCTCGGAACGGCGGCCGGGCCCGGCCGGTCATGGATGGACGGGCCTTCCAGGAGCGCGAGTACCTGGTCGATGCGCTCATCGGTCAGGTCGGGCAGCGCGCCGTGCCCGGAGAGATAACCATCACGCATGGGCGTCAGTATGGGGGCCCTGATCTGCGGCGACGTGGCCGCGACACCGCGCCGCACCGGCGTTTTACCCGGAGATGACGGGTCCGGGGAACAGCGGCGGCCCGGCGCGCGGGCTGCGCGCCGGGCCGCGGAAGCACCGGGGGATGGGGCGTGGTCAGACCTGGGCCTGGCCGAGGATGAGGCGCTTGAGGTACTGCGGGGCGATGAGGGTGCAGTAGTGCTGGCCGCGGAAGTTCTCCGGGAAGATGGCCCAGGCCCACGGCACGTTGAGGTTGCGCGAGGGGATGTTGAGCTTGCCGTCCCAGCCCTTGAAGGCCGCGGGGAAGTCCCACAGCCAGTCCGCGCCGGTGAAGGCGGGCCAGTCGAAGCCGATGACCACCCTGGTGCGGGGATAGGCGAGGCTCGCCTGCTCCTCGGCGGTCAGGGAGGCGAAGACCTCGTCGACGGTGCCCGCGTTGATGACCTTGCAGTCCTGTTCCGCGCCCGCCGCGTTCGCCCCGTACATCGTCTTGATGTGGTCGGAGGTCTTGGTCTTGCAGCGGACCTGCTTCGGCTGCGTCCTGGCCTCGTCCTCGTACGTGATGTACGAGCCGATGGTCAGGGGCTGCGCCTGCGGCTTGGACTCCTTGAACGCCTCGAAGTCGGCGTAGTCCACGTTGGTGATGCTGCCGCCCGCGGCTGCGAAGTTCGCCTCGTTCAACTGCGAGGTCTGCTTCTGGGCGCGGGTGCACAGATCGTCCACCCAGCCCGCCGCCGCCGCGGGCGCCGGGACCGAGACGAGGGCCGCGGCGCCCGCCAGTCCCAGGGCGAGGAGGACCCGCCCTGTGCGCTGTCGCATAGACAACTCCCTATCGGGAAACAATGTTTCGGCAGAGGATACAGTTCTCCGCACAGACCGGGAATGGGACGGGAGAGGCGTAATGGATCTGGAACAGGACTACGCGGCGGCCGGGTTCGGGGGACGCCTCCCGTTCGGGAAGCGACCGGCGGTACTCGTGGTGGACATGGTACGGGCGTACCTGGTGCCTGAGTCACCCCTTTATGCCGGAGTGGAGAAGGCGGTCGAGGCCGGCGCCGAACTCGTCGCCGCAGCCCGGGACGCCGACGTGCCCGTCGTCTTCACGAAGGTCGAGTATTTGCCCGGGGGTACCGACGGCGGCCTCTTCTTCCGCAAGGTCCCGGCGCTCGCCGCGTTCGTGAAGGGCGGCGAGTACGGGGCGTTCGTTCCCGAGCTCGTCCCGGAGGAGGGCGACGTCGTCGTCACCAAGCAGTACGCGAGCGCGTTCTTCGGCACCAGCCTCGCGGCGACCCTCACCGCGCTCGGCGTCGACTCCCTGCTCATCTGCGGGCTGTCCACCAGCGGCTGCGTGCGCGCCACCGGCGTGGACGCGCTCCAGCACGGGTTCGTCCCCTACGTCGTCGCCGACGCGTGCGGCGACCGCGACCCCCGTCCCCACGAGGCCGCGCTGTTCGACCTGAAGCACAAGTACACCGAGGTCGTCTCGATCGGCGAGGCCGTCGAGCTGCTCCAGGGCCTCAAGGACGCCGGACCGGAAGGGAGCTAGTCCTGCTCCTCCTCCAGCGCCCGCAGGACCGGGCGCAGGGACGGCAGCGCCGCCAGATCGGCCAGCAGGTCGGCGGCGCGGCCGAGCCCGGACTTGGCCCGGACCAGGGCGTCGAGGCCGGGGTCGGCGGGACCGCCCGAAGGCCGCGGCACGAACCCCTCGTGCCTGGTGCCGTCGGCCAGCCGGAGCGTGACGCGCGCGGGCTGGTCGGCGGCGGGGCGGGCGGGATCCCAGGGACCCGGCCGCGCGGTCACCCGCTCGGCCAGCGCCCGGATGTCGGGCCTGCGCACGTCGGCGTCGTGGGCCGGATCCGCCTTGCCGTCCAGCAGGACGGCGGCGATGTTCCAGGCAAGGCTGGCCCGCGCCTCCCGCGGCGTGGACGGCGCCCGCCCGGCGCCCTGCGGGATCGCGTCCGGGTGCAGCGCGACCTCCACCGCGACGATCGGGACCGGCGGCAGCCCCCGGCGGACCAGCGCGGCGGCGTCCAAGGCCGAGTGCACCGTCCGGCAGGCGGCGTACGGCTTCACCGCGACCCGCTCGATCTCCCACACCTCGCCGAGCCCCGCCGTGACGGACGCGGCCTCCGGCACGTCGCCGAGCAGCGCCCGGTAGAGGCCGAGGTCGCCGTCCAGGATGTCGCGCGGACCGGTGAGGCCCGCCTCGGCCAGGCGCGCCGCGATGATGCCCGACTGGGCCGCGAACCCCGGATGGGCCTGCTCGACGGTCCCGCCCCGCACGCACTCCAGCAGCCCGCCCGCCTGGCTCCCGGCGATGCCGAGCGCGTGTCGGGTCGTCTCGGGATCGAGCGTGTACAGGCGGGCGGCGGTGAGGGCCGCGCCGAACACCCCGCACACGGGGGTCGCGTGCAGGCCGCGGCGGTGGAACTCCTGCGGCGCGGCGGCGGCGAGCCGGCACATCAGCTCCATGCCCGCGCCCGCCGCGGCGACGATCTCCGCGCCGGAGGCCGACACCTCCTCGCCCACCGCGAACGCCACGGGCAGCACGACGGCCGCCGGGTGGACGAGCGCCGCGCCGTGCACGGGATCGCGGCCGAGCGCGTGCACCAGGACCCCGTTGGCGAACGCGGCGGCGGGCGCCGAGACGCGCGCGGGGCCGGGCAGGACCGTCGCCTCCGGCGACCCGCCGAGAGCCCGCGCGACGGTCAGCGCCGGCCGCCCCTCGCCGGCCCGCGCCGCGGCGACGGCGCAGCCGAGCCCGTCCACGAGGAGACGGGTGACGACCTGGGGCGGAGGCGCGGGCGCCCACTCGGCGAACGCGCGGGAGATCGAATGCCCTCCCCGCAGCGCGACGCCGTTCCGATGTGATCTCACAGCGCCTCCGGACGGCTTGACGGGGCCGCCTCGCGGCGACCATGCTTACCGCTAGGAATGAAACACCGTTTCTCGATACGAAACAACCTTTCGACGAAACAGGTAGTGCCGAACATGCGGGAGGACCGGGTGGAGCTGTCGATCGCCGGCGGAATCAGGGAGTTCGGCGTCAGCGCCGCGAACTCGACGGCCGTCATCGACGGCGCGCGGACCCTGAGCTTCGGCCAAGTGCACGAGCGGTCCAGCCGCCTCGGCCAGGACCTGCTCGCCGCCGGACTCGCCCCCGGGGAGCGTGTCGCGGTGCTGCTCGGCAACCGCGCCGAATGGATCGAGATCGCCGCCGGGCTCGCCAAGGCGGGACTCGTCATGGTGCCGCTCGGCACCCGCTCCACGGCCGCCGAGAACGCCTACATCCTGGAGCACTCCGAAGCGCGCGGCCTCGTCGCCGACGCGGCGCTGCTCGGGAACATCACGACGCCGCCGCCCGTCGTCCGGCTCGTCGGCGACGGATACGAGGAGGCGCTGGCCGGCGCCTCGGCCGACGACCCGCGCGTGGCCGTGAGCGAACGCGACCCCTTCACCATCGTGTACACCTCCGGCACCACCGGACGGCCCAAGGGCGTCCTCATCAGCCACCGCTCCCGGACGCTCACGTTCTACTGCTCCGCCCTCGAATGGGGGCTCGGACCCGGCCGGACCAGCCTCGCCGTCGCGCCCATGTACCACGGCGCGGGCTTCGCCTTCGGATACACGCCCGTCTTCGCCGGCGGCACCGTCGCGATGCTCGGCGCGCCCGGACCCGAGGCGCTGCTCGCGGGCCTCGCCGAGAGCCGGGCGCAGAGCGTGTTCCTCGTGCCGACCCACGCCCACCAGCTGCGGGCGTCCGGGCTCGTCGGCGAGTACGACCTGTCGGCGCTCGACACCATCTACTTCAACGCCGCCGCCCTGCCGACCACGCTCAAGGACTGGGTCCTGGAGGCGTTCCCCGGCGTCGGCGTCCACGAGCTGTACGGCTCCACCGAAGGCGGGATCGTCACCGACTGCCGGCCCGCGTACGCGCGCACCAAGCCCGGCTCCGTCGGACCCGGCTGGTTCATGACCGAACTGAAGCTCCTCGACGACGCCGACGCCGAGGTGGGCGTCGGCGAACCCGGCGAACTGTGCTCCCGCTCCCCCTTCCTCATGAACGGGTACCTGAAGGACGACGCGGCCACCGCCGCCGCCATGACCGACGACGGGTTCTACCGGTCCGGCGACATCGCCGTCCGCGACGAGGACGGCTTCGTCACCATCGTCGACCGCAAGAAGGACATGATCATCTCCGGCGGCGTGAACATCGCGCCCCGCGAGGTCGAAGAGATCGTCAACGCCTTCCCCGGCGTCGCCGAGACGGCCGTCGTGGGACTGCCCGACGAGCGGTGGGGCGAGTCCGTCACCGCCTTCGTCGTCGCCCTCCCCGGCGCGTCCCCCGACGCCGACGAGATCGTCGCGCACTGCCGGACCGTCCTGGCCGGGCCCAAGGTGCCCCGCCGGGTCGAGTTCCTCAGCGTCCTGCCGCGCAACGCGGCAGGAAAGATCCTCAAGCGCGAGCTGCGAAAGGACTGAAACCGAACATGCGGCCTCATGTCGAACTGATCCAGGAGAACGACTACGTCTGGCACGGCGCCGAACTCCCCGGCGGCGAGGGCCGGGCCAGCGAGCGCCGTCTCTCGGTCGACGAGGAAGACGGCTCCTGCTCCCTGCGCGTGGACTTCCACACCCGGTGGGGGCGCGGCCCCGGCGTCCACCACGCCAACACCGAGTTCCACGTCCTCGAAGGGTCCATGACCTACGGCGGACGCGAATACGGCAAGGGCGCCTACCTGTACGTCCCCAAGGGCGTCCCGGCCGAGTCGCTCGTCTTCGCCGAGGGCACCCAGGTGCTGCACTACCGCGAGTACGGCGACGCCGGCTTCGACGAGGGCGTCGCCCAGAGGTGGGACGACGCCCGCGAGGACGTCATCGTCCTCGACACCGAGGCGATGCAGTGGGACGCGGTGCCGAACGCCGGACCGATGCCCGGCCTGTTCATCAAGTACCTGCACGTCGACCCCGTCACCGGGTTCTACACGCGGCTCGTGCACGCGCAGGAGGGCTGGACCGACCACCGGCTCGCCCACCACCCGTGCTACGAGGAGGCCTACACCGTCCAGGGCCACATGGAGTACAACTTCGGCACCCTGGACCTCGGCACCTACTTCTTCCGCCCGGCGCGCGTCAAGCACGGCCACTTCACCACCCAGGAGGGCGGCGCGACCTGGCTGCTGCGCTCCGACGGCGAGCTCATGAACTGGTACACCCAGAACGAGTGGCTGCGCTGGGGCGGCGAGGCCGTCAACTACGGCCCGAACGGCGGCCGCATGAAGTGGTCGGCGTCGTCCCACGACCTCGGGCCCTCCGCCCGCACCGAGAAGGACTTCGAGGAGCTGCGCGCCTCCGTCGCCTACCAGGCCTCGGTCGGCGAGATCGACGCCCCGTTCTTCCCGCACGGCACCGGCCCCGACAAGTCGCTCATCGCCATCGCCAAGGCCCTCGACGCCGCCGCCCTCCAGGGCGGCCACGACGGCCACGGCCACTCCCACGACCACGCGCACGGCGACCACGACCACTCCCACGACGAGGTCGAGATCCCCGCCATGGACTTCGGCCCCGCCCCGTCGTCCCTGGAGCACGCCGACGAGCGCACCGACCACCTCAGCCACAACTGGGGCGCCGGCCGCGCCTGGAAGGCGGGCGACCCCATCCCCGCCCCCATCCTCTCCACCCTCCCCGTCCGCTCCCGCTCCACCGGCCGCTGGGACGGCGAGGGCATGTAACCGACCACTCCCCCGCAGGAAGGCCCCGGTCGGCGGGTGACCGGGGCCTTCCCCTTTCCCCGCCCACCGCTCCGTCGGCGGCCCGGTGCGCGCCTGCCGCGAAGAACACCGCGAAGCCCACGTCTCCTGATCCTACCGATGGTAGGATCAGGAGCATGAGTGGTAGTAAGAAGTATTCGATCAGCCTGCCCGAGGAACTCGCGGAATCGGCACGCGCCAAGGCCGGGCCTGGAGGCTTTTCGGCTTACGTCGCAGAGGCCATCGAGCACCGTGTCGCCATGGACAGGCTGCGCGAGATCGTGGAGGACTTCCAGACCGACAACGATCCGCTCACCCGCGAGGAGATCGAGGCCGCTCGCGCCCTGCTCCGCCATGACCGCGAGCGGACCGATGGGGCCGCCGCCTGATGCCTGGCGGCACGCTTCTGCTCGACTGCGAGGGCCTGTCCAAGCTGTACCGCAAGGACAGAACCGTCCTGGCCCTCATCCAGGCGGCATACGATGAGGGGGTCCGGGTCGCCACTACGGCGATGACGATGCTCGAAGCGGATGACGAACGGATCCACCCCGCCCGCGTCGCCTGGGTCCTTTCCCGCGTGGACGTCCACGACATCACCAGGGAGACCTCGGTCCAAGCCGCCGCCCTCCTGCGTTCGCATCGACTGCACGGCCACAAGTACGCGATCGACTCGGCATTCGCCGCGATCGCCCGGGCCGCACGAACGCCGGTCACCGTTCTCACCTCCGACCCTGAAGACCTGACGCTGCTCTGCGGCCCGGGTATCGAGGTCCTCAAGATCTGAAACCCCCGGAGCTCGACGCAGGGCCGCAGCGCGACTCGGAGAGTTACGTGATGCGTTCCCCGACTCGGTGATGTGCTAGAACGCCGGCCTCGGTTCAAAGACGGCGGTTGCCCAGGGCGCGGAGGACGTCGGCGAGTTAGACGAGGTGGAAGGGCAGGGCTTCGTCCGGCGTCTCCAGGAGACGCGCTCCGTGCCCCCAGGACTCGGCGACGTCGCCGAGGGTGAGGGCTCCGGTGTCCGGCGGAGCGAAGACGTCGGAGAGGTGGAGCTCGTCGGGCGGGATCGACCAGAAGGGGCCGGAAGCGGCTTCCGGCCCTTCCCGTCAGCGGTGGCGGCCTCGCCTGGGGGCGAGGGACATGTGGAACAGGGCGGCGGCGAGGGGGACGGCGATCGTGGCGAGGAGGAGGGCGCCGGCGAGGCCGGGGGTCATGCGCGGAGCTCGCGTTCGGTCTGCTCGCCGAGCCTGGCGCGGAGGGTGTCGAGGTCGTCCTCGATGAGGGTGGTGTGGAGGTCGGCCTCGAGTTCGGCGTCGGTGAGGGTGCGGCGGCGGGTCGCGGCGACGAGGCCGCCCTCCCCCGAGCGCCACATCTTCCACTCCGGGTACTTCTCGGCGAGCTGCTCCAGTGTCATTGCCTTCTCCGTATCTCATCTCACGCGATGTGGACGTTCCGTGCCCACAGCGTCACGGACGCGGTCTAGGCTTGGGGCGCGAATCCGGCGCAGCCCACCGGACAGGACGTCTCCCGGATCCGTACGGAGGTGTACGTGAGCGGCACCCGCCTGACGCCCCGCCTGTTCCTCGCCCGCGAACTCCAACTCGCCCGCGAGGCGAAAGGCCTCAGTCCCGACGCACTGGCGAAATCCCTGTACGTCTCCGAGAGCCTCATCCGCTCCTGGGAGAAAGGCCGACGCCTCCCCAAACCAGACATTCTCGCCGTCGTGGAGCAGGCCCTCGGCACCGGCGGCACGCTCACCCGCCTCCTCGCCGACCTCGTGGACGCCGCCGTGCCCATCGAATGGTTCGGCCGCTGGATCGAGATCGAGGAGGAGGCGTCCGCCTTCTGGTCCTTCGAACCTCTGCTCGTTCCGGGGCTTCTCCAGACACCGGAATACGCGCGCTCCGTCCTGCGCACGGCGAACCATCTCGCCGACCTGGACGAGATGATCGACGCCAGGATCAGGCGGCAGGCAGCGCTGTCCGTGGAGGACGCCCCGATGCTCGTCTGCCTGATCGCCGAAAGCGCGCTCAGGCACTCCGTCGGAGGGCCGGAGGTGATGTACGCGCAATGCCTCAGGCTCTTGAAGGAGGGAGAGCGCGAAAACATCGTCATCCACGTGGTGCCGGACACCGCGCGGGCCTGCGCCGGTTTCATGAGCGGCTTCATGATCGCCGACATCGGTGGCAGACAGCTCGCCTACGTGGATAATCAGGTCGCAGGAGAGGTGGCCGAACGCCCGGAGGACATCACCCGGCTGCACCGCTGGTTCGATCTCTTCAGAGCCGACTCCCTCTCCAGAGACGAATCAACCGCACTCATCTCAAGGACGGCAGAGACATGGAAAGCCCTCTGTGGCGCAGGTCTTCCTATACCGGAGCAAACGGCGGCAACTGCGTAGAACTCGCCCGCTCGTCGCACACCGTCCTGGCCCGCGACAGCAAGCACCCCCAGAACGGCCACCTCACCCTCACCCCCCAAACGAGCCGCACCCTCCTCCACGCCGTCAGAAACGGCGCACTCGACGGCTGACCTCCCCGTCAGAGCGCTCCCCGACGTCGGAGGGCGCCGATGCCGATCGGCGCGCAGGTCAGACGTGCCGGTGGCTCAGCGCCCGAAGGAGGTCGGCGGGCCAGTCGGTGCCGTGCGGGGTGCGGGGCCGTCAGCGGGATGGGCGGTGGGCGGCCAGGGTTTGGCCGAAGAACTCCTCGACGACCGAGCGGTGGGCTGGTCGCGCGTCGGCCCAGCGGGCGCGGCCGGAATCGGTGAGCTGGACGGAGATGGCGCGGCGGTCTTCGCTGCACATCGAACGCTCGACCAGGCCCTCCTTCTCCAGGCGGGCGACGGCGCGGGACAGGGCGCTCTGGGTGAGGTGGACGGCCTCGCCGAGTTCCTGCATCTTCAGGCAGGTGCCGGCGCTCTCGGCCAGCCGGTCGAGGATCTCGAACTCGCTCATGCCCAGGCCGTAGCCCTCGTGGAGCACCTTGTCGAGTCGGCAGGTGGCATTGGAGACGCGGCGGGCCATGTCGCGCCACTCCGAGACCGGCTCCGCGACCGGTTCTGCAACAGGTTCCACTACCTCGCTCACGCCGTCACCCTACCATGCGCCGTAATTTTATGCACGCACATTTAATGCTTGCACATTCAATGTGCGTGCATGTAGTTTCCTCGGCATGAGCGCTACCGACGCCGTGCACCGCACGGCAGTGCCCGACTCGGCATCCGAAACCTCCCCTCGCCTCACCCCGCGCCTGTGGGGCGTGCTGCTCGTCCTGTCCACGGTCCTGTTCCTGGACGGCCTCGACACCTCGATGGTCGGCGTCACGCTGCCCGCCATCCAGGCCGACCTGGGCATGTCCACCTCAGCGCTCCAATGGATCGTCAGCGCCTACGTCCTCGGGTACGGCGGCCTGCTCCTGCTCGGCGGGCGCACCGCCGATCTCCTCGGCCGCCGCCGCGTGCTGCTCGTCGCGCTGGCGGTGTTCGCCGCCGCGTCGCTGCTCAGCGTGTTCACCGACAGCGGCACCGTGCTCATCGCCACCCGCTTCATCAAGGGGCTGGCCGCCGCGTTCACCGCGCCCGCGGGCCTGTCGATCCTCACCACGACCTTCCCCGAGGGCCCGGTGCGCAACAAGGCGCTGGGCATCTACACGGTCTTCGGCGCCAGCGGGTTCTCCTCCGGCCTGATCCTGGGCGGGGTGCTGTCCACCCTCGACTGGCGCGCGGTGTTCCTGCTGCCCGCCCCGCTCGCGCTGATCGCCCTGGTGGCGGGCTGGAAGCTGATCCCGCGCTCGGCCGAGCGCGCCGAGGGCGGCCACGATCTGCTGGGCGCCGTCACCGCCACGGCGGCGCTGCTCCTGCTGGTCTTCACGCTGGTCAGCGCGCCAGAGGCGGGTTGGGGCTCGGTCCGCACACTCGGCTCGTTCGCCCTGGTGGTCGCGCTGGCGATCGCGTTCGTGGCCACCGAGCGCCGGGTGAGCCACCCGCTGGTGCCGCTGTCGATCTTCCGCAACGCCCTGCTGGTGCGCGCCAACCTCACCGCGATGACGGTGTTCGGCTCCTACGCCGCCTTCCAGTTCCTCGCCGCCCTCTACCTCCAGACGGTGCTGGGCTGGTCGGCGCTGGAGATGGCGCTGGCGCTGCTGCCCGCGGGCCTGATCGTGGCGCTGTCCGGGCCGGTCATGGGCCGACTCATCACCCGGTACGGCCCGACGCGCCTGGTGCCGCTCGGCATGGTCTCCTTCGTCCTGGCCTACACGCTGTTCCTGAGGGCCGGCGCGGAGCCGGACCTCGCCACCGTCATCCTGCCCACGGCGGTCCTGCTGGGCTTCGGCTTCGCCCTGGCCTTCAGCTCGCTCAACGCCCAGGCCACCACCGGCATCCCGGACGACGAGCAGGGCCTGGCCTCCGGCCTGGTCCAGACCTCCTTCCAGATCGGCGGCGCCGTGGTGCTCGCCGTGACCAGCGCCGTCATCTCCCACACCCCGATCGAGCCCCACGTCCTGCCCTCCACCTTCCGCCCCGCCCTGCTGTTCGTCATCGCCACGGTGGTCCTGGGCCTGACGGCGGCACTCAGCGCCTGGCTCAAGTCCCCCGCGACCGACGCCGAGCCCGCGACCGACCCAGAGCGGACCCGCGAACTGGAACTGGTGCCATGACCTGATGACCCGCACCCTTCCGGGGGCCGTCCCGCACCGGGACGGCCCCCCGGCTGCGTCCCCTTCACCTGGAGCCGCCGAGGACTTCGGCCGCCGGCGCCGTGACGGGTCCGGGCGGCGACGGGCGGCGGCCCGGCAGGAAGAGGGCGGGGATCGTCGCCAGGGCCAGCAGGGCCACTGCGAACCAGTAGGCGTGGCGGAAGTCGGCGGAGACCGCCTTGGCGGCGTCTCCGGCTGTTCGGGAGGCGAGGAGGACGGACATGAGGGCGGTGCCGGAGGCGGCGCCCACCTGGGAGACGATCGTCAGGGTGGTGCTGCCCGACGGCATGTCGGCCGGGGCCAGGCCGCGGACTGCGGTGGTGTTGGTCGGCATGAGGACCATGCCGACGCCGACGCCCATCAGCGCGAGGGCCGCGCACAGGCCGGGGTAGGGGGTGTCGGGTCCGAGCCGGAAGGCGAACAGGGCGAGGCCCGTCGCCGCCGTCAGCGCGCCCGAGGAGATGAGCAGGCGGGGCGAGACCCGGTCGACGAGGCGGGTGGCGACCTGCATGGAGACGCCCACGGCGAGGGCCAGGGGGATGCCCAGGGAGCCTGCCTGCGTCGCGGTCAGGCCGCGCACACCCTGGAAGTACATCGGGGCGAGGAGCATCGAGCCGAAGTAGGCGCAGGGGAAGAGGGTCACCACCGCCATGCCGGTCGCGTACGTGCGGTCGCGGAACAGGTCGAGGCGCACCAGCGGGTGCGGGACCCGCGAGGCGCGGGCGACGAACAGGGCGACGAGCACCGCGCCCACAACCGTCGGCACAAGGGCGAGCGGCCGGGTGAAGTCGCCGTCTGAGCCGCCTTCGGCGAGGCCGTAGATGAGCAGGGCGAGGCCCGGGGAGAGGGTGAGCAGGCCCGGCAGGTCCAACGGCGGCCGGGCGGCCGGCGCGGCGTCGCGCGGCAGCAGGCGCAGGCCCAGAGTGAAGGCCAAGAGGCCGACCGGCAGGTTCACCAGGAAGATCCAGCGCCAGGACGCGGCGTCGATGAGCCAGCCGCCGAGCACCGGGCCGGTGGCCGGGCCGAGCAGCACCGGCAGTCCGAGCACCGCCATCACCCGGCCCATCCGCGCCGGGTCCGCCAGCCGGATGGCCATCGCCATCCCGACGGGCACGAGCATGCCGCCGCCCAGTCCCTGCACGACCCGCAGCGCGACCAGCGCGGGCACCGAAGGCGCCAGCGCGGCGAGCCCGGAGCCGCACGCGAACAGCGTGATCGCGGTCAGGTAGACGCGCCGGGCCCCGAACCGGGCCATCGTCCAGGCGGTCAGCGGCACCACCGCCGACAGGGCGAGCGTGTACGCGGTGGCCACCCACTGGACGTCCTGGACCGGCGCGTCGAACGCCTGGGCCAGCGGGAACAGCGCGACGTTGACGATGGTGACGTCCAGCACGGCCATGACCGAGCCGATGACGACGACGGTGAGCAGCCCGCCCAGCCCTCGCCGGTCAGACACCGTACGGCCGCTCGGCGCGGGCGGTCCGCAGCGCGCGGCCCCACCAGACGAGCTGGTCGACCATGCCCTTGGCCGCGCCCTCGCAGATCTGGGCGTCCTTCGGGCGGCCGTCGGGGCCGAGGCCCGACCACGGGCCGTGCAGGCTGACGGAGTCGCGCACCGTCGTCGCGTGCAGTTCGGCGAAGACCAGGCGGAGCTGCTCGACGGCGCGCAGCCCGCCGCCGAGCCCTCCGTAGGAGACGAAGCCGACGGGCTTGGCCTGCCATTCGCCGTGGAACCTGTCGATGAGGTTCTTCAGCGCGGCCGGGAAGCTGTGGTTGTACTCGGGCGTCACCACCACGAACGCGTCGGCGGCGGCGAGCCGGGCGCGGACGCCGGCGAGGGCTTCCTGCGTCCCCTCGGGGTGTTCGGGCAGGCCGTCCCAGCCGGGCATGGCGGCGGGCAGGTCGAGGTCGGCGACGTCCAGGACGTCCAGGGTGACGTCGTCGCGCCCGCCGACGTGCCCGGTGAACCAGGCGGCCACGGACGGGCCGGAGCGCCCGCCTCGGGCGCTGCCGACGATGACCGCGGTGCGCAGCACGGTGTCCGCGCCGGGCGCGGTGGTCTCGATCATGGGGTCCCCCTTGTCGTTCGGCGGGCCCTGGCGGCCCCCGGTCTCCAAAGTACAATGATCAATGTAGAAAGTGCAATCATTATTGTAGTTAGCGGTCTGCGCCAGGGATGGGAGACGATGCCGGGATGAGCACGGGTGACACGCAGGCGCCGCGCCGAGGCCGGGCGGCGAAGGCCGACGCGATGCTGCGGGCGGCGGGCGAGGTCTTCGGGCGGGACGGCTACACCCGCGCGGGCATGGAGGCGATCGCCGCCGAGGCCGGGGTGTCCACCCGCACGCTCTACAACCACCACCCGGGCGGCAAGGCCGAGCTGTTCGCCGCCGTCATGGCCTGGAGTTCCGCCAGGGTCCGGGACGAGCAGCTCGCGCTGCTGCGCCGCTACCTCGACCCCGAGCGCCCGCCCCGCCCGGAGGATCTGGAACGCGACCTGATCCTGCTCGCCCGCTCCTGGACCGGCCTGACGACGGAGTTCGGCGCCCACTTCGCCATGGTCCGCCAGATCCAGGCCGAGATCCGGCACATCCCCGCCGAGGTCCGCGAGAGATGGCAGGACGAGGGCCCCCGCACCGTCGTGCGCGAGGCCGCCCGCGTCTTCGCGGCCTTGGCCGACCACGGCCTGCTCGACACCCATGGCGACCCGGCGCGCACCGCCCGCCACTTCACCCAGCTCACCACGGGCGAACTCGGCCAGCTCACCTTCTGGGGCTTCGCGCCCCTCCCCGAACCCGAGACCGAAGAGATCCTCACCGCCGGAGTCCGCGCCTTCCTGCGCGCCTACGCCCCCTGACGGGTCGGCGCCGCCGGCACCGCGCCGCCGTGCTCCTCGCGCACCCGCCCGGACGGGAACGGCCCGATGGCTCCGCCACCGGGCGAGAACGCAGGGCGGGCCGACTCCCGGAGGCGCTCACCTCCGGGATTGCGTCATCCCCGTCAGGCCGACTGCCAGAGCTCGACCCGGTTGCCCTCGGGGTCGGTGACCCAGCCGAAGCGGCCGACGCCGTCCATGTCCTGGGTCTCCTCGGCGACGTCCGCGCCGGCGGCGCGCAGCTGCGCGAGCATCGCGTCGAGGTCGCGGACCCGGAAGTTGAGCATGGTCTGCTGGGTACGGGACCCGAAGTAGTCGGTGTCGGACCCGAACGCCGCGAACACCGTCGGCCCGGCCTCCGGGCGCCACAGGCCGTGCTCGTCGGCGTCCAGCCCCAGGCGGTCGCGGTACCAGGCGCTCAGGGCCGCCGGATCGGCCGCCCGCAGGAAGTACCCGCCGATCCCCAGCACACGTTCCATGCCGCCATCCTGCCAGGATCGCCCTCGCGTGTCCCGGCGAGTGCCTCACCCGGTGTCAGGGTCCGCTCAGGGCTTCCACAGGGTGGCCGTGCCGTCCGCCGACCCGGTGACCAGGCGGGAGCCGTCCGGGCTGAAGGCCAGGGCGTCGACGCTGTCGGTGTGCGGCTGGAACTCGTCGCCGACCGGGCGGCCGGTCCGGACGTCGAACAGGCGCATCCAGCCCCCGCCGAATCCCGCGGCGAGGGTGCGGCCGTCGGGCGTGAAGGCGATCGAGGAAGGATAGGAGCCCATCTCAAGGGTGCGCTCCTCCCGAAGGTCCGCGGAGACGTCGAGGAGGACCACCTCATCGAGTTCGGCGACGGCGAGGCTCTCGCTGTCCGGGGTGAAGGCGGGGGCCTTCAGGTCGTGCCCGCGAGACCGTTCGCCACGCCGCTTCCACTCGGCGGGATCCCAGAGGAAGACGGCGTCCTCGGTGGCCGTGGCCAGGGACTCCCCGTCGGGGCTGAAGGCGACGGCCACGACCTCGGCGTCATGTCGCAGCGGCGGACCCAGCGGCTTTCCCGTGGCCGGATCCCAGGCCCGCGCGGTGGAGTCGGCGCCCCCGGTGACCAGGACCGCGCCGTCGGGACTGAAGGCCAGCGACTCCAGCGACTGTTCGACGGGCTCGCTCAGGTCCCTGAGGTGCTCGCGCCGGGCGACGTCCCAGAACTCGACGCCGTACGGGTAGTTCGTGCTGAGGGCGATGGTCCGGCCGTCGGGACTGAAGGCGAGGTCCAGGACCGTGCTCCCGACCTGGAGCACGCCCGCGGAGACACCCGTCGCGACGGTCCACAGGATGACCTTCTCATCCCAGCTCCCGGTGGCCAGGAGCCGGCCGTCCGGGCTGAACGCCGCTGAGGTGATCTTCTCGGTGTGCCCCTTGAGCTCGGCGGCCGGCTCCGGTACGCGCTGCCACTTCGGATGGTCCTCCTCCCATGGGAGGTCGCATGCGGCCGTCAGGCCGACCGCGCCCAGACCGGCAAGGAAGGTTCTGCGCGACGGCCCGCCCCGGCGGGAGTCCTCTGCGTTCATCGGCTTCACGACCTCTCGTTTCGGGAGAGGCCGCGCTCCGGCCACGTGAGTCGAGCCCCGCCCGCTCCCCCCAGCCGGGAACCTAAGGCCCGCGCCCGTCCTCTCCACAGGGTCCGGTGTCCCGCCGGGGCCGGGAAAGGCCGAGGGCCCCGGTCGGGTGACCGGGGCCCTCGGGTTTCCTGAGAGCGGAGGAGCCGTCAGGAGTCGGTGGAGGTGCGGCGGCGCGGGAGGAGGAACAGGAGGGCGGCGCCGGTGAGGACGAGGGCGGAGGCGGCCAGGGCGAAGGTGGGGATGCCGTCCGGGCTGCCGGTCTGCGGGAGGGTGCCGGTGCCGTCACCCGTGCCCGTGCCCGTGCCCGTGCCGTCACCCGTGCCGGTGCCGGTGCCGGTTCCCGTGCCGGAGCCCGAACCCGAGGAGCCGAAGGTGATGGCGACCTTGGTGATGATGTTGGACGGGTTCATGAGGCTGGTGACACCGATGATGCAGGTGCCGGCGACGGTGCAGTCCTTGCCGCCGACGGTCTTCACGATGGTGATCTTGTTGCCCTTGGCCGGCGGCACCCACTTGCCGCTCGCGTCGGCCTTGCCGAGCAGCGAGCCGGTGAGGTTGCAGTCGTTCGGGCCCTTCACCGCGGTGAGGCACTGGCCGACGGCGACCGAGGCCAGGTTCGGGGTGAGGCCGGTGAGGGAGTTGACGGTGACGACGTCTCCCGCGGCCAAGCCGCTGGTCTTGCTGATGCTCAACTGCGCCGCGGCGGCGGAGGCGCTCGGCGCGAAGAGGAGCACCGCCGCGCCGGTGAGGGCGGCGAGCCTGCTGATCTTCATTTGATCCTCCTGAGTGACTGGTTCCTGGCGGCGACGACGGTGACGGCCACGAGCGCGAGGAACGTGGCGGCCCAGAGGGGCACCGAGGGCCCGGCGACGCCGTCCGGGTCTGATGCGGCAGCGTCAGACGCGCCTGGCAGCGCCGCCTCGGTGGAAGTGGTCTTGGGGGTGAAGGTGGCGCCCTCGAACATGATCGGCACCTTCACGGAGTTGGCCTTGAACACGCTCGACGGCACCTGGTCGGGGATGGGCCCGGCTCCGATGACGCACTGCTGCTTCACGCAGTCGTACTCCTTGAACTGCGCGTGCAGCTCAAGGGTGATCTTCTCCAGGTCGCCCTTGTCGTCGGCGTTGACGAACTTGGCGCCGTGTTCGAGGTCGCAGTGGTCGAGGCCGTTGGTGTACTCCTCGATGCACGGCCCCACGGCGATCCCGGTCAGGCCCGGCTTGAAGCCGCTGCCTTCGACCGTGATGGTCTGGCCTTCGGTGAGGTTCTCGGTCGCGCTGACCGTCAGCTTGGCGCCCTCCGCCGCTTGGGCGGGTCCGATCGGGGGCAGCGCCAGCACGGCCACGAGCGCGAGGAGCGGGATCCTTCTCATGATCGTCCTTGGTCCAGGCTCGCGGTGAGCTCTTCTTCGGTCGGCCGGGCGAGTTCGGCGTCGACGCGGCCCTTCTTGAGCAGGTGGGCGCGGGCGCCGAGCCCCGCGGCGAGCGGCACCGGCGGTTCGGCGAGCACGACGACGGCGCCCTTGGCGGCGAGGCGCTCCAGCACGGGGCCGAGCGTCGGCGCGCAGTACTGGGCGTCGACGAGCAGGACCCGCGGTTCGCGCAGCAGCGCCTCGGCGAGGCCGAGCAGGAGCCCGGCCATGCCGTCGAGGCCGGAGACGGGTTCGTCGCGGCGTTCGGCGAGTGCGGGGAACACGTCGAGCACCTGGCGGGCCCGCCACGGCTCGGCCCGGTCCGCGAGCCGTTCGGCGACGGTCCTGGTGTCCCCTTCGGCGACGATCGGGGCCCGGTGGGCGAGCCCGAGGTCGGCGCGTCGGCTCGCGGGCAGCCGGGTCAGGTCGGCCCCGTCGGACAGCAGCCTTCCGCCGCCCGCGGGGACGGTCCCGGCGACGAGCCCGAGGACGGACCGGGAGCCCTTGCCGTAGAAGGCGAGGACGTCTCCGGGCCGGGCGGTGAGGCTGATGCCGTCGATGACGCGGTCCCGGTCGCTGAGCCGCCACATCAGCAGCGGCGGCCCGTCCTGTTCGGCGGGCGGGGTGAGGCGCAGTTCGACCAGCGCGAGCACGAGGACGGGCAGCGCCGCGAGGGTCAGCGCGGTGCCGGATCCGGCGAACGTGCGCAGCAGCGGGTCGGCTCCGTAGGCGAGGAGCCCGCCGAGCAGCGCGAACGAGGCGGTGAGCGCCGCGCCGCGTCCTGCGGTCTGCCGGTCGAGCCCGGCGAGCGCGGCGATGGAGGCGGCGAACGTGATGGTGACGCCGACGCCGAGCAGCACCGCGTTCGGGCCTGTCGCGGTGAGCACCAGCCCGCCCGCGGCGAGGATCAGCAGGGACGCGATGTCGCCGGCCCAGCGGATCAGCGGGTAGGCCAGGGCGCATCCGGCGACGACGGCGATCAGCAGCGCCACGATCTGGTCGCTGCCGAACAGCTCGAAGCGGAACATCCACAGCCGCAGCGCGGGCAGGATGATCGCGCCGAGCGTCCAGCCGACGGCGCTGTAGGCGGGCAGCATCCGCCGCACCGGCCGCGAGTCCGACGGCGCGGGCGGCGCGCCCGGCACGAAGATCCCGGCGACCAGGGCGAGCGCCCCCGCCACGACGAGGCCGTTCAGCGGGTCGCTCGCGAACACCGCGGCGATGACCGCGGCCGCGGCCACGCCGACGAGGCCCGTGTGCCCGGCGCGTCTGCCGGGCCCGCCGCGGGTGAGCGCGAGGAGCGTCGGCGTGCAGGCCGCGATGACCATGACGAAGGTGGAGAACACCGCGACGACCGGCAGCATGGCCATGATCAGCAGTGAGACGCCCGGCGCCAGCGCGACCCCGTGCCGGAACCCGGTGCGGTGCTTGGCCTTCAGCAGCAGCGGCGCGAGCGCCATGCCGAGCAGGAGGCCCATGGCGGCCATGTAGCCGACGACCTGGCCGGGGATGTTCACCTCGGCGCCGAGTCCGTCGCCGAGCAGGACGAGCGAGGCCAGGCTGAGCGGGGCGACGGCCGCCGAGCCGACGAGCCGGGAGCGGCGGTCAGCGCGGCTCATCGGGACCTCCTTCAGGGTGGGCGGAGCTGGGGTCCGGCAGCGGGAGGGGCGCGGTGGCGCCGTCGGCCGCCAGGAACGCGTCGAGCGCGGCGGTGTCGAGCAGCGGCGGCCCGTCCAGATAGGTGAGCAGCGCGGCGCGGTCGATCACGAGGGTGTCGCCGTCGCCGCCGCGGGCGGTGCCCTCCAGGTGGGCGAGCAGCGCCGTCCGTTCGAGGTGGCGCGGGGCCGCAGGGGCTGAGGCCGGGGACGGTACGACCGCGGCCCCGCGGGTTCTGGGCCGTCTGCGGCGGATCGCGGCGCGCACTCCGGCGAGGAGGGCGAGCAGCGCGAGGAGGTTCACGCCGAAGAGCAGGTAGGGATAGGTGGTGAAGGAGACCTGGAACTCGGTCTGCCCGGCGAACCGGCCGCCGACGACGAACGAGCCGTAGGAGGCGGGCGGCAGTTCGACCGGCACCCGGAAGGTCGCGGTCGCGCCGGGCGCGATCGTGCCGGTGGGCGGCGCGGTCAGCGGCATGTCCGCGGTCGCGTCCGCGCCCCAGCCGACGACGAGAGGCGCGTCGGCCACCGGGTCGGGCGCGTTGTTGCGGACGGTCAGCACGAGCGTCCGGCGGGTCTTCCAGCCGAACAGCTCGCTCCACGTCCCGCCGCCGGTGAGCCGGGCGTCGACGAGGTCCACGCGGGTCGGCTGGGCGTCCTTGACGACCTCGGACGTCGGATGCCCGAGGACGGTGAAGGGCACGTCGACGATCATCCGGTCGGCCTTGGACGGGGTGGCCATCCGGATGACGCAGGGGCAGTCCACGGGGGGCGCCCCGATGGTGAGGCCGCCCGTGACGACCCCGTCGGGGCCGACGGGCGCGGTGACGGCCCCCGCGGCGTCGCAGTCGACCGAGCCGTTGACCGCGAGCCGCCCGCACACCGACAGGTGCACCAACGTCCCGGCGGGCCAGCCCGCACCGGTCACCTGGACGATCGTGCCGGGCGCGCCCTCGCCCGGCGAGGCGCTGCCGCCGGGGTCTGCCGAGGCGGGGACGGCCCAGAGGGCGGTCAGCAGTGCGGCGCTCGCGGCCAGCGCGGCGAGCAGGCGGGGCCCGGTCATGCTCTTCTCCGAGCGGTGAGGCGGCGGCGCAGCCGGACGGCTCCGAACACTGCGAGCGCCAGGACGGAAACGGCGACGACGGTCTGCCAGGGCAGGGTGGAGTAGCCGGTGCGGACGACGGACTGGACGCCCGCGCGGGTGGACAGCTCGGCGGTGACCGTCACCTTGTCGGCCGGGGGCGCCCCGTCCCACGGCAGTTCCAGGTCGAGCTTCTGGCCGGGCAGCAGTTCGGGGAGCGTCCGGGTGGAGAAGTCGCGCAGCACCCGCCCGAACAGCCCGGTCGCCTTGAGGTGGATCGACGGGGTGAGCCGGACGTTGCCGACGTTGGCGACCGTGTACTTGATGACGGTCCCCTTCGGCCCGCCCCAGGGCAGTTCGGGCTTCGTGTTCTCCACCCGCAGCCCGTCCAGCCGGACGCCGGGCACGAGGGTGCCGGTGACGCGCAGATAGATGCGGGCGCCGACGGCGCGGCGCAGCCCGATGGTGGCCCCGCTCGCCTGCTCGGCCCGCTCGATCGCCTTGTTGGCGACGACGACGCCCCCGATGTGCTCGCCGGGGGTGGCGTTGGCGGGGATCGTCACGGTGAAGGGGACGTCCAGGGCGCGGCCGGCGGGGACGCTGATCTCGTCGCTGCCGGTCTTGGTCCACAGGCCGACGTCCTTCTGCGCGTCCTCGGGGGTGCGCAGCGCGAAGGCGCCGTCCCGAGGCGTGTTGTACCCGTCTGCGGGATACACCTGGAACGTCATCTTCTTGTCGGTCTGGTTCCACACCCGGACGGTGTCGCGGATGACGTCGCCGGGGCGGCCTTCCAGGGAGAAGTACAGCCTCGGCGTCAGCGTCTTGCTGGTGGTCGCGGGTCCGACGGCCCAGGAGCCGTTGCCGGTCGGGGCCGGCTCGGCGTGGGCGGGAGCTCCCGGGAGCAGCGCGGCGCACAGGCCGAGGACGGCGGCGATCACGCGTTTCATGGGCACTCCCTTCTTTTGGTTCGGACCCCGCCAGGCGGGCGCGTTCGCCCGGCGGGGGGTCTCGGGGACAGGGGCTCGGGTCTAGGAGAGGGTCAACGTGAGGATCGCGTCGTACTCGCCCGTCGCGGTCGCGGCCGGGACGTTCAGGGACAGGTCGGCGCCCGCCTCGTAGGTGCCGCCGACGGGTCCGGTGGTGCTGTCGGTCGTCGAGCAGAGCAGCGCCCCGCCTTCGCCGAGCGCCCCGGGGCTGCCGGTGACGACGGGGGTGGAGCCGGGCTGCGCGCCGCAGCGGGGGGTCCAGGTGAGGTTTCCCGCGGCGATGGTCGCCCCGGCCTGGCCGGTGAAGTCGGTGAGGGTGCCGACGAGGGTCCAGCCGGTGGAGGCGCCGCGCGCGTCGGCGATGGTGACGGCGCGCAGGGCTCCGGTCGCGGTCTTGTTGGTGCCGTCGAGGGTGACCGCGGTCAGCGTGACCTCGCCCTGCTCCTTGCTGAGGGTGAGCGGCCCGCCGGTGACGGTCACGTTCACGTCCTGGGTGGTGCACTGGTCGGGTTCCTTGCCCGCGCAAGGGTCGACGGGCGCTGCGGCGGCCTTCACCTGGATCGCGACGAACTTGGTCGTGCGGTCGCGGATGACCTTCAGCTTGTAGGTGCCGTCGGCGGTGCCCTGCTTGACGGTGGCCGAGCCGAGGAGGTCGCCGGCGTCGTCGATGGAGGCGGTGACGTTCTCCAGGTTCTCGCCCGAGCAGGCCTTGCCCTGCGCGTCGCACAGGTGGACCTCGACGGGGCCCTTCTTCCAGCCGGAGCCCTTGAGCGCGATCGGCGTGCCGGGCGCGACGGTGACGGGGTCGGCGAGCAGGGTCACCGGGGCGCTCTCGCCGCGGACCTTGAGGGTGTAGATGACCGCGGTCTTCTTCGGCGCGCAGTCGATGTCGACGCTGATGCCGAAGGACGTCGCGGTGATGACGAGCTTGCCGGGCTTGAACTTGACGGTGCCGCCCGCCGACAGGGGCACGTCGGCGGAGACCTCGCCGATGGGCAGCTTCTGGCCCTTGGGCACGGGGCCCTTCTTCTGGCCGCCCGTCATGTCGTAGGAGCCGGTCTGCGCGCCGGAGGCGAGGAGCTTGACCGAGGTGCTCCAGGTCTCGATGTCAAGGGGCGCGACGGCTGGCAGCGGGGAGAAGTCCGCCTCTATCCTTGCGGTGTCGCCGACCCCTGCGGGCGAGGGCGGGCCGCTCGCCTTGATCCGCGCGCTGTACGTGAACGCCTTGTTGAAGATCTTGCACTGGTAGGTGACGGTGCCGTCGGTCGCGAAGGCAGGCTCGCCCGCGACGGTCATCGCGGCGACGGCGGGCGCCGCGACAGCCGTCGCCCCGGCCATGACGGCTCGCAGGGCGGCCTGTCTCTTCATCACGACGTCGGACTCCGATGTTTCGCTGGGGGAAACGAAGTTTCGCAAGTGCGCCCTAGCGAACCGCTGTCAAGGGACCGATGTCAAGGCTGCGACCGAAGGCGAAACGCAAACGTTTCATTCAACGGATCGCCGTTTCCCAATCACCGGACGGAGGGGCTACCGTCCCTCGACATGCGCACCGTCGTACGCCTGGTCGCAGAGTTCTGCGTCACCGCCGGCCTGATCCTCGCCCTCTTCGTCGCCCACCTCGTCTGGGGTACCGACGACTACACGCGCAGGGCCCAGAAGGGCCTCAACGACGAGCTCGACGAGCTGTGGCGCAAGCAGACGACCGTCGCCGCCGCCCAGCAGCCGGGCAGGCCGAAGCTCGTGGAGCAGGCGCCCGACGTCGGCGACGCCTTCGCCGTCCTGCGCATCCCGCGTTTCCAGGGCTGGCGCTACGCCGCCGTCGAGGGCGTCTCCAACGCCGAGCTCGCCAAGGGCCCCGGGCACTACCCGGGCACGCCCATGCCCGGGGAGAAGGGCAACACCGTCTTCTCCGGCCACCGCACCACCTACGGCGCGCCGTTCAACCGGCTCGGCGAGCTGGTGCCGGGCGACCAGATCCTCATCGACACCGCGACCAAGACCTACGTATACCGCGTGACGGGGTCGAAGATCGTGCTGCCGACGGACCTGTCGGTCATCGCCTCGGTCCCCGGCAAGCCCGGCGCGAAGGCCAGCAAGGCCTATCTGACGATGACGACCTGCCACCCGAAGTACTCGGCCGCCTACCGCCTCGTCATCTTCGCCGAACTGGCCCGCAGCGAACCCCGCGCCGCCGCTTAGCGAAACCCCTACGAGACCTCGCCCACCTTCCGGAACCTGTTCCCCACCGTGTAACGTCGTTTCCATTCGAGGCACGGGGGCGCGCTCCCCGCGTCCACCCCGCCCCCGCGAAGGAGCCGACCGACAGTGCTGTGGAACGACCTGGCCGGCGCCACGGTCCTCGACCTGGCCCAGCCGATGAAGACGGGGATGCCGCAATCCCCCAACCATCCCCCGTTCCGCATGCTCCTGGAACGCCGGCACGGCGACATGGTCCGGGCCGACGGCGGCTCCGCCGCCAACGAGATCATCATCACCGGCGGGCACGTCGGCACCCACGTGGACGCGCTCGCGCACGTCTCCCAGGACGGGCTCGTGCACGGCGGCTCCCCCGCCGTCGCCGACCACCGGGGATTCGCCGAGGGCGGCATCGACTCCTTCACCCCCTACGTCGGCCGGGGCGTCCTGCTCGACGTCGCCGCCGTCCACGGCGTGCCGGTGCTGCCCGCGGGCTACGAGGTCACCGTCGACGACCTGGAGAAGGCCGCCTCCGGGCTGGACATCCACCCGGGTGACGTCGTGCTCATCGGCACCGGCTGGTCCCGGCACTGGGACGAGCCGGAGAGGTTCATCGGCGCCCGCGACGGCGTCCCCGGGCCGGGCGCCGCCGCGGGCGCGTGGCTCGCCGGGCTCGGCGTGCGCGCCGCGGGCGGCGAGACCATCGCCTTCGAGCACCTCGCGCCCGGCAAGGGCCACGCCCTGCTGCCGGTGCACCGCATCCTGCTGGTCGAGTCGGGCATCAACATCATCGAGACGATGCGGCTGCTGCCGCTGCTGGAGTCGGGCGTCCGCGAGTTCCTCCTCGTGCTGAACCCCCTCCCCATCGTCGGCGCGACGGGCGCGCCCGTCCGTCCGCTGGCCGTGCTCGCCAACGGCACCGCGGGCCCGGCGGTGGCCGGTGAGTGAGAACGCCAAGACCCATGTCCAGGCGCTCGCGGAGTTCGCGGCGGCCTGCCGGGACGAAGGCATCCCCGCCGAGGTCGCCAAGGACGTCTCCGAGCGCATCCTGGACGTCGCGGGCAACTGCCTCGCCGGACGCGCCGAGGAGACCGCCGAGACGGACCCGGGCAACGCGGTCCTGAAGACCGCCTCCCGATGGGGGACCGGCGGGGCGTCCGAGGTGCTCGGCACCGACGTCGTCCTGCCCGCCCCGAACGCCGCCCTGGTGAACGGCACCTACGCGCACGCGCTGGACTTCGACGACACCCACCTGCCGTCGGTGCTGCACCCGAGCGCGTCCGTCGTGCCCGCGGCCCTCGCCGTCGCCCAGGAGGTCGGCGCGAGCGGCAGGGACCTCCTCGCCGCGGTCGCGGCGGGCATCGAGATCTGCGACCGGCTCGGCATGGCCTCCTATGACAAGGGCATCCGCAACTCGGTGTTCTTCGAGCGCGGCCAGCACGCCACGTCGATCTGCGGCACGCTCGGCGCCGCCGCCGCGGCGGCCCTGCTCTACGGGCTGGACGCCGGAGGCGTCGCCGACGCCGTCGGGATCGCCGCGAGCATGGGCTCCGGTGTGCTGGAGGCCAACCGGACGGGCGGCACCGTCAAGCGGATCCACTGCGGATGGGCGGCTCACGGGGGCGTCGCCGCCGCGGGGTTCGCCGCGGCCGGGGTGACCGGCCCGCCGACCGTCATCGAAGGGCGGTTCGGGTTCTTCCAGGCGTGGCTGAGCGGCCAGTACGACGCCGCCCCTCTGCTGGAAGGGCTGGGCAAGCGGTGGGAGACCACCCGGACCGTCTACAAGCCCTACCCGACCAACCACTTCACCCACCCGGCGATCGACTGCGCCCTCGCACTGCGCGCCCAAGGGCTCGACCCCGCCGACGTCGTCTCGATCGAGGCGGGCTTCCCGGCGCCGACGCTGCGGACCGTCGCCGAGCCGCCCGAGGACAAGGCCCGGCCGCGCTCGCCCTACCACGGCAAGTTCTCCGGCCCGTTCACCATCGCGACGGCCCTGCTGGGCGGCGGCGGCCTCGGCGTCTACCTCGACGACTTCGCCGAGGGCGCGCACGAGGACCCGGCCCGGCTCGCGCTCGCCGCGAAGGTCACCTGCTTCGCCGACGAGCGGGCGAGCGAGATCTTCCCCAACGCCTTCGCGGCGGTCCTGCGGGTCACCACCCGGGGCGGCGCGGTGCTGGAGCACCGGGTCGACTCCTCGCGCGGAGGGCCGGGCCATCCCCTGCCCGCCGCGGACCTGCGCGCGAAGTTCCTGCTCAACGCCGCCCGCGCGGTCGGCGAGCCCGCCGCCGAGGCCCTCGCCGCGGCGGTCACCGGGCTCGGCGACGCGCCGCGCGTCGGCCCCCTCACCTCCGGAGACTGACCATGGGACCACATCCGTACGGCTGGTGGATCGTCCTGCACATCGTGCTGTTCGTGTTCTGGCTCGGCGGCGACCTCGGCGTGTACTACTCCAGCAGGTTCGTCCTCAAGCCCGAACTCGCCCCGGCGTCCCGGGCGACGGCGCTGAACATCATGAGCGGCCTCGACCTCGGGCCGAAGATCACGCTCGTGCTGTTCCTGCCGTCGGGCGTCACGCTGATGGCGATGGACCCGCACGGCGCGAACATCGGCGGACACGAGATCTTCACGTGGCCCCTGGTGCTGCTCACCTGGCTGTTCGCGTTCGGCTGGCTGGCCGCGACGATCATCGACCACCGCACGCACGGCAAGTACCCGTGGGTGCGCAGGGCCGACTGGACGATCCGGATCGGGCTGATCGCCACCCTGTTCGGCATGGCGGGCTACACGTTCTTCGCGGCCGAGCCGTTCGGCGTCACCACCGAGCCGAAGTGGCTGGCGGGCAAGGTGTTCTTCTACGCCCTGGCGATCGCCTGCGGCCTGGGCATCCGGATCATGCTGCGCCCGTTCGGCCCGGCCTTCGGCGCGCTCATGCAGCACGGCAGCACCCCGGAGACCGAGTCGGTGCTGAAGCGCTCCATCGACGGCTGCGTGCCGTTCGTGTTCGGGATCTGGGCGAGCGTGCTCATCGCCGCGGTCCTCGGCGTGCTCAAGCCCGGCGCGAACCTCTGACCGGTGGGCGGACGTGCAAGCGCGGCGGCGCGGGGGCTCCCGCCCGCCGCGCCGCCCGGCGCCCGCCGCTCAGTGCTCGGGGAAGCCCAGCTGGGCCGAGACCCGGGACGCCGCGGCGATGAGGATCGGCGCGTACTCCTTCATATGGCTCTTGAAGCGGGTCGCGGGGCCGGAGACGCTGAGCACGGCCAGCACCCGCCCGTCGTGGTCGAAGACCGGCGCGGCGATGGAGCCGGCGCCCTCCTGGCGCTCGCCGAGCGAGGTCGCGTAGCCGCGCCTGCGGATGCCCGCGAGCTCGGTGCGCAGCGCGTCCTCGGCGACGATGGTCTTGTCGGTGAGGGCGTTGAGGGGGTGGCGCGCGAGGTATCCGGAGACCTCGGCCTCGTCCAGGAAGGCGAGGAACGCCTTCGAGGAGCTGCCCGCGTGCAGCGGGTAGGGGATGCCGAGGCTGACCTCCATCCTCAGCTCCTGGTTGGGCACCGCCTGGTCGACGTACATCCGGGTGTCGCCGCGGCGCACCGACAGGGTCGCGGTCTCGCCCGTCTGGCGGGACAGCAGCCGCAGTTCCGGGCCGACCATCGCGCGCAGGTCCATCCGCGCCATGTAGGCGCGGCCGAGCGAGATGGCGGCGTGGCCCAGCGCGTAGCGCCGGGTCACCGGGTCGACGGTGATGAGCTCCTTGCTGCGCAACGCGGTGAGGATGCGGTGGACGGCGGCCTTGGTGAGCCCCAGCTCCGTCGCGATCTCGGTGACCCCGAGGTCCGGCCGCGTACTGCGGCCGAAGAGCAGCAGCACGTCCATCGCACGCTCCACGGCGGCGATCGATCGGCTCTGGCCCTCGGGCTCTTCGCCGGGCTTCGACGCGGTCCTCGGCACGGTTCAACTCCTCCTCAGATGATCCGACGGAGGCAGTGTAGGCCAGAACGTTTCCTTATGGGAAACATCACGGGAAACGCGTTGACACCCGCTCTTCGACGTTGTTACCTTCTGCGGGACAGTGTTTCCATAAGCGAAACGAGGGGGGCTCAGGTGGCGGTCGACGCCGAGACCTTCAGATCCGTGCTCGGCCAGTGGCCCACCGGCGTGGTCCTGGTGACCACCACCTCCGGTGAGACCTGGCACGGCATGACGGCCAGCTCGTTCTCCAGCGTGAGCCTCGATCCGCCGCTCGTCCTGGTGTGCCTGGACAAGAACCTGTACAGCCACCGGCTCATCTCCGAGAGCGGGCTGTTCGGGATCAGCATCCTCGGCCGCGACCAGGCGGACCTCGGGCAGGCTTTCGCCGGGAGACTCGCGCCCGAAGAGCGCTTCGCGGGCCACGACTGGGCCACCGCCGCCACCGGCGCCCCGGTCCTCGCCAACGCGCTCGGCTGGCTGGACTGCCGGGTCGTACACGCCTATCCGGGCGGCGACCACACCATCTTCGTGGGCGAGGTGCTGGCCGCCGAGACCCCGCGCGCGACAGGCCCGCTGCTGTTCCACTCCCGGTCCTGGGGCCAGCTCGCCGACCCGCTGCCCGCCGAGATCGGCCTCGCCGACACCGGTCTGGCCGCGGCGCTGGAGCGGCGCGGGCTGCCGTCGGAGGACCTGCTGCGGGCCGTCCAGAAGGCGGGCCTGCGCACCCGGATCGGCGCGGCGCCCTTCCCGGACGCCTCCTTGCACTCGGCCCTCGTGGACGGGCAGGACGACGTGCTCCCCGAGACCGGAACCGTCGAGTTCCGCTACCGGGACGCCGGCGGCGCGGACCGGCTGGTGAGCGCGGCGCGCGCCAAGGGCGCCCAGGCCGTCGGCCGCGTCCCGGACGCCTTCTCGCCGGGCAACCGCGACGCCTCCGTGGCGGCCGTGGCCGATCTCGTCGCCGCGGGCTGCGCCGAGATCGCCCTCGACGAGGGCGCGGAACCCGCCTCGCCGCTGCACCTGCGCGAGCTGCTCCGCGACGCCGTCGCCGTGGCTGGCGACGTGCCGCTGCGGGTGCGGCTCGCCGAGAACGCCGGGCTCGGCCTGGCCAACGCGCTCACCGCCATGAAGAGCGGTGTGCGCCACTTCGACGTCACTCTCGGAGGGCTCGACGACGGCCTGTGCGCCGTCGACGTGCTCTTCCTCGCGACCCGGCTGGACGTGGCCAGCGCCGCCGACCGGGACGCCCTGGTCGCGGCGGCGGCCGACCTGGAGACGGCATACGGGTCTCCCCTGCCCGGCCGTACCTATCGACTCGGAAGGACCTCGATATGACACTCATTGCCGAAAAGCTGCTGACCAAGCTCACCGACGCCGAGAAGGCGCGGATGGAGAAGGTCGAGAGCGTGCTTCCCGCGCTGCGCGAGGCTGCGGCCAAGGCCGACGAACTCGGCGAGTTCCCGATCGGGCACATCGCCCTCATGCGCGAGGCGGGCATCCTCGGGCTCATCGTGCCCGAGGAGTTCGGCGGCCTCGGCGGCGGCCTGCGCGACCTGGCCGGGGCCACCTTCACGCTCGGCTCGGCCTGCCCGTCGACGGCGCTCGCCTACTTCTTCCACAACACCAGCGCCTCGCGCGGCCTGCTCCCCTTGGAGGCGATCGAGGCAGGGCTGTTCTCCGAGGAGGAGAACCCGGTCGTCGAGGCGTTCGCCAAGAAGGTCCTCACCCTGATGGCCGGCGGCACCTGGCTGGCGAACTTCGCCAGCGAGGAGGTCAAGAGCTCCAGCGCCAACATCGCCATCGCGACGACGGCCGAGCCCGTCGAGGGCGGCTGGAAGCTCAACGGCGTCAAGTCCTTCGGCTGCGCCACCGGCGTCGCCGACATCTACCTCGTCACGGCCAAGGTCGCGGACACCACCGACGCGAACGGCCTGTCGCTGTTCCTGGTCAAGCGCGAGTCCCCCGGCGTCGCCTCCCGCGACAAGTGGAACGGCCTGGGCATGCGCGCCTCGGCCAACGACGGCATCACCCTCACCGACGTGTTCGTCGCCGAGGAGGACGCCCTCACCGTCCCCGGCTCGTTCGTGAAGATGCTCCAGATGAGCCGCGGCAGCTTCGTCGGCAACCAGCTCGCCATCATGGCGAACTACCTGGGCGCGGCCCAGGGCGTCTACGACTACGCGCTGGAGCGCCTCACCGGCAAGCGCTTCGCCGACACCGGCAAGTCCATCGCCAGCTCCCCCATGCACCAGGTGATCATCGGCGAGATGACCGAGCGCCTGGAGACCGGCTACCACTGGCTGCGCCGCCAGCTCGAACTGGAGACCTCCGAGCCGCCGCTGCTGCCGAAGGCCGACGTGTACCGTCAGTGGCGGCTGGCCAAGGGGAGCATCTCCGAGGCCTGCTTCGACGTCGTCGTCGGCGCGTTCAAGGCCTGCGGCACCTCCGCCGCCACCATGGACGGCGTGATCGGCCGCGGTCTGCGCGACCTGTCGATGGCGCTGGTCATGACGTTCCCGCCCGAGCGGGGCAGGCTGGAGGCCGCTTCGATGATCACCGACGACCGCGAGAACGAGCTGTTCGCGAGCGTGAACAAGTGACGCCGAACCCCTTGCGCGACCTCGTCGCCGGGCAGTGGCGCGACGCGGAGATCGAACTCGCCCTCGTCCGGGAGAACCCCCTCACCGGCGAGAGGCTCGGCCCGGCCCTGGCCACCTCCCCCGCGCGGGTCGAGGAGGCGCTCGCCGCCGCCGACGCCGTCCAGGACGCCTGGGCGGCGACCACGCCGGAAGAGCGCGCGACCGCCCTGGAGGCCGTCGCCGCCGCGCTGGAGCCGCGCGTCGCGGAGATCGCGGCGCTGGAGTCCTTCGCCACCGGCGTGCCGATCCGGCAGACCCTGCCGCTCGGCATGATCATCACCGGCTCGTTCCTGCTGGCCGCGGGCCAGCTCCGCGAGGGCTGGCTGACCCGCACCCTCCAGCGCGAGGACGGCCGCGACACCGAGGTGCTGCTGCTGCCCTGGGGCCCGGCCCTGTGCCTGACCCCGTGGAACGCGCCCGCGCCGATGGGCGCGCACAAGGTCGCCAACGCGCTCGCCGCGGGCTGCCCGGCGATCCTCAAGGCCAGCGAGTACGTGCCCTACGGCAGCCAGCTCATGGCCGAGGTCATCGACGGGGCCCTGCGCGAGGCGGGCGTCCCGGACGGGGTGTTCCAGTTCGTCCAGGGCGACGCCTCGGTCGGCGGGAAGCTCACCCTCGACGCCCGGGTCCGCGCGGTGTCGTTCACCGGCGGGGCCAAGGGCGGCGCGGCGGTCGCGGCGGCGTGCGGCGCGGGCGTGAAGCCGGTCCAGCTGGAGCTGGGCGGCAACAACCCGCTCGTCATCCTGCCGGGCACCGACACCGCGGTCGCCGCGCGCGCCGCGGTCGACCTCCTGACCACGCTGAACGGCCAGTGGTGCCGCGCGTTGGGCAGGCTCATCGTCCCGGCCGAGGACCACGACGCGATCGTCGCGGCCGTCCTCGACCGGCTCGCGACGCTGAAGCCGGGCGACCCGCTCGACGAGGCGACGGACTTCGGGCCGCTCGTCCACTCGGCGCACCGCACCCTCGTGGAGGCGCAGCGCGCGGAGCTGGGCGGCACGGTCCACACGTCGCTGAAGGTCGCCGAGGAAGGCAACTTCCTGTCTCCGGCGCTCGTCACCGGGGTGCCCGCGGACAAGGCGGTCGAGGAGATCTTCGGCCCGGTCGCGACGGTCCATCCCTACGGGACGGTCGAGGAGGCTCTCGCGCTCGCCAACGGCACCTCCTACGGGCTTGAGGCCTACGTGTTCGGGCCCGACGAGCAGGAGGCCCTCGCCGTCGCGCGGAAGGTGCGCGCGGGCGAGGTGAAGGTGAACGGCTCCAGCATCATGAGCCTCCACCTGTTCGCCCCCCGCCCCGCCTGGGGCCGCTCGGGCCTCGGCGAGGAGGGCACCGCCGAGACGCTGCGGTTCTTCACCAACCCCCGGGTCGTCGGCACCGAGGGCGGCTTCGCGCTGCACTCGCGGGAGGCGTGATGCGCGTCGTCATCGCCGGGGCCGGGCCCGTCGGACTGACCGCGGCCGTCGGGCTGGCCCGCCGCGGGTTCGCGGTGACCGTCCTGGAGGCCGGACCGGGCCTCGCGGCCGAGTCCCGCGCCTCGACCTACCACCCGCCGACGCTGGAGATGCTCGCCGACCTCGGCGCGCTCGACCGGCTGATGGCGCGGGGCCTGGTGTCGCACACGTTCCAGTACCGGGAGCGGAGCGGCGGCGTCGTCGCCGAACTGGACCTGCGGCTGCTCTCGCACGACACGCCGTACCCGTACCGGGTGCAGTGCGAGCAGAGCAAGCTGACGCCGATCCTCCTGGACATGCTCCGGGAAGAAGGCGGCGAGGTCGTCTTCGACGCTCCCGTCGTGGACGTCGTGCAGGATTCCGAGACCGCCACCGCGATCACCGAGGACGGCGCCCGCTACACGGGCGACTGGCTGATCGGCGCCGACGGGGCGAGTTCGCGCGTCCGCAAGGCCCTCAACGTCGAGTTCGAGGGGATCACCTACCCCGAGCGGTTCCTGGTCGCCTCCACCGAGGAGGACCTGGAGACGCTCATCCCGGGGATCGCCGCGGTGAACTACGTGTTCGACCCCGAGGAGTGGCTGGTCCTGCTGCGCACGCCGGACCACTGGCGGGTGCTGTTCCCCACGCCCGACGACACCCCCGACGAGGTGGAGCTGGCCCGGCTGCCCGAGCGGCTGCGCGGCGTCGCCGACACCGAGTGGAAGGTCGCCCACTCGACCCTCTACCGGGTGCACCAGCGGGTCGCGTCGGACTTCCGGACGGGGCGGGCCGTGCTCATCGGCGACGCCGCCCACGTCAACAACCCGCTGGGCGGGATGGGCCTCAACAGCGGCATCCACGACGCCGTGGCGATCACCGCCGCGCTCGGCGCGGTCGCGGCCGGCGAGGGCACCGGGCCGCTGGACGAGGCGTGCGCGAAGCGCCGCGACGTGGCCAAGTCGTTCGTGCAGAAGATCACCCACTCCAACTGGGAACAGCTGCGCGATCCGGACACCCACAAGGCGGGCCTGCGCGAGCTGGCGGCCGACCCCGTCCGCCAGCGGGCGCACCTCCTGCGCACCTCGATGATCGCCTCGCTGCGCTCCGTCGAAGGCGTGGCGTGAGCGGCTCGATCACGGTCGAGAACCCGAGCCGGATCGGCGAGACCGTCGGGGAGGTCGCCGTCTCCTCGGCGGCGGACGTCGACGCGGCGGTCCGCGCGGCCGACGCGGCGCAGCGCTCCTTCGCCGCGCTCCCGGTCGCCGAGCGGGTGGCGGTGCTGGAGCGGGTCGCGGGCTCCCTGGAGGACGATGAGGCGCTCGCCGGGCTGCTCGCCCGCGAGAGCGGCAAGCCCCTCGCGGACTGCCGCGGCGAGATCCGGTTCGCGGGCGTCTACCTGAGGTGGGTCGCCTCCCGGGCGCAAGGGGTGCTGGCCGACGCCGTCACCGACGATCCTTCCGGGCGGCTGCTGCTGCGGCGGCGGCCGTTCGGGGTCGTCGGCGCGATCACCCCGTGGAACGCGCCGGTCATCCTCACCCTGCTCAAGGTCGGCCCGGCGCTCGCGGCGGGCAACGCCATCGTGGTGAAGCCCTCTCCGCTGGCCCCGCTGGCGATCGCGCGGATCCTCGCGCGGTTCCCCGACGGGCTCGTGCACGCGGTGCACGGCGAGGCCGACGCGGGCGTCGCGCTGGTGTCGCATCCACTGGTCCGCAAGGTCGCCTTCACCGGTGGCGAGGCCGCCGGGCGCGCCATCGGGGCGCTGGCCGGCCGGGCGCTCAGCCCCGTCGTGCTGGAGCTCGGCGGCAACGACCCCGCGGTGTTCCTGGCCGACGCCGACCTCTCCGACGCGGCCATGGACCGGCTCGTCATGGGGTCGTTCCAGAGCGCGGGCCAGGTGTGCATGGCCGCCAAGCGGCTGTACGTGCCGGAGTCCCGGTTCGCCGAGTTCCGGGACGCCTACGTCGCGGCGGCGGCCCGGACCGTCGTCCTCGGCGACGCGCTCGGGCCGGACACCACGGTCGGCCCGGTCATCAGCGCGGCGGCGGCCGAGCGGCTGCGCGGCCTTGCGGCACTGGGCGAGCCCATCCCCCTCGGGCGGGTCGCGGTGGACCTCGACCGGGGCCACTACGTGCGCCCGACCCTGCTCACCGGACTCGACGACGCCTCCCCCGTCGTCGCCGACGAGCAGTTCGGGCCCGTAGTGCCCGTCCTGACCTACCGGGACGAAGAGGACGTCCTCGCCCGGGCCAACGCGGGCGAGCTCGGACTCGGCGCGTCGGTCTGGTCGGCCGACGAGGACCGCGCCTTCGCGTTCGCCCGGCGCTTCGAGGCCGGGTTCACCTTCGTCAACACCCACGGCCGGACCGGCATGGCCCTGCGCGCGCCCTTCGGCGGCGTGAAGCGCTCCGGCTTCGGCCGCGAGTACGGCGACGAGGGCATCGCCGAATACGCGCAGACGTGCGCGGTGCACCTCCCCGCGGCCTTCCGCGCGGGTGGGGCCGGCATGGGCGCCGCCGCCTATCCCGTCTGACCCTCCGAGACTCCCGGCCGTTCGAACGCGCCCGTTCGGCCGGGAACCCCGGTTGTGCCCTCACCAGGGCACACCGGGCAAGAGCCCCGGACACACGGCCTCATCGTGTGCCGGGGCTCGCCCCTTCCAGGCAGGAAGGCCGGGGCTACGCGCGCGTCAGCGTCACCGGAAGGGTCTTGAAACCGCGCAGGGCGAGGCCGGACGCGCGGACGGGGTCGCCGGCGGGCTCCAGGGACGGGTAGGCGGCGCTGTAGAGGCGCTCCAGGACCACCTGGGCCTCGACCCTGGCCAGGTGAGCCCCGAGGCAGAAGTGGACTCCCGAGGCGAACGAGAGGTGCACGGGGGCCTGCCTGCGGACGTCGAGGGCGTCGGGCCGCTCGGCGATCGCCGGATCGTGGTTCGCCGCGCCGATGACCGTCACGACGACCTCGCCGGGCCGCATCCGCGCGCCCGCGAAGTCGGTCTCCTCCAGCACCGCGCGCAGGTCGATCTGGACGGGCGAGTCGAACCGCAGGAACTCCTCGACCGCCGACGGGACGAGCCCCGGGTCGGCGCGCAGGATCGCCTCCTGGTCGGGCCGGGAGAACAGCGCCGAGGCCGCGTTCCCGAGCAGGTTCGTGGTGGTGACGAAGCCCGCGGTGAACAGCAGCAGCGCGGTGGAGATCATCTCGTCGCGGGTCAGCCGCTCGCCTTCGGGCGCGGTCGCGAGGCGGGACAGCAGATCGTCCCCGGGACGGGCGGCCTTGTCTTCGAGGAGGGCGCCGAAATAGTCGCCGAGGTCCTCGCGCGCCTTCATCGCGGCGCGGAACCCGTCGGCTCCCTCGTCGGCCTCCATGAGCGACAGCATCGTGCGCACCTGCGCGGTGAACGGCTCCCGGTTCTCCTCGGGCACCCCGAGCAGGTCGGAGATGACGTTGACGGGCAGCGGCAGCGCGAGCCCTTCGAGGAAGTCGGCGCCGGGCCGCTCCGCCAGCCCCGCGAGCAGCTCGTCGGCGCGCCGGGCGATCTGCGGCCGCAGCTCCTCCACGTGCCGGTTGGTGAAGGCGGCGCTGACCGCGCGCCGCAGCCGCGTGTGCTCGGGCGGGTTGGTGATGAGCATGGTCCGCCCGTACCTCTGGCGGGCCTTGCGGACCTCGTCGCCGATCTCGGCGGCCATCCCGAAGCCCAGCTGCTCGTCGCCCTTGCCGAACGCCCGGTGCCGCAGCGCCGCGTCGCAGTCGGCGAACCGGGACAGCACCAGCGCCCCGTCGCCGGAGCGCAGGACGGGCGCGGCCTCCCGCAGCCGCCGGTAGGCCGGATAGGGGTCTTCGGGAGGCGCGGTGAACACTCCCTTGAACAGCTCGTCGACTTCCGGATCGCTGATCGGCCCCGCCTGCGTCGTCATGCCTCCAGCGTTTCCATCCGATCACAGCGAGTCAACTAAGAGGAGGCCACCTAGACCCCAAGCCTCTCGCGACGCCTTGATCCCATCGTTACCGAACCGCGTTCCAGCCCCTGGTTGACCACCGGGTCACTTCGGGCGCTAATGAGGGCCAAGAAACGGCGACGTCGTTTCGCATCACGGAACGTTGGGAGTGTGCTCCATGCGCTTGGCCGCTCTTCTGTCCTCGGCCGCCCTCGCCGCCGCCGTCCTGGCCCCCGCCTCCTCCGCCTCGGCGGTCGCGGTCACCAGGGTCCAGACCACCGTCAAGATCAGCTGCGCCTTCACCACCCTCGACCAGCCGGCCGACTGGTACCTGCCGGCCGGGACCCCCAAGGGCCTCGTCTGGCTCCAGCACGGGTTCGCCCGCTCCAAGAACGCGGTCGCCGACCTCGCGGGCAAGTACGCCGCCCAGGGCTACGTCGCGTTCGCGCCGAGCCTGCCCATCGCCAACCTCTTCGGCTGCACGCTCCAGAACCTCGGCAACAACACCGACTTCATGGCGAACATCGGCAAGCTGTTCGGCCAGGCCGCCAGCTCCGGCGGCCAACTCGCCACGAGCTTCGCCAAGGCCAAGGCCGCGGCGAACCGGCCCGAGCTGACCCTGCCGACCAAGCTGGTCTTCTCCGGCCACTCCGCGGGCGGCGAGGCCGTCACCTACGTGGCGAACCGGGTCCGCACCGACTACCCGGCGACCTTCGCGAACCTGCGCGGCCTGGTCCTGCTCGACCCGGTCAACGCGGTGATCGGCTCGAACCTCAAGACCGGCCTCCAGGGCCTCAACACCACCACCAAGCCGATCCTCACCGTCTCCGGCGCGGACGGCACCTGCAACAGCTCCGGGTCCGGCACCGACCTCGTCCAGGCCGAGCTGGACCGGCCGTTCGTCGGGGCCCGGCTGACCACGGGATCGCACGTCGACGCCGAAGGCGCGTCCACCGACGCGATCGGCACCCTCGCCTGCGGCACCTCGAACCCCGCCAACGTCGCCATCCTCCAGAGCCTGGCCGTCACCTGGCTGACCGACCAGTTCGAGGGCACGACCACCGCCGCCTACTACCCGGGCGGCTCCTACTACGACAGCAAGATCGCCTCCGGCGAGCTCCAGACGCTGGCCGGTTCCTGATCCCCGAGAACACCCGAAGGCCGCCGCGGGAAAACACCGCGGCGGCCTTCGCCTTGCCCGGACGCGCTCCCGCGGGGGTTCCCGCGGGAGGCGCCTCAGAAGTCGACGGTCGCGCGGGAGGCCAGGCGCGGCCGGAGCCAGCCCGCGACCTCCAGGTGCGCGGGGTGCTCCTGGTAGCCCTTGAGCTCGTCCAGGTCGGCGTGCTCGGTGAGCAGGACGAGGTCCCAGGAGACCGCGGCGCGCACCACGTCGATGCCGACGGTCAGCTTCCGGATCTGCGGTACACCGGGTACGAGACCCTCCAGCAGCTCCTTCGCCTTGGCCGCGTCGGCGGGGTCGGTGAACTTCATCAGGACGACATGGGTCAGCAAGGCGGCTCTCCAGCTCTCCGGAATCTCTTCCCAACGGGTGGCACTGATTGTATGTTTTGGAAACAGCGTTTCGCTAGAGGAACCAGGAGGGCTCACCATGTCGGCCAAGTTGCGGGTCGCGGCGGTCCAGTTCGCCGCCGGCGAGGACGTGGAGGCCAACCTCGCGGCCTGTCTCCGGATGATCGACGCCGCCGCCGCGGAGGGCGCGGAACTCATCGTGCTACCGGAGTTTTGCAATCATTTGTCCTGGTATGAAAGCCGAGTTACGGCTCACCGTAAAGCCTGCACGCTGGACGGCCCCTTCCTCCAGGCGATCGCCGAGCGCGCGGCCCGCCACGGCGCGTACGTCAAGCTCAACGTGACACTGGCCCGCGAGGGCGGCCGGACCACCGCGACCAGCCTCCTGTACAGCCCCGAAGGCGAACTGCTCGGCCAGTCCGACAAGCTCACCCTCATGGGCGCCGAAGGCGACCACCTCAATCCCGGCGAGGCCCCCGGCCCCATCGTCGAGACGCCCGTCGGCAGGATCGGCCTGTACGCCTGCATGGAGGGCGTCACCGCCGACGTCACCCGCGACCTGTCCGTGCGCGGCGCGCAGCTCCTGCTGAACAGCCTCAACTCCTTCGCCACCGACGAGGCGAGCCTGCACATCCCCGTCCGCGCCGCCGAGAACAAGGTGTGGGTGATCGCCGCCAACAAGGTCGGCTCCCTGCTGCCCGAGGCGCACCTGCCCGCGATCGCCGAGAAGCTCGGCGTCCCCGAGGAGTGGCTGCACGGCGCGGGCGAAAGCCAGATCGTCGCCCCCGACGGCACCGTCCTGGCCCGCGCGCCGCGCACCGGCGAGGCCGTGGCCGTCGCCGACATCGACGTCTCGGCCGCCGACCTGAAGGTGCGCGGCGACGGCACCGACATCCTCGCCCGCCGCCGCCCCGAGCTGTACGGGCCGATCGCCTCCGCGCCCGTCGCGCGCACCGCGCCGGCCGGGGCCGAGGCCGCCAAGGTCGCCGTGGTCGCCTCCGCCGACCCGCTCGCGAAGGCCGCCGAGGCCGCCGCCGCGGGCGCCGAGCTGATCGTGCTCCCGGAACTCGCCTTCGGCGACGCCGAGCGGGACGAGGTCGCCGCCGACCTCGCCAAGGCGCTGTCCGGAACCTCCGCCCACGCCGTCACCAGCGTCCGGGACGGCGACGCGCACGTCGGCCTCGTGGTGTCCGCCGAGGGCGAGGCCGGGGCCCAGCTCCAGCTGCACGCCTCGGCCCGCACCCCGTGGGCGACCCGGCTGGGCGAGGCCGTGGAGGTCTTCACGCTGCCGTTCGGCCGCCTCGCCGTCGTCGTCGGCGACGACGCGGTGACGCCCGAGACGTTCCGGCTCGCCGCGATCGCCGACGCCGACGTGGTGGCCGTGCCGCGCGCCTCGGGCGAGGCGTGGGAGACCGAGCTGGGCCTTCCCGAGCGGGCCGCGGAGAACCGGCTGAACGTCGTCTCGGCCTGGACCGAGGGCGGCCAGGTCCTCGACCTCACCGGCGACTTCACCCTCTGGACGGCCTGGGAGGGCCCGTTCACCGGCCGGATCAGCCACCCGATCATCACCGAGACGGGCCTGGGCGTCACCTACGCGGTCGTGCACCCCGCGCAGGCCGTCAACCGCTTCGTCTCCAAGAACACCGACCTCGTGAACGGCCGCGCCTGGCACTCCCTCGCCGGCCTGACCGCTCCGGTTTCATGAGCGGTCAGGCATTGAGCGGTCCAACCTGAGCGGCACGTCCCGATCGGCGCGGCCCGATCGGGACGGAAACCGCACCGTAACGCCGTGAGCGTTGACAGCTCACCCCTGCGGCTCAAGAATGGAAACAGTGTTTCCCCTAGCGAACCAAAACCCTCCGAACCAGGACGGACGATACAGATGAGCAGCGAGACCATCCAGTCCGTCGAGCAGATGCTCGACAGCCGGCCCGTCACCGACGTGACGGTCACGTTCGAGCGCTACCAGGCCCTGCTCCTGGAGCTCAAGGCCAAGATCGACGCGCGGTTCGAGACCACCCGCGACCCGTCGACCCTGGAGCTGGAGTCCTACGGGACCTACCCCGAGGGTCCCGGCGGACGCGTCTCGGCCTACTCCGGCCCCGAGATCGACTGGATGGTGCACTCCTGGCTCGGCAACCCCGCCGCCAGCTTCGCCAACCTCCACCTGACGGTCTGGCTCGGCCCGCACATCCGCGTCCCCCACCTCGGCATCGCCCTGCTCGTCTGGCCCGAGGGCTGGTTCTACGTCGACTCCGTCCCGCGCGTCTCCCTCGTCATCGACGGCGAGTACTACGACAAGTACTACGCGCCCGTCAACGAGCCGTGGCTGAAGTTCAAGGACGACAACCCCGAGTTCACCTGGTTCACCAGCCCCGCCGCCTTCATCCGCACCAGCCTCTCCCCCACCGCCAACTGCTACTCCTTCCCGCTGTCGGAGGACAACCTCCAGGCCGTCGAGAAGTGGGCGCGCGAGCACGTCGACCGCTGGCTCGCCTGGGTCGACGAGGCCGAGGAGGTCCCCGAGGACGAGCGGGCGGCGCTGCGCGAGACCGACCTGACGATCCGCCGCAACATCGCCGAGCGCGACCCCGCCAACTCCATGGGCGTCCGCTTCTTCGGCGAGGAGCTCACCGAGAAGCTCGTCCGCGCCCTGTGGGGCGGCGACCGGGAACTGCCCCGCCCGTGAGCACCCTCATCAGGTCCCTCTGGACGGCGGCCCGCACCCACGGCGAGCCGCCGTTCGACACCGCGCACCTCAAGGTCTACTACCCGGCCATCGCCGAGGGCACCGACGCCGAAAGGCTCAGCGGAGTCTTCCCGCCCGCGCCCGGCAAGTTCCCCGTCGTCGTCTTCATCTCCGGCGTCAACGTCGCCCAGGACTCCTACCGGACCCTCGCGATCGAGATCGCCAAGGCCGGCTACATCGTGGCCACCTTCGACCGGATCGCCGAACTGTTCGGCGGCCAGGTCGGACTGACCCCCGGCGTCGACCTGGAGGCCGCCAAGCCCGGCACGTACGGCACCCGGCCCACCTGCCCCGCCGTCCCCGCGATCCTCGACGCGCTCGCCGGGGTCGACCTGCTCAAGGACGCGATCGACCTCGACCGGGTCGCGCTCGGCGGCCACTCCGCGGGCGGCACCGTCGCCCTCCAGTCCGCCAGGTTCTTCCCCGGCATCAAGGCGGTGTTCGGCTACGGCACGCACACCATGGTCGCCACCATGCTCGGCTGGCCCGCCGGAACCGTGCTGCCCGCCCAGGTCGACACCCCCGTCTTCCTCGCCGTCGGCGACCGCGACGGCGTCATCCTCGGCAGCAGCGACCGCTACGGGCAGGACGGCAACGCCGACCCCGTCAGCCGGACCTTCACCGAGGCGCTCCCCGGCACCGGCCACTACCTGGCCGTCCTGGAGGGAGCCAACCACTTCACGGTCGCCGACCCCGTCGATCCGACCGCCGCGCGGGCCTTCCTCGACATGGAGCCCTCAAGGGACCCGGCCAAGAGCAGGCGCGACTACCTGGAAGTGCTCACCGCCTTCCTGGACGCCCTCCTCAAGGACGACCCAGAACCACTGGAGCGAGTGCGGAAGAACCCGCCGGGCTCCGTAGAACTGCTGGAGCGATAGATGCTGAAGAACTTTTGGTACGCGGTCGAGTTCTCGCACGAGATCACGACGAAGCCGAAGAAGATCACCTGCCTGGGCCAGGATTTCGTGATCTACCGGACGTCCAAGGGCCAGGTCGTCTGCCTGTCCGACCTGTGCGCCCACCGCGGCGCGGCCCTGTCGGGCGGCTGGATCAAGGACGACTGCGTGGTCTGCCCCTACCACGGCTGGGAGTTCGAGCCCGGCGGCGAGTGCACCAAGATCCCGGCCAACCTCGAAGGCCGCGGCATCCCCAAGAAGGCCCGCGTCGACTCCTACCCGACCGAGGAGCGCTACGGGCTCGTCTGGGCCTTCCTCGGCGACCTGCCCGAGGAGGAGCGCCCGCCGATCCCCGTCTGGCCCGAGTTCGACGACCTGAAGAAGGACGGCGGCCGGTGGAAGCCGGTCTACGGGGAGTACCTCTGGAACTCCAACTACGAGCGCATCCTTGAGAACGGCTGCGACATCTCCCACACCCCGTTCGTCCACGCGGGCGCGTTCGGCAACCCCGAGCGCCCCGAGGTGGAGGAGTACGAGGTGAACATGCCCGACGAGTGGTCGGCGTTCGCCACCGTCCGGCTGTACCCGCCCAAGCCCAAGGGCATCTGGGGCAAGATCACCGGCGGGAGCAACAAGAACCTCAAGGAGCGCCCGCCGGTCGAGACCAGCGCCGGCTGGATGCTGCCCAACATGATCAAGCTGCACGTGCGGCTGCCGATGGGCAACATCATCATCTACGACAGCAACGTGCCGATCAGCGAGACCCAGACCCTCGTGAAGTTCGTCGCCCTGCGCGACTTCTTCACCGCCGACTGGGCCGACGCCAACGCGCTCAAGCGCATCTACCGGATCTTCGAGCAGGACGCCCCCGTCGTCGACGGCACCCGCCCCGAGCTGCTGCCCGCCGACCTCGCCGCCGAACTGCACGTCAAGTCCGACCTCATCGCCGTGCACTACCGCCGCCGCCGCCAGGAACTCGCCGACAAGGGCTGGATGCTCGGCGACGAGGACCGCATCGTGGGCGACGTGCCGCGCCGCGAGGCCACCGTCATCGCCTCGCCCGCCCGCAAGAACAACCCCGCGCTCGCCCGTGCCTGGGTGCACAAGGCCCGCGGCGAGCACCCCCGCGTCGACGACTCCATCATCGCCGGCGAAGCCGAAGCCAAGGAAGGGCAGCAGTGACCTCTCTCCCCAAGGCCCTGTTCGACCGGACCCTCGCCAAGATCGAGGAGATCGACGACCTCAAGCTCGTCCTGGCCGAGGACCTGGCCGGATCGTTCGGGCCCGACCCCGTCGGACGGCTCGAGGTCCGGACGGGCACGAAGCTGGCCAAGGTCGTCTCGATCGGGCTCGTCGTGCCGCAGATCGGCATGGACAGCCACATGATCTTCGCGTTCCTGCCGTCGGACTCGCCCGTCCCGCACTTCACGCTCGACTCCGTCTCGGCCGGCGGGCAGCTCGCCTTCCACCTCGACCTCGTCCCGCGCGCCGACCTCGCCGCCCACCTCGACTACCTCGACGCCGCCTTCGAGCCGCTGACGCCCGCGTTCGACCGGTCGAAGGAGGTCTTCGGGGCCTCGCGCGCCGCGATCGGGCCGCGCCAGTACGCGATGATGTCGTCCTGGATGCTCGTGCACCGCGCCGACGAGGAGCAGTTCAAGGAGGTCGACACCTTCGTCGACGACTACTTCGGCCACTGGAAGTCCCTGGTCGAAGGCGGCTTCTCCGACGCGGTCCTCGCCACCCTCCACGACACCGACCTCGCCGCCCGCGACGCCCTCAACCGCTCCTACCTGTTCAGCCCCGAGGTCGACCCGGTGTGGGCGAACGTCACCCGGCTCGTCGGCCAGGAGGCCTCCGACCGGCTGCGCGCGCACCTCATCAGCAACGAGGTCGACCTGTGAGCGAACCCAGCGAGTGGCAGACCCGCATCGCCGGCGAGTGGCACGGACGGCCCTCGCTGTTCGACGGCCAGGGCGTCTGGTGCGGGTACGAGGACATCCGCCGCTCCTCGGTCTTCGAGGACGGCAAGACCATGTACTACATGGACGGCGGCCTCGAAGGCGGCGGGAAGCTCGCCGGGCAGTTCCGGCTCGGCGCGCCCTTCGCCTTCGGCGTCATCGACTCCGACGCCGACCGCGTCTACACCGGCCCCGACTTCTACGGCACCGGCCAGCCTTACGGCGGCTTCGTCGACGCCCACTACTACGGGCCCGGCTGGCAGGTCGACCTCAACACCTGGAACCACAACCTGCCCGACGGCGAGACCCAGGTCTACTCGTCGGTGCTGTACCAGGGCTGGACCGTCGTCGGCTGCTTCAACGGCGTGTACAAGCGGCCGTCGTCGCCCGACTACGACATCCCCGCCCACCTGGCGGCCGAGACCCGCAACGGGCCCGTCCCGTTCATCCTGCCGACGAAGCAGGCCGGCGGGTACGAGGGCGTCTGCGAGCTGTGGGGACCCGACCAGAAGCTCATCGGGGACGTCACCGTGACGCTGGAGCTGGAGCCGATCGACCTGCTGCGCACCCGCGCGCACGTCACCTGGTCCGGCGCGATCGAGCGGTCCTACACCGTCGAGCAGCGGCGCGACGGGACCAAGCTGTTCTACGAGGGCCCCGAGGCATGGGGGAACTCCCAGGCCTTCGGGCGGGCGAACTTCCCCAGCGTCCACTTCACCGACATCGTCAAGATCAAGGGCCGCGAGTTCATGATCGACGCGACGCCCGGGATGAGCGCGGGCCAGACCCTCGCCGTCAACTACGAGGTGTTCGAGGGCAACCGGCTGTCCGGCGTCATCCACGGAGTCCTGACATGGCGGTAGTCGTCGTCACCGGAGGCACCCGGGGCATCGGGCGCGGCATCGCCAAGGAGCTGATCGCACGCGGCGCGACCGTCGTCATCTGCGGACGCTCCGGCGTCGACGAGGCGGCGGCCGAACTCGGCGCGACCGGGGTCGTGTGCGACATGACCGACCGCGCCCAGGTCGAGGCCCTGTGGGAGAAGGCCGCCGCACTCGGCCCGGTCGCCCACTGGGTGAACAACGCGGGCGTCACCACCTCCCGCAAGCACCTCGCCGACCTGCCCGTGGCCGAACTGGAGACCGTCGTCTCCGCCAACCTGCTCGGCGTGATGAACGGCAGCGCCGTCGCCGTCAAGCACATGCTCGCGCAGGGCTCCGGCACCGTCTGGAACATGGAGGGCTTCGGCAGCGACGGCCGCACCATGCCCAACCTCACCGCCTACGGCGCCACCAAGCGCGCGGTCACCTACGTGACCGACAGCCTGGCCAAGGAGCTGAAGGACACCCCGGTGAAGGCCGCGCACCTGTCCCCCGGCATGGTCCTCACCGACCTGCTGACCAACGACTACACGCCCGAGGAACTGGAGAAGACCAAGAAGATCTTCAACATCCTCGCCGACAAGGTCGAGACCGTCACCCCGTTCCTCGCCGAGGGCATCCTCAAGGGCGTCAAGAACGGCGGCCGGGTCGCGTGGCTGACCGGCGGCAAGATCGCCTTCCGGTTCGCCACGGCGGGCTTCCGCAAGCGGGACCTGTTCTCATGAGCCAGATCGAGTACACCGTCCCCTTGGCGGCCGAGGACTTCGTGCCGGTGGCGCTCACCGTCACCGGCGTCCTGCTGCTGTCCAAACTGGACGACCTCGACACCCGCCTGGTCCGCACGGCGGCACTGCTGCTCGGACTGGGCGGGTTCGCCAAATGCGGCTGGAAACTCCTCATCGCCGCCACCGACATCGACCTCTGGGTGATGCCACTGCTGCTGTTCCCGCTGCTGTCGGCAGGGTTCCTCACCCTCGTCAAGGCACTGGAGCCGCGGCTGCCCATCGCCGCCGCTGCGGGCGTCTGGATGGCGGGCCTCGCCACCTCGTTCGCGATCGGCGACACGCTGCCGATGCTCGTCCTCACCATCGGCACCAGCACCGCGGCGGCGGTGTACCTGTTCCGGCGGCACAAGCTGTTCCTGCTGTGGATCGCCGGACAGTACGCGCTCGGCCCCCTCGGCGGCCAGGAGCACCAGACGATCACCCTCCAGTGGATCGAGCAGTCGATCAACACCGCGTCCCAGGCGGTCTTCGCCTTCGCCGCCTGGCGCGTGCTCACCCTCCAAGAGGCCAAGAAACAGGAGACCCCGGCATGACCGACGCACTCGGCTGGCGCCGCAAGTTCGGCGTCATCGCGCCCTCGACCAACACCATCGTCGAGCCCGACTTCTACCGGATGGGCGTCCCGGGCGTCACGTCCCACTTCTCCCGCATCCACATCCGCGACCAGAACATGGCCGGCGACGAGGGCATGGAACGGCTCCTCGACCAGATCCGCGACGAGATCGGCGCCTCCTGCGAACGCGTCATGACGTGCGAGCCCGACTACATGGTCATGGGCATGTCCGCCGAGACGTTCTGGGGCGGCGTCGAGGGCAACCGCCAGTTCGTCAAGCAGATCCACGACCTCACCGGCCTCCAGGTCGCGACCGGCGCGGAGGCCTGCGAGCGGGCCCTCAAGCTGTACGGGGCGCGCCGCATCGGCGTCGTCACCCCCTACCAGCCCGTCGGCGACGCCAACGTCAGGACCTTCTTCTCCGAACTCGGCTTCGAGGTCGACAAGATCATCGGCCTGAAGTGCCCGACCGCCGTGTCGATCGCCCACGTCACCGAGGACGAACTGCGCGCCGCCGTCAAGGAACTCGCCGCCGGCGAGGTCGACGCCGTCATCCAGTGCGGCACCAACCTCTCCATGGTCGGCCTCGCCGACGAGGCCGAACGCTGGCTCGGCCTGCCCGTCATCGCCATCAACGCCGCCACCTGGTGGATGGCCCTGCGCGAGAACGGCATCACCGACCGCGTCGAGGGCGCCGGCAGCCTCCTGCGCGACCACTGACCCACCCCGGCCTCACGCAGGCCGCCAGGCGGCCTTCCCGCGCCCCCTGACCGGCGGTGGGCCCCTCCACGCCCCCCGGAGGCCCACCGCCCCCCTCAAGCCCCCTCCCGGGGGCTTTTCCGCTTCCAGGCCTACCTCCAGGCGAGGCGCACCGCGTGAGGGCGCGCCGCAGGTCTCCCGCCGCGCCCGTGGTTCAGCGGCTCCAGAGTTCGGTGTGCTCGATCCCCAACTCGCGCAGCAGCCCCCCGAGCACCACGACCGACAACCCCAGCACGTTGTTGCTGTCGCCGTCCATCCCCTCGACGAACCAGGCCCCGATCCCGTCGATGGTGAACGCCCCCGCCACCGCCGAAGGCTCCCCCGAAGCAACATAAGCCCGGATCTCCGCCTCGGAGGGCTCCGCGAACCGCACCACGGTCGACCCCACCGCCGTGGCCTCCCGCCCCGTCGCCCCGTCGATCACACAGTGCCCGGTGCGCAGCACCCCGCTCTTCCCCCTCCGCTCCAACCACCACCCCACAGCCTCCTCATCACTCTTCGGCTTCCCCAGCCCCCGCCCCTCGAACTCCAGCAACGAATCGCACCCGATCACCACAGCATCCCCCACCTCCTTGGCAACCGCCCGAGCCTTGCTCACCGCCAACACCTCCACCAACTCCCCCACAGACCCAGCCCGCACCCCATCCTCATCCACCCCACTGACAAAAACCTCGACCCCCACCCCGGCCCGCTCCAAAATCCCCCGCCGAGTCTTAGAGGCCGACCCCAAAACCACCCTGCGCATACCCACACCCCTTCGTCGATTTTCCATCTCGAACCGGCACACCACTTTCCCGGCATGGACGCCGTGTCCCCCACATCCCTTATCACGGCGCGGAGCCCCGTCCAGGTGAAGCCGAGCATGCCACCGCGCTCCTCCGCCCGCATCCGCGCCCCAAGGGCTCGGTCACCGCCGCCGTGGCGACGTTTCAAGGCCATGCCGAAGCGCACCCACGCCACGGCGTCCACCGAACGGATCCTGGCCTCTCCCCATCGACGCCCTGCGGTCGCTCACACGTCCTGGAGCACGAGGAGGCGCCCGAGGCTGCCAAGTCCAGGCGAGCCCGCTGGCTGTGGTGACAGAACGGTATCGGTCGCGAGATTCTCCGCGGAATCATCTTTTTTCGTGTCCGTTCGGTCACCGGGGGCGACTATGTTGGGGACATGTCCCCCCGACAAGGTTCTTCCGGTGCCGGTGTGAGCGGTGAGCCGGATCTCGATGGTGGTGTCGAAGGCGGCGTGCGGAAGGCGGCTCCGCCCACGGCGGTGCAGTTCCGGCCGGCGGCCGAGGATGCGCGGGCCAGGGCGGAGGAGGGCGGGCCCGTGCCGCCCGCGCCGCTGCCGCTGCATCCGGCGGCCGCGCAGTACCTGCCCTACCGGGCGGCGCAGCCGTTCGCGCCGTGGCCCGCGGCGACGGCGGTGGCGCGGCGGCCCGCGTCCTGGGGTTCGCGGCGGGCCCGGATCGAGGAGCTGGAGGCCGAGAACGCGCACCTGCGCGCCTGGGTCGCCCACCTCGGCGGCGCCGAGCCGCTGCACCTGGTCATGGAGACCGACAGGCTGCGGCGCGAACTCAGCGCCCTGCACCACGCGGTGCACACCGCGCGGGCCGAGCTGACCGCCACGCACGCGGCGCTCACCCACAACACGGCGGCGCTCACCCGGAACACGTCCGCGCCGACCGCGCCGCCGACCCCGTCCGGCGACGCCTCCAGAACACCGAGCCCTTTCCGTCGCATCACCCTGCCGTCGCGGCGCAGGACGTCCCCCGACGCCACCTGACGCCGTCCGCGGCCTCGACCTCGGCGCGCCGCACCCCGCCGTCCGGGCCCGTCCGCACGGTCCCGGGCGACGCGGCGCGCCGCAGGAGGGGCGGCCGGGAAGCCAGCCTCAGCTCCCCGACCGCCCCGCACGCCGTCAGGGCGTCCGCGGCCCGGCCTCCTCCGCTTCACGGGCGGTGAGCGCGCGGTGGAACGGAGCGCAGAGCAGGGCCGTGCCGGCGAGGGCCGCGGCCGTCCACGCCGGACCGGTCGCCGCGGCGTCGAGCGTGCTCGCGGCGAGGACGGGACCCGCCGCCGCGCCGACGTTCAGGGACGCCGTGGCGTAGGACCCCGCCATGGTCGGCGCTCCGGCGGCCTCGTAGAGGACGCGGGCGATGAGCGTGCTCCCGACCGCGAAGGCGAGCCCGCCCTGCGCGAACATCAGCACGAGCAGGGCCGCCGGGTGCGGCGCGGCGAGCGCGAACGCCGCCCAACCGAGCGGCAGGAGCGGCCCGCAGACGGCGAGAACTGCCGTGGGACGGGTGTCAGACAGCCGTCCGGCGAAGGCGACGCCCGCGAACGAACCCGCCCCGAACAGCACGAACGCGCCGGGCACCCACAACGGCCCGAGTCCCGCCGCCTCCGTGACGACCGGCGCGAGGAACGTGAAGGCGCCGAACGTCCCCGCGGTGACCAGGGCCGTGGCCGTCAGGACGACGGCGAGGCCGGGCCGCCGCAGTTCGGCGAGTTCCCTGCCGAGCCGGGGCCCGGCGGGCGCGTCTGCCCTGCCGTCCGGGACGCCGCGCAGCACCCCTAGCGCGACCGGCGCGCACACCAGCGCGACCGCCCAGAACGCGGCCCGCCAGCCGAGCAGCGCCCCGAGCAGCGCCCCGCCCGGCACCCCCGCGACGGTCGCCGCAGTGGTGCCGCCCAGCAGCACCGCCAGGGCCCTGCCCTTCCGGTCGGCGGGGACGAGCGCGATCGCCGCCGTCAACGCGACCGCGAGGAACCCGGCGTTCGCGAGCGCCGCGACGACCCGGCTGAGCAGCAGCACGGAGAGGTCGTCCGCGACGGCCCCGACGACGTGGGCCGCGCAGAAGACGCCGAGAAGGGCCGGCAGGGCGATGCGGCGCGGCCACCGGCGGGCCAGGGCCGCCGTCAGGGGCGCGCCCGCCGCCATGCCGACGGCGAACGCCGAGGTGAGCAGGCCCGCGTCCGCGACGGGCACGTCCAGATCGGCGGCGATGTCCGGGAGCAGCCCGGCGAGCATGAACTCCGACGTGCCCATGGCGAACACCGCCACGGCGAGAAGGTAGAGCGAGAAAGGCATCGAGAGATCCCGAGGTGAGAAGAGACGTGGAAACGTCGTCTGGTCACCGCGGTCAGCGCCCTGTCCCGCGCCTCAGCGCCGGGACGAAAGGACACGCTTCACTGTTCTCAGGGGGCTGACGGGTGACCGAGAGCCCCCACCCTGGATGCCTCAGGACCGGCCATGCCGCCAAGCTAGCACGTGCTCAGACACCCTCGCGGTTGATGCTCTGGAGGGAGCTCACCCAGCCCTCGTTCACCAGGTCGCGGCGCAGGAGACGCAGCGAGCGCGGCAGGCGGCCCACCTCGGACGGCTGCCTGCCGAGCCGCAGCGCGCCGATGTACTCGACCTCCCAGACGTGGGGCACCGCCGCGCCGAGGGACTCCCGCAACTGGCGCAGGTCGCGTGGAAGGCGGCCCGGCGCCCACGAGTTGAGGACCAGGCCGAGAAGGTTGATCCCGTTCCTGAGGGCGGGATGCTCGGCGTGCTGGCGGGCCGCGACATGGACGGCCCGCATGCCCGGCGCGTCCGGATGGGCGACCAGCACCACGTTGGCGCGCCCCGTTTGGGGGACGGGCCAGCACCGGCCCGCGTCGCGCATCCCGAGCAGCGACGCGAGCGTCGTCGCCCCGGCCCCGCCGTGGCAACCGACGAGCCAGATCGCCTGGGCCCTGTCGTCGCGCACCTCCCGCGCCGGAAGCCCCGGATGCGGGCGTCGGACCGTTCCGCGTATCGGCACCTTCCCGCCTCTCCCGACCGCGCCCAGCATTTAAACGTCCACACGCATGAACGAACACTCCACTTTTTGCGTTAACGCCTTTTCGGCGGACCGGCGCATCGGCATCATGCGGCAAAGGCGAACTATCGCCCCCCATGCTTCCAAAGTTTCCCCCGGAAGAACATCCGGGAACCATGATCTTTCCGTCGGGACACCCCTTCCCGGACGACCTCCGGCCGCACCACTCCATCCATTTGCGCCGACGTCCATTCTGTCGCGCCCCTGACAAACCTGACCCGATCTGCAGAAACGCCGCGGCGCCGTACCGAAACCGCCCATCCCGTGCTCCACCGGGCCCGGTCCAGCGCCGACACGCCCGTCAGAACCGGTAATGCGGCAGACACAACGACACCCCGCCCACCGCCGCCCTCCCCCGCCGGCGACCCCATCCACCGCGCCGAAACCCCGCCGAGGCCCCGGACGACGGAATGGCGCTCCCCCGCGGACCCCGAACCGACCGCGTTCCCCGGAAAACGGCAACACCTTCCCAGGCGGCACCTTCTGCCGGAAAGAAGCGCCCGATAAGCGTGCCGACCGCCGTGCCGCCCGAACCCGCATCGTCGCCGTCGCAATACTTCCCGTGACGGCGTCGCGTTACCGCAGATAATTGCGCCGCGACCGGCGCCGCCGGGCACCGCCCGGCGCATTTCCGCCGCCCTCGCCCGACGCGCGATCCCTTTTTCGGACGGAAGAATCCGCCCAGGGCGAGGCGGCCGGAATGCGCGCTCCGCGCACCACCGCGCGCCAGGCGGCCCGCATGTCGCCGTTCCGGTTCCCGCCGCCCCCGCATCCGACCGTTCGCGCGCGAGCCGCCGCACGCCGCCGCGAAGCCTGCTAACGCAAAGAACCTCAAAGGGTTTTGTCGCTTTTCAAGCGATCATTCCGTTTTATTGGAGAAATTCCACGGCGCGACCCCCGCCCGCGAGGGGCGCGGTCAGGCGAAGAGCGGGCGGCGGGAGCGCAGCGAGTCGGCGATCTCGTGGCCCAGGGGACGCCCCGCGGCGTCGAGGAGTTCGGGGACGAGAAGGGTCCCGGCCTCGCGCGGGTCGGCGACGCCGTGGACGGTCGCGCCCGCCGCGACGGCGACCGTGCCGGAGACCGGCGCGCGGAAGTCGAGGTGAAAGTCCGAGGTGGCGACCGCCAGCTGGAACTCGGCGGGACCGTGCGCGCGCAGGAAGCCGCCTCCCGGGCCCTCGTGCGCGCCCACCACCGCGCCGCGCACGTCGAGCGCTCCCCGCACCGCCACCTCCGGCCCGCCGTGCAGCAGCACGTTGCGCGCCCGCAGCCGTCCGGTGACGAGGAAGAACACCCCGAACCCGTCGGTCGCCCAGTCGAGGTCGCCCCGGACGGACAGGTCGCCGTCCACGACGACGTGGTGGACGGGGTGGTCGACGAAGTCGGACACCAGGTCGTCGTCGATCTCCAGATCCCCGACGAAGCAGCGGATCTCCTCCGCGCGCCGCCCCGGATACGGGTAGCCGAAATCCGCGCTCAGCCGATACGCGTCCTCGGCGCTGCCCGCCGACATCACTTCGAACATGCGTGCGCCTCCCGGTGACCACCGTACCGGCCCCGGGCGGCCCCATGGGCCGCTTCCCCGCAGACGGCGCGGGCGCCTGCTCCGGGATGCCGCGGGCGCCTCGCCGCCTCAGCGGGCGAGGACCGCGACGCGGCGCGGCCCGGGTGCGTGCACGCGCTCGGGCAGCGGTGGACCTTCCAGGTGACGGGCCCGGTCCGGGCTCCTCCGCGGACCGGCCCGGACTCAGAGGCGTCCGGCCAGGGACACCTTGCGCAGGAAGTCGCGGGTGCGCTGCTCGCGGGGATCGTCGAAGATCTGGGCCGGCGGCCCCTGCTCCAGGATGCCGCCGCCGTGCAGGAAGCAGATCCGGGAGGAGATCTCGCGGGCGAACCCCATCTCGTGCGTGGTGAGCAGCATCGTCATCCCGCTTTCGGCGAGGTCGCGGACCATGTCCAGGACCTCGATGACCAGTTCCGGGTCGAGCGCGGAGGTGATCTCGTCGAGCAGGAGGATGCGGGGGCTCATCAGCATCGTGCGGGCGATCGCCGCGCGCTGCTGCTGGCCGCCGGACATCCGGTCGGGATAGGACCCCGCCTTGTCGGCGAGCCCGACCCTCCCCAGCATCGCCATGGCCCGCTCCTCGGCCTCGGCCTTCGTGCACAGGCCCGTCTTCACCGGCGCGAGGACGGCGTTCTGCAGGACGGTCATGTGCGGGAACAGGTTGAAGCTCTGGAAGACCATGCCGACCTGCCGCCGCAGCCGCACGAGATCCACCCCGGGGCCGGAGACGACGTCCCCGTCCACCGCGATCTCGCCGCCGTCGATCGCCTCCAGCCCGTTGACGCACCGCAGCAGCGTGGACTTGCCGCACCCGGACGCGCCGATCAGGCTGATCACCTCGTGCGCGGCGACGTCCAGGTCGACGCCGTGCAGCACGGTGTGGTCCCCGTAGGACTTGGTGACGCCGCGCAGTTCGATGAGCGGGCTCATGAGGACTTCCTTCCGCCGCGCGCCAGCAGGTAGTCGACGAACCGGGTCTGCGGGATGGTGATGACCACGAACAGCAGGCAGACGACGGTGACCGAGGACAGGTTGTAGTAGTTGGCGGAGTAGATCTTGGCCTGGGCGAACGCGTCGATGATGCCGACGACGTTCACCAGCGCGGTGTCCTTCTGCAGGGCGACGAACGCGCCGAGCAGCGGCGGGACGATCCGGCGGACGGCCTGCGGCAGGATCACGTACCGCAGGGTGTGCGCGCGGGACAGGCCGAGCGAGAGCGCCGCCGACTCCTGGCTGGGGTGGATCGACTCGATGGCCGACCGGTACAGCTCGGCGTTGTAGGCGCTGTAGGTGAGGGTGAGGGCGACGATCGCGTAGACGACGGGCGGCGCGTCGCTGAGCACCGGGATACCGGCCAGCGGGATGCCGAACGCCACGAGGTAGATCACCACGATGGCCGGCAGGCCGCGGAACAGGTCGATGTAGGCGACGGCGAGCAGGCGCAGCGGCCTGCCGCCCTTGCCGGGGGCGAGCCGGGCGAGCGCCAGCAGCAGGCCGAGCACCAGCACCAGCGCCTCGGCGACGACGGCGATGAGCACGTTGTACCAGAGCGCCTTGGCCGTCTCGGCGAAGCTGGTCCGCATCAGGTCCCAGCGCAGGAACGTCTCGCGGACGACCCCGTCGCTGACGGTGAGGAAGAAGACGAGCGCGAGGAGGCACAGGCAGAAGCCCGCGACGCCCAGCGCGGTCCACGACGAGTCCCGGGACCCGGCCGCGGCCTTGCGGGCCTCGCTGATCCGCCCGCCGGACAGCGCCTTCGCCGCCGCCGCCGAACCGCGCAGCCCCTGCCACGCCGGGATGCCGACGACGACCACGGCGACCACGGCCGCCGCCAGGACGACCACCGAGCCCGTCTCCAGCCGGTGCACCGCGCCGGCCGTCACCGCGACGGTCGCCGCGACGGTCAGGGCGGCGCCCGTCCAGGCCGCGATGTTGAGCGGCCGGGACCTGGGCGGCGGCACGGGCGCCTTCGCGCCCACGGGGATCTCGACGGAGGCCGTCACGACGCGGACCACACGGGCAGGTCGTCGGGGTTGCCGCCGAGGAACGACTCGAACTGCTCGGTGAAGATCCGGTCGAGCGTCCCGTCGGCCTTCATCTCACCGATGATCTCGTTGACGACCGAGGTGTTGGCCGACCCCTTCGGCAGCATCACCGCCGCGTCACCGCCGACCTCGTACTGGCCGACCACCTTGACCGAGTCGCCGATCTGCTGCGCGTTGAGCATCACGAGGGTGGTGTCGAGGATGACGGCGTCGATCTGCTTCGCGCGAAGGGCCGTCATCATGTCGTTGATCGACTGGTACTGGCTCGCCTTCTGCGCCGGCCGGAGCTCCTCGTTGACGAACGCGTCCTGGACGGAGCCGAGCAGGATGCCGATCTTGGCGTCCTTGATCGTCGTGGCGTCCAGGGTGCTGTCGGACCGGACGAGGACGCCGCTCTTGACGTTCAGGTACGGGTCGGTGAAGTCCGCGACCTTCTCGCGCTCCGGCGTCTTGTAGAGCTGGTAGATCGTCAGGTCGTAGTCCTTCGTGCGGCCGCTGACCAGGGCGTCGAAGGAGACGTTCTTCAGCTCGAGGCCGGGGACGCCGCCGCGGTTGGCGATCTCCGCGGCCAGGCAGTAGGAGTAGCCGCTCTTCACGCCCTGCGGGGTGTCTCCGTTGTAGTCGCCGGGCGCGGGCAGGGCGGCCTGGATGGTGAGGACGCCGTCGTCCACGGTGGTGAGCTTGTGCGAGCCGTACTCGCCGCTCACCTTGCACTCACCGTAGGACGGGGCGCCGTCGGCGGCCGTGCGGGAGTCCGATCCTCCGCAGGCGGTGAGCAGTCCGAGGCCCAGGGCAGTGACGCCGAGCAGGCCCGCGACCCGGGTGGTGATGACCGACATGGTTCTTCTCCTGTGGAACTAGGGGGACGGAGGAGGTCAGATGCTGCGGGAGCCGACGACCTGGCCGAGGTCGAAGTCGAACTCCTGGGTGTCCACGCGGGCGGCGAGGACGCGGATCTCACCGAGCGGGCCGAAGGGGTCACGGGGGCCGTCCGTGAGCGTGAGGGTACCTTCGGCCCGGAAGCTCGAGTGCAGGACGCTGTTGGGGTAGTCGACCCGGATGACCTGCGCGATCTCCGGCTTGGAGGCGTGGTCCCGGGCGAGGTTGCGCACCTGGAGGTTGCACACGCCCATGTCCGGCACGTTCAGCTCGGCGGGCCAGGCGCCGGCCTGCTCGGGGTGCACGGTGATCTCCGAGCGGATCAGGACGTCGCCGTGGCGGCGGCACTCCAGGTCGAAGCGCTCGGGGGTCTGCTCCCAGGTGAACTCGCCGCCCTTCTTGGGCCAGGGCCACATCTCGCGGCCCGCGGCGAGGCCCATGTCGATGTCGATGTACTCCAGCGAGCAGAACTTGCCGACGTGCTCCTCGAAGCGGCAGGGCACGTTGAACGCGACGTTGTGGGAGCCCTTGTAGCCGTCGACGTCGCCGATGAGCAGCCAGCTCACGACGACGAAGTCGCCGATGGGCTCCAGCGGCTCGGGCAGCAGGCGGCGGGTGACGCCCTCCTCGACGCCGCAGAGCAGCATCACGCGGGTGCAGTCGCGGAAGTGGTGCGGGGCGGGGTGGTACAGCGGGGTGGACCAGTCGGGGATGGTGATGGCGGTGGGGGACGACACGGGATCGGGCTCCAAAATCGAAATGGACTCTATTTTGATTTCGGGTAGTCTGGGGCATGGAAGCTCCCCGCGTCAAGAGGTGTCTTCGCAGGTGATCGTCCACATGGCCGCCCCGTGATCGCGAAGGGAGGAGCCGCAGATCGAGGCCGCTAAGGTGGTCCGGAGCCCGGAGGACATGACGTGAGCCACAGCCCGTTGATCGACCTCGCGGCGGCGATGCGCCGCCCGCCGACGCAGGAGCGCAGCAAGGCGAAGGTCCGCGCGATCCTCGACGCGGCCGACGAACTGCTCGGCGAGGTCGGCTACGAGGCGCTCGTGGCCACGCCGTGGCCGATCATCGAGCGGGCCGGCGTCACGACCGGCGTCTTCTACCACTACTTCGAGGGCGGCGAGGCGGTCCTGGAGGCGCTGGGGCTGCGCTACTTCCAGAGCGCGGGCGAACTGGTCGACGCGCTCGCCGGGCGCGCCTACCCCGACTGGGAGTCCGTGGTCGACGCCGTCGTCGACACCTACGCCGGGTTCTACGGGCGCCCGTCGGTCCGGGAGCTGTGGCTGAACAACCGCCTGACCACGGTGGCCAAGGAGGCCGGCCGGGAGGTCAACGACTACATCTACCGCACCATCACCGACCTGCTCCAGAGCGCCTCCGACGGCGCCCTCCGCCTCACCCCCATGGGCGCTCGCATCACCAACAGCATCGGCGACCAGCTCCTCCGCCTCGTGGACGACGAGTCCGAACCCGCCCGCACCGAGATGATCCGCGAAGTGAAGATCGCCATGCGCAGCTACTGCCGCAGCTTCCTCACCGGCCCCGACCGCCCCTGACCCCGCTCCCGGCCCGAGCCCCCGGGAACTCCGCCGCGAGGGCCGGGTCCAGCCGCGGGCGACGCGCCGCACCACAGCGGCCTGGAAGCGCGTCCCGCGCAGGCGAAGCCAGGCGAGCGGTCTTCGCAGCGACGGCGCGGGGTCAGGTGGGCTCGGGGGCGGGGGGCCGGGGGCGGCGAGGGGACTGCGCGGCGGCCGCGCGGGTGTCGCGGTCGGCGAGGATCGCCTCGAAGACGGCGGCGAGTTCGGCGGCGTCCTCGCCCGCGTGGTGGGTGTGCGGCAGCCCGGTGATCTTGAGCTTCTGCTTGATGACGCTCTTGCGGGTGCTCACCCACTCGTCGCCGGTGAGGCCCATCCAGTAGCTGCGCAGGTCGATTCCGGCTCCGCTGGCGTTGAACGGGCTGCGGCCCAGGAAGCGCACGAAGTACCAGTGCAGGTACATGCCGTCGAAGACCGCGGGGCCGGCGAGGAAGACGGGCCGGCCCTCGCGGCGCAGCCCGTGGATCCACGCGGCGGCCGCGGCCATCGCCTCCTTCGCGGGCGGCGCCTCGCGCAGCAGCCTGTCGCGGTCGAGCCCGCTGACCGCCAGGGCCGCGGGCTCGAACTCCGCCGAGATCGGCCGGATCTCGGTGTAGAACCGCAGATCGGGCCGGCCCACCACCGCCATGCCCAGCGACAGCATGCTGTACGGCCCTGGAATGGGCCCGTCGGCCTCGACGTCCACGGCCACATAGAACTCCGGCAACGACGACATCCCGCCAACCTAGATCGCACCTCCCCACCCCCGCAAAGCCTTTTCACCCCCCTGTCCGCCCCCGCTCCCGCACCTGCACGACCCGCACTCGCGAAGGCCCCACCTCACCGGGAAGCGCGGATCGCGCACCGCATCCGCCCCCCGGACTACGCGAACCCCGACGTACGTCCGCGCCTCGCGGAGCGGGTGAACCCCAGGGTGCGTCCGCGCCCCCTGGGGCACGGGGCCCGGCGTACTTCGCGCCTGGAGGAGGGAGGGAACGTCGGGGTGTGTCCGGGTCTCGGGGTGTGTCCGGGTCTTGGAGGGGCTCGGGGTGGGCGGGTGGGTCAGCGGACGCCGCGTGGGCGGAACTGGACGCTGATGCGGGGGCCTGTGGCGTGGGCGGATTTGGGGACGGCGTGCTCCCAGGTGCGCTGACAGGAGCCGCCCATGACGAGGAGGTCGCCGTGGGCCAGTTCGCGGCGCAGGGTGGGGCCACTGTGGTCGGCCGGACGCAGCAGCAGCGGGCGTGGGGCGCCCAGGACGAGCAGGGCGACCATGGTGTCCTCGGTCTTGCCGCGGCCGATGCGATCGCCGTGCCAGGCGACGCTGTCGCGGCCGTCGCGGTAGTAGCACAGCCCGACGGTGCGGAACGGCTCGCCCAGCTCCGCGGCGTAGTGCGCGCTGAGGCGATCGCGCAGATCGTCGAGGATCGGCAGGGGCAGCGGCTCGTGCTCGCCGTAGTAGCGGGTCAGCCTGGGGACGGCGACGACCTTCTCGTACATCACGCGCTCCTCGGCCTGCCATGGCACGGCCGACTCCAGCTCCTCGAAGAGCGTGGCCGAGCCCGACAGCCAGCCCGGCCGCATGTCGATCCAAGCCCCGTGGGACAGCTCGGTGCGCCGGACCGCGGGGCCCAGCTCGCCCGGACGGGGCTCATCCGCCAGGTCGAAAAGGGAACCCTGAAGCATCATGCGGCCCACTCTAAACCCCGAACACCCGTTCTAGCAAACATGTGTTCGATCCATCGTCGCAGCTCAGCGCGCTAGGCGGCCCTTCGAAGGCCACGGAACCGCACGCGGAACCCACACGTGAAACCCGGGCGCCGAGCGGCCGTCACCGCGGCGCGGCGAGACGGCGCTGCTCCTCGGCCACGACGGTGCGGGCGAGGTCGGCGTCGGAGAGGTCGACGGCCTCAGGTGCGGCGTCGGCGACGTCGCTGCGCCGGGCGTAGGCGTCGAAGACCCTGTCCTTGACCGCGAGCAGCGCCAGCATCCGCTCGTCCACGGAGTCGGGCGCGAGCAGCCGGTGCACCTGGACGGTGCGGACCTGGCCCATCCGGTGGGCCCGCGCGACGGCCTGCCTCTCCAGCGCGGGTTTGACCTGCGGCTCGCACAGGACCACGACGGAGGCGGCCTGGAGGTTGAGCCCGACCCCGCCCGCCTGGATCTGGGCGAGCAGGACCGCGTGGCCGTCCACCGCGGTGAACGCGTCGACGAACTCCTGGCGCCGCACGGCCGCGACGTCTCCGGAGATCGGGCCGAGCGCGCGCGGTACCGCCTCCCCGACCTTGGCGAGCACGTCCTTGAAGTAGGAGAAGACGACGACCTTGTGCCCGCTCTCGGCGGCCTCGGCGATGATCTCCTTGAGCCGCTCCAGCTTCGCCGACCTTCCCGGGTCCGCGTACGCGGCCCGTCGCATGGCCATGAAGTTCCCCGCCTGCACGGCCTCCCTGTAGGCGGCGAGGTCCGCGCGGCTGAACTCCTCCCATTCGTCGGTGTGCACGAGTTCCGGCAGCTCGGCGAGCACGTCCTCCTGGTTGCGCCGCAGGTAGGCCGGTCCGACGGCCCGGCGGAAGGCCTGCGCGCCGGCGACGGCGTCCTCGGCGTCCAGCGTCAGCTCGGGCTGGAGCATGGTGACGAGGTTGCGGAACTCCGCGACGCGGTTCTCCATCGGCGTCCCGGTGAGGAAGAGCACCCTCTCGGCCTTCTCCGCCCAGGACGCGACGGCCTTGGCCCGCCGGGTCTCCGGGTTCTTCACGTAGTGGGCCTCGTCGACGACGAGCATCGCGACGGGTGCGGCGCTCAAAGCGTGCAGCCCGTCGACGGTGGTCACCGCCACTCCCCCGGTGTCCCGCCACTCCGCGATGGCTTGCGCCCTGCCCGGACCGTGTGCCTTGTAGGGCTTCAGGGTGCTGTGCCGGGCGATCTCGCGTGTCCAGTTGACCAGGACGCTCGCCGGGCAGGCGACGAGGAAGTGCGCGGCCCCTTCGGCGCTCAGGTGGGCGAGGGCCGCTATCGCCTGGACGGTCTTGCCGAGGCCCATCTCGTCGCCGAGGACGACCCTCCGCTGCGCGAGGGCGAAGCGGGCGCCGAACTCCTGGTAGCCGCGGAGGGTGACCCTGCGGTGGGCGGCGTCGAGGGGCTGGGCGTTGACGCGCTCGGCGATCTCGTGCGGGAGGAAGCCCTCGGCTCGCGCGCGGTCGGGGACCGTGCCGGAGAGGTCGGCAAGGAGTGCGTAGTAGGCGGGCGCCTGGATCTCGAAGTCGATCCAGGCGGCCGTCGCGTCGGCGGGGTGCCGGGCGAGGTCGAGGGCGGCGTCCGCGACGAGGCGGGGCGCGTCCCCGTCGGCGGCGGCCTCGGCCAGGCTGGCCAGCGCGGCGCGGGCGAGGCCGCGGCGCCGTGATCCGGCGAAGAACCTGCGCAGGCGGCCGCGCGCGGGGGCGGCGTCGGCGAGGGCCGGGCCGAGGGCGCGGTCGAGCGCACGGGCGGCCTCGACCGCGCGCGGCAGGTCGGGGCCCGCGGCCACCAGGCGGTGCAGGGCCGCCACCAGGACCGTCTGCCGCGCCTCGCGGTCGTCGGCGTCGATCCGCACCGCGACGCTCTCGGCGACGGCCGCCGCGACCTGCTTGGCGGCCGCGGTGATCTGCCGTTCGGTCTGCGGGCCGACGCCGGGCACCTGCTGGAGGTCGTACGGGCGCGCGTCCAGCACGTCGAGGACCGTCGTGTACCCGGCCTCCTCCAGGCCGCCCAGGCGCAGCCGTCCTTCGGTGACGTCCTTGAGCCGGGCGACGGGGATGCCCGCGAGTTCTCCCCTGGCCTTCTCCTCCCGCAAGGGCGCCAGCGCGCTGTGCACCTCGGCCAGCGCGCGCTCGTGCTCCTCCAGGAGTCCTCGGGCGATCGCGTGCGTCCGGCCCGTGGTGTCGAGGATCGCCCTGATCTCGCCCGCCGGGGGCCAGCCGTCCGCCATGCCCACGATTATTCACATTCTGCGCGGCCGCGCGCGGAACTCGACCACCCAGCGTGTTACCACAAGAGAAACGCTATTCCACAGTACGAAACATGTGGTATTCAGAGGCGACCTCTCCTCATCCCCTATGGAGGTGGCGCCCATGCGCCCTGTTCGCCGTCTCGCCCTGCCGCTCGCGGTGGGGCTCGCCTGCGGTGCGGCACTCCCGGCCTCGGCCGGAGGAGCCCGCCCGGCCCTCAAGCCCACCGACCCGCCCGCACCCGCCTCCTTCACCCGGCACGTGGTGGACGGAGCCCTCCAGGGCGCGGCCTTCTCCGTCGCGTCCGACGTGTCCGGCGACCGCCGTCCCGAGATCGTCGCCACCGGGTTCGGCACGATCGTCCCCGGCGGGCCCGCCCCGTCCGGGGAGGTCGCGGTCTACAAGGCGGGCCGCGACATCGACACCTGGAGCAAGGAGCGCGTCTTCGGCCCCGAAGCGGGAATCGCCTACCCGAACGAGCCTTCCGTCGCCGACTTCGACCGCGACGGCGACGCCGACATCGCCGTCCCCGGGGGCTTCTTCCAGTGCGCGCCCGCCAAGTGCGGCTCGCTCACCTGGTGGGAGCAGACCCGCAAGGGCTGGGCGCGGCACGATCTCGTCGCCCCCGGCACGCAGCCGCTCTTCTACCACGGCGCCGTGCCCGTGGACTTCGACCGCGACGGGCGGCTCGACCTCGTCACGATCGGCGAGTCCTTCCCCGCGCCCGTCGCGATGCTGCCGGGGCAGGCCCCCGCGAACGCCTGGGTCCAGGTCTTCAGGGGCGTGCGCGGCGGCGGCTTCGCCACCGAGCCGGTCACCCTCGGCGCGGGAGGCGGCGCGCTGCCCGAGGTCGCCGACATCGACCGCGACGGCGACCTCGACGTCGCCAGCGCCCAGTACTTCCAGTCCGGCGCGTCCTACGTCTGGCTGGAGAACCTGGGCAAGGGCGTCTACACGACGCACACGATCGACACCACGCAGGGCAGGTCGATCCAGATCAAGCTGGTGCGGAACCTGCGCGGCGACCGCAAGAACGTCTGGGTGGCCTCCAACCACACCAACACCGCCTTCCCGCCCGGCTCCTCGGACCCGGCGTCCCAGGTCGTCACCTACGAGGTGCCGAAGGACCCGCGCCAGGCCTGGACGCCGACCGCGATCTCCGCCGGCATCACCGCCCGGCCCCGTCCGGGCCAGGCCGCCCCCGGCGTCATCGGCGACGGCGACATCGACGGGGACGGCGACATCGACATCGCGGTCTCCGGCGACGGCGACCCGCGCCTGTTCTGGCTGGAGCAGCGCGGCGACGGGTCCTTCGCGACCCACGTCCTCGCCGAGGGCCACGGCCAGGCGGGCGGCGCGATCGTCGCCGACCTCGACCGGGACCGCCGCAACGACCTCGCCTTCTCGGTCTACGAGCTGAACTCGGTCGTGGTGTTCACCCGCTCGGGCGGCGGACGGTTCCCCGCCGCGTCCTGATCGGCCCGGCACCCCCGGGAACCCCGGGGGTGCCGGTGATCGCGGAAAGTGTCAGACCCCGGTCGTAGTGTGGACGCATGGCTCGATCGAACGAGGCGGCGGCCGAAGCGCTGAACGAGTACGCGGAGCTCTTCGCCCTGGACGGCGGCGACGCCTTCCGGGTGCGCAGCTACCAGAAGGCGGCGAAGGCGATCGCGGGGCATCCACGCGATCTCCGCGAGATCACCGTCCGCGACGTGCCGGGCGTCGGCGAGGCGATCGCCAAGAAGGTCGAGGAGTTCCTGGCGCGCGGCAGCTTCCGCCAGCTCGACGCCCTGCGCGCCAAGGTGCCCGATGGCGTGCGCCGCCTCACCCGCATCCCCACCCTCGGCCCGAAGACCGCCCTGTTCCTCTACCGGGAGCTCGGCATCGACTCCGCCGACGCGCTGGCCGACGCGATCGCGGCCGGGCGGCTCAAGGGCGTCAAGGGCATGGGCCCCAAGACCGTCGAGAACCTCCTCGCGGGCATCGAGCAGATGCGCAGTTCCGGCGGCCGGGTGCACCGCGGCATCGCCTTCGACCTCGCCCAGCAGGTCATCTCCGTGCTCGGCGCCCAGTCCAGCCCGCCTGAGCGGATCGCCTACGCCGGGTCGCTGCGCCGGATGCGCGAGACCATCGGCGACATCGACGTCCTCGCCGTCGGCTCACCCCGCCTGATGGAGGCGCTCAAGGCGCAGCCGTTCGTGGCCGAGGTCGTCGCCTCCGGCGACAAGAAGACCTCGGTGCGCACCGACCGCGGCCTCCAGATCGACCTGCGGCTGGTCCCCGCGGAGTCCTGGGGCGCGGCGCTGGTCTACTTCACCGGCGGCAAGGACCACAACGTGCGGCTGCGCGAGATCGCGGTGCGCAAGGGCTGGAAGCTGTCGGAGTACGGCCTGTTCGAGGGCGAGCGCGTCATCGCCGCGGCCACCGAGGAGGACATCTACGCGGCCCTCGGCATGCAGTGGGTGCCGCCGCCGCTGCGCGAGGACCAGGGCGAGGTCGAGGCGGCGCTCAGGCACGAGCTGCCGGAGCTGGTGCAGGCGGCCGACCTCAAGGGCGATCTGCACACGCACACGAACCTCACCGACGGCGTGGCGTCGCTGGAGGAGATGCTCGCCGCCGCCGCGGACCTCGGCCACGCCTACTACGCGGTCACCGACCACGCGCCCGATCTGGCGATGCAGCGGATGACGCTCGACAAGGCGCTGGAGCAGCGGGCCGCGCTGGAGGCGCTCCAGGCGAAGTACCCGACCATGCGGCTGCTGCACGGCACGGAGCTGAACATCGGCCCGGACGGCTCGGTCGACTGGCCGCTGGAGGTCCTGGAAGGATTCGACATCCGCGTCGCGAGCGTCCATTCGCACTTCACCCAGCCGCGCGAGGAGATGACCCGCAGGTTCATCGCGGCCTGCGAGAACCCCGGCGTGCACATCATCGGCCACCCCACCACGCGCAAGATAGGCAAGCGCCCGCCCGTCGACGCCGATTGGGACGCCGTGTTCGACGCTGCCGCCCGCACCGGCACGATCCTGGAGATCGACTCCTTCCCCGACCGCGCGGACCTCCCCTCGGACCTGGTGCGGCGGGCCCGGCACCGGGGCGTCAGGTTCTCCATCGACAGCGACGCGCACGCCGTCCCGCACCTGGGCAACCAGCACTTCGGCGTCGGGATCGCCCAGCGGGCCGGCCTCACCGCCGAAGACGTGGTCAACACCTGGCCGGTCGAGAGGCTGCTGGCGCACCTGGCCGCCCCCGTCTGAAGGAGCACGGGGCGGATCGGCATGGCGTGCGGCGCACGTCCTGCTGACCCGCCGTGGCGGGACGGGTGCGGGACGCGACAGCCGCGCCGTCCTAGGATCGCCGGGCATGGCGCACGGGTGGCATCGCAGGATGGGCGGGCGGGATCCCGAGGAGGAGCACCGGGCTTCGACCCCGCTGGAGCTGTTCTTCGACCTGTGCTTCGTGGTGGCGGTGGCGCAGGCGGGAACGGCGCTGCACCATGCGATCGGCGAAGGGCACGTCGCGCACGGCGTCGGCGCCTACCTCATGGTCTTCTTCGCCATCTGGTGGGCCTGGATGAACTTCACCTGGTTCGCCTCCGCCTACGACACCGACGACGTCCCCTACCGCCTCACCGTCCTCGTCCAGATCACCGGCTCCCTCATCATCGCCGCGGGCGTGCCCAGGGCTTTCGAGTCCGAGGACTTCACGGTCATCGTCCTCGGCTACGTGGTGATGCGCACCGCGCTCATCGCGCAGTGGCTGCGCGCGGCGGCCGAGCATCCGGACGGGCGCGCGACGGCCCTGCGGTGCGCCGCCGGGCTGTTCGTCGTGCAGTGCCTGTGGGTGGCCTTCCTGTGGGTGCCGCACTCCCTCATCGGCTACGCCTGGGCGGTGTGCGCGCTGCTCGACCTCGCGGTGCCGATCGCCGCCTCCCAGGGCGGCACGTCCTGGCACCGGGAGCACATCGCCGAGCGGTACGGGCTGTTCACGCTGATCGTGCTCGGCGAGTCCGTGGGAGCGGCGACCCTGGCTTTCCAGGCCGCCTTCGCGACCGGCCGCACGGCCGAGCTCGTCGTCACCGCGCTCGGCGGGGTGCTGGTGATGGCCTCGCTGTGGTGGCTGTACTTCTCGCGGGACTCGGCGGTGCTGCTCACCTCGACGCGCGCCTCGTTCGTGTGGGGATACGGGCATTACGTGGTGTTCGCCGCCAGTGCCGCGGTCGGCGCGGGGCTGTCGGTCGTGGCCGCGCGCGCCGAGGGCGAGGCGGAGGTCTCCGCGCCGCTCGCGGCGGCCTCGGTGACGCTGCCCGTGGCCGTGTTCGTCGTCATGCTGTGGTTCCTGCACCGCCGCGCGGGCGGCACCGCCCTGCCCGCCCTCCTCGCGGCGGCGCTGGTGCTCGCCGCGACGTTCACGCCCGCCCCCGTCCTCGTCTGCGGCCTGCTCCTCGCGGCGCTCGTCGCGCTGCGCGAGATCCAGCACTCCCGTGAGGGACCCCGCGAAAGCACCGTTTCAGGGCAGGCTTGAGACCTGCGACCGACGCGGGCGGGCGGCCGAGGTCAGGCGGTTTGGCGGGGTTCGCGGTGGTCGGTGTGCCGCGCCTAGGATGGCGGGCCATGGCTTACGCGTGGCACAAGCGCATGCGGGCCCGGGACCTCGCCGAGGAGCACCGGGCCGCGACACCGCTGGAACTGTTCTTCGACCTGTGCTTCATCGTCGCCGTCGCGCAGGCGGGGACCGCACTGCACCACGCGATCGGCGAAGGGCACGTCGCGCACGGCGTCGGCGCCTACCTCATGATCTTCTTCGCCATCTGGTGGGCCTGGATGAACTTCACCTGGTTCGCCTCCGCCTACGACACCGACGACGTCCCCTACCGCCTCACCGTCCTCGTCCAGATCACCGGCTCCCTCATCATGGCGGCCGGGGTGTCCCGCGCCTTCGACGAGAACGACTTCACCATCATGATCGTCGGTTATGTGGTGATGCGCACCGCGCTCATCGGGCAGTGGCTGCGCGCGGCGGCGGCCGACCCGGACGGCCGGGCCACCGCGCTGCGCATGGCGGGCGGCCTGTTCGCCGTGCAGACCCTGTGGGTGGCTTTCCTCTTCGTCCCCGAAGGGGTGCGCACGCCCGTCTGGATCGCCTTCGCCGTCCTGGACGTCGGCGTGCCGATCCTCGCCGAACGGGCGGGGCGCACGCACTGGCATCCGCGGCACATCGCCGAGCGGTACGGCCTGTTCACCCTCATCATGCTGGGCGAGTCGATGGCCGCGGCGACGCTCGCGTTCAAGGCGGCGTTCGAGACGGGCTCCAGCGGCAGGCTGATCGTGACGGGGATCGGAGGGGTCGTCATCATGAGCGCGCTGTGGTGGCTGTACTTCTCACGCGACGCCTCGGAGCGCCTGACGGACACCCGCGCGGGTTTCCTCTGGGGCTACGGCCATTACGCGGTCTTCGCCGCGAGCGCCGCGGTCGGGGCGGGCCTCTCGCTCGTCGCGGCCCACCTGGAGCACGAGACCCACATCTCGGACGAACTCGCCGCGGCGTCCGTCACGGTCCCCGTCGCCGTCTTCCTGGTCGCCCTCTGGGTCCTGCACCATGACCTCACCGAGCCGTACCTCCCCCTCGCCGTCACCGTCTCCCTCGTCCTGGCGACGACCTTCACCCCCGCCGCCATCCCCCTGACAGGCCTCTGCCTAACCCTCCTGGTCGCTTACAAGGAGTTCCACTCCGCCCGCACCCCCGACCCCACCCCGGCCCCCGAACCCACCTGACCACCCCACCCGAGCAACCGCCGGACACCGCTCACACCACCGGTTCCCAGGGAGCGCCGAAGGCGCGGCTGAGCGCGGATTGCTCCCAGGGAGCGCCGCCAGGCGCGACCACACGCGGGTTGTTTCCAGGGAGCGCCGAAGGCGCGGCCGCTCACGTGATCGGGCGCCCCTGGGCTGCCCCGTAGGCCCCCAGGGCCGAAGGGGCAGCCCAGGGCGCGAAAGCGCCCGATCACAGCCTTGCCGCAGGCCCCCAGGGCCGGAGGCAAGGCCAGCAAACACAGCGCGAAAGCGCCCGATCACCGCCCTACCGCAGGCCCCCAGGGCCGGAGGCAAGGCCAAAAACTCAGCGTCCGAGGTCGCCGGCTCTGTGGTGGCGGCGGCAGAGGACCTTGTAGCGGATTTCTGCGGTGTCGTCGGTGTCGGCTATGACGACCTGTTCGCCGGCGCGGACGAGTTCGCCGCCGACGGTGCGGGCGTTGAGCTGGCCGGGACGGCCGCACCAGCAGAGGACTTCGACCTGGAGGCGGGAGACCTCGTCGGCGAGTTCGAAGAGGCGGCGGGTGGCGGGGAAGAGTTCGGCGCGGAAGTCGGAGGCGAGGCCGAAGGCGTAGACGTCGATGTCGCATTCGTCGACGAGGTCGGCGAGTTGTTCGATCTGTTCGACGGTGTAGAACTGCACTTCGTCGCAGACGACGTAGTCGAGGCGGGGTTGGGCGCCGCGGACGAGTTCGCCGAGGTCGGTGTCGTCGCCGACTTCGTGGGCGTCGCCGTCGAGGCCGATGCGGCTGGTGACGCGGGGTCCGCCGGATCTGTCGTGTTTGGTCAGAACGAGCCCGCGCCTGCCCTGCCTGCGGTGGTTGTAGTTGATCTGCAGTGCGAGGGTGGATTTGCCGCAGTCCATCGGCCCGTAGAAGAACTTGAGGACCGCGTCGCGGTGGAGTCCGCTGACTCCCGCGGGCGGGACCGATGACAATGCCGACAGATCACTCACGGGGTGTCAGTCTAGAAGGCGTCGGCCGTGGGTGGGACTCGGGTTCAGGTGAAGCCGGGGAGATGGGTGGCCGCTTCGTCGCGGAATGCGGCGGTTCCGCCCAGTGCGCCGAGGACGGCGAGGAGGGCGGGCAGGAGGTGGGCGGTCTGGCGGAGTTCGGGGGGCAGGGCCAGGTGGCGGGCCGCGGTGAGCATCGCTGGGGTGATCGCCTCGGTGACCCGGTCGGCGACCCAGCGAGGGCTGAAGGTGAAGGTCTCCTCGCGGACGACGGCGGCCAGGGAGCGCAGGAGTTCGGTGAAGGGCCTGAGGTCGGTGTCGGTCCCGCTGTGCGCGATCGCGTGGTCCCGGACGGCGGCGGCGATCCTGGGCGGTCCTCCGTCCGCGGCGGCGCGGGCGAGGGGGCCGAGGGCGGCGGGGTGCGGGTCGCCGACCGCGCCGAAGTCGAGGACGCCGAGCCGCCCGTCGGGCAGGAGGCGGAAGTTGGCGGGGTCGGGGTCGAGGTGGAGCAGACCGCAGCGGGCGGGCGCGGCGAGGGCGAACCGGAACAGCAGGACGGACGCGCGGTCGCGTTCGGTGCGGGTGCCGCGCCGGGCGACGGCGACCAGAGGACGCCCGCCGAGCCATTCGGTGACGAGGCAGGATCCGGCCTGGGCGACGACGGCGGGGACGCGGAAGTCGGGATCTTCGGCGTAGGCGGCGGCGAACGCCCGCTGTGCGGCGGCTTCGCGCGCGGTGTCGAGTTCCCGCGCGAGCACGGCGAGCAGCCCGGAGGTGACGGATCCGGCGCGCGGCAGCAGGACCGCGGTGAGCGGGGACAGCCGGTCGAGTTGGCGGAGGTCGTGCGCGAGGGCTTGGCGTGCGCCGGGGAACTGGAGTTTGACGGCGACCTCGCGGCCGTCGTGCCAGACGGCGCGGTGGACCTGGCCGTGGGTGGCGAGGGCGGCGGGCCGGTCGGCGAAGGACCGGAACAGGCCCGTCCAGTCGGGGCCGAGGTCGCGCGCGAGTTCCTGGTGGACGGCGCCCGGCAGCATCACGGCCGCCGCGCCCCGCAGCCGGGTCAGCGCGGCGCGGTAGGACGGCCCGGCCCCTTCGGGCAGGAGCCCTTCATACAGGGGCAGGACCCGCGCCATCCGGGTGACGCAAACGCGCAGTTCGCTCAGCACCTCGAACAGATGCCGGGTGATCCTCTCCTGAAGATCGTCTTCGCGCATCGCGCTTGGAGCATACCCGTCTAAACTTCCCCGGACACGGACTTGCCGACAGGCCGACTCGCGGGAGGGCGAAGTGGGGGGAACGACGGTCGTCGCCGACATGGCCGAGACCCTGGCGGGCCGGATCGTCGCCGGGGCCTATCCTGCCGGGACGCTCGCCCCGTCGGTCCGGCAGCTCGCCGCGGAGTTCTCGGTGAACCGGGCCACGGCTCAGCTCGTCCTGGTCCGGCTGGAGGCTGCGCGGCTGGTGGAGGCGCACCGGGGCAAGGGCTTCGTCGTGCGGGATCTCGGCCGGGACGGCGGGCTGGAGGTCTGCCGGGTGGTGCTGCGGCACGCGCGGCAGATCCCGGACACCGCGGTGGCCGTGTTCACCGGGACCTTGGAGCTCTACCACGACGTGCTGACGCGCTCGGCCCGGATCGTCGCGGCCCGGCCCGCCTCCTACGACCATCGCGCGGCGGTCTCCGCGCTGTCCCGGTTCGAGGGGCTGAGCACGCGGGGCGCGGCTCCCGCGGAGCTCCTGGGCGCCGAGCTCGCCATCGCCCGCGCGATCACCGCGGCCGCGGCCCGCCCGGTCCGGATCGCGCTGCTGAACTCGGTGGCCGAGATCCTGCGCGAGCTGCCGGAGGCGGCCGCCGCGCACTATCCGGCGGGGCCGAACGGGCATGTGCTGCTGTGGCGGACGCTGGTGACGGGCTGGGCGGGCGGCGTCGTGCCGACCGCCGCCGAGCTGGATCTGCTGGACGACGTGCTGGAGCTGCGGCTGCGCCAGGTCGGCGACAGGTTCGCCACGCTGCTGCGCGGGTCCGGCGGCACCGCCCTTCGGGCGTGACGACCGCGGGCGTGAGCGCCGCGGGCGCGAGGGCCGCGGGCGCGAGCGCGCCGGAGCGCGGACGCGATCGCGCGCCCGCGCTCCGGCCCTGTCGTCAGACAGCCGTCAGGCGGCCGACTATTCTTCCCGGTTCGCCGGAGGCATGGCCATCGGGCGGTCGTCCCGGGAGGAGCGTTTCTCCTGCTTCTGAGCGCGCGTAGCCTTGAGTGCGGCCTTCTTCGCCTTGCCGGACGTCTTGGCCGGCTTCTTCCTGTCACCCATGATGGTCCCCCGATCTTTGGGGCGCCCGATTTCGGGCGCAAGGTCCACGTTGCCTGGACTCGTCCCGAAACGACATCCACAGCAGACAAAGAACGGACAAACGGTGCACAACCCCGAGATCATCTGCTCCGCCAAGGACTGCCGTGCCGAGGCCTCCTGGGCCCTGCGCTGGAACAACCCCAAGCTGCACACCCCCGAGCGGCGCAAGGTCTGGACGGCGTGCGACGACCACCGCGGAAGCCTCAGCGAGTTCCTGGACCGGCGCGACTTCCTCAAGGACGTCGTCCCGGTGGGCGACCTCGCGCCCACCGACGGCTGAAGGCCGGGCGCCGCGCGACGGGCTTCAGCCTTCGGCGGGCTTGCGGGCGAGGGCGAGCGCGCTCAGCCGACGCGCCGCGTCCTCAGGGTCGGCGCCCTGCCCGACGGCCACGCCGAGCAGGTAGGCGGTCAGCGGCGCGGCGGGCCTGGCGACGGAGTGGGCGACGTCCCGGGTGAGATCGAGCACCAGGTCGGTGTCCAGGAGCGCCGGGTCGAGGCCCAGTTCCGCGCTCGCCTCGGCCAGCCAGTCCTTCATCGGAGCCTCTCCTCGGCGCGTGCCAGGTCCTCGGGGGTGTCGCAGTCCGACCAATGCGCCTCGGCCGCGACGCGGACGGGGCCGAGCGGGTCGAGCAGGCCGCGCAAGGAACCGCCCGCGTACGTCTCCAGGGCGACCCGCAGCGTGTCGGTCCGCCACGCCCCGGTCAGCCACTGGTCCCGGCCCCCGGCGTCCACCAGGACGGCGTTGGGATGCGCCAGGAGCCCCGCGACGACCGGGGCGGTGAGAAAGGGCAGGTCGGCCGCGAGCAGGACGGTCCGGGGGGCTGAGACGATCTGGAGGCCCGCGCGCAGCGCCGGCACGGGCCCGGAGCCGGGCGGGTCCTCATGGACGAACACCGCCTCCATGCCGGGCCGCACGGGCCCGACCACGATCGTGCGCGAGGCGTCGGCGACGGCGCTCGCCACCCGCTCGATCAGCGGCACACCGCCGACCATGGCGCCGGGCTTGTCCTGTCCGCCGAACCTGCGCGCGGCCCCTCCGGCGAGGATCACGGCGTCGAAGGGCTCGCCGGGGCTTCCCGCACCGTCCGTCTGAGATGTGCTCACAAGTCCACCCCTTCCCGGATCTCGGGCGGGTCAGCCGCCGATCGCCGACATCGGGCGGTCCGGCTGGAGGAAGGACGGGTCGTCGATCCCGTGGCCCGGCATCTTGGACAGGACCGCGGCAGCCCAGCGTTCGGCGATCTCCTCGTCCGAGGCCCCGCCGCGCAGCGCCGCCCGCAGGTCGGACTCCTCGCGGGCGAACAGGCAGTTGCGGATCTGCCCGTCGGCCGTCAGCCGGACCCTGTCGCACGACCCGCAGAAGGGCCGGGTGACCGAGGCGATGACGCCGACGCGCCCGCGCAGGCCCTCGCCGTCCACCGCGAAGCGTTCGGCGGGCGCGCTCCCCCGGTCCGCCGAAGGCAGCGGGGTGAGGGTGAAGGCGGTCGCCAGCAGGGCCTGGAGCTCGTCGGCGGTGACCATCTCCCGCCGGTCCCAGCCGTGCTGGGCGTCCAGCGGCATCTGCTCGATGAAGCGCAGTTCGTACCCGCGCTCCAGGCAGAACCGCAGGAGCGGGACCGCCGCGTCCTCGTTGACCCCGCGCAGGATCACCGCGTTGACCTTGACGGGGGTGAGCCCCGCCTCCGCCGCCGCGGCCATGCCGTCCAGGACGTCGGGAAGCCTGTCGCGATGCGCGAGCCTGCGGAAGACCTCGCGGTCGAGGGTGTCCAGGGAGACGTTGACGCGCGCCAGGCCCGCCTCCTTCAGCCCCGAGGCGACCTTGGCGAGGCCGATCCCGTTGGTGGTGAGGGAGACCTCCGGCCGCGGCTCCAGCGCGGCCACCCGCTCGACGATCCCGACGATGCCGCGGCGCAGCAGCGGCTCGCCGCCGGTGAGCCGGACCTCGGTGATGCCGAGGCGCTCGACGCCGATCGCGACGAGCCTGACGACCTCGTCGTCGGTGAGCACGTCGGGCTTGGGCAGCCAGTCGAGGCCCTCGGGCGGCATGCAATAGGAGCAGCGCAGATTGCACCGGTCGGTGAGCGAGACCCGCAAGTCGGTGGCCTGCCTGCCGTGCCGGTCGAGCAACCGCACCCCGAACCACCCCTCTCGCCTGCGAATCCCCCCAGCATAGGCGTTGGGCGGAACGCGCGGCGTCCTAGCCCGCGCGGCGGCGCGCGCGGTAGGCCGCGACGTGGGCGCGGTTGCCGCAGGTGCGGCTGTCGCAGAAGCGGCGGCAGCGGTTGCGCGACAGGTCCACCAGGACCCGGTCGCAGCCTTCGGCGGCGCACGAGCTCAGCCGGTCCAGCTCCCCCGCCGCGGCGACGTAGGCGAGCGCCATCCCGCAGTCGACGGCCAGGTGCTCGCCTATGCGGGATCCGGGCGCGAAGTAGTGCACGTGCCAGCCGTGCCCGTCGTGGTCGGTGAGGTAGGGAGCGGTGCCCACCTCGGCGAGCAGTCCGTTGATCAGCGGCACCGCCCGCGCCGTCTCGCCGGCGTCGAAGATCTCCCGGAACCGCGTGCGCAGCGCGCGCACCGCGGCGAGGTCGGCGTCCGTCAGCGGCGGCACGTCGCTGGCCCCGGTGCCGTCCACGAACGCCGCCAGCGCGGGGAGATCGGGCAGCCCCTCGGCACCGTCCGCCGCACTGTTGACCAGATCCACCATGACGTCGAGGGCGTGCTCGGTGTCGTGGGTGAAAATCATGGCTCGCAGTGTAGTGCGCGAACGCGCCTCAGATTCCGTAATGGGGATCGGCCACGACGGGGTAGGCCGCGCCCTCGTGGGGCAGCCGCATGATGATCGCGCCGCCTTCCAGGTCCCAGCGCGCGGCCAGGGGGCGGAAGAGGGAGTCGCACGCCCACGGCGTGTAGAAGCGGCCGACGGTGGCGCCGTAGCGGAGGTTCACCACGTCGAAGCCGCCCGAAGGCATCGCCTCCAGGGCGAGTCCCTCGGCGAGGCCGACGGGGAACCGGAAGGAGGTGGGCGCCTCCGGGCCGTGCACGACGGTGACGAGGCGGATACCGTCCTGGGTCGTCTGGGCGACGATGTCGGTGTCCACGTCGATGCCGACGAAGACCCGCAGGCTGGGCCGCAGCACGGTCGCCGCGCGGTCGGGTGGGCAGTCGATGCCGACGTGGATGCGCTGGCGGTCCCTGGTCGGCGCCCACACGCCGTCGCGTGCGCGGGTGGCCCACTGCACGTCGGCGTTGTCGAACTCCTGTGGCTCGGCCTTACCCCGGGCGGCCAGGACCTGGGAGGCCGCGTTCATCGCCGCCGTCGCCCCATCGCGCGCGTGCCGCATCGGCACACCCTCCTCGAACACTGAACACTCACCTAAGACATCCCGGTCGGCCGGCACCGGTATCGGTGGGCGCTGCACCGGTTTATCACGTGTGTTACGGCGACGAAGAACTTTGGACCCCATGAGCACGGATTTGCGATCGGATGAATACTTTGAGTTATGGGAAAGGGGCTTCCGGGGGGCTCGGCACCCCTCACCCGATCCCGCGCGGGGGTCCTCGGATAATGGATGGCCGCGCGCACGGGCATCCGCGCGGCGGGTGAAGCGCGCCGGGGAAGAGGGGACAGGAATGAGCGAGAGCGAGCAGGTGCCGGGCGACGGCGTGATCCGGGTGGCCGACCTTCCGGAGGCGGACCGCGCCTTCATCCGCGACGAACTGCGCCGCAACACGCCCCTGCACCACCTCCTCGCCCTGGAGGTGGTGGAGATCGGGACGCGCCACGCTGTGGTGTCGATGCCGGTCCGCGAGGAGGCGTTCAACAGCACCGGCAACCTCCACGGCGGCGCGATCGCCACGCTCATCGACGTCGCGGCGGGCACCGCGGCGGCGCGCGGCAGCGGGTTCCGGCCGGGCGAGCAGAGCCTGGTGACGGCCGACCTGCACGTGCGCTACCTCGGCCGGCCCAACGGCGACATGGTCTTCGCGCACGCCGAGGTGATCAAGGCGGGCCGCCAGCTCGTGATCGTGGAGTGCCGGGTCAAGGACCACGAGGACCGCGTCGTGGCCTCCGCGGACTTCTCGATGATGATCGTGCCGCTGCGCGAGTCGCTGCGCCCGGTCGCCGACGCGAAGCCGCACGATCCCGATCTGTAGCGCGGAAAACCGTTTGATCTCCGCCCTCCCTTTCGGCTTTGATCGTCGAGGCGCCCACCGAACAGGACGAGGAAAAGGAGACGGTGATGCCATTCACGAGACTTCCCGGCGGATCCGCTTCGATCCGCATGTGGGCCGACCCGGAAACGGTCGAGCAGCAGGCGCTGGATCAATTGCGGAATGTCGCGGCGCTGCCGTGGGTGCACGGAATGGCGGTCATGCCGGACGTCCACTACGGAAAGGGCGCGACGGTCGGCTCGGTCATCGCCATGCGCGGCGCGGTCTCGCCGGCCGCGGTCGGCGTGGACATCGGCTGCGGCATGACGGCGGTCAAGAGCTCCCTGACCTTGGAGGACCTTCCGGAGGACCTCGGGCCGCTGCGCTCGAAGGTCGAGCGGGTCCTGCCCGTCGGGCGCGGGATGCACCGCGGCGAGGTCGACCCCTCCGGGGTTCCGGGCCTGCGCGAGCGGGGCTGGTACGAGTTCTGGAAGTCCTTCGACGACCTCGCGCCGGCCGTCCGGCGTGACATGGGCCGGGCACGCAAGCAGATGGGTTCGCTCGGCGGCGGAAACCACTTCTGGGAACTGTGCGCCGACGACGCCGGGGCCGTCTGGGTGGTGCTGCATTCGGGCTCGCGGGGCATCGGGAACCAGCTCGCGGAAGTGCACATCGAAGCTGCACGAAACCTACCGCACAACCAGGATCTACCCGATCCGGACCTCGCGGTATTCCTTACCGGAACCGCGAAGATGGCCGCTTACCGGCACGATCTGTTCTGGGCGCAGGAATACGCCCGGCGAAACCGGGCGATGATGCTCGCGCTGACGGTGAACGCCGTCATCGCGCAGTTCAGGGGCCGCAGGGTGCGGTGGGAGGAACCCATCTCCTGCCACCACAACTACGTGGCCGAGGAGGAGTACGACGGCGTCGAGGTGATCGTCACCCGCAAGGGGGCGATCCGGGCGGGCCGGGGCGATCTCGGCATCATCCCGGGCTCGATGGCGACGGGCACCTACATCGTCCGAGGGCTCGGCAACGACGCCGCCTTCAACTCCGCGTCGCACGGGGCGGGCCGGAAGATGAGCCGCAACCAGGCCCGCAAGCGGTTCACCGTCGCGGACCTGGAGGAGCAGACCAAGGGCGTGGAGTGCCGCAAGGACTCCGGCGTCATCGACGAGATCCCGGGCGCCTACAAGGACCTGGAGTCGGTCATGGCGGCGCAGAGCGACCTCGTGGAGGTCGTGGCGCACCTCCGGCAGCTCATCTGCATCAAGGGCTGAGCGTCGGTCGGGCGTCAAGGGCTGAGCGCCTCCAGGCGGCCCCGGTAGACCGCCCCCGCCTTCTCCAGCAGTCCGGGGAGGGCGGGGTCGGGGTCGTGGGCGCGCGCGTCCAGGAGCGCCGCCAGGCGCTCGATCCAGCGCAGGCACCAGCGCAGATCCTCGGCCCGGGCGGCGGTCCGGCCCGAGACGTCGACGTGGACGGGGCTGGTGTGCGCGTAGGCGCCGCGCGGGTCGAGGACCTCCGGGGTGGACGGGCCCTCGGCCTCGGCGACCAGGTAGGTCGGATGGCGCACGTCGTACGCGACCTCCGCCTCTCCCTCCCCCTCGGCGACGATCCCTTCGGCGTCGTAGATCCGGACCTTGTTCCGCGGGCCCGTCACGGTGGCACGGGCCCGCAGCCAGTGGCCGGGCTCCGCGGTGACCCTCTCCCCCGGCCCGTGTCCGGCGACGTCGAGCGCCAGCCACGGGCCGTTCGTGGCGAACGTGCGGCCCGCGCGTATGGCGTCCTGGTAGGCGGGCACGGTGAGCGGCCCGTCCAGGCGGGCGTACACGCGGGCCCAGCCAGGCGGGTTCGAGTACGTCGCCAGGCGTCCGTAGGAGAGCATCACGTCGGTCCCCGCGGTAGCGGCCAGGCGCACCCCCGCGCCGAGAAGCCTGCGGTACATGCGGGCCGTCCCTGTGCACGACAGGTGGGTGAGGACGTCGAGGCCGTCCACGAGCCCGAGGGCGGCGTCCACGACGAGTTCGCGGGCCGCGCACGAGCGCACCCCCTGGAAGAGCGCGTCGAGCGGGTCGGGCGTGTCGGAGCCGAGCGGGTGCGCCCAGGTGACGATCCCGCCGCGCTCATGGATCTCCGCGCACATCGCGGCCGTGGAGGGGCGGTCGGCGGGCCGGCCGGACGCGGGGTGGCCGGAGTGGAAGCGGGAGGGCTCGCCTTCGGCTCCGAACGACGCGATGTGCCCCAGGAGGTCGTTGCGGTACTCCGCGCCCATCCGGGCGATCCGGTCCGGCCCCGACCAGGGCAGGTCGCGGCCCGCCCAAGCCGCGAGCGCCTCCCGGTCGTAGACGAAGTCCGTGGTGGCGTTGGCCGCCAGGGGGTTCAGCACGTGCAGCGCCTCGCCCGCCTGCATCCGGGCCGCGTCTGCGGGCCCGGCGACCTGGTCCCCGGCGAAGTTGAGGTGCAGGTGGAGGTCGCCGCCGTACCAGCCGCCGGCCGCCGGATCCCGGACGGGCGCGGGATCGAGTTCCACGAGGGCGGTCTCCCCCTCGGAGGGGCGGATTCCGGCCGTGGCCGTGCCGAAGTCCATGCCTCGGGCCGCGGTCACCGTCAGTTCCTCGGCCGGGACGTCCAGGACCACGTCTGAGCCGTGGAAGTAGGCGCGGCCGTGGGCGTCCCACTTGCGGAGCACGCCTTCGGGGAACCAGCCCCGCCCCTCGGGGCTGAGCACGCTCCACCGGCACGGCTCCGGCGAGCGAAGCCGCAGACGTGCCTTCGGCGTCTCCCGGACGGTCTCCGGCAGCGCCACCTCCCGCCCGCCGACGAGCAGCGGCCCTCCGCGCGCGTCCAGGGTCCCGGCCAGGCACCCGCCCGGCTGGACGGTCCCGAGCGGCGCCACCTCGACGGGTGCCGACGCCGCCGACTCCACGACGACGAGCAGCTCGAACGGCTCCCCGGCCAGAACGGGCTGGCGGGTCTCCGGCCCGAGGAAGCGCACCTCCCCGTCCTGGAAGGCGTCGGTCAGCCCGAGGACCGCGACCCCGTCCGGCACCCGCCCGCGCAGCGCGTCGCGGAACGCCGACGGCATGTCGCGGGAGGGCGCGGCGTCGATCGCGTCGTCCAGGGAGAGCCCGGCGCGAAGTCCCGCGAGGACGGGCGAGGCGAGCAGCTCGACATGGGAGACATGCCGCAGATAGGGGACGAGCGGCCCGTACAGCGACAGGGCCGACTCGTTCCAGTTCGCCCCCTCCCGCGCGACGATCTCGCGGTAGAGGGCGAGCGCGTCCGCGACCGGGCCGGGCAGGCCGCCGGGCAGGCCGTGGTCCCCCGCGTGGCCGCATCGGTGATCGTCGCGCATGCTCCCACGCTGACGGCCGCCCCGTCCGTCCCACAAGCCGTTGGCCGCTTCCGGGCCGCCCGCAGGGCAACCGAGGGCGGCGCGGGGCCGGCCGCTACCAGTGGTCGGGGCTGAACGGCTCCTCGTCAGGGCGGTCGGAGGCCGACAGCAGCGCCAGGTCGGAGTCGACCATCATGGCGACGAGTTCCTCGAAGGAGACCTCAGGCTCCCAGCCGAGCTGCTCGCGGGCCTTCTTCGGGTCGGCGCACAGCAGGTCGACCTCGGCGGGGCGGGTGTAGCGCTCGTCGAGCACCACGTGCCGCTCCCAGTCCAGGCCGACCCGGCCGAACGCCAGCTCCACCAGCTCGCGGACCGAGCGGGTCACGCCGGTGCCGATCACGTAGTCCTCGGGGGTGTCCTGGACGAGCATCATCTGCATCGCCTTGGCGTAGTCGCCGGCGAAGCCCCAGTCGCGCCGGGCCTCCAGGTTGCCCAGGCGCAGCTCCTGGGCGAGCCCGAGCTTGATCCTGGCCACCCCCAGGGTGATCTTGCGGGTGACGAACTCGGCCCCGCGGCGCGGCGACTCGTGGTTGAACAGGATCCCGCTGACGGCGAACATGCCGTAGGACTCGCGGTAGTTCTGGGTGATGAAGTGGCCGTAGGTCTTGGCCACGCCGTAGGGGCTGCGCGGGTGGAACGGCGTCAACTCGCTCTGCGGCGTCTCGCGCACCTGGCCGAACATCTCCGAGGAGGACGCCTGGTAGAAGCGGATCTGGGAGCGGGGTTCGGTCGAGCGCGAGCCGCTGATCCCGCTGACGACGCGGATCGCCTCCAGGACGCGCAGCGTGCCCATTCCGGTGACCCCGGCCGTCAGTTCGGCCTGCTGCCAGGACATCGGCACGTAGGAGATGGCCCCGAGGTTGTAGACCTCGTCCGGCTGGACCCGTTCGACCGCGGAGATCAGCGATCCCTGATCCAGGAGGTCACCGGTGGTGATCTTGACATCGCCGATGTGCTTGCGGAGCCGCGCCACGTGGGGGTTGGCCTGGCCGCGCACGAGTCCCCAGACCTCGTACCCCTGCTCGAGCAGGTGCTCGGCGAGGTAGGAACCGTCCTGCCCGGTGATGCCGGTGATGAGCGCTCGCCTGGTCAGCGGAACCCCCCTCTGATGTGCCGCGAGGGCACTGACTGTCAAGAACAACACACATAATTGTGTGAAAGAAGAGGTTATCCACCTAAGTGTCCTTCTGAGTAGTCCGGGGTTGGTTTCGACCGAATCCGATTCACCGAAGCCCGTCCCGCTCGCGAGGGAACCTAGGATGGCTCGCCGGGTGATCGCGGAGAACGCCCGGGAGGGGAGCACGGTGACACTGCGGCTGGGCGGACGGATCCTGGACGGCCCCACGGTGATGGCCGTGGTGAACCGCACCCCCGATTCGTTCTTCGACAAGGGCGCCACCTACGGATTCGACGCGGCCATGGCGGCCGTGGACAAGGCGGTCGCCGACGGCGCCGACGTGATCGACATCGGCGGCGTCAAGGCAGGCCCCGGCGACGACGTGGACGTCGCCGAGGAGCTGCGCCGGGTCGTCGACACCGTGTCGGCGGTCCGGGAGCGGCACCCGGCGATCGTGATCAGCGTGGACACCTGGCGGGCCGAGGTCGGCGACGCGGTGGCGCGCGCGGGCGCCGACCTGCTCAACGACACCTGGGGCGGCCCCGATCCCGAACTCGCCGCCGTCGCCGCCGAGCACGGCCTCGGCCTGGTCTGCGCGCACGCCGGGCGCCAGCGGCCCCGCACGCGCCCCCACCGGGTCGCCTACGACGACGTGGTGGCCGACGTCATCGGCCATGTGACGGCCGAGGCCGAGCGGGCCGTCGGGCTCGGCGTGCGGCCCGACGGCATCCTCATCGACCCCGCCCACGACTTCGGCAAGAACACCCGCCAGTCCCTGGAGATCAGCCGCCGACTCGACGAGATGGTGGCCACGGGGTGGCCGGTTCTGGTCGCCGTGTCGAACAAGGACTTCATCGGCGAGGCGCTCGGCCGCCCCGTCGACAAGCGCGGCGTCGGCACGATGGCCGTCCTGGGCGTCTCGGCCCACCTGGGGGCCCGCATGTTCCGCGTCCACGACGTGGCCGGCGCCCGACACGCCCTCGACCACGTGGTGGCCCTGGGGCTCGTCTAGTTCCCGTGCTCCTTGGCGTAGGCGAGGAACTCGCGCGCCACCTGGGGAAGGGGCCGGTGGGCGTGGACGAGGCCGATGGTGCGGGTGACGGGCGGCATCAGGGACCGCACGACGAGGCCGTCGGTGTCCTCGACCTGGTTGCGGTACCAGAGCAGTGAGCCGCGGCCCGCGCGGACCCACCCCGGCCAGGCGCTGCGCTCATCCGATTCGACCGCCACGACGATGTTCGCCCCGATCGCGCCGAGCATCGCGTCGAGTTCGGCGCGCCGGGCCGTCCCGCGGGTCGGGACGATCAGGCGCAGCCCCTCCATCGCCGCCGGCGACACCGGGTCGCGCAGCTTGAGCGCGGGCGGCGAGATGAGGACCACCTCGCGCTGGTCGAACGGGTGGGCGGCGAGGTCCCCGGGCACCGGAAGGTCGGTGACCGCGAGGTCGGCCTGCCCCGTCCGCACCGCGGCCCCGACCGCCTCGCGTCCGTCGCACCGCACGACCCGCACCTTCACCGCGGGCTGCTCGCGGGCGAACTTCGGCAGGAGCCGGGCGGTCAGCTCCGGCTCCAGCGTGGGCGTGGCGGCGATGCGCAGCTCCGACCCCCGGCCCTGCCCGCGCGTCACCGCCTCGATCGCGTCGACCGCCTCGAGCGCGATGCGCGCCTGGCGCACCACCTGTTCCCCCGCGGCGGTCAGCACGACCCCCCGTCCGGACCTGGCGAACAGCTCTATCCCCAGTTCACGCTCCAGCTCCCGCACGGCCCGGGAGAGAGCGGGTTGAGCGACGTAAAGCGCCTGTGCCGCCGACGTCATGGTGCCGTGGTCGGCGGTGGCCACGACGTAGCGCAGCTGCCGCAGATTCATGCCAACGACGGTATGGCACCGCGGCCCGCCGGTCCCGAACATGACGGAAAGCCACCGGTTGTAACTAGTTACGCCAACGATTCACGCGCGGTCCGGGAGTTCCGCCGCGTACGACTCCTTGACGACCTCCAGCACCTGCCAGGAGTCCAGCTCGCGGACGTGCCCGGTCGCGCGGACCGCGTCGAGCACGTCGACGAGCCCGGCCGCCGAGCCCGCCTCGGCGCGCCCGAGGAGATCGAACCTGCCGAAGCCCGCCGAGAGGTACCGCACGCCGTCGAGCGCGCCGATCTCCTTGGCGGCACGGCGGACCGGCCCCCCGACGACGACACCGAACGTGGCGAGCTCCTGGCTGCCCAGGGCGGCCGGATCGGCCAGGCCGGTCACCTGGATCACCCCCGAGCGCATCAGGCGCACCACGCGGGCTCTGGTGGCCGCCTGGGACGGTCCGATGATCCCGGCGAGCCGGGTGTAGGGGGCTCTGCCGTCGCGCTGGAGCTCCTGCAGGAGGCGCCAGTCGATGTCGTCGAGCGCCACGTCGCCGAGTCTGCGCACCACCGAGTGGGCGTCCTTGACGACCTCGGCGGAGCGGAACACCTCGACCGCGGCGACTCCGGGGAGCTGCCTGATCTCGTCGACGACGTCGGCGAGCGCCACGTCGTCGCGGGCGCGCGCCTCGGCGAGGACCGAGCGGCCTCCGGTGGCGAGGCCCGTGAAGCAGACCGCGGGATGCTTGGCCACTTCGCGCGCCGTCTCACGGGCGGGGCCTGCGCTGGTGACGGCGAGATGACCGACTGCGCTGGCCCCGATGACCCGGGCGTGCACGATGCCTACGACACGGACGACGCCGTGTTCGAGCAGGCTCTGCACCCGGGCTCTGACCGCCGTGCGGGAGAGCCCGACGCGATCCGCGAGAGCCTGGAACGTCGCCCGGCCGTCCCGCTGGAGTTCGCGGACCAGCACGGAGTCCACTGCGTCCAGCAAGGGGAGTCCTCCTGTCGAATGGGGTTCGCAAGATCCTTACATTTTCCAGCCGGAAGTGGGAAATTTTGATCTTGCTCGTGTTTGCCCCGTTCCATCGCACAGGAACCGGCGGCCCGGCCCCCTGAGATGTCCGAAAGAACGGCTGCGGCCCTGCCGCGCACGTCGGAACAGCACCTGTGATCAGCCCCATTCCTCGGTGGCGTTTCCCACTTCTGGCCGCAAGGTGAGTTCCCGGGCGAAGCAGCGCACGAGGCTGGGCGGTCGAAAACCGACACGGCCGGACGGACCGGGCACAGCTTCCAGGAGCCGCGCGTCCACCAGTTCTTCGAGTGCGTCGTCGCCCTCCGGGCCGTCCGGGCAGGAAGAACGCCCCGGATCATCCCGTTCCTCCCGGTCGAACGATCCATCGGCGAGCCGCGCGAACGCCCGTCGGGCCGGGGCGGAGAGCCGGGCGTGCGTGGCGGCCAGACCCGGCCGCACATCGAGGTCGCCGTGGGCCAGTTCGCCGAGCCTGCCGTCCTCGTCGCTCAGGCGGCGCACCAGATCGGCCAGCCGCCAGTGCGGCTTGCCCGCCAGCCGCGCCGCCGCCGCGCGCACCGCGAGCGGGAGCCTGTCGCACAGATCCACGAGCCGGGCCGCCGCGGCCGGCTCCGCCGCGATTCGGCTGGGCCCCGCGATCCGGGCCAGCAGCGCGAGCGCGTCGGCCGCGGGCAGCGGCGCCAGCTCCACATGGACCGCTCCGGGCAGCGCGCTCAGCCTGCTGCGCCCGGTCACCAGGACCGCGGGCCCCTCGCCGCCCGGCAGCAGCGGCAGCACCTGCCGCTCGCTCCCCGCGTCGTTCAGCACGACGAGCAGCCGCCGCCCATGCGTGCGCGCCCGGTACAGCTCAGCGCGCTCGGCCAGGCCGCAGGGCGGCGGGTCCACCCCGAGCATCCGCAGCAGCCTGCCCAGCGCCTCGGCGGGATCGGCGGTGAAGTTCAGATCGACGTACAGGCGGCCGTCCGGGAACCGCGCGCGCATCCGGTGCGCGGCCCGCACCGCCAGGGCCGTCGCGCCCGCGCCCGGCCTGCCGCTCACCGCGACGATCGGCAGCCCCGCGGGCGCCCCCGCCGCCGACAGCACCGCCGAAACACGCGCCAGCTCCCGCTCTCGGCCGGTGAAATCGGCGGGGTCGTGCGGCAGCGTAGTCTCGGCCGCCGGCGGGCCCGCCAGCACGTCCAGATGGGTGCGGCGCAGCTCCGGGCCCGGCTCCAGGCCCAGCTCCGCGACAAGGACGCGGCGGGCCCTCCCGTACACGGCGAGGGCCTCCGGGCGGCGGCCCGAGCGGGCCAGCGCCACCATGAGCTGCGCGTGGAACCGCTCGCGCAGCGGATGCCCGGCGCACAGTCTCGTCAGCTCCGGCACGAGTTCGGCCGCGGCACCGCGCGCCAGATCGACGCGGATCCGCTCCTCCAGCGCGAGCAGCCGCTGCTCCTCCAGCAGCGCGGCCTCCGCGTGCAGGCCCGGGACCCCCGCCAGCGCGGGACCCGCCCAGCCGCCCAGCGCCTCGTTCAGCAGCCGCCCGGCCGACTCGGCGTCCCCGGCCCGCTCGGCGGCGCGCGCCGCGCGCACCCGGGCGCCGAACCCGAGCGCGTCCACGGCTTCGGCGTCCAGCTTCAGCAGATAGCCCGGCGGGCGGGTGACGAGCAGGCCGCGGTCCGCGCCCAGCGCCCGGCGCAGCGCCGAGACGCAGCCGTGGATCTGGGTCGTCGACGTGGCGGGGGGCTCGCCCGGCCACACCGCGCCCACCAGGCGCGCGACGCTCACCGGCCGCCCCGCCTCCAGCGCGAGCGCCGCCAGCACCGCGCGCGCCCGCGGCCCGACCGGCACCGCGCCGCGCTCCCCGTCGCGTAGTTCCACGGGGCCCAGGAGCCTGACCTGCATAGGTTCGTCCTCCTCCCCGCCAAGGCCCTGTGAGAAAATTTCAATGATCTAACAAAGGATGTCAAGAGGCACCGCGGGAATTTCCCCGCGGCACCCGTGGGTAGGAAGCGGAACGGAGTTGTTCCCCGGACGATTGGCGCCACCTTGCGGCTGCTCAACGCTGAGCGCATAGCTCACGAGCTCACCTACAACGACGTCTTCATGGTTCCGTCGCGATCGGCGGTCGGATCGCGCCTCGGCGTCGATCTGACGGTCTCGGACGGCACCGGAACCACGATTCCACTGGTCGTCGCGAACATGACCGCTGTTTCCGGTCGCCGAATGGCCGAGACCCTGGCGCGCCGGGGCGGGATGGCGGTGATCCCCCAGGACATCCCGGCGGAAGTCGTCGCCGATGTCATCTCCTGGGTCAAGAAGCGCTCCCTGGTGTTCGACACCCCGATCCGGCTCGGCCCCGGCGACACCGTCGGGGAGGCGCTCAGCCTCCTGCCGAAACGCGCGCACAACGCGGTGATCGTCGAGGAGGACGGAAGGCCGCTCGGGATCGTCACCGAGGCCGACTGCCAGGGCGTCGACAGGTTCGCCCAACTACGCGACGTGATGTCCCGCGACCTGGTCACGCTCCCGGACACCGTGCTCGCCCAGGAGGCCTTCGAGGTCCTGCACGCCCGTGGCCACCGGATCGCCCCCGTCGTCGACCCGCAGGGACTGCTCGTCGGCGTCCTCACCCGGACGGGCGCCCTGCGCGCCACCCTCTACAGCCCCGCCGTGGACGCCGAAGGCTCCCTTCGCATCGGGGCCGCCGTAGGCGTCAACGGAGATGTGGCGGGCAAGGCGAAGGCCCTGCTCGACGCGGGAGCCGACGTGCTCGTCGTGGACACCGCGCACGGCCACCAGGAGAAGATGATCGGCGCGCTGGAGGCCGTCCGGGCCCTCGGGCCCTCGGTCCCGCTGGTCGCGGGCAACGTCGTCACCGCCGAAGGGGTCCGCGACCTCGTCTCGGCGGGCGCGGACATCGTCAAGGTCGGGGTCGGGCCCGGCGCGATGTGCACGACCCGGATGATGACCGGCGTCGGACGGCCCCAGTTCTCAGCGGTCCTGGAGTGCGCCGCCGAGGCACGGCGGCTCGGCAGGCACATCTGGGCCGACGGGGGCGTGCGCCACCCCAGGGACGTAGCCCTGGCCCTCGCGGCGGGCGCTTCCAACGTCATGGTCGGCTCATGGTTCGCCGGCACGTACGAGTCGCCGGGCGACATGCAGAAGGACGCCGACGGCAGGCTCTACAAGGAGAGCTTCGGCATGGCCTCGGCAAGGGCAGTCCGGCTGCGCACCGCCGAAGACACCCCGTTCGAGCGCGCGCGCAAGGCGCTGTTCGAGGAGGGCATCTCCACATCGCGGATGTACCTCGACCCGAGGCGGCCGGGCGTCGAGGACCTCATCGACGTCATCGTCGCGGGCGTGCGCAGCTCGTTCACCTACGCCGGCGCCTCCACCCTGGAGGAGTTCCACGAAAGGGCCGTCGTCGGAGTCCAGGGCGCCGCCGGGTACGCCGAGGGGATGCCGCTGTCCACGAGCTGGTGAGGGCACGGTGATGGGCGCGCCATCCGGCGGTCCGGCTGCGTGATCATGGAACGGCGCGCTGTGATCATGCTCGGCCATGGAGAACCACCTGTTCAGCGCCGCCCCCACCTTCCGCGCGGCACGCCGGCCGCTCGGCGCGTCGGGTCTCGCGACTGCGCTGCTGGCGACGGCCGTCTCGGCCCTCGTGCCCGGTCTCGCCCACCTGCGGGCGGGCCGGGTGCGGACCGGGCGGCTGATCCTCCTCGGCTGGGTGACGTCCTGGACGGCTGCCGTGCTCGTCCTCGCCGCTTTCGGGCCCTCCCCGGCCGAGGCCGCGGTCAGCCCCGGATGGCTCACCGCGATCATCTGCGGCGCGATCCTCGCGGCGATGGCCTGGACCGGCGTCATCATCGCGTCCTACGCGGCCATCCGGCCGATGGCCCCTTCGGCGGGCGTACGGTTCGTCGGCGCGGTCTCCGTAGGGCTGCTGTGCGCTCTCGCCGCCACTCCTCCCCTGGCGGTCGCCCACTACGGCGACGTCCAGCGCGACCTGATCAACGGGATCTTCACCGATCCGGACGGAGCCCCGGGAGCCGGCTCCTTCCCCGGCGCGGAAGGCGCCCACTGGACCGGCCCGCGCCGTCTCAACGTCCTCCTCCTCGGCGGAGACGCCGACGTGGGCCGCACCGGCGTGCGCACCGACAGCATCACCGTCGCCAGCATCGACACCCGCGACGGCTCCACGGTCCTGCTGAGCCTTCCCCGCAACCTGCAGCACGTCCCCGTGTGGGACGGCTTCCAGGCGGTGCCATTCGCGGGGGAACAGCTCCTCAACGCCGTCTACGAATACGGGGAGGGCCACCGGATCCCCTCGGGCGCCGCGCGGCCCGGCGCCGAACTGCTCAAGCGCACCGTCTCCCACGTGCTCGGCCTGCCCGTCCACCACTACGCGCTCATCGACATGCGCAGCTTCCGCCGCATCATCGACGCCCTGGGCGGGCTGCGCGTCTGCGTCCCGAAGGCCGTCCCGGTGCCTCGCGAGCAGATCCCCGCGGGCGCGATCCCCGCCGGATGCGCCGAGCTGAACGGCCGGGAGGCCCTGTGGTACGGGCGCTCGCGCACCGGAAGCAGCGACTACGCCCGGATGGACCGGCAGAAGTGCCTGCTGTGGGAGCTTTCGCGGCAGGCCACCCCCCTGAAGGTCCTGCGCGGCTTCCAGAAGCTCGCCAAGGCCTTCCGGCGGTCCGTGCACACCGATCTCCCCCGCGGGCTCCTCCCGGCGCTCGTGGACCTCGCGGGACGCGTCCGCACCGCCCCCGTCACGAGCGTGCAGTTCAAGCCGCCGCTGATCACGCCCGGCACACCCGACTACGGGCTGATCCGCCGGACCGCCGCCCGTGCCGTCGCCGCCGACGGTCGCGGCCGGGTCAGCGCCGTCCATGATTTGGGCAGGACCTGCTCGTGACCGAGATGCGGGCCGAATTCACGGGCACACCTCTCCTCGGAGTCCATGGGGCCGAGATCGGGGGAGGGTCCATGCGGCATGAGCAGGGCAGACAGCTGGTCCGGGCGTTCTCGCTCACCCTCGCTTCGGCCCTGCTGTGGGGGGTGGCGCATCTGGCCTCAGGCCGCCGCCTGACAGGAGCCGCCCTCGTCGCCGCCTACACGGTCGCCTTCATGGCCATCGGCCTGGGCGCGACTAGCTGGCGCGGCCGCGTCGCCGAACTCGCCCTCCGTCCCGACTGGCTGACCCTCATGATGATCGGCTGCCTCGCCCTGGCCGTCGGCTGGATCCTCGTGATCGCGGCGTCGTGGCGGCTCGTCCGCCCGGTGGGCCTCGGCGCGCCTTCCCGCGTCCTGGCCGTCGGGGCCGTCGCGGGCCTGTGCCTGGTGATCGCCGCGCCGTTCGCGTTCGCCGCGCACAGCACCTTCGTCGCCCGCGACACCCTGACCGCCATCTTCGGCGGGCACGCCGACAAGGGCGACGGGCGGATCCTGGCCGGCCGGAAGCGGCTCAACATCCTGCTCCTCGGCGGAGACTCCGGCAGCAACCGGTTCGGCGTGCGCACCGACAGCGTCACCCTCGCCAGCGTCGACACCCGCACCGGCGACACCGTGCTGCTCGGACTGCCCCGCAACCTCGAACACGTGCCCATGCCCGCGGGCCCCGCCCGGCAGCGGTTCCCTGAGGGCTTCGCCGGCGACGGACCCCTCACCCCCGGCCTACTGAACGAGATCTACCAGTACGCCGAGGAGCACCCGGAGATCGTCCCCGGTGTCCCCGACGGCAGGCGCGGGCCCGCGCTGCTCAAGGAGACCGTCGCCGGGGTCCTCGGCCTTCCCGTCGACTACTACGCCCTCGTCGACATGCGGGGGTTCGCCGGGCTCGTCAACGCGATGGGCGGCGTCTGGCTGCGCATCCCCGAGGACATCACCTTCGGCAAGTACGACGAAGGGCGCCTGGCCGCCGGATACCGGCGCCTCAACGGCACCGAGGCCCTCTGGTACGGGCGCTCGCGCACCTACAGCAGCGACTACGTGCGCATGGCGCGGCAGAAGTGCCTGATCCGCGCCATCGTCCGCCAGGCCGACGCGGGCCGCGTCCTCACCCGGTTCGAGCAGCTCGCGGTGGCCGCGCGGCACACGATCTCCACGGACGTCCCGCAGAAGATGCTGCCTTCGCTGGTGAAGCTCGCCGGGCGGGTCAAGGACGGCGGGAAGATCACGAGCCTCCAGTTCACCCCGCCCCTGATCGACACCTCCGCGCCCGACTGGGCGCTCATCCAGCGGCTCTCGGCCAAGGCGCTCACCTCACCCGCGCACTCGTCCCAGGCGCTGCGCCGCTCCGCCGGGCAGGACGCGGCCGCGTCTACGACCGCCGTGGACCATTCCGCCTCAGGAGGCTCCGAGCACGCTCTCGGCTCCGCCTCCTCCCTCGACGCCACCTGCCCGTCCTGAGAGTGGACGGCGCGGCGCCGCGCTCCGGACACTTGAAGACATGCGCGCGAAGCACCGGCTAAGGCAGGCCGTCAACCTTGTGAACCTCTCGACGCCCCTGGGCATCGTGCTCGCACGGCTCGGAGGGCGCGGCATCGTACGGCGCGGCCCGGACGGACTGCTCCTGGCCGACGGCTACCGGCTTCCGCTACCCGTCGCCCCCGCCTTCACCCTCGGCAACGTCATCGTGTTTCGCGACCTGCGCATGCTGGAGGGCAGGCCGAGACTCCTGACCCACGAGGGGAGGCACGCCACCCAGTACGCGTGGTGCCTGGGCGTGGTGATGCTCCTCCCCTACGTGGCGTGCGTCCTCGTGTCGTACGCGCTGTGCGGCGACTGGGCCTCCTACAACCCCTTCGAACGGCTCGCGGGACTGGAGGACGGCGGCTACCGCAAGCGGAGGCTCAGAGGCGGCCGGTTCAGAGGCGCTCGATGATCGTCACGTTGGCCTGCCCGCCGCCTTCGCACATCGTCTGGAGGCCGTACCTTCCGCCGGTCCGCTCCAGCTCGCCCAGCAGCGACGTCATGAGCCGCGCCCCCGTCGCGCCGAGGGGGTGGCCGAGGGAGATGGCGCCGCCGTTCGGGTTGGTCTTCTCCGGGTCGTAGCCGGTGTCCTTCAACCAGGCCAGGACCACCGAGGCGAACGCCTCGTTGATCTCTACCGCGTCGATGTCGTCCATCGACATGCCCGCCTTCTTCAGCGCGTGGAACGTCGCGGGGATCGGCGCGCTCAGCATCCGCACCGGGTCCTCGCCGCGCACGCTCAGGTGGTGGATCCGGGCCCGCGGGGTCAGCCCGTGGTCGCGGACGGCCTGCTCCGAGGCGATGAGGAGCGCCGCGGAGCCGTCGGAGATCTGCGAGGCCAAGGCCGCGGTCAGCCTTCCGCCCTCCACCAGCGTCCGCAGGCCGCGCATCTTCTCCAGCGTCGTGTCGCGGCGCGGTCCCTCGTCGTGCTCCACCCCGGCGATCGGCGCGATCTCCTTGGCGAACCTGCCTTCGTCGATCGCCCTGAGCGCGCGCTGGTGCGAGCTGTAAGCGAATTCCTCCATGGCCTCCCGCGTGATGCCCCACTGCTCGGCGATCATCTCGGCGCCGCGGAACTGCGACACCTCCTGGTCGCCGTAGCGGGCCTCCCAGCCCGTCGAACCGGCGAACGGCCCCGCGAAGCCCAGTGCGACACCCGCCGTCATCGCGTACGCGATCGGGATCTTCGACATGTTCTGCACGCCGCCCGCGACCACGAGGTCCTGCGTCCCCGACATGACGCCCTGCGCGGCGAAGTGCACCGCCTGCTGGGACGATCCGCACTGGCGGTCCACGGTCGTCCCGGGGACCTCCTCGGGCAGGCCCGCGGCCAGCCAGGCCGTCCGGGCGATGTCCCCGGCCTGCGGCCCGACGGTGTCGACGCAGCCGAACACCACGTCGTCCACGGCCGCCGGGTCGATGCCCGTGCGCCGGATCAGCGCGCTGATCGCGTGCGCGCCCAGGTCGGCCGGGTGGACCTCCGCCAGCCCGCCGTTGCGCCGCCCGACGGGGCTGCGGACCGCGTCGACGATGTAGGCCTCTGCCATAGCTGTTCTCCTCGCTCAGGGGTGCTGGCTGCTGACCGCGACGACCTCGCCCGTCATGTAGGACGAGTACTCGCCGGCCAGGAAGACGATCACGTTCGCGACCTCCCACGGCTCGGCGTACCTGCCGAAGGCCTCGCGGGAGGTGAGTTCGGCGAGCAGTTCCTCGCTTGTCACCTTGACCAGGTGCGGATGCATCGCCAGAGAGGGTGCCACCGCGTTGATCCGGACGCCGAACTCCGCGGCCTCCAGAGCGGCGCACCTCGTCAGGGCCATCACGCCGGCCTTGGCCGCGGCGTAGTGGCTCTGGCCCTTCTGCGCCCGCCAGCCGATCACCGACGCGTTGTTGACGATCACGCCGCCGTCGCCCTGGTCGCGCATCCGGCGCAGCGCCGCGCGGGTGCAGCGCATGGTCCCGTTCAGGGTGATGTCCAGGACGCGGTCCCAGCGCTCGTCGGGCATGTCGACCAGGTCGTCGGTGCCGCCGAGGCCCGCGTTGTTCACCGCGACGTCGATGCGGCCGAAGACCGCGACCGCGTGCGCGTAGAGGGCCTGGACCTGCTCTTCGGAGGTCACGTCGCACGGGACCGAGGTGACGCGGTCCGCGCCGAACTCCTTGGCGAGGTCCTCGGCGGACTGGGCGAGGCGGCGCTCGTGCGCGTCGGAGATCGCCACGCGGGCGCCCTCCTCCAGACAGCGGCGGGCCGTCGCGCCGCCGATTCCCGCGCCCGCTGCCGCGGTGATGACGACGACCTTGCCTTCGAGCAGGCCGCGCGGGGCCGGGTACTGGGGAACCGTCATGCCGCGCAGCTTACCAAGCACTTGCTTGGTTCACGAGGGGTGGGGTCGGCCGTGAGATCATGGACGGGTAGACAACGTCGTCGAGAGGGGTGACCGTGCCGTCGATCCGGGAATTCAGGGCCTTCCGTGTCGCCCTGCACCGCGGGCGCCGCCCCGAGAGCGTCCTCGTCCGGCTCACCGCCGAAGACGGGACCGTCGGCTGGGGCGAATGCGCCCTCCTCGACGACGACACCTGGACCGACCTGCGCGAACGCATCGGCCCTGCCCTCCCCCACCTCGAATGGGACCACCCCGAAGACCTCGGCGGCCTGCGCGCGCTCGGCGGGCCCCGCGCCACCGCCGCCACCGAGATCGCCGCCTGGGACCTCTGGGGTCGCCTCCACGGCGTGCCCGTCGCGCACGCGCTAGGCGGCACCCGCACCTCCGTCGTCACCGGCGCCCGCATCCCCCTCCAGGCGACACCCGACATCCTGCCGACCCTCGTCAACCGCTACATCGGCGGCGGCTTCTCCCGGATCACCCTGGAGATCCGGCCCGGCTGGGACCTCGAACCACTGCGCACCGTCCGCGAGGCCTTTCCCACCCTCGCCCTCCAGGTCGACGGCGACCACACCTACGACGGCACCCCCGAGCACCTGGGCACCCTCGAAGCACTCGACGCCTACGACCTCGTCGCCATCGAACGGCCCTTCGTCGACCTCGCCCCGCACGCCGAACTCCAGCGGGCGGTCCGCGCGGCGGTCGCCCCCGACATCACCGACCTCGACACCCTCCAGGCCGCCATCGGCCTCGACGCCGGCCGCGCCCTCAGCCTCCGCGTCGGCACCCTCGGCGGCCTCACCGCCGCCCGCGCAGCACACGACCTGGCCTACGCCTCGGGCTGGGACATCTGGTGCGGCGGCTCCGGCGTCTTCGGCATCGGCAAGGCCGCGTCCGTCGCCCTCGCCAGCCTCCCCGGCTGCACCCTCCCCAGCGACATCACCGAATTCGTCGGCGGCCCCGAATACCTGGACCCGCCGCTCCGCGCCACCGGCGGCGTCGTGGCAGTCCCCCTGTCCCAGCCGGGCCTCGGCCACACCATCGACGGCGACCGCCTCATGCGCCTGGCCACGGACGAACTCAAGTACCGCGCCTGACCACCGTGCCTCCGGCCCCGTGCCGCCCGGAAACAGGTGGGACCGAGACGGCCGAAAGGCTTTTCCAGGTGCGGAAATGCGAAAAGGCCCCGAACCGAAGTTCGGGGCCTTTCCCAAGTGTATTGCGGCGGT